>NZ_JBIXJU010000026.1:0-750 GCF_052871675.1 Sphingopyxis sp. LARHCG72 | reverse complement strand
GAACAACCTCCGCTTCACGCAGCTTGCCGATAATCTCTTCCGGGCGATGCTTCTTGCTCGGCATTCATAATCTCCTTCGTAATCCAAAATATCATCAATTTTGGACCACTCAGAAGGGGGCAGATCAAACATCCCTAGAATCAGGTAGGTTTGCGCCGCCGGCGCGATCGATGGCGATATCCGGGTTGCGAAGCACGTTCACTGAAGCACGAAGGCGGGCGGTTGTTTCGATTTTGCGGCCTTCCACCTGCATTGGACGGACGCGCCAGCCTGTCTGCTTTTTTGGGCGAATTGTCCAGAAGCTGTCCGCCAGACACCGGCCAGACCCGGCGGTAGGGAAGCTGGCTCGGTGCGATTGAATTGTCCGCAACGGAGCGATTTGCACCGCTCATTTTCGAGCCTTCACAGCCTCGGCAGTCGGGTCGTCCTTCAAAGCCTGGACCGGCGAAAGACCCGTAGCTGCTCGGTCGCGCCGGCCAGATCTGAATCTTCAATCGACACATAGCCCGTGTTGGTCAATCGATCGAAAGAGGTCATGCCAAGGCCTTGCAGATGTGCAACCGCGGCACCGAATAGCGATGATTTGAGGTCGGCAGAGCTGAGAAGCCGATGCCGGTAAATGCTGACGTGCTCCCCTGAAATGTGACCGAATTTGAGTAGAGTCCGACGCGAAGGAGTCGGACAGAATGAAGCGAAGCAGGTTCAGCGAAGAGCAGATCATCGCGATATTGAAGGAGCATGAGGCGGGGA
>NZ_JBIXJU010000025.1:0-982 GCF_052871675.1 Sphingopyxis sp. LARHCG72 | reverse complement strand
TTAGGGTCAGGACCCATTGATTTGCGGTGACGGCTGTGATTCAGGCTCGCTGTGAGGAGCCTGAAGGATGAGTGATTTGTATTGGCTGACGGACGAGCAGATGGCTCGGCTTCAGCCCTATTTTCCGAAGAGCCATGGCCGCGAGCGGGTTGATGACCGGCGCGTTCTGAGTGGGATTATCTTCGTCAATCGCAATGGGCTGAGGTGGCGGGATGCGCCGAGGGAATATGGCCCGGCGAAAACGCTCTACAATCGCTGGAAGCGGTGGAGCGACAGAGGCGTCTTCATCCGCATGATGGAAGGCCTGGCCGCACCGCAGGCGCCAGAGCGCAAGACGATCATGATTGATGCGACCTATCTCAAAGCGCACCGCACGGCGTCCAGCCTTGGGGTAAAAAAGGGGGGGGGCCGGGACGCCTGATCGGCCGCACGAAGGGCGGCATGAATACCAAACTGCATGCCGTGACCGATGCGAACGGTCGCCCTATCAGCTTCTTCATGACCGCCGGGCAGGTCAGCGATTACACTGGCGCGGCCGCTTTGCTCGACAGTCTGCCCAAGGCGCAATGGATGCTGGCCGACCGGGGCTATGATGCCGACTGGTTCCGTGATGCTTTGCAGGAAAAGGGGATCACCCCCTGCATCCCGGGTCGGAAAATACGGAACAAGACCGTCAAATACGACAAGCGCCGCTACAAACGCCGCAATCGCATCGAGATCATGTTCGGCCGCCTGAAAGACTGGCGGCGCGTCGCCACACGCTACGATCGATGCCCAAAGGCCTTCTTCTCCGCCGTAGCCCTCGCCGCGACCGTCATCTTCTGGCTCTGATCAATGAGTCATCGTGTAATTGCGGCTGCTTCCCTCGGACCTCGGTTGAGGCGCACACTTCTGGTTGTCGAATCCTGAAGGAAGGAAGCAGCCATGAAGAACTATGCCGGATTAGACCTGTCGATGGAAAGCACGCAGGTCTGCATTGTTG
>NZ_JBIXJU010000024.1:0-1061 GCF_052871675.1 Sphingopyxis sp. LARHCG72 | reverse complement strand
TCCCCGCCTCATGCTCCTTCAATATCGCGATGATCTGCTCTTCGCTGAACCTGCTTCGCTTCATTCTGTCCGACTCCTTCGCGTCGGACTCTACTCAAATTCGGTCACATTTCAGGGGAGCACGTCACGCGCCTTGGCGCGGTGCCGCAAGGCAGTCACCGCGCGATACACTTGAAGCGGCGATGACATACGTGCATGTCGCAGCCCATCGAAAGCTATCGAAACCGGATCGGAGTTGAACATGGAAGATCAGGAAACGCTCGTCAGGCTGACGGCGGATATTGTCGCAGCGCATGTGAGCAACAATAACGTCGCCATATCGGATATTCCGCTCGTCATCCGCTCGGTGCATGAAGCGCTGTCGGGTCTTGGTCAGAAGGCCGAAGCTGAACCGGAACCGCAGCAACCCGCGGTGTCGATCCGTTCGTCTGTGAAACCCGATTACATCGTCTGCCTCGAAGACGGCAAGAAGATGAAGATGATGCGCCGTCACCTGATGACGCACTATAATATGACCCCCGACGACTATCGCGCGAAGTGGAATCTGCCCAAGGATTATCCGATGACCTCTCCGAACTACACGGAGAAGCGCCGCGCGCTCGCGAAAGAGATCGGGCTTGGCACCAAGGGACGCGGCGGTGGCCGCAAGAAGGCGCCCGCACGTCGCTCAAAATAATCGTTCTCGTCGGGATATCCGCGAGGGCTAGAAACCCTCCTGCCAAACGCCCGTATATTCGCCTAGCTTGGGTGCGGCCTCAATCACCGCTTGCACGGTGACGGGCAAGCGGTTCGTAGGCAGGCGCTGACAAAAACCCCCGGGCGTTAGCCCGGGGGATGATTGACCTGCGGGAGCTGGCAGGTTGTCTATAGGACGATATCGGCGCTGGTGAGCGGGACATTGACCTGGAGAAGGAAGTCGCCGACGCCATCCCCATCGACGTCGCCGGCGATGAGGAACTTACCGGCCTCATTATATCCGCGCAACTCACCGGCGCTGCCGGTGAAGACGGCGCTGCCGACCCAATGGAAGGCTTCGTCGCCGCCGCCGGCGATCGCATCGA
>NZ_JBIXJU010000023.1:0-1219 GCF_052871675.1 Sphingopyxis sp. LARHCG72 | reverse complement strand
CGGGCTCTCCGCCGATGCCCGATAGCCCAGCGCCGTATTATAATTGCT
Organism: Sphingopyxis sp. LARHCG72; assembly: GCF_052871675.1. Lineage (NCBI taxonomy): Bacteria > Pseudomonadati > Pseudomonadota > Alphaproteobacteria > Sphingomonadales > Sphingopyxidaceae > Sphingopyxis > Sphingopyxis sp. LARHCG72. The sequence goes on along the minus strand of NZ_JBIXJU010000023.1, from coordinate 1,171 downwards.
ATCAATCACCGCCGCGAGCGGCGAAGTCGATTGCGCGGTCGAGGCATAGCCGATCGCGACGTCACCGCGGCCAGTGGCGCGGCTACCGAAGCCGACCGCTGTGGCGCTGTTACCCGCGATATTGGTGAGGCCGGCGCCGGCTCCGTTATCGGTGCCATTGCCACCCCCGCCGATCGCCACGCCATTTTGACCCGTTACCTGCGATCTTCCGCCAATGGCGATGCCGTTGCGGCTATCCACGGATGCGCTAACCGCGGCCTCATTGCCGATCGCGATGCCGCTTTCGGTGGCGACCGACGCCTTCGTGCCAACGGAAATCCCGTTGATCGGCGCTCGCGGATTTCCGGCCACCGTTGTAATCGTCGCTCCGGTACCGATAGCGACGCCGTTGGTCGCGCCCTCGCCGGTCGAAGCCCCGACACCCGCCGCCAGGCTATTGTTGCCCCGAGCCCCGTCATTATTATAATTGCCGCCCTTCGTGCCGGCATCGTTGACGCTGTAATAGCGCGTTGTCGCCGCCGCCTGCGCTTCGTTCAACTGAGCCAAATTCACCGCATCGGTCGGGGCCGATCCGGTCGCGACATTGGTGATCGCCTTGCCGCCCGCATTCACACCGGCCGCCGTCACGCTCGGGCCGCCGCTGATCGTCAGGCCGTTCGCGTCGAGCTTCGTGCCGCCCGTCGTCACGCTCGTGAAGGAGGGATTGTCGATCACCGCCACGCTCAGCTTGTTCGCCGCCGCATCATACACGACCTGCGTGTTCTTCCCGTCGGTGATCGTCAGCGTCTCGCCGGGCGCGATCTTGTCCGCCGCGCCGCCATTCGCCTGCACATTCCATCCCGTGCCGGCCAGCGTGTTCACCGCATCCAGCGCGCTGTTCACATCGCTATAGCCCGTCCCGCCAACGCTGAGGTTCGTCGCGACCTTCCCCGTCGCCGGGTCATAGCTCGACGTCCAGCCAAGCCCTATGGCCACGCTGCTCCCGAGATTGTTCACCGACGTGCCGACCGCGTAAAGCTGCGAGCCGTTCACCGCGTCGGTCGATGCCGCCGAGACCGGTCCCGCCGCCGTGCCGCCGTTGATCGTGTATGGACCCGTCGAGGCCGCCGTCGTCGTGCTGCCCGCGCCCAGCGCGACGCTGTTCGCTACGCTTGCAACGGCCCTGGAGCCA
>NZ_JBIXJU010000022.1:0-1240 GCF_052871675.1 Sphingopyxis sp. LARHCG72 | reverse complement strand
TGACGTGCTCCCCTGATTGTTACCAGTCAGAGGTAGAGTCCGGCTCCTTCATGATGGTTGATTGATGGGATGGCAATGGTCCTGGGGGCATGCCCCCAGGACCATTGGCCGGCGATCTCGGCGGGTGTTTGCCCGCCCAGTTTCGAGTGCGGCCTGACGTGATTATAATCGTATCGCCAAGCCATGAGCACGAAGCGGGCATGCGCCAGCGACGTGAACAGGGTCTCGTTGAGGCATTCGTCACGCAGGCGTCCGTTGAAGCTTTCAACGAAGCCGTTCTGCATCGGCTTCCCCGGCGCGATATAATGCCATTCGACCTGACGCTCCTGCGACCAGCGCAGGATCGCCGACGAGGTCAGTTCGGTGCCGTTGTCGCTGACGACCATGTGAGGCTTCCCCCGCAGGCCGATCAGCGTCGTCAGTTCCCGGGCAACGCGGATGCCCGACAGCGACGTATCGGCCACCAGCGCCAGACATTCCCGCGTAAAGTCATCGACGATGCACAGGATGCGGAACCGCCGACCGCACACCAGGCTGTCCGACACGAAGTCGAGCGACCACCGCTGGTTCGGACCCTGCGGCAGTGCCATCGGCGCCCGCGTGCCCAAGGCCCGCTTGCGGCCACCACGGCGGCGGACTCGCAGTCCCTCTTCGCGATAGATACGCAGCAGCTTCTTGTGGTTAGGGCGCATGCCCTCCCGCGCCAGAAGATACCCCAGACGACGATAGCCGAACCGGCGGCGCTCGGCCGCCAGCTCGCGCAGGCGTTGCCGCAGAGCACCGTCATCCGGCCTCGTTGGCTCATATCTGATCACCCGGCGGCTCACGCCGACCAGGCTGCACGCCCGACGCTCGCTCAGCCCGTGATGGTCACGAGCATATGCGACGGCTTCCCGCTTGGCGCCGGGCGTCACCATTTTTTTGATGTCAGATCCTTCAGCACCGCATTGTCGAGCATCGCCTCGGCCAGAAGCTTCTTCAGCTTCGCATTCTCGTCCTCAAGCGCCCGAAGCCGCCGCGCCTCCGACACGTCCAGACCCCCGAACTTGGCCTTATACTTGTAGAAGGTCGCCGAGCTGATCCCATGACGGCGGCATACATCCGCCGTCGGCATCCCCGCCTCATGCTCCTTCAATATCGCGATGATCTGCTCTTCGCTGAACCTGCTTCGCTTCATTCTGTCCGACTCCTTCGCGTCGGACTCTACTCAAATTCGGTCACATTTCAGGGGAGCACGTCA
>NZ_JBIXJU010000021.1:0-1249 GCF_052871675.1 Sphingopyxis sp. LARHCG72 | reverse complement strand
TGGCCTGCTGCCGGTTTGATGGACGCCGAGATAAGTTCATTCAGGCTACCCCAGCTTCACGTTCGAAGTCGATAGGACTGAGGTAACCCAGGGTCGAGTGACGCCGGGTCGGGTTGTAGAAGCATTCGATATAATCGAACACGTCGGCCTTCGCCTGCGCCCTCGTGCGGTAGATTTTCTTCCCGATCCGCTCGGTCTTGAGCGAGGAGAAGAAGCTCTCCATGGCGGCATTATCCCATACATTGCCGGACCGGCTCATCGAGCAGGTAACCCCATTATCGGCCATCAGCCGCTGGAACTGCTCGCTGGTATATTGGCTTCCCTGATCCGAGTGATGCAGCAGCGCGTCGGGTTTGCCACGCCGCCAGATCGCCATGATCAGCGCATCGGTGACGAGCTGGGCTGTCATGGTGGCGCTCATCGACCATCCGACTACCCGGCGCGAGAACAGGTCGATCACCGCAGCAACGTAGAGCCATCCTTCGGCCGTCCAGATATAGGTGAAGTCTGCGACCCACTTCTGGTTCGGCCTGTCGGCCGTGAACTGGCGATCCAGCACATTGCCGGCGATGACCGACCGCTCGCCATGATCCTTGGGAAGCCCGCGTCGCCGCGGCCTTGCTCGCAGACCCTGCGCCCGCATCAGTCGTTCGATCCGGTGCAAGCCGCAGGATACCCCGTCGGCCAGCAGATCGTGCCAGACACGGCGCGCACCATAGGTGCGATAACTTCCTACATGGCTGGCACGGACCTTGGCACCGATCACCTCGTCGTCGCGGGCACGCTGCGACGGCGGGCGGATCAGCCAGGCATGGAAACCGCTTCGCGAGACACCGAGCGCCCCGCACATCCATGCCACCGGCCAGATCCCTCGGTGCTTCGCGATGAACTGGAACTTCATATCGAGTCCCTCGCGAAGTAGGCGGCGGCTTTTTTTAGGATGTCGCGTTCCGCCTTCAGCTTGGCCAGCTCGCGCCGCAGGCGATCGATCTCCATCTGCTCCGGCTTCATCTGACCGTGACCGGGAAAGGCATGACCCGGATCGGCGGCAAGCTCCCGGACCCATTTACGCAGCACGTTCGCATGCACATCCAGATCGCGCGACGCCTGGGCGATCGTCACCCCGCGTTCGCGGACCATCCTCACCGCCTCAAGCTTGAACTCGCGGCTGAACTTCCTTCTTTGCATTGTGGACCTCCGATAGGTGGAAACACCCTATCTCGGTGTCCACCAAACCGGCAGCAGGCCA
>NZ_JBIXJU010000020.1:0-1271 GCF_052871675.1 Sphingopyxis sp. LARHCG72 | reverse complement strand
AGTGACTGGCCCCCACCGAGTGGTCCGCGGGGATTGTTAGTGCATTGACGCCTCGATCGCCAGTGTTGGCCGTAGGTGGAGCGAAGCGGAACCGGAGGGCGACACTGGCGATCGAACGGCCTCCGGCGCCGGCGGTCGATATCCCAGCGAGCTGTGCGGCCGGATGGTGTTGTAATGTCGCCGCCAGGCCTCGATCAGGATCCGGGCCTCGGCGAGCGAGTAGAAGATCTCGCCGTTGAGCAGTTCATCACGCAGCGACCCGTTGAAGCTTTCGCAATAGCCATTCTCCCATGGCGATCCGGGCGTGATGTAGAGCGTCTTCACTCCGATCTTCGCCAGCCATTCCTGCACCGCCGTCGCGATAAACTCCGGGCCATTGTCCGACCGGATATGCGCTGGCGGCCCGCGCGTGACGAACAGCTCGGCCAGTGCTGCGAGCACGTCGTCGCTCTTGAGCTTGCGCGCGACCGGCAACGCCATGCACTCCCGGCTCGCCTCGTCGATGATCGACAGGATCCGGTACTTGCGGCCATCGTGGGTGCGACCTTCGACGAAGTCGTAGGACCAGACATGCCCAGGATACTCGGGCCGAAGCCGGATGCATGATCCGTCGTTCAGCCAGAGCCGACCGCGCTTCGGCTGCCTTTGCGGCACCTTCAGCCCCTCGCGTCGCCAGATGCGCTCGACCCGCTTGCGGTTCACATGCCACCCCGCGTCGCGCAGCAACGCCGTCACCCGGCGATAGCCATAACGACCATATTGCCGCGCCAGTGCAATGATGTCCTCGGTGAGAGCCGCTTCGTCATCTGCCCCGCGAGGCGCCTTGCGCTGTGTCGATCGGTGCTGCCCGAGCACACGGCACAGCCGCCGCTCGGACACCGGCATCATCCTTCTGATGTGGTCGATACAGCGCCTTCGGCGCGCGGGGCTCAGAAGTTTCCCCGAGCAGCTTCCTGCAGGATCAGCTTGTCCAGCGTCAGGTCAGAGATCGCACGACGAAGCCGCGCATTCTCCTTCTCCAGGTCCTTCATTCGCCGCGCCTGATCGGTCTTCAGGCCGCCATATTCCTTGCGCCACCGATAATAGGTCTGCTCGCTGACCGCGATCCGCCGACACGCCTCTGCGGTCGTCGCACCCTGCGCCAGAACAACCTCCGCTTCACGCAGCTTGCCGATAATCTCTTCCGGGCGATGCTTCTTGCTCGGCATTCATAATCTCCTTCGTAATCCAAAATATCATCAATTTTGGACCACTCAGAAGGGGGCAGATCA
>NZ_JBIXJU010000019.1:0-15707 GCF_052871675.1 Sphingopyxis sp. LARHCG72 | reverse complement strand
CGGAAAATAGGGCTGAAGCCGAGCCATCTGCTCGTCCGTCAGCCAATACAAATCACTCATCCTTCAGGCTCCTCACAGCGAGCCTGAATCACAGCCGTCACCGCAAATCAATGGGTCCTGACCCTAAGAAGCTTCTCGTAGGCCACCATCATGCCGTTGACGCTGGACGATGGCCCCCAATTCCTCCGAGACGCAAGCGCCGACACGTTAGTGAAAGTGACCAACTCGTTAGTGGCCGTGTTCATCCGGCCGGGAACGCTAGCACTACTTTGGCAGAAGTTTGATTGTCGAGGCGGCGATGCGATGTCCGCATTGCGGATAACAAGCTGGCGGCGGCTTGGACAGGTGATCAAGAATGGCTTGCCAGATTGCTAGCGAGCTCGGCTGTGGCGGCGCGGACCTGCGATTCTTTTTTTCCGTCCCGCCTGAACGAGGCGGCGGGATTGCAGGAAGGCATATGCGATCATGATCGACCTTCAAAATGGTCGAGGCCCGCTCTTCCTTGAGCTGTTGATGAGCTTGTTCGCGGATTCACCTTGCCTTGATGGCGCCGGCGATATCCCGGATCGGCGTCTCTGCTGGCAGGTTCGAGAGATAATATTTTCGCGCGCCGCTGGAGCGATGCTCGCCAGCCAGGCTCCTTCCCCCGGGCATATGCAGCGCGCCCGAAGCGCCGATGCGTTGCGATGAGCCATCGGCGATGCGGACGCGCATGGCGGCAAAGCGCGCGCTCAGACGTCCCTTCATCCCCCCGGCGCCAACTGACCTGTCGCCATTTTGCCTCGTCGAGCATGGTGTGGGCGGCACGCGATGCGGTGTCCGGAACATGGTGCTGCCGGGGGCGTCAGCGTCCCGCCACAGGAAGAAGAGTTGCACATCGGTCGGATGGTCCCGTGGGATACCGACAGCCCAGTGCAAGCCTCTTGCGCTCAGCGCCTGACGGAAAGAGGCTAGTGGCCTGCTGCCGGTTTGATGGACACCAAGATAAATTCATTCAGGCCACCCCAGCTTCACGTTCGACGTCGATAGGACTGGGGTAATCCAAGGTCGAGTGATACCCCAATGGCCGAAATAGGGTGGCTAGTTGGTAGCTTCACGGCTCACTCATGAGTATCCTCGACTTCGTCAATGAGGTGCCGAAAACCGAGCCCGACCGAGTTATAACAAAGCCGGTCTCGAGTCCTGAGCACACCGATGTTGCCATCCGCCGGAAGTGGCGACATGAGCCTTGGAGTATCTATTTTCGGGCTTTTGTCATGCGACCGGATTCTCCTCGCGCGGCCGTGGCGCCCTTCGCGGCAGGCCCGGTACGAATGGGCAGCGCCACCTTTTTCTCGAAAAATCCATTGCTGTGCTTCTTGGCGGTGCACGATCGCGTGTGCGCTGCGTCTTCTGATTGAACGACGCGGGGCGCCTCATGTGAGATGACCGGGACGGGCTCGAAGAACAGGTCCCTCGGGCGGGGCATATAGGCAAGGGGATCGCCATGGCGAACAAGACCAGCGCGGACGTCGTGATCGCCGGAACGGGCATCGTCGCCTGCCTGATAGCCGAGCAAATGCTCGATGCGGGACTATCGGTGCTGATGCTGGAAGCCGGGCCACGCATCGATCGCGGGCGCATCATCGAGAACTACCGGAACATGCCGCCGGTCTCGAAGTTCGTTGCGCCGGATGGGCCCTTCCCGCCCAAGCCCTGGGCGATGCACCCGATGGATTTCACGGGCGACCCCGACAAGGACTATCTGCTGACTACCGGCCCCGACGCCGTGGCCTATCAGCAAAGTTACGTGCGCTATGTCGGCGGCGCGACCTGGCACTGGGCCGGCACGCTGTGGCGGCTGACACCCGAAGACATGATGCTGGGCTCGAAGTTCGGCGTGGGGCGCGACTGGCCCTTCGACTATGCCACGCTCGAGCCCTATTACACGCGCGCTGAATATGCGATCGGCGCCGCCGGCCCGTCCGACCCCGCTTTGCAATGGCCGCCGATCCGTTCGAAGCCCTATATGATGGAAGCGTTTCCGTTTACCGTGGGACAGCAGCGCTGCGTCACTGCGGCCGAAGCGATCGGCTTGCGGTACATCCCTGTCGCCCAGGCGCGCAACAACAATCTCGCCTACCAGGGTCGTCCCCCCTGCTCGGGCAACAACAACTGCATGCCGGCCTGCCCGATCGGGGCCAAATATGACGCCTATAGCGCCCTGCTGCGTATTGAGGCCAAAGGAGGCGAGGTGCTGGCCAATGCGGTGGTCTACCGCATCGAAACCGACGACAGGAACAGTGTTCAAGCGCTGCACTACTACAGCCCCGACAAGCAATCGACCCGTGTGACCGGCAAGACCTTCGTGATCGCCTGCAACGGCATCGAGAGCCCGAAGCTGCTCTTGATGTCGAAGAACGACAGGAATCCGAACGGCATCGCCAACAGCTCCGATCAGGTCGGCCGCAACATGATGGACACGCCCAAGATGGTGGCGATCGTCGCGTTCAAGGAGCCGGTCTGGTCGGGCCAGGGGCCGGTACTGACAGGGGCTATCATGTCCACCTCGCAGGGCGAATTCCGCAGCCGGCATGCGGGCGGCCAGATCAACCTGGTTAGTTTTTCGATGGCCGGCGCCGCCGGACTGAATGCGCTCAAGAAAAAGCTCGTGGGTAAGGCGCTGGACGAAGATATCCGCCGCGAAACCGCCTGTACGGGCCTGATCAATATCGAGCATGAGGTTTTGCCCGATCCGAACAACCGCCTCACGCTGTCCGACAAGAAGGATGTGCTCGGCCTCAACAAGCCCAGCGTATACTATGACGTCGGCGATTATGTGCGCAAGGGAGCCGACCTGCACACCCTTCCCATCGCACAGCGTTTCGCCGAAGCAATGGGTGCCGAGAAAGTCACCCGCTTGCCGGGCTTCAGATCCAGTCAGCACATCATGGGTGGTACGATCATGGGCAACGATCCGATGACCTCGGTCGTCGACGCCGACTGCCGCGCCCACGATCATTCCAACCTGTTCATTCCGGGTGGAGCCGCCATGCCCACAGGCGGGGCGGGCAACAGCACCTTGACGATGGCTGCGCTGGCGATGAAGGCGGCCGACGCCATCCAGGCGCAAGCGAAGCGAGGATGAGGACGATGCGCCCATTCACCTCCGCACTCGCTCTTGCATGTGCAACCTTGGGCGCCGCTGGCCCAGCTCGAGTCCAAGCGGCATCGCCCGGCAACGCGGAAATCGAGCGCGGTCGCTATCTGGCGGTTGCCGCGGACTGTGCCGCTTGCCACTCGGCGCCGGGCGGTCAGCCGATGGCGGGCGGCCTGCCCATCTCCTCGCCTCTGGGCACGATCTATTCGACCAATATCACCTCGTCGAAGCGATATGGCATCGGCAACTACACGCTCAAGCAGTTTGCACAAGCGCTGCGCCAGGGCGTGCGTGCCGATGGCGCGCACTTATATCCGGCCATGCCCTATGCATCGTACAGCCTCCTGGTGGACGATGACGTCAAGGCGCTGCACACCTATTTCACGCAGGCCGTCGCGCCGGTGGATCGGCCATCGACGACGAAGACCGACCTGCCCTTCCCGTACAACATGCGCTTCTCGATGATGGCATGGAACGCGCTGTTCGCGGGCGGCAAGCCGTACACGCCCGATCCCGCCAAATCGGCCGAATGGAACCGCGGCAAATATCTTGTGGAAGGCGCGGCGCATTGCGCCGAATGCCACACGCCGCGCGGCTTCTTCATGCAGCAGGATCGCTCCAAAGCCTTTGGCGGCGCCGTGCTGGGCTCCTGGTACGCGCCTAACATCAGCTCCGACCCCGTGGCGGGGATCGGCGCCATGAGCGCCGATGAGCTGTTTCAATATCTGAAGGCCGGCAAAGTGAAAGGCAAGGCACAGGCCGGCGGCGAAATGGGCCTGGCCGTGGAAATGAGCTTCAGCAAGCTCACCGATCGCGATCTGCGGGCCATCGTCAGCTACATCCGTGACCTCCCGCCTATCGCTGACGCCTCGCTAACAAAGCCGAAATTCGCCCAAGGCCAACCCTATACCGAAGTGTCGAAGTTCCGCGGCGTCGGCGACGTCAGTTCCGACAACGCGCTGGCGGGCGGCCCGGCGCAATTGTTCGCGGCCAATTGCGCGAGTTGCCACGGCGTCCGTGCCGAAGGCTCGCTCGACGGATATTTCCCCAGCCTGTTCCACAACTCCGCGCTCACGACGGGCGGCGGCCGCAACCTGGTGGCGACGATATTGTTCGGCCTCAGCCGCAAGGGGGCGGACGGCTTGGCTTTCATGCCTGGTTTCGGGGGTAAGGCGACCGATATCGCCGCCTTCAGCGACGACGAGGTGGCCGAGCTGGCCAACTATCTGCTGCGCCATTATGGCGATGCCTCCATCGCGGTGACGCCACAGTTGGTGGCAGAGGTTCGCGCCGGCAGAGCCCCCAAGCCGGCGCTGGCGACGCTCGTCGATATCGGCAAATGGGCCTTCCCGGTGTTTCTCATTCTGTTTGTGCTCTGGCGTAGGGCACGCCGGTCGCGCGCCAAGGCACGCATCGCTTCCGTTGCCGCTTGAGCGGGCTGTATGGAAAGGAAAAGACATGAGCATGATGGCTTCCTCCGCGAGTGAGACCCCGGCCTCGGATGGCGCCATGCCGGAAGAGGCGAGCCGGGACGCGATCTCGCGCAGAACGTTGCTCAAAGTCGGTGGCGGAACGCTCGGGCTAGCGGCATTGGGCACCGCCCTGGGGCACGCTGTCGCCGCGGCGACGGGCCCGGGTGCCAGTACCGGAGAAGCCGCCGTCGCTGCAAATGCCGACAAGTTCATGAGCGCCTCCAGGCTGCTCATTCAGCACCGGCTCTCGCCCGAAACCGGCGCGCGCATGGCGGCGTTGCTGCGACCGATACTCCCTTCGCTGGATGCCGACCTGGATGTGATCTTGCGCACGGCGCACGAAAAGAACGCGCAGACCGTCGAGGATTTCTTCGATGCACTACCCGAAGGCCAGGTCAGGGACACAGCGCATCGGATCATCTTCGGCTGGTACGCCGGGGTCGTTGATGAAAAGCCGGACGCCGAAGTGTTCGCCTACGAGGAAGCCTTGATGTATCAGCCGACGAAGGACGCCATCGCCATTCCGACCTATTCACTCAACGTTCCGGAGCATTGGACGAAGATCAATCCCGCCTTATCGGCCATGCCGGAGTTTTGAGACCTGATCTGCCGGTTCGCGACGCCGATAATAGGCGATGCCGCGGGCTTTCAGCACGACCACCGCTGGATCATGGCCGGCCATGAGCTCACGACTTTGCGCGCGTCGGCTTACCGAAGGGATCGGGCTATGGGCGCAAACTTCCCCCGTCAACGATCGGCCCGTTAGCTCTGGAGCAGAAAGAAAGCACGGTCTGCTTACGGGGGGCGATGTCTGCGCAGGTGAACGACATCTCGTTCGATGCGTCTTCCTCTTGACCCGCAAGCATGGATTACGCCCCTTCTTCGCGAGAGAGGCGTTTCCTGACGCTAGCGGATCAGTTCGCGGGAGGACCTGTCAATCGAATATATGAAGATCTTCGAGATGCCCATGGCTCGTCCCAAGACAATATGGCTAGCGCGCCGATGGCACCGACGCGCCAGCATAGGGGTCGTAAACACGGGACGGCGGCGTTGCCGGTCGCACGGTGCTCGACAAGGGGCCGGGATCCTGAGTCGCGACCAGGCTTGGCCGCGTATCCGCACCCGCAAGGCCGGTGAGTGCAGCGGCAATGCCGGCGGAGCCGAACAGGATGAAGCAGCCAAGGACGACCGTGATGCCGCGCCGCACTTCGAGCCTGCCCGAGAGCATGAGGAGCCCGATGGCTGCCACCGCAATCACCGCGAGGGCAGTCGCCACACTGCCCAATGCGGCGCCCTGGACCCAGATGATACCATCGACGAGGGCGCTGCGTGCCGGCGGATCGGTGAGCGACAAATCGGGTGAGTACATCGGATTTCCTCATCGGTCTTTGCAGAAAGACATCTAATCATGTTGCCGCGCGGCGAACAAGTTTCATCGATATTCTTACGATCTTACAAGGGGTCGATTCCGTCTTGGCAGCGCCGCGGGGGGAGCAATGACGCGATGAATGAATTTTATAGCCGGAGTGCAGAATGAACGGGGCGAGAATGAAAAGCAGAATCTCCGGATGGGCAGGCGGGATAGTTGGGCTTTTGTATGCCGCAACTGCGCAGGCACAGGAAATCGCCGATCCGGCGGGGTCGGGTGTGCTGGTGTCGGCGGTGCGCTGGCTCGAGGGTACGCTGCTCGGCACGATCGCAACGGTGGTCGCGGTGATCGCCGTCGCCACGGTTGGTTTCATGATGCTCACCGGACGGATCAACTGGCGCTACGGCGCAACGGTGATCGTCGGATGCTTCATCCTGTTCGGCGCCGCGAGCATCGTCGCGGGCATCCAGTCCACCGCCAATTTGGGCCGCTGATCGATGAACGGGGTCGAGCGCGACTCGCTGTTCGTCGCGCTGACGCGTCCGCAGATGTTTGCCGGCGTCACCTATAGCTATTTTGTCGCCAATGCGGTCCTCGCGACCGAATTATTCCTGATCTTCCGCACCGTCTGGGCGCTGATCATCGCGCTGGCCGTCCATCTGGCGGGCGTGCTTTTGTGCCTGCGCGAACCGCGTTTCTTCGACCTCTGGCTTGCCAAGGTCGGGCGCTGCCCGCGCGTGCGCAACCATGCGATCTGGCGATGCAACTCCTACCGGCCCTAGCCCCTTCCTCCAAGACCGTCGCCAAGGAGGCGCCAGCGGGGCGCCACCTGCCCTATGGTCATCATGTCGACGATCACACGATCGCGACGCGCGACGGGCTGCTCATGCAGGTCATCGGCCTGCGCGGCATGTTGTTCGAAACCGCCGATACCGACGAGATCAACTATCGCAAGCGGCTGCGCGACGCGATGCTGCAGGCGATCGGATCGTCGCGCTTCGCCATTTATCACCATATCATCCGTCGCCGCATCGAAACCGGGCTGGGTGGGCAGTTCGATGACCCCTTCTCGGCGAAACTCGATGCGGCTTGGCAACAGCGGCTCGACCGGCGCCAGCTGTTCGTCAATGATCTGTATCTGACCTTGATCCGCCGCCCGCTGCAAGGGCGGGTCGGCCTGCTGGATGGGCTGCGCGAGAAGCTCGGCCGCACCAGTTCGGTAGCGGAAACAGCCGCGCATGATCTACGCCAGCTCGATACGGCGCGCGAGGCGTTGATGGCCGCGCTCGGCAGCTATGAGCCGTCGCTGCTCACGGTCTACGAAGGAAAGGCCGGGCTCTGCTCCGAGCCGCTCGAATTTCTTTCAACCCTCTACAATGGCGAAAACCGCCCGGTCCTGCTCCCGACACAGGATATCGGTGCCTATCTGCCCGACCGCCGGATCAGTTTCGGGCAGGAGGCGATCGAGCTCGGTCCGTCGGGTCATACCGATCGAAGCTTTCTGGGACTTGTGTCGATCAAGGATTATCCTGGGCAGACGAGCCCCGGCATGTTCGACGAACTGCTGCGCTTGCCTTTCGAACTCACCGTTTCGCAATCCTTCGGGTTCGTCGAGCGTCAGTCGGCGCTCGAGCGAATGAACCTGACGTTGCGGCGGATGCGTTCCGCGGAGGACGAGGCGCTCAGCCTGCGCGCCGAACTCTCGAACGCCAAGGACGAGGTAGCCGCCGGACGATCGGGGTTCGGCGAGCATCATATGACGATCGGCATTCGCGGGGCGTCGCCCGACGAAGTCGATGCCGGGGTTGCCGAAGTCCAGGCGGCGCTTGCCGATCTTGGCATCATCGCGGTGCGTGAGGAAATCGCGCTCGAGCCTGCCTTCTGGGCCCAGTTTCCCTGCAACTTCAAATATATAGCGCGGCGCGGCCTCGTCTCGACGGGCAATTTTGCGGGGCTCGCCAGCGGACATAATTTCGCGCTGGGCCAGCCGCACGGCAATCATTGGGGCGATGCCGTCACCCTCTTCGAGACCACCGCCGCGGGCCCCTATTTCTTCAACTTCCACCAGGGCGATCTCGGCAATTTCACCATCATCGGACCGTCGGGATCGGGCAAGACGGTGGCGCTCAACTTCCTGCTGGCGCAGGCGCGCAAGTTCGATCCGCGGATCGTCTTCTTCGACAAGGACCGCGGCGGCGAGCTGTTTATTCGCGCGATCGGCGGGCGCTACGATGTCCTGCGTCCCGGCGCACCGTCGGGCCTCAATCCGCTCCAGCTTGAGGACAGTCCGGCCAACCGTCAGTTCCTGATCGACTGGCTCGCGCTCCTCGCCGGCGGTGCTGGAGTCGACGAGCAGGCTCAGATCAAGGACGCGGTTGACGCCAACTATGCGCAGCCGCCGCATCATCGCCGGCTGCGCCATATCGTTGAACTGTTCCGCGGCGGGCACCGGCCGCACGCCGACGATATGTGGTCGCGCCTCAGGCCTTGGTGGGGCGATGGCGAGCGAGCCTGGCTGTTCGACAATGCCGAGGACGCAACCGATCTGTCGGCCCGATCTGTCGGCTTCGACATGACGCAGATACTGGACGATCCGGCGGTGCGCACCCCGGCGATGATGTATCTGTTCCACCGCGTCGAAGAGCGGCTCGACGGCAGCCCGGCGATCATCGTCGTCGATGAGGGCTGGAAGGCGCTTGACGACGATGTCTTCGTCCGCCGGATCAAGGATTGGGAAAAGACGATCCGTAAGCGCAACGGCATCGTTGGCTTCGCAACGCAAAGCGCGCAGGATGCCCTCGAAAGCCGGATCGCCAGCGCGATTATCGAGCAGGCGGCGACCCAGATCTTCATGGCAAACCCGAAGGCGCGCGCCGCCGACTATGTTGACGGGTTCGGGCTGACGCCGCACGAATATGAACTGGTGCGCTCCTTGCCCGACAGCGCGCATTGCTTCCTCGTCAAACATGGCAATGAAAGTGTTGTCGCGCGCCTCAACCTGTCGGGCGAGCGCGAACTGCTGACGATCTTGTCGGGGCGCGAGCGGACCGTGCGCCTGCTCGACGAGCTCCGCGCCGAACATGGCGACACACCTGAAGCCTGGTACGACGCGCTGATGGAGCGCGCGTGAACATGGCGGTCTGCGATACCATTCCCGCCCCCGAGAGCTTCGCGCCGAGCATGCTCCGCTTCCTCGACTGTCAGGCGCAGATCATTGGCGCCGAAGGCTATGGTGCGCTCGCTTCGCCGGGATCGTCCGCGTCGATCCTGCTGACCGGCATGACGACCTTGCTGATCGCGCTCATCGGCTACCGGATGCTCCTCGGGCAGACGCCGACGATCCGCGAGGGCGTGCTGACCTTCGTCAAGATCGGGCTGGTTCTCGTGCTCGCCACCAGCTGGCCCGCCTATCAGGCGCTGGTCTATAATGTCATTCTCCATTCGCCCGCCGAATTCGCCTCCACGATCGGCGGCGCTGCCAACCTGCCGGGAAGCGGCGGCGGGCTCGTGGCGCGGATCGACGGCGTCGATCAGGCGCTGAAAATCCTCGCGATCGAAGGGGTCGGTCCGCTCCCGCTCGGCGCAGATGGGCTTCCCCGCATACTCTCCGTTCCCCCGCCGCCCTTCATGGGGTTCGACAATTTTGCACTGGGCTTTGCCCGGGTGATCTTTCTTGTCTCGACCATCGCCTCTTTTGCGGTTGTGCGGATCGCGGCGGGCCTGTTGCTCGCGCTGGCGCCGCTGTTCGCCACCTTTCTCTTATTCGACGGGACGCGCGGTCTGTTTGCAGGCTGGATCAAGGCGCTGATCGGCACCGCGCTCGCGAGCCTCGCCATCGCGATCACCCTCGGCGTCGCGCTGGCCTATCTCGAGCCCTGGCTTGCCGGTCTCCTCGCCCGGCGCGCCAGCGGCCTCGACATCATTGGTGTGCCTGCGCAATTGTTCGCCGTGACGACGATCTTCGCGATCACATTGGTCGCTGTGCTGACCCTTGTCGGGCGGGTGGCGATGAGTCTTCATATTCCCGCATGGATGCAGGCATGGCCTGCCGGTGGATCGGGCCATCGCATGCTGAGTGCCGAGACGGCACGGCAGCCCGCGGCTTCCCACGCGCCGATCGAGAGCCGCTCGCGCGCAGCGGCGATTGCCGACGCGGTCGCGATCAACCAGCGCCGCGAGGCTGTCGCAGCTGACCTTGCTGGCGCCAGCGGCGCGACCGGCGGATCGCGTGCGGTACACATCGCCCGAAGCGCTGCCCGGCAGGATATGGGTGAGCGCTATGGCGCGGTATCTGCCGCCGCCTCGCCGGGCCGCCGGACCCGGCAGCGAATATCGACACGTGCACTTGCCAGGGATCGGCGACCATGAAGAAATCCAGCCGCGAAGCCCTTGATGCCTATTTTGCCGGCGCTGACAGCTGGGCGAAGGATCGCGAAGACGCATTGCTTACGTCGCGGCGCACGGCCTGGTGGGTCGCGGGCGCAGCGTCCGTCATAGCAGTGTGTGAAGCGCTGGCGCTGCTGTTCCTGACCCCGCTCAAGACTGTCGAGCCTTATACCTTGCTCGTCGACCGCCAGACCGGTTTCGTGCAGCCGTTGAAGCCGCTCGAGCCGCAGGCGATATCGCGCGACCGCGCGCTGACCCAGTCCTTCCTCGTCCAATATGTCATTGCGCGCGAAGGCTTCGATGTGAATTCGCTGCAGAGCGACTATCAAAAGGTCGGGCTCTGGTCCGCCGGAACGGCACGCAATAGCTATCTGTCCGAAGTTCAGGTCTCCAATCCGGAAAGCCCGCTGGTGCGGCTGCCGCGCTCGTCGCTGATCGACGTGCAGGTCAAAAGCGTCACCCCGATGGGCGACGACACGGCGATGGTCCGTTTCGACACGCAGCGACGCGACGCGGGCGGTCAGGCGCATCCTGCGCAGCCTTGGGTCACGGTCGTTCGCTACGGCTATAGCGGCGAACCGATGAGCGCTGCGGACCGGATGATCAATCCGCTGGGCTTCAAGGTAACCGCTTATCGCAAGAGCGCCGAAGCGCTGACCGTCCCCGAAGCTGCAGCGCCCGTGGCATCGACACCGCCCGCGGTTGCTTCCAATCCGTTGCCCGCACAAGGCGCCGGGCAACCCATCCAGGGGCACCCATGACCGGCGGCCGCGCGCTTGGCATTCTGTTGGCGCTGCTGGGAACCGGCGCCGAAGCGCAGGTGCGCCCGCAGCCCGGATATGGCGATGCGCGCATGCAGACGATCGACTATCGACGCGACCAGGTGGTCCAGATCGAGGGGTCACCCGGCTATCAGGTTCTGATCGCGCTCGCGCCCGATGAGCAAGTCCAGAATGTCGCGGTCGGTGACAGCAGTGCCTGGCAGGTGGTCGCGAGCCAGAGCGGAAATATGCTGTTCGTGCGCCCGATGCAGGGCGGTGTCAGCACCAATATGACGGTGATTACGAACGCGCGCTTTTATGCGTTCGATTTGGCGCCTGCAAACGGAACCCCGCCTTATGAGGTGCGGTTTCGCTATCCTGCCGAACAAATGGGCGACCCATCTGGCGTTTCGAGCGAAGTCACAGAGCCGGTCGGCCTCTATCGCCTCAGCGGTACCCAGTCCCTATGGCCCGCGCGGATCAACGATGATGGCGTCAAAACCTATATCGATTGGCCTCATGATGTCGCGCTTCCCGCGGTATTCATCATCGACGATCATGGGCGCGAGCGGCTGGCCAACGGGAATATGCGCGGCGGCCTCTATGTCATCGACAGCGTTCATGAGCAGCTCTTGTTCCGGATCGACCGGAAGACCGCGCGTGCGAAACGTTACCTGGCGAAGGATGGCGCATCATGAGCGTTCCCGACACGGACCCCGCCGCCTCTCCGGTCGAGGCAACCGAACGTGGTGCGGTGCCCAGCGTCGCCCGCCCGCGCGCCGGGCTTCCGGGCGCAGCCATATTGATCGGTGCGATCCTGGCTGGCGTGCTGCTCTTCTCGGTCCTCGATGCGCGCCGCCGTGCACTGTCAGCGCCCGCGGTGCGTCCAGCGCGCGCCGATCTCGTCGGTGCGTCGCAGGCACTGCCGCCACTCTATATTCCGCCGGTGCCGCTTGTCGCCATCGCACCGCCACTCGGCCCTCAGGCGGACGCAGCACCGGCAATTCGTGCTCCGCAACCGCAGTTCGTCCCCGCGCCGTCCCCGGCGCCGTTTCCCCAATCCACACCTCCGCCCTATGCGCCTCCGTCCGCCCCGGCACCCGCGCCGCGCACGAGCGGCGGCGCGATCCTGGTCGTCGACTCGCAAGCGCGTGCGCCCGCTGATGGCGCGGCCCCGCCAGCGGCGGAAAGCAGACAATCTCCGGGGCAGGGCGGCGCCGCGGCGCGCAGCCGGGCGGGATCAATCGCGAACCGCGCGACCACCGTGCCGCAAGGCACGCTGATCCCCGCGGTCCTCGAAACTGCGCTTGATTCAACCGGTGCGGGGTTCGCGCGCGCGCTCGTGCAGCGCGATGTATATGGGTTCGACGGCACCCGCGTGCTGATCCCGCGCGGCAGCCGCCTTATCGGCGAATATGCTTCCGATACCAGCCCCGGCCAGAAGCGCGCTTTCGTAACATGGGCCCGGCTGATCCGTCCCGACGGTGTGACGATCGCGATCGGATCGCCCGCCACTGACCCGGTGGGCGTTGGCGGTGTGCGTGCCAAGGTCAACAGCCACTTCTTCGAGCGCTTCGCGGGTTCGATCCTGCAGACGGCGATGCTGATCGGCGGCAATCTCGCCATGCGATCGGTCGGCGATTCGGTTGTTGTCGCACTCCCTGGATCCTTTCCCGGCGCTGCGACTATAACGCCCGCCACGCAGATTCCGCCGACGCTCAGCGTCCGGCAGGGAACGAGCGTCAGCGTATTCGTCGCGCGCGACCTCGACTTCACCGGGGTCGAGGCGCCGCGATGATGACGGCGGACGTCGCTGATCGGGTCTATCTCGGCAGCTATCTCGTGCCGCTGTCCTTCGCGCTTGAGCGCGCCGATGTCACCGACATCTATATCAATCGGCCCGGCGAGCTGTGGCTGGAGACACTTGGTGGTGCGATCGAACGCCACGAGGTTCCGGCACTGGACGGACCGCTGCTGGCCCGGCTGGCACGACAGGTCGCCTCACTCAGCCATCAAGGTATCAGCCGCGAGCATCCCTTGCTCTCGGCGAGCCTGCCTGACGGCTCGCGCATCCAGATCGTCGCGCCGCCCGCGACACGCGGCGATCTCGCGATTGCGATCCGCAAGCATGTGTCGGCCGATCTCACGCTCGATGATTATGTGTCCGCGGACGCCTTTCGCAACATTCCGAAGCCGGGGCATGGGCAATCGGCTGTTGTCGATCGGGTGAGGGGGCTCGTCGATGCCGGCGATATCGCCACCGCACTGCGCGAGGCGGTACGCGGCCGCCTCAACATATTGATCTCCGGCGGCACCTCGTCGGGCAAGACGACCTTCCTCAATGCGCTGATCCGGGAAATTCCGGTTCAAGAGCGGCTGATTCTGATTGAGGACACGCCCGAGATCAGGCTGGCACATGAAAATGCCGTCGGTTTGGTTGCGGCTCGCAGCGCCTTGGGCGAGGCGGCCGTCACGGCGAACGATCTGGTATCCGCCTCACTCCGCATGCGCCCCGACCGCATCATCCTGGGCGAACTGCGCGGACCCGAAGCATTTGCCTTCCTGCGCGCGATCAACACCGGCCATCCGGGGTCTATGACCACGATCCATGCGGACAATGTCGAGCGGGCATTCGAGCAGCTTGCGCTGCTGGTCTTGGAAGGCGGCTCCACGCTTCGGCGCGAGGATATCCTTGCCTATGTGCGGACTACCGTCGATCTGGTCCTGCAACTCAGCCGCGACGCAACCGGGCGGAGTGTGTCGGGGATATCGGAGCGGGCAAGGTGAAGCGGAAGCGCCGCAAATAGGATGGAACATGGGAGCGCATCCTATTTGAAACGGATCGGCGGGCCGGATAAGGAATGGGCGCTGATCGGACCGTCCTGCGGGCGATATCGCCCTTATTTTGGAGACATGGATGTCAATCGCCCGGACGGGATCCCAATGGCGCCACCTGCTAGCACTACTTTGGCAGAAGAGTGATTGGTATATTTTCTAACAGCTCTCTGCGATGAAGCAATCGGTCGGTGGCGGGCGTGAGAGAGGATGGCTTGCCGGACTGCCGGCAAGCTCGGCTGTGGCGGCGGGCCTGCGATTCTTTTTTCCCGTCCCGCTTGAGCGAGGCGGCGACGCCAGCGTCACCGATACAAGCGTCTGGCAGCTGGCATTCTTGCCCAGCGCCGACGCATATTGCGGCGCTACCCCAACCGATGCCGTTCCCTTCTTCGGCGGCGCGGTGTCGTCGATGATCAGCCATGCCCTGCCGCCGCCGACCAGCGCATCGGCTTGGCTCCACAATGTCGCCTCCAGCGCTGCGCTGTCCCAAAGGCCCGTACCGATGAAGTGATGCAATCGGTCGTAGCCCACTTCGCTCGTCCGCGCGGTCATCGGCTGGATGCTCTTGCGATCTCCCGGCCCGATCAATCCCGCGACATAGGCCGGACACATCCGCTGCCGCGCCTTGCGACCAAGTCCCTTCAGAGACGGCTCCAGCCAACGCTCCAGTTCATCCCGCCAATCACCGTCCATCGCCGACATCCTCCCAACGTCGGCTCCCTATGAATCACCCATCAACCGGAAAGGGAATCCCAAAAATCAAACTTCTGCCAAAGTAGTGCTAGTAGTCCAACTTAATCTCCGCCAATCCCGTCGAGCAACCCTTTACTTACTTTGTCAATGAAAGATATATTCCGAGCTTGGATTTATTTGAAAAATATGCGCTGCCAGCTCCAGTTGGAGAAAGATATATACTCTGCTCGGATTCATCTTCCGATAGTTTTTCAAAAAGATTTGACAAAAACTTCATCGTATTTCGGTCACCCTCAATTAGAAAGCAATCCAAATTTCCGGTTTCGTCCTCGATAGTGTCTATTCGTATTTTAGGATCATAGCCATGATTCTGTAAAAATTCTCTGAGTTTCATTTTTCTACCTCAAAGTTTTTTTGGGCGCCCATCAGACCAAACGTCACGGCTTCTAACTCCCCTCTCATAAGCACGACGATTTTTATATACAGAATAGTGATCCTTGTGAAGTAGATCTTTCTCATACACCTCGCCAGTTTCGATGTTTTCTTTTCCTTTCGTTCCCCGAACAGGCCTGAACTTTTCTTTGGCGTTATCGGGCGTATCCTCTAAGGCAGTATCACCCTCATCGCCAGCATCATCTTCATCTTTTGTGCTGCACAGAAAAGAACATATGAATTTTCCGATCCTCTTGAAGCCTCGCTCGACTCGCAGCGTGGCCGGCTTGGCCCAGAGTTCATTGTCAGGGGTGCCGGGGATAATCCACTCGGGAATTAACGGCAGCGGTTTGGGCCAGCCTGTTACGACAATAGATTCTGTAGTTTCTGCCTGCTCCCCACTGGCGTCCTTGCCGTTGAGCGGATCATTGCCGACGTATGCGTAGAGGTTGAGCTGATCGTCATATCCGATGGGGTCGGTCTGTAGGAATCCATCGAGGGTCGGCGAATAGATCCGAGCCTTGTAGTACCACATGCCCAGCTCGGGAATCCACGCCTGTCCGGTATAACCGAAGCGCCCATAGACGTTCCGGCCGAGCGCGGTGGTCGCCGGAACGCCA
>NZ_JBIXJU010000018.1:0-24694 GCF_052871675.1 Sphingopyxis sp. LARHCG72 | reverse complement strand
TCGACGTCGCCGGCGATGAGGAACTTACCGGCCTCATTATATCCGCGCAACTCACCGGCGCTGCCGGTGAAGACGGCGCTGCCGACCCAATGGAAGGCTTCGTCGCCGCCGCCGGCGATCGCATCGATCGCGCTGAGGTCGATGCGGTCCTGGCCGGTGCGGAAGTCGGCGATAATGTCGCTGCCGCGCAACATATCGAAGAGGAAGACATCGTTGCCGGCGCCGCCTCGCAGCGTATCGTTGCCGGCGCCGCCATCGAGGATGTCGTTGCCGGTGCCGCCATCGAGCCTGTCATCGCCTTCGCCGCCGTTGAGGCTATCGTTGCCGATCCCGCCATAGAGGATGTCCGCCCCGCCCAGGCCCGAGAGCCAGTCATTGCCGGTTCCGCCGGTCAGCGTGTCGGCAAAGGCGCTGCCCTCGATGCCTTCGATCCCCGAGAGCTTGTCGTTGGCGATCTCACCGGTGCCACGCCCCGCGGCGAAGGACCAGGTGATGGCGGCCTCGGCGTCGCGATAGCTCGCGATGTCCATTCCGCTGCCGCCATCGAGGGTATCGGCCCCGACGCCGCCGATCAGCATATCGTCGCCGTCCGCGCCGACAAGCGCGTCGGCCCCGGCGTTGCCGGTGAGGATATTGGCGGCCGCATTGCCCTTGAGCACATCATTGCCCGAGCCACCGGTTGCATTTTCGATCACGACACCATTGGCGATCGTATAGCCGGCGAAGATCGGCGCCATCGTGGCGCTGCCGCGTTTTATGTGAAGCTCGCCGTCTACTTCAGTGATGACGAGCCCGGTAGTGGGAACCAGCCCCTTGACCCAGGATATGACGCCGCCGCCGGTCGGCGAATAGTCGAGCGTGGCGGCCGTCAAGTCGATTTGGGCGTCGAGACTTCCGTCGTAGCGGATCGCGTCGGTGCCACCGGTATCGTAGATGGTATGGAAATAGCTCCCGACATCGTTCACATCCTTGAGCATATAGACATCGTCGCCGGTCGCATAATCGGGATGGACGTTATATTTTCTCTGTAGCGCGGCGATATCGAGCGCCCCCAGCGTGCCCGGGGCACCCGAGCTGTAGCTCATACCATTCGGATATCGGAGGCCATCCTCCCGGATCACATAATAGTCGGCATCGGGTTGGAACTGCCAACCGGCATTATAGCTCATGATCGTGTAGACTTCCTGGTTGAGATCGTAGAGCCCCCATCCTCCCACTGAACCGAGCGCATCCTTCACGCCCGGCATGATAACGCCCCCGCGGCCCCCGTCATGGGGATGCGCCAGACCGTGCGCATGTCCGAACTCGTGGATGGCCGTCGCATACCAAGTGCCGCCTCGATCCATGCCCGTGCCTGCCTCGGTCGCATAACCGCCTTGGTCCAGACTGAGGAGGACATCGCCCGCGCGGGAGCCATAAACCGGATCATTGGGAAAGGCCATTCCGCCCGCAAACTTGCCGAGTCCTACCCTGAAGGTCGCTTCCTCGATATTGTCGGTGATCTCATACGTGATACCCAGAACCTTCGAATATTCCTGAAGCACATCCATGAGCTGCGATTTCTGATATTCATTATAGTCCGTAAGTATCCCAGGATAAAGGTCATTATCGGCTGGAATAAAATACACTTTCGCCACGTTATTCTCGTCGACCCTGATAGGGGACGCCTTCTTCCAATCTATATTGTCCAATATATCAAGATCGCTGAAAGATTTATTTTTTAAATCTATCACATAGAATGTGTCATCAAAAATTTGACCTTCTCTAAATACAGGATTAGAAAGATACATCGTATATATCTGATCTTCATCAGTTTCATTCGCAATGAACCCCATTTCTCCGTATTTTGAATTCTCAACCTCTTCGCCGGCAGAATTTCTGATCGAAATACTGTAACTACCATTAATTCCGCCTTGAGTCAGGACCTTAATATCCGCGATGCTGCGCGCGCCGACGGAGAAGGTGAACGCGTCGGTATCCAGCGCCCCGCCATCCAGAAAGCCGTGAAATAGAGTGCCTCCATCGAGATGGACCGCACCGTCGGACGTGGCGGATATATCCTCTTCATTTTGATATAAGTTGATAGAATAGTCGTCCAAATCATGCGATCCCAGGTCGACCTCGAAATAATATATTCCACTATCTTCAACGACAAATTGCATTGCCGTGACGGTTTCAGAGGGGAAATTTCCTTCTAAATACCATCCACTTGGTTTGCGAAGATGGATAGATCGTACAGAAAGATCTCCGCTGTCAGGATTAGGTGAAAATTCGAACGATAAACCATAGGATTGACCAGCCGTCAGATTGACCGCGATATA
Organism: Sphingopyxis sp. LARHCG72; assembly: GCF_052871675.1. Classification (NCBI taxonomy): domain Bacteria; kingdom Pseudomonadati; phylum Pseudomonadota; class Alphaproteobacteria; order Sphingomonadales; family Sphingopyxidaceae; genus Sphingopyxis; species Sphingopyxis sp. LARHCG72. Next base: position 22,373 of record NZ_JBIXJU010000018.1, on the reverse strand, counting down.
ATCGACATCGGTCTCGCTATCCATCCGGCTGACGAAGGGGGTGCCGACCGTCAGGGTTTCGGTCTGCGAGGGATCGGTCGGCAGCGTGTCGGGCAACGTATCTTCGGTCGGCGTCCGGGCTGGATCGGCCGAGAGCAGATCCGCCGAGGTGACGCCGCCGGGCGTATCGGCGAGGCGCGCCCACGCATCGACGTCCCCCGGGTTCGGCTGCCAATAGGTCAGCCCTTGTTCTCCCCTGCACAAATAGCACATATTCTAACTCCCCTAGCTAAGACAAATGTTGAACGGATTTGTGGCGTCCGGATTGATCCGCCGGTGCCCCTCAGCGCGCATGGTTCACTAGCTTTGCACGGAAAATTTCCGCCGCGAGAATGTCTCTGAAGCGAGCGGCCAGCCTGGAGGGCGGTGCGGGCAGATGGCCGCCGCCTCGCCGCGAGGTCTTCCCAGGCTCAAGCCGGGCAGGTCGCCGGCGGCATTGGTTTGGGCTAACGGCGCGGCCGCGCTGCGAGGATATCGGCACCGCGTCGCGAGGGAGGATGCCGCCGATAGCGGCGGTCGCCCCCATCCTCGGCGCAGCATCGGCTCTATTCCGCCGCATGCGATCTTCTCCCCTTTGCCCGGTGCAATCGCGCCGTCAAAAAGGAAGACGCAGGCAATTTGACATCGTGCACGGCGTGAAGGAAAAAATTTCGGAGGACCGGCGAGAGCTGTTCCGACGAGACGAACCCAAGGGGTCTCCGGCCATTGTCGCAGTCATCCGTTCTTTCGAACGCAAGCGTCGGGGAAGGCCGGGAAGGCGAACGCGACGGCAAGCCCAGCCGCGCTTGGCGGGGCACGCCATCGGCAAATAAACGCGGCGGTCAAAATCGCAGCGCCGCGAATTCGGCGCAACGGCCGGACGATGAGCCCTGCGCCGGTTTTTTTTATCGGTCGAAGCCGTAGCGCTTCATCAATTCGGCGCGCGTCGCGATTTCGGGCCCGTCCAACTGCGCCAGGAGGCCCGTCACGCGTCGGTAGACGCCTGGGCTGATCTCCTCCCACCACGGCATGTCGAGCGTGCTCATCTCTTTGAGAAAAGCAAGATATTCATCGAGCGTCCGAAAGCGGCGGTTGACCGGCACCTTCGAATAAGGCGACGCGACGCCCTGACGTCGCTCGCTGCGGCTTTCATTGCGGCTCATGTCCGGCTCCTTTGTCGATAAGGTTGCTGCGTTTACCGGTTCGTGCGGCGGCGTGCAGGCAATGAGAGCCGCGCTCAACGCGATACCACCCACCGCCCGGCACACGTCGCTCGATCGCAGATAATCCTTCCCTGTTCGCGCGAGGCTCGTCTCGGAATGAGGCGCACACCCCGGCCGGCGCGGTCGAGCCATCGCGCTTTCGAGAACCTTTTCGTCTCGATCAAACTGATGGCGTCTACCGCGGAGATGAATTGACATCATGATTATTCTCCTTGTCTTCGATCAGCCTTGAGTTCTCATGACAGCGACGCGCCGCGCGAGAGGCGAAGTTGTTCCAGCACCGAATCGCGCGGACCGTCGGCGACCAGCCTGCCGCGGTCGAGCAGGATGATGCGCGAAACGAGTTGCAGCAGCGGCGGCCGGTGAGTGATCAGCAAAGCGGTCCGGCCCTTCAGTTCCGCGCCCATGCGCTGGAGCAGCCCCGCCTCGGTCTGCGCGTCCATCGCGCTCGACGGCTCGTCGAAAAGGAGGATGGGCGGCCGTCCGGCGAGCGCGCGCGCGATAGCGATCGACTGGCGCTGGCCGCCCGAGAGGCTCTCGCCGCGATCGGCGAGCTGCAGGTCATATCCATTGGCGAGCTGCCCCATGAATTCGTGGGTTCCCGAAATCCGGGCGACGCGAATCAACTCCTCGTCGTCGACATGCATCCGCCCGAGCGCGATATTTTCGCGCACCGTTCCGCTCAGCAGGGCGCTGTCCTGCAGGACGGCGCCGATATTGGCGCGAAGTTCGGCGGGATCGAATTGATGAATATTATTGCCGTCGACCATAACCAGCCCCTGCTCGGGAGGGTAGAGGCCGAGGATCAGCCGCGCGACCGTCGATTTGCCCGAGCCGACCCGGCCGAGCAGCGCGACATGCTCGCCGGACGCGATCGAAAAGCTGACGCCGTCGAGCGCGCGCTCGCTGGCGCCCGGGTAGCGAAAGGCGAGGTTCCGAAACTCGATCCGCCCTTCGATCTTCGACGGCCGGATCGGCGAATTGGCGGGTCCCTCCGGCGGCGTCGCCATCAACGCCTCGAGCTGGCGGTAGGCGGTTTGCGTTGCGGTCAGCCGCGACAGCAGCTGCGCGATCTGGCCGAGCGGTGCGAGCGCGCGGCCCGCGAGGATCGAACAGGCAATGAGCCCGCCCATCGTCAGCTCGTTCTTCGCGATCAGGCCGACCCCGACGATGACCACGCCGGCATAGGAGATGACGTTCGCCGAGCTTGCGAAATTGATACTGACCGACGCGACGAGACGCTGGCGCAGCGAAACCTCGGCGTGGTCGTTCACCGCCCTCGCCCACCGTCCGGCGAGCAGCGGGCCCGCGCCGGCGCTCTTGATCATCTCGAGACCGCCGATGGTTTCCACAAGCACCGACTGCTTGAGCAGGCCGCCCGACATTGCCCGCGCGGACAGCCGGTCCAGCGCCGGATGCGTCAGCCAGCCAACGAGGACAACCAGCGGGATCATGATGATCGGCACGATCGCGACGATTCCGCCGATCGCGGCGGTGAGCGCGAGCGTGACGAGGATGAAGGGCACATCAACGATCGCCGTCAACGTCGCCGACGCGAAGAAATCGCGCAAGGTCTCCAGTTCGCGCATCATCGCCGTCAGCGCACCGGTCGATCCCCGCCGCGTCTCGAGCCGCAGCGCAAGCAGCCGCTGAAAGACGGTCGCCGCCACCTCATGGTCGATCTCGGCGCCCGCGATATCGACGAAATAGGCGCGCAGCGTCCGAAGCGCGAAATCGAAGATGATGACGATGACGAGCCCGATGGTGAGCGCGATCAGCGAGGAGGTCGCATTGTTGGGGACAACCCGGTCGTAGACGGTCATCGTGAACAGCGATGTCACGAGGCCGAAGATATTGATCATCGCCGCCGCAAGGGCGACCTTGAGATAGGTTGGACGGTTGCGCCGCATCGGCTCCATCAACCAGCCGGCGAAACGCGGCGGACGCCCGGTGATAGCATCGGGATGGGTCATGTCCTCATTCTTTCCTTCGAAACCTGCTTCGTTCACTTCCGGACATACGGCGCTTGGCCGACCCGCAGCCACGCCTATTCGCGCAGCGCTTCGTCGCGGATTCGCGAAATGGGGGTCAGAATATAGTTGAGCACGCTGCGCTTATCGCCGAGCAGGTTGACGGTCGCGGTCATGCCCGGGCCGATCGGCAATGATCGGCCGTTGTGGCGGATGACGTTGCTGCCGGTCCGGACGCGCACCAGATAATGGCTTTCACCCGTCCGCTCGTCGAGGACCGCGTCGGGCGAGATGGTGACCACCTTGCCGTGCAGCGAACCGTAGATCGCCGAATCATAAGCGGTGATGTCCACGCGCGACGGCTGGCCGATCTTCACCCCCGCTATATCCTTGGGCAGTACCATCGCTTCGACAAGAAGACTTTTCTCGCCCGGCACCAGTTCGACCAGCGGCGCGCCCGGAGCGACCGAGCCGCCCACCGTCGCCACCAGCACGCGGTTGACGAACCCGTCCATCGGCGCGCGCACGATCGTGCGGCTCGCCCGGTCGGCGAGCGCGGGCAGCGCCAGGCGCCGCGCGTCGAGGTCGGAACGGGCAGCGGCGAGCTCGAGGCCGCTCCGGGTTCGCCAGTCCTGCACGGTTCGGGACAGCGAGGCCTGCGCCTCGGCGGCGGCCGCGATACTGCGCGTGATGGCTGAGGCGGCGGCGGCCGCCTCGCTCGCAGCGACGCTCGCCCGGCTTTCGGCCTGGATCAGCGACAGGCGAGGCTCGATGCCGCGCTCGACGAGCGGACGGATCGCGGAAAGCTCGGCGCGGGCTGCATCGCGGGCGGCCACGCGCGCCGCATGGGCCGAGCGCGCCTCGGCGATGGCCTGCCGCGCCTGCGCGACCTGTGCCTCGCCGACCGAGCGCAGACTCGCCAGATCCGCCATCCGGGTTCCGTATAAGGCACGTTCGATTTCAACCTGTGCGGCGCCCTGCGCATCGGACGCTTCGGGAAATGCTGGCGAGCGGCCGCTCAGCTCGGCTTCGATCCGCGCGACCTTCGCGCGCAACGCAAAAGCGGTGGCCTCGCCGCTGCCGAGGTCCGCCCCGCTCTGGATCGGGCTTAAACGCAGCAGCACGGCTCCCGCCTTGACCTGCTGGCCGGTGCGGACAAGTATCTGCTCGACGACGCCGCCTTCGAGATTGGAGACGATCTGGAGCTGTGCGCTCGGGATGACCCGTCCGGGTCCGCGCACCGTCCGGTCGAGCTCGGTCAGCCAAGCCCAAATCAGAAAGATAGCGACGAAGCCTGCTATGGCCCACAGCAACAGATTGGAGGCCGTGCGCGGCTTCATTCGCGTTACGGCATTGTCGCGAGGGCGCTCGCGCGAGGCTGCCCCCGGCTTTCCAGCCCCGATCATCCCGCCACCCCTTGTCATTCGATTTTCCGTTTCTCGCTTATGCCGGCGCTGTCGACACCGAGTCCGGACAGAAGCCGGCCGGTGCGCGCCATCAGCGCATAGCGCCCGACCTCGAGTTCGACCTCGGCCAGGATATATTGGGCGGCCGCCCCGAAGAGATTGTCCTCGCTCTGCAGGACCGAGCCCAATGTCCCGCGCGCGACGCGGAAGCGTTCGGCGAGCACGTCCCGAGAGATGCGACTGGCGTGGTAACTCGCCTCCTGCGCGTCGCGCGCCGCCTCGAACGCCGCGAGGTCCGACAAGGCGATCACCGCATCGCGCTCCGCCTCCGCGCGCAGCCTTTGCGCGCGCGCGCCGGCGCTGACGGCGCGCGCCTCAGCTTGGCGCGCCCGCGAAGTGCGCCCGCCGAACAGGCGATATCGCAGCGTCAGGCGCGCACGGATATCATAATCGCGATCGGTCTCGAAGACGCCATAGCGGCCCGCATCGATCCCGCCGACAAGCTGGGGCAGATTATCCGAGCGAGCCGCGTCGGCGTCGCGGTCGGCCGCTCGCGCCTCGGCATAGGCGGCGCGGACTTCGGCGGTCTCGCCGGCGGCGGCGATGACCGCCTCGCGCACGAGGGGATCGAGGCGCGACCGATGTTCCCCGGTCAGCGTCGCGGGTGGCGGCGCGCCGATCAATTCGGTATAGCGGGCCTCCGCATTGGCGAGCTGGCGCTCGTAGGTCGCCAACCGTCCCGCCGCGGCCGCGATATAGGAATCGACCTCGGCGACGTCGCCAGGCGCGGATAGGCCGCGACCTATTCGTTCCTCGACCGCCGCGCGCAGTTGCTGCTGGCGCTTGGCATGAACGCTGCCGATCGCCACGAGGGCGCGATAAGCGAACACGTCGTACCAGGCCGCGATCGCGCTCAGCGCAACCTGGTTGGCGCGAGCCTCGACGGTCGCGTCGGCGCCTTCGACGCGCAATCCGGCAGCAGCGATCCGTTTGCTCGTCGCGCCGAAATCGATCAAGGGCTGCTGAATATTGAGAGTGAGGTCGGTCCGTTGCCGCGCGCGCGATCGTTCTATGATGTTCTGCGGATCATTGGAGAAATCGCGCGCCAAGGTTCTGAAACTGCTGAGCGCCACCTCACCGGATGGAAAACGTTGCGCGCGGGCCTCGCTCCGCTGGAAGATCGCCGCCTCGCGTTCGGCGCGCGCCTCATTGATCCCGGGATGGTCCGCGATCGCGGTCTCGATCGATGCGCGAAACATGTCGGAAAGACCGATCGCACTGACGAGCCGGGTCACTGGATCCTGCGAGGGATCGACGTTCAACGGATCGGAATTGGGAAGCGGCAGAGCCGCTTCCTGGGCTCCCGCGGGGCAGGCAGAGCACAGAAATGCGAGCGCCAGCAGGCCGGCCGGGCAGCGGGACCCGGGTCTCGGACCTTTCCTGCGGCCGCCCCTGCCAAACAGGTTCACGCGCGGGCCTCATGATATTGGTCGTTCGGTCGGGCAGACGCGAACAGAAGCCGAAGGGATATCGCGCCGCGCGTGAATAATCGGCCTTTCATTAAATTCCCTGTCTGCTCTCGCCGAGTTTGCTTTCAGCTAATGACGCAAGCGAACGGGTTTCCTGCATCACCAGACGAATTTATCGTCGTGCAACCTAGGGGTCGGGCGCTCCGTTCCCGGCCGCAGCCGCGCCGCCCTTCGTCGACGGGGATGTTGGCCATGCTGCGGTGCCGCCGAGACAGTGCGGCACCGCAGCATGGTGTCGAGCTCCGAAGATCCAGACCGCCCGACTTTCGTGAACCCCCGGCCTTAGTCTCTGGAACAAGGGACGGACTCCCGAAGCCGGCCCTCGCCATGAGGGTCACAGACCCCCGACGCGCGGGGCCGCCCCAAGCGTATAGGCCTAGAAGTTGAGGCGGAATGTCGCTCCAAAGGTTCGCGGGTCGCCCGGAATGCGGAAGATGGTCGTTGCGTTTGACCGGACCGCAACCGCGTAATTCTCCTGCGTAAGATTGCGGCCCCAGACCGAAACCTCCCACGCCTTCTTGTCGGCGGCGAACAATGTGATGTTGCCGTTGAGGACTCCATAAGCGCCTATGTCATAAAAGTTTTCGAGAGGACTCGGCGCAGCAGGGAGGATTCCGTACCGATCCGTAAAAATATCGTATCCCTCATGGGCCAGCTGGGTACTGCGCATTCCCTTCTGCTTCGATTGCCAGCTGTAGTTGATCGTGGCGCGAAGCCCGAGGTCATCGCCGAGCCGCGTGTCGAACGATGTCCCGCCGCTCAACGCCCATTTGGGATTGCCGAAGGTCGAGCCGGCGTAGTCGGCGTCGTTGCCAAGTTCATTCAACCCAAGATAATTCTGGATCTTGGTGTCGAGATAGAGCGCGCTTCCGAACAGCGTCAGCCCATCGACCGGCTCGACACTGAGATCGCCCTCGACGCCCCAGGCGCGCGATTTCGGGACGTTGACGAGGCGCGCGAGCGTCGTGAACACCGGATCCTTGTAATAGCCCGAGAGCTGCTTGTTTCGATAATCATAATAGAAACCGCCGAGGCTGAACTTGGCACGGCCGAAATCGGTCCGCATTCCGGCTTCATAGGCGGTCAACTTCTCCTGTTTAACGGGTTCGTCCTGCCGGAACGAATTGGCGGTGTTGAGCGGATTGACCCCCGATTTATATCCTCGCGACGCCGAGGCATAGAGCATCAGCTCGTCGATCGGCCGCCAGTTGAGCGCGGCTCGCCAGGAAAAATTATCCTCGTTGAGCTTGTTGATGACAGGTCCGCGCGCGAATCGTTGCTTTTCGGGATTCGCGGCCGTCGGATCGTCGACGATATTCATCGTGACGCACTGCCCCGGCGCGGCGAGCTCGGTGGGCAGATAGCTGCCGATCTCACTCTTGCTGATCAGATAGGCGACGACCGAATTGACGCCCTGAATGGTATTCCCGTTGAAGTCGCGCGTACAGCCGTTGAAGTCCAGCTTGTCCCAAGTATATCTGGCCCCGACAGCGAGGTTCAATGTGTCGGTGATCGCCCAGTCTGCGTTGGCCAGAAGGCTCTTCGTATCGACTCTGTAATCGGCTGTGTCTGAGAGCGTTCTGAAGAGCCCCGCCTTTTCGTCTTCCGGAATGGCGAGCGACCAGGCCGAATAGGGCTCCGGCGAGAGATATGCTCCAAAGATGAAATAACTCCGAATGGCTTCGGAATTGCTGTTGTTGGTGATCAGCGAGCGGATATTCTCCCTGATCTTGTCGTGCCCGTAATAGCCGCCGATCGCCCATTTTACCGGACCGCTCTCGCCTTCGAGACGCAGTTCCTGCGACCAGGACTTGATCGACCCGGTCGGATTCTGCACGAGAATTTCGAACGGAGCGCCGCTTGCATCCTGCAGCGAATTACGGCTGAGCTTCTGGAAATTGCTGAGTGACACGAGATGCAGGTCGGCGGATATATCATATCCGACATTGAGGCTGGCCGACCAGAAAGAGGTGTTTTCCTCAAGGTTGCCGGGCATTCCGGTGCCACGTCCGACGTCGATACCACGGCCGGGCGCCGTCGAGTAATCGCCGGTTCCCGGCTGCAGTGGCGCCCAGTCGGCGTAGCGCCCCTTCCATGGCAAGGGCGTGCGCGTATAGACGCCGTATTTGAGGTGGAGGTAATCGCGTATCTGATAGTTCGTCGCGGACGCCGTGTTCGAGTTCTGGTTGAAGAACGAATCGGTTCCGGGGGTCAGCCCGATCGCCTGCATCGCGCGCGTGTCGGAATCGTTGCGCCAACCCGAGACGCTGAGGTTGATATCGAGGCCGGGCGCCGGATCGGCATCGAGAATGACGCGAAAGCCTGTGTTGTGGATCTCGCCGAGCTTTTCATTCGGGCGGCTCTTGCTGCGCTGCCAACCTTCGAAACTATGCTCGGTCCGGAAGGCGATACGACCCTTCAGCCAGGGACCGATCCGTCCGCTGAGATATCCCTCGGCGTTGACCGTATCATAATTGCCGACATCCATCGCCAGCGAGCCTTCGAAATTTTCAGTGGGCTGGTTCGACTGGACGTTGATCACGCCCGCGGTGGTGTTGCGGCCGAAGACCGTCCCCTGCGGTCCCTTGAGGACCTGGATTCCGCCCACGTCGAAGATCGGCCCCAATTGGGTGAAGGGATAGGGATAAGCGATATCGTCCTGGTAGAAGCCGACCGTCGGCGAAGCCGACATGTTCACGGCGTTGAAGCCGATGCCGCGAATCGAATAATTGGGGGTGCCCTGGTAGCTGCGGGCGACGCGGAAGCTCGGCGCCACCAGCGACAGGTCGCTCACTGACGTCACATGCAAATCCGCGATGCGCTCGACCGGAATCTCCTGGATCGCCATGGGGATTTCCATGACGTTGGTCGTCCCAAGCCGTCCGGTCACCACGATCGCATCGTCGCCGGCGGCCGCGCTCGCGTCGTCGGCTGGCGGAATCGGCGTCTGCGCCCAGGCGGGCGACGCGAGCACGGACAGGGCCGCGCCGAGCAGCAATCCGGTCCTGCCGAGAGAAAGGTGCCGGCTGCCGGCGTCATACTTCGTCATATCAATATCCTCCCCGCCGCTCGTCCGAACGGTCGTTTCTTCCGGTGCGGTTGCACGGGATCGTCCGGGATCGTCCCCGGCAAGACGATATCTATTGGGAGCTATTTCGGCCCACAATGACGCGAGCGCGCAATATTGGGGGGACCAATTCGCTCACGCCGGTTCAGGCGACATGCCGCGTCGGGCCGGGCGGCGGAACGGCCATCAGCGCAGGACCTTGCGATATTCGCCGGGCGGAATCCCGAACCACTTCACGCACGCCCGCCGCAGCGCCCGAACGTCGGAATATCCGGCACGGATCGCGATATCATCGAGCCGCAGCTCGGTCTGGAGCAGACGATCGACGATTTCCCGGCGCGCGGCTTCGACGCGCTGTCGATAGCTGGCGCCCGCCTCGGCCATCCGGCGGCGCAGCGAAGCCGGGCTGATTCCGAGCTCCGCGGCAATGCGACTCTCGCCTTTGAGCCCGCCGGCGATCAGCCGATCGACGTGTGACACAAATTTCTGCGGATCGTTGGGCGCGGCTGCGCACGATCGAGGGCTCATCGCCTCGGCGAGCAATTTGTAGAATTCGGGCAATTCCTGTGTCGCCCAGCTTTCGTAACGCCGGAGCCGCAGCGGCCGCTTCGCATCGGCCAGGTCATAATGGATGGTGACGCCCGTCGCACTGCGGCGTATTGCGCAGCCAAGGACCGACAGCAGGCTCGCCGCATGGTCGTCATGCTCGCGCGCGGCTCGGACGCCCGAAGGACGCAGCGAAGCGGCGGTCAGCCATCGCAGCGCGCAATGCACGGCGAGCATCAGAAATTCGGTGCGAATTTCGACGTCGACGCCCGAAGCCGTTCCCGACGCGAGCGAAAAGCTGAGCGCACGCCGGCCGCGGCGCAGCCGCGCGACGAGGTCGGGCCGCAGGAGCCGCATCGCGTCGACCATGCGACGAAGCGCATCGGCGAGATCGCGACCCTGGCCCGCCGCCATTACCAGCAGGCTGAAGGTGCCGAACGGCACGCGGCGGCCGCTCGCTCCGCCTTCGTCGTCGGCGACGCGGGCATATTTCAGCGCGAGACGAACGAAATCGGTCGAAGCCAGGCTGCTCGCGGCTGCAGGCGAAGTGCCGTCGGCGACAGTGGCCGAGGCCTCGAGCGCCCTGGCGGCCCATTCGGCATCCGTGACGCAGAAGAGATAATGGCGCGGCACGCGGAAACCGTCGATCGACGTGGGAGCGTCGCGTTGCCGGACGCGCGCGGTCCACTCGCCCGAAAGGACCGCTCTCTGCCTGCGAGGGGTCAAGGAAAATGGGAAACGGTCCGCGGTGACAGCCTGATCGCGGGTGTCGAAAACCGGTGCGGCGCGAGCGGGCGCGGGCCGGACGTCGGCATCGACGCCCCTGCTCCCTTCGACTCCCCCCATATGCTTCTCCCTGGCCATTCCGGCATCGACGGAAGAGAAGACGCAGCCGCACGGCGGCCGTGCATGGGCCTCGCGAAAACTTTTTCACGTCGGGCCATGAAGGCAGGGAGCGGCGCCCCCCGCGCGCCGGGCAAAAATGGCCTGGGTATTTCCGCCTGCATCCGCGCTGCCGACAACGGATGCGCGCAACCGGGCGAAGCCATGCAGCATCGACGGGAAGGCGGAGGTCATGCGGCCCGAACCCGCGATCTGCACCGGTTTTCCTGACCGCACGGTTAGCCGGGCCAGAGCCACGCGGGCTGCTGATTTCCGTTTTGTCTCGGAGCGGTGAGTGTGTCGGCCTTATCGGCTCGAATTCTCATGCTTTGTTCGCCCAGCAAATCGCTCGCCCGTCCCACGTCGCCAGGCCGCATTATATCATTTTCCCGTCATCGCCAGGCGCGGATGGGTCGCGGGCGTGCCCCTTCGCCTTCGATTTCGCTCAGGTCGTCGGCGCAATTTCGCCTTCTCCCGGCAGAGATGCTTGGCCCGGATCAAAACTGATCAAGCGAGCCGCTGATCGGGGCTTGTTTTGCGCGGTGACGGACAAATGTCGCTCGGACAAGCCTCCCCCCGGTGTTAGCGCGGGGGAGGCTTGACCTGCGGGAGTTGGCAGGTTGTCTATAGGACGATATCGGCGCTGGTGAGCGGGACATTGACCTGGAGCAGGAAGTCGCCGACGCCATCGCCGTCGACGTCGCCGGCGATGAGGAACTTACCGGCCTCATTATATCCGCGCAACTCACCGGCGCTGCCGGTGAAGACGGCGCTGCCGACCCAATGGAAGGCTTCGTCGCCGCCGCCGGCGATCGCATCGATCGCGCTGAGGTCGATGCGGTCCTGGCCGGTGCGGAAGTCGGCGATAATGTCGCTGCCGCGCAACATATCGAAGAGGAAGACATCGTTGCCGGCGCCGCCTCGCAGCGTATCGTTGCCGGCGCCGCCATCGAGGATGTCGTTGCCGGTGCCGCCATCGAGCCTGTCATCGCCTTCGCCGCCGTTGAGGCTATCGTTGCCGATCCCGCCATAGAGGATGTCCGCCCCGCCCAGGCCCGAGAGCCAGTCATTGCCGGTTCCGCCGGTCAGCGTGTCGGCAAAGGCGCTGCCCTCGATGCCTTCGATCCCCGAGAGCTTGTCGTTGGCAATCTCACCGGTGCCACGCCCCGCGGCGAAGGACCAGGTGATGGCGGCCTCGGCGTCGCGATAGCTCGCGATGTCCATTCCGCTGCCGCCGTCGAGGGTATCGGCCCCGACGCCGCCGATCAGCATATCGTCGCCGTCCGCGCCGACAAGCGCGTCGGCCCCGGCGTTGCCGGTGAGGATATTGGCGGCGGCGTTGCCCTTGAGCACATCATTGCCCGAGCCACCGGTTGCATTTTCGATCACGACACCATTGGCGATCGTATAGCCGGCGAAGATCGGCGCCATCGTGTCGCCCTGCGATATGCTGACCTCGCCGTCGACTTTTGAAAAGAGGTTGCCGGTTGTGGGTACCAGTCCCTTGACCCACGACAGGACGCCGCCGCCGGTCCGCGAATAGTCGAGCGTGGCGGCCAGCAGATCGATCTGGGCGTCGAGGCTGCCGTCGTAGCGGATCGCGTCGGTGCCGCCGGTGTCGTAGATGGTCTCGAAATAGCTGCCGGGGCCATTCACATCCTTGAGGATATAGCTGTCGTCGCCGGTCGCATAATCGGGATGGACGCCATATTTCCTTTGCAGCGCTGCGATATCGAGCGGCGCCAGCGTGCCTTGCGCTCCCGATTTGGTACTCATGCCATTCGCATACCGGAGACCGTCGCTGCGAATCTCATAATAGTCGGCGCCGGGTTCGAATTGCCAGCCGTGATTATAGGACATGTTCGTGTAGACATTCTGGCTGAGATCGTAAACACCCCAGGTCCCGAGTGTACCGAGTTGGTTGGCCACTCCGAGCATAATATCCGAACCGCCGCCGTTGTCATGGGGATGCGCAAGGCCATGCGCGTGTCCGAACTCATGCAAGACCGTCTGATACCAAATGCCACCTGCTTCCATCCCGGCCCCGGGCCCGGTCCCGTATCCGGATTGTAACCGGGTGAGGAAAACATCGCCCACATTTAAGCCAATTTCGCTGGCGGTTTCCGGATCATTGGGAATGGCCAGCCCTCCGGCGAAATCCCCATCCCCCAACCCCACCCGGAAGGTGGCCTCTTCGATGTTACCCGTAATTTCATATGTGATGCCCAGAATCTTCGTAAATTCCTGGAGGGCGTCCATGATCTGCGACTTCTGATAATCATTATAGTCGGCGGTCAGGAGGCTATTATAGTTATCTTCCATAGTAAAGAAATATACTTTAGCAACATTGTTTTCATTTACATCTATAGGGGACGCGCTCTTCCAGTCGATAGAATCTAGCGGATTCATACTATCAAATTCTATAGACTTGGTTTTTATCGTATAAAAACTATCTAAGAATTTTTCCCTTCCAGGAATGGGAGCATGAGAAAAATACAGCGTATACTCCTGACTTTCATCGGAAGTGTTTGCGACCGAGCCACTCCCTCCGATATATACCGTCACATCACCCTCAGCTTCACTATAGACGGTGGTGACAGCACCGACTCTTGCCGATTCGACCTCCTCTCCGGCGGCATTTCTGATCGTGAAGCTGTAATTCAGACTATTAACCTCAAAGCCGATGCGGAACAGGGAATTCGCACCGACCGAAAAGGTGAATGCGTCAACATCCGGGATCGATCCAGCACCAACGAAGCTGGAAAAAGTGTCATTGCCGCCGATACGGACCGCACCATCGGATGTTCCGGGTATGTCCTCTTCTTTCTGATGAACCTCGACGGCATATTCACCGAAATCGCGTGACCCCAAGTCGACCCCTAAATAATATGTTCCGGACCGCTCAACGGAATATTGCATCACAGTTGAATCTGCATCGACGAACATTGTTTCCAAATATTCCCCACTCGAACTGCGGAGGCGGACAGCTCGATCGGAAAAACCCACATCGCTTTCAGGATTAGGGGGGTAGTCGAACGTGAAACCATAGGTCTCGCCAGCGGTCAGGTTGACCGCGATAAAATCGACATCCGTCGCGCTATCCATCCGGCTCACAAAGGGAACGCCGACCGTCATCATTTCGGTCTGCGAGGGATCGGCGGGCAGGGTGTCGGGCAAGCTATCTTCGGTTGCCGGCTGAACACCCGGATCGGCGGACGACAGATCGGTCGCCGAGATGCTACCCGGCGTATCGGCGGCACGCGCCCACGCATCGACATCCGCCAGCACCGGCTCCCAATAGGTCAGGACCGGACCGACCTGTTCTCCCCTGCACAAATAGCACATATTCCAACTCCCTTATTTAAGGCAAATAGCGACCGGATTTGTCGCCTCCGGCTTAATCCGTCTGCCCATCGTCCACGCGCCCGACGCAACCGCTTCGCGCGGAAAAATTTCGCAGAAAGAATATCGACAAAGAGTCCTGCCCCGGCCTGGACCGCGGTACATGCCGGGGACTGCCGCGCCACTGGGAAGTCTTTTCAGCCCCAGCGGGATGGACCGGCTGCGGCAAGAACGCCGATCGATTCCGGCCCGCGGCGAGAAGGGGCCCCGCGCCGCCGAAGCGGTGCGCCCGACAGCTAAAGCCGTCCTCGTCCACGACACAGAAGCCGCCTTATACCGCCGCACGCGATCTTCTCCCCTGCCCCCGCGCTGTGCGCGATTCAAAATGGAAGACGCAGGCAATCTGGCTTCGTGCACGCGGCAGAGGAAAAATTTCCGAACGTCCGGGTAGCAATTCGGTCGCGTCTTCGATGATCATCACGTAGTCATGGCAGCGCGGACGAATTGATTGACGCGGCGCGCGGGATTGAATCCCGACAGTCATCTGGAGGCAAAGGCACTCTCGAGACGGGTCGATCTGCGTGGCGCGGAATGGATCTTCCGAAGGACTTGTCGCCGATGGGCGCGCGGAACGGGCGCGGCCGGTCCCCCTGAACAATCGGCCGCTCGTCAACGGCACAGTTCGGCGCGGAACGACCTCGCACCATGTTCCATCAATATGGCGATTGGCCGCCGATTCCGGTGCTGGAGCGAGCGCGAAAAACGCGGCAGGCGGACAAGGGTATCACGCCGGCGCCCCGTCCGCGCAGAAGATGTGAGCCGCAATGCTGACCGTATTCCGGGCCGCCCAACCGCCGGGCGGAGATCGACCATGACCGGGAGCTACCGGCGTGGCACCGCGTCGAACGCCGGTTCGGCCATTTGACAATCAAGCGCGGCCGCACGCTGCGCTCAGCCAGCCCGGCTTCACGCAGGCTCCCCATCCCGGCGCGATTGTCGCAATCATGCGGGTCGCGCTAGATGATCCATTTTCGGGGTCGGCTCCCCGCCCCGCTTGAGCCGCTGGGCCAGCTCATGGCCAAGCTCACGCCTCCTTCTTCGTGCAATGGAGGAGATTGCGGGACCGCATGACAGCTCGATGGCCAGCTTTTCAGGCGTTCCCTTTTTGCCTCCCTCCCCCAAAAAAAACGCGAGGTGAAAGATGAATGATCCTGCGTGCCATGCGTCTTCTTCCCAGATCCAACGGACATTCCGTTCTATGCGATTTGCGGAGGGCATTGAAGTGGCGGGGGCGGACGGCCGATCGGTGGAAGCGCGTTTCAACCCCGTTTGCCCGGCCGCATCGGAATGCAAGCGGTGCAACCTGCCTGATCCTTGACCACCGCCGAAACTATTGGGGCATCCTTCTCGATTAGAATTTCAAGCTACAGGGGAATTCAATGTCAAACATCGACCTTCGCTTTTTTGCATCGACCTTGATCATCGGTTCGGTCCTGGCCGCGACGCCCGCGGTCGCGCAGCAGGCCACCGACGAGTCCCCCCCTCAACACGAGGAACAACCCGAGGCTGCTTCCGATATCGTGGTAACCGGTTCGCGCATTGCCCGCGCGGGGTTCGACACGGTGCAACCCGCGCTCGTCCTCGACGCTGAACAACTGGACGCCCGCGGCTATACCAATATCGGACAGGCCTTGTCGGAGCTGCCGGCATTCGGAATCCCCGGCAATAGCGACGTCGGCGCGCAGGCCGGCTCGTTCGGCGCCGGGCAGACCTTCGCGGATTTCTTCTCGCTCGGCAGCCAGCGCACGCTGACACTTGTCAACGGCCGCCGCTTCGTCTCATCGAACATCTCGTCGATCTTCGGTCCTGTCGCCGCGGGCAGCCAGGTCGACCTCAACGTCATCCCCGAAACGCTGGTCGAGCGGATCGAAACCATCGCGGTGGGAGGTGCGCCGATCTATGGCTCCGACGCGATCGCCGGCACGGTCAACATCATCCTCAAGACGGACTATGAAGGACTTGAACTCAAGGCGCAAACCGGCATTTCGCAGCGCGGCGACGCGCCCGAATACCGGATCAACGGCATCTGGGGGATGAACTTCGCAGGCGGGCGCGGCAACATCACGGTCAGCGGCGAATGGAACCGAACGACCGGCCTGCCGACCTCGGCACGCTATTTGACGAGCGCGGCGGGCCCGTTCTTCACCAACGCGGCCGATCGCGATTCGCCGTTTCGGCAGCAACTCTATTATAACCGACGCTACAATGTCTTTACGAACAGCGGGATTCCGCTCGCCGGCGACAACAGGCCCGAAATTACCGGAATTTTCGATAATAGCGGAAATGTCCTGAAATTCGGTGAGACCGGGCGCCTGACCCCGCTGGACTTCGGGACGCGAACGGGCAACGTCATCCAAAGCTCGGGCGGCAACGGCTTCGCGCTTGGCGACTATGGGAATCTCCTGACCGACAGCGAACGTTATCTCGCCAATGCAACGGCCAATTTCGAGATCAACGATCATGTCCGCTGGTTCGGCGAAGCGTGGTACGCGCACAGCAAGGGCACGAATCTGCGCGGCCAGCCGGTCTACAATACGACGCTATTCGGCTATGGGACATCGACCGACGGCAATATTCTGCTCCATCTTGAAAACCCCTTCCTCAACGATACGGATCGGGGCGTGATTGCCGATAATCTGGCCGCGAAGGGCGTGTTGGGCGGAATACCGATCGATACCGACGGCGATGGAGTTCCGGATTTCGATACGCCCCCGAATACGTTCCTCATGACGCGGGCGAACACCGACCTCGCAACGGGGCGCGCCTCGACGGTCGTCGAAGTCTATCGCTTGGTAACCGGGTTGGAAGGCGACTTCGGGGTCGGCGACCGGACCTACAAATGGGAAGTCTCGGCCAACTACGGCCATTCGCAGACGCGCGGCAACGAGCGCGTGATCGTTCAGCAGAATTTCCTCAACGCCGTCGATGCGGTCGACGAGGGGCAGTTCAACGGCGGCGCCGCGAACGGCACCATCATCTGCCGGCCCGGACATGCCAGCGCCAACATCGCGACGCTCGGTTCGACCTGTTCGCCGCTCAACCTGTTCGGGGTGAACCGGTTCAGCCAGGACGCGCTCGACTATGTCACCGCGATCGCCAACCCGACCGCGACCAATTCGCAGCTCGTGCTCAATGCAAACATCAACGGGCCGCTGTTCAAGCTGCCCGGGGGCGATGTCGTGCTGTCGATCGGCTATGAGCATCGCCAGGAAAAGACCGCGTTCGATCCCGGCACCTTCTATTATGGCGAGGATAATGGCGACGGGACGCGCAGCCAATATGGCCGGACGATCCCGGTCGATCCCGTGAAGGGCAAGTTCAGCACGAACGAGTTCTTCGGCGAATTGCTGATCCCTATCATCTCGCCCGATATGGGGACGTTCATCCACTCGCTCGAATTCGATGGTGCAGCGCGCTATATCGACCATTCGATCGCGGGGGGCGACTGGACGTGGACCGCCGGCGGGCGATTCTCGCCGATCCGCGACATCACTATCCGCGGCAACTTCACCCGTTCGGTTCGCGCGCCCGCGATCACCGAAATCTTCAATCCGACCTCGCAGGCATTTAGTACCGCGAACGATCCCTGCGACGGTCGCTTCGCGAGCGCAGGCCCCGATCCGGCGCGGCGCCGCGCCAATTGCATCGCAGCGGGAATCGCGGATCCGACCAGTTTCACCTCGGAAATCGTCGATTTCACCAAGCGGATCTCGGTCTCGGGCAATTCCAACTTGCAGAATGAGAAGGCCGACAGCTGGACCGTGGGCGCGGTCGTTCGTCCGCGATTCATCCCCGGGCTGACCGTCGCGGTCGACTGGGTCGATATCAAGCTGAAGAAGGCGATCGTCTCGCTCGACACGGAGCAGACGCTCGAGGCTTGTTACGATGCACCGACCTTCCCGACGGCGGTGTGCGACCAGATCGATCGCAGCGCCACGGGCCAGGTCGACTTCGTGCGGACGGGCTATGTCAATGCGGCATCCTATGACTTCGCAGGGCTGACCGCCGAGATCGCCTGGCGCGGGGAAGTGGCGCCGGATACCTCGCTCGGGCTTTCGCTCAACTATCTCTACGTCAACAAGCTCGAAACGCGGGTTGGCGAGGGCACCGTCGATACCAACCGCGGCGAGATCGGCAATCCCAAGCATTCGTTCACCGCCAACGTCAACATCGACCATGGGCCGGTGAATTTCCTGTGGCAGACGCAATATTCCGGCAAGAGCGTTTGGGATGCCGATGCCGGGCCGAACGATTATGAAATCCGCGGCGTCGGCGACTGGTGGATGTTCAACGCGTCGCTGGGGATCGAGGTCAAGAAGGACTTCGAGCTGCGCTTCATCGTCGACAATGTGTTCGACAAGGCGCCGCCGTTCCCGGCCTCCGCGCAGGGCGGGACGGTTGCTTATTATTCGGGCATTCTCGGGCGCTATTTCCGGGTAGCTGCGACGGCGAAGTTCTGATTTCGGGGGAAAGCGATCCGGCGGGTGGTTCTGCGGAGGCGCCCGCCGGTCCATCTCAATGCCCTCACCACTCCCGGTTTGCAAATCGGAAATGACCGGGGGGACAACAGGTAGAAAGCTCTCTTCATGGCTCTGGAAAGGACGGTCTTCATGCGTCGTTTATTTGGCGGTCTTCTGACCGCGGCCTCCGCGCTCATCGTTCCGAGCGCCCTGGCGGCGCCATCGACTTCCCCGGCAGCTTCAGACAGGATAAATGTCGACCTGCAATATTATAGCCTGCCCAACGGATTGAAGGTCGTGCTGTCGCGCCAGCCAAGCGTACCAGTGGTTACGGTCGCAACATATTATGGCATCGGCTTCCGGGTCGAGCCGCGTGACAAAACAGGCTTTGCCCATCTCTTTGAACATCTGATGTTCCAGGGATCGACGCATGCCCCGAAAGGAACGCTGATGGATACCGTCACCGCCTCGGGCGGTGTCCTCAACGGATCGACGCGATTCGATTTCACCAACTATTATGAAATCATACCATCGAGCGCGCTCGCCCGCATGTTGTGGCTGGATTCAGATCGGATGGCACGACCGGTGATCAACGACGCCGTCCTGAAAAATCAGCAGGATGTGGTTGTCAACGAAGTGAAGGTCAACGTTATCAATCAGCCCTATGGCGGCTGGCCATGGCTGGATTTACCGATGCTCGCAAATAGCAACTGGCACAACAGCCATAATTTCTATGGAGAGCTGAAGGAAATCGAGTCAGCGACCACCAAGGACGCTCTGGATTTCCAGAAGAAATTTTATGTGCCGAATAATGCGGTGCTCGTCGTCGTCGGCGACATTGATTATGGGAAGACGAAGGGGCTCATCGAAGCCTATTATGGATCGATTCCGAGGGGACCGGAGGCAGAGCTGCCCGATCTCTCCGAATCCCCGCAGACGGAAGAGAAAAGCCGAAGCCGCGTCGATCCGCTCGCGCCCAAGCCCGGCTGGTCCGCCGGATATCATATGCCCGAGCGGAATACGCCGGAATGGTATGCGATGGGCCTGATAGACCAGCTTCTGGTGCAGGGTCAGGATAGCCTCCTCTATCGCGAACTGGTCCAGGAATCCGGCGTCGCCAGCCAGTTTTCGGGCGGGATCAATGCCTTGGGCAATATGTTCAACTATCGCGGCCCGATGCTGTTCGCCTTTTCCTTCACCCACGACGCCGGCACCGATGATGCGCAGATCCGGCGGATCGTCGACGGCGTGATCGACGGTCTACGCGAAAAGCCTGTATCGGCGATCGATCTGGCGCGGGCTCGCACGAAACTTCGTTCGTCGCTCTACGACAATATCGACACGACCGGCTATATCGGCCTGGTGGACCTTCTCGCATCCTACGCATTGTTCGACGATGATCCCGGCAAGGTGAACCGACTGATGGAGGGATTTGATCGCGTCACGCCTGAATTATTGCAAAAAACGGCCCGCGAATATCTTCGACCGACCAATCGCTCGATTGCAACGATCGAGGCAGGAAGGATTCCTGAAGCCGCGAAGAAGGAGGCGGAATGATGCGCGACATATTATTGCCGATATTTGCTTGGGCGGCGCTTTCGGTTTCGACCATGACCAGCGGCCAGCCCTTCCCTTCAGCCCCGCCGATCGAAGACCTTAAGCCCTTCGAGATACCCGCAAGCGAAACTTTCAACCTGCCAAATGGTTTGAAGGTGACGTTAATTCCTTATGGCATCGCGCCCAAACTCCTCGTCAATCTGCGGGTTGATGCCGGAGAGGTCGACGCGGGAAATACGACATCGCTTGCCAAACTGGCTGCCGAAATGCTCACCGAGGGCGCGAGCGGCCGCAATGCGCAGCAATTGGCCGAGAGCGCTGCGGCGATGGGCGGCGACCTGCGCGTCACCGGGAATGACCGCGCGACCAATATCTTCCTGAATATCCTGTCCGATCACACAACCGACGCGATTATGCTGATTAGGGATATCGCCTTTGCGCCCGATTTTCCCGCCGCGGCATTCGAGAAAGTAAAGGCCAGCCACCTGCGCAATCTCAGCGTCGCCTTTTCGGATGCCGGAGCACTTGCGGATTTCGCGCTCGCGCGGACGATCTACCCCGGCCACCCCTATGGCGCGGTTCCCGATCCGGCCCGGATTCAGAGCTATACGCTGGACCAGGTAAAGACTTTCCACCGCAGCCATTTCACAGCGGGCCGCGCGCATCTTTACCTGACCGGTCGCTTCGACATCGGCGCAGTCCGCCCCGTGATCGAGGCTGCGTTTGGGGCACTGCCGCAGGGCGCTGCACGCGAAGCACCCGCCGCAACCTATATGCGCGGGCCGCATGTCGTTCTTGTCGACAGGCCCGGCGCATCTCAATCAACCTTGCGCCTCAGTTTTCCGGTTCCGTTGAAATCCGACGCCGACGAAGCGAAGCTGGAGGTGGCCGATTCCCTGTTAGGAGGCGCGTTTTCCTCGCGCATCACGAAGAATATCCGGGAAAACAAGGGATATAGCTATTCTCCCTATTCGTCGCTGGCGTTCGCGCCCGACACCGCGCGCTGGGTTCAGAACGCCGACGTAACCAGTGCGGTGACAGGCGCATCGCTCCACGAAATATGGTCGGAAATCAAGATGCTGCAGGAGAATTCGCCGAGCGAATCCGAAACAAACAGCATGAAAACCTATCGGGCCGGTCTATTCACTCTTCGCGGGTCGAACCCGGGCGGCCTGCTGGGCCTCCTATTGGAACGCGATGCCCTTGGTCTCCCGGCCGATTGGCTGGAAGATTATATACCGAAGGTTATTGCCGTGACGCCAGACGATATCAGGGCCGTTGCGGCAAAGCATTTCACCGTTCCAACGCAGACGCTCGTGGTGGTGGGCGACCTTAAGACGATCATTCCCCAACTGCAGGCGCAACCCGAATTGAAGGGCGCGGAATTCCAGACGATTGCGATACCCTAGCTGTTTAGTCCCAGTGTGTGATGGTGTAAGATTATCATCATCACAACGGAGGCAACTATGGGACAGGTTCTACACGGCAGCGCCAAGACCACGCACGCCATTCGAAGCGAGCTACAGCGATCGCAAGCTCCGGTCGCGCAGCTCGCGAAGCGGTACGGGATCAACGAGAAGACGGTGATCAAGTGGCGCAGCCGGCAGTCGGTCGAGGACATGCCGATGGGACCGAAGGAACGGCGCAGCTCTGTGCTGTCGCCGATGGAAGAAGCAGCGATCGTGGCCCTCCGGGTGCAAGCCCGGTTGCCCCTCGACGATGTGTTCATCGCCCTGAAGGACGTGATCCCGCACCTGACGCGCTCGTCGCTTCACCGTTGCCTGCAGCGGCACGGGATCAGCCGATTGCCGAAGGCGGATCGTGAGAAGCCGAAGAAGTTCAAAAAGTATGAGATCGGCTACTTCCACATCGACATCGCGGAACTGCGCTACGAAGGCGGCAAAGGCTTCCTCTATGTGGCGGTGGACCGCACTTCAAAGCTGGTGTTCGCCCGCATCTATCGCCGCGCGACCAAGCTCGCCGCGGCAGCCTTCCTGCGCGTCCTGATCAAGACAGTTCCCTACCGAATCCACACCATCCTGACCGACAACGGCGTGCAGTTCGTTCAGCGTGATCAGGGCGGTGCACTGGGATGGATCGGCCATATCTTCGGGCGTGTCTGCGAGCAGAACGGCATCGAGCACCGGCTCACCAAGCCCTATCACCCGTGGACCAATGGCCAGGCCTGAGGATCAGCGTGCAATAGGCACCCCCTTCGTGGGGTGATCGGCGTGCAAAAAGGACCCCTTCATCCCGGGGATTTAGTCGGCCGACTGGTTTTGATCAGTTGGCGAGAACGGGATGTTGATCGTG
>NZ_JBIXJU010000017.1:0-32166 GCF_052871675.1 Sphingopyxis sp. LARHCG72 | reverse complement strand
CACCCGCCGAGATCGCCGGCCAATGGTCCTGGGGGCATGCCCCCAGGACCATTGCCATCCCATCAATCAACCATCATGAAGGAGCCGGACTCTACCTCTGACTGGTAACAATCAGGGGAGCACGTCAATGCCAAAAACCTTCACTTCGCATGACAAGAACGCGATTTTGCCGGGTTCGTCCGTATACCCCCGAGCGACGAAGCTCCTCCAGACTCGGGAGAACCGATAGACGTCATACTCATAGTGCCAGTCGTGCATGCCCTCGGCATCGATAACAGAGGCATCAACATGATGATCGATGCTGACGCGGATGCGCATCTTCGAGGGCATAATGACGGCCGGACCTAATTCAACAACTGTCCGGTCGCGGCATCATATGTTCGGGACGTCGATCCATAATCGCTGCTAAACCCAAACGTAATAACAATGAATTTCCTCTCGTCCATCGTGATGCCGGATGTGCCATTGATCCTTATGGTCGAGATTGCCGATCGATTGCGGAGCCCGATGTAGGAAAGCCGATCTTTGTCGCCGTGCATCAGCGCATCGCCCAGCGCATGCTCCAGCGTCGCGAACTTCGTCTCGGAGCCGCGGAAAGTATCTTCGGACTCGATCGAAACACTTGTCCCATCTGGCTGGGAATCCACGACCGCACCGCGCATGGTGACGTCGTCATATGCATTTTCCTGGGACGGATTTTCGACCGTCAGCTTCACATAGTCCTTGTAGATATTCATCCGATGGATTCGCCGGTTGCCGGCATAGGCTAATGCGCGATCATAGGCTTTGCGCAGCTTCTCCTGACCGAAATTTCCGTCGTCGCGCCCGGTGATCGTTTTCGGCAAGTCCTGCACAAATGTCGTCACCGTCTCGATCCCGCCCGTCACGAGGGCGAAGGGAGCCAAAAAACCAAGCACAAGGAAGGCCAACGTCGCGATCAAATTGGCGATCAACCGAACCGGTGACATCCGGGCGGACAGATTGAGCTCGCCGCCGAACAACCCCGTGCCTTTGTCGGGATAGGATGTCTCGGCCTTCTGCGTCCTGTAGGCGAGGGGCGCCTCGGCGGCTTTCTCCTGCCAATCCTCGGGCGGGTCTTTGTCGATGACCCCATAGCCGGGGTTCGCCGGATCTTCGACGAACACGACAAAGCGTCCAGTGTAGAAATTGGGAAGCTCGCCCATCGTGATAAACTGGCGGATCACCGTCTCGTAAGGGGCGCCATGCTCGGGAAACACCGTCAGCGTGAAAATGAACATGTGATTGAAGTTAGAAACCGTCAGCCCTGCCTCTTCGAGCTTGCCGACACGCGCCAATACGCGTCCACCATGCGAAGTTCCGCCCTTGGCGGACTCGAGAATCCGGTTCGCGACGCCGCCCTGTCCGGCCTCGAGCATAGGCTTCAGATTGCGCGTTAAGCCCGCCACGAACACGCCGCTGAACAGGAAGCTTGCCGCGATGAATCCGATCACCACGAACGGTATCCATGAATCGGGTGCCACCCCGTTCGCGCCAGCGACGATAAAGCCGATAAATGCGCCTATCGTTATCCACAGCGCGGCTAGAATGATGAAACGGCGCGGGTTGAATCGGGCCTTGGGCGGCTCTGAGGGTTCGCTTTGCATCAACATCGATATCGTCCGTCTTCAGAATGTTCAGGCTCAGCTTCGCGCCTAAGATCGGCGGAGGTGGGTCTCGTCTTGTTGTTGATGTTAGGGGACAAACTTGCGGCGCTGCAAGCACAGCTATTTTTCGTGTGCATCTGAGCGAGCCGAGATGCCCGCGTCCTGATCCTTTTGCTCGACGAATTGTTAGTTGAGATTCACCTGTCCCAAGGAGCGCCGCCGGATCCGGGCAACGCCGTATGGCGACAATTGTGCGATTCACTCACCATGGCAGCTTCCTTTGAATATTTCCGCTATCGCAAGTCCACGGCTGGAAGTGCCAGTCCGTGGCCTCGCAGGTCGGCCATTCACCAGCGCAAGATGTCCGTTTCGGGCCTTGGCCATTTTAAGAGCGGTCAGGCCGCTAACGGCCATTCGGTAATCTTGGAGCATCCAGTTGGAGCCGGCCGGGAAGCGGGGGCAATTTTCGAGGTGAAACTGAAATGCGCGTAGCCAGCCTGACTTTGCCAGGTGCTTGCTATCTGCCCAATTGCAGTTCGGTCCGATAGGCATCGACTGACCAGTCACGGCCGAGGAAGTTTCGCGCGAGGAGGTTCATCGACGCCGACCCGCCGGGAGCGAGAATGAGGTCGCGATAACGTCCGGCGGTAGCGGGGTCGCGCAGGCCATGTTTGCGAAATTCGCTCAGGAGGTCGCTCGAAAGCGCCTTGGACCATGGATAGGTGTAATAGGAGGCGCCATAGCCGCCGAGATGGCCGAACGCGGCATGGGCGTGTGTGCCTGCGGGATCGGGCACCGCTGCATAGCGGCGATAGGCTGCGTCATAGACCTGGGTCAGATCGCTGCCTTCGGGCACGCTCGAATAGAAAGCGAGCGAGTTATTGGCGTAGCCGAGCTGCGTCATCGCTGCAAAGGCCTCGCCGAAGCGGCGGCCGCGATTCATCTTCTCGACTAGGGCGGCGGGGATCGGCTCGCCCGCTGCATTGGTCGCGCACCGCTTCAACGTGTCATAATCCCACACCCGTTCTTCGAGAAGCTGCGAAGGCGCCTCGATGACGTCATTCTCCAGTTCCATTACATTTTGGGCGGCGTAGCTCTGCTGACCCGCGAAGATCCAATGCATCAAATGCCCGAACTCGTGGAGGAAGGTGACGACGTCGTTATGCTCCATCAAACCGTTGGGAAAGTTCGTCATCAGCACCGCGACCGGCAGTTCGCGGCCTTTGATCCCGATCCGTAGCGGCGCCGCCGGCCATTGCAGCGACGCCGCCTCGAACACGGTCGAGCGGCTTTCATCGTGAAAGCTGGGGAGAGTGGCGACCGCGGCGCGGACAAGACTAATGAGTCCGGCATCGACGAGGTCGTCAGCTGGGCGCAAACTGTCTAGTCGCAGCTTTCACAGCGGGTAAAGTCGGGTTGGCTGCCGCCGCCGCTGCAGAAATATTCGACGAGCGCTCCGCCATTTTCGCAGGTGCCGCATCCATGGTAGACGACCGTGCATTCGCCGGATGCCGCGATCCTTGCTTTCGTCTCCTCGTCCAGACCTTCGACCGCGCGCTCGATAAGAGAAGCGAGGGGGTTGCCGGACGCGACCTTGTATCCATCCCGAACCTGGTCGAGTTTGATCGTTATACGGGCAACTTCGGTCATTGCTGTCTCCTATTGAATCATCCCGTAGCGGGTGCGCCATTTGACGGCGTCCCAGCCATGATAGCCTTCGCTGAAATAGGTGGTGCCCGGTTCGACGTCGACGACGCCATAGCCCGCCTGCTTCCATTTGGTCTCGCCGCGATCCTGCCGCTCGACGAGAAATTCGACCCGCACCGGAACCTTGCCGACATTGGCGAGCGAGAAGCGGTAGGATCGACCCTCGTCGGCATAGCCTTCGCCGAAGACCGGCGGGACAGGTTTGGGCGGCGGCGTGGTCGTCGGCGTTGGCGTCGGAGGCGCGGGGCGCGCGGGCATCGCGCATTTGAGTTTGCGCCGCGCGTCGTCAGGCCAATCGCGCGGTATGATCGTCACGAGGAAATTTTCGAGGCGTATGCGCGCGCCTTCCTTGTCGAAGATCGAAAAGCTGCCATGGGCGTAGAGCTTCGTTCGATATTCGGTGAAGCGTGCCACATGGTTCGGTTTGTCGGCGAGAAAACCTCCCGCCGATATATCGAAGTCGCTATCGCCCCGCTGTTTGGCGACGCGATAGGAGACATTGCAAATCTGATAATTGTCGGGCGCGCGGATGACCTTGGGGTCGTCGCAATCCTCGTCCCAGTCGGCATCGCATTCCCACCAAGTATAGCCGAAATAGGGAAGGGCGTATTCGAACGTCTCGATCAATCCGTCGCGCGCGATCTTGCACTGCTGGGCCATCGTTGCATCGCGATACTCCTCGAATGTGAGCGGAGCGGGCGTAATCGGCGGTCCGGCAGGCTCTCCATCGGCGGGAGGCGCCTTGGCGGCGGCATCGGCCTGCGCCTTGAGGCCTTCATATTGGAAGCGGATGTCGGCCTTGTTCCAGTCAGGCTCGCGAGCCCACATTCGCGCAAGCCCGTCCTCGGCGGCGCATATCGCCGCGATCTCGGGGTTCGGTTTGACCGCATAATAGACTTCGGGCACGCTTTGCGCGCGCGCCTCTCCGGATGCCCAGACGAGCAGCAAGGCCAGAATCACCAATAGACGCATGCGTTGCCCCCCGACCCCGCGACTTTCTTGCTGGCTATCCGATGATGCGAATAAATCAAGCCGCGTCGGCAGCACTTCCTGCGGAGCGCTTTGCGGACTGCGCCGGCGATTGTCGGGAGGGCTGACGCAAGTTAGCGACGACGCACGTTCTTTTCCCGAGGATGAGTGCCGAACGGTCTGGCTAGCGGCTGGCCCTAGCCAGCTTCAGTCCCGCAGCGCGGTAACACTTTTCTTTGGGATAAGGCGCTTCCTGGATTTGGCGTCCGCGTGACGCAAGGCGGCGCAAAGTCCTACATCTATCAATATCGGTTGGGGGGAAGGGGCTCGATCTCGCGGCGCTTAACAATTGGTCGCCATCGACCACCCTGGACAGCCCAGAGCGCGAGGAACAAGGCTCTCTGTCTTGCAAGGCAGGTCGCAAAGGGAAGGGATCCGCTGGAGAGGCGTAAGGAATTCATGCTTTCTCACCTGAGTCGGCAGCCTCCGCGGGGCGCGAGCAATTTCCGGCTCAGCGCAACGAGCAGCTAAACGCTTCGTTAAATGGGGGAGCGATATCCTCGCTGACCACTATTTGCGGGATTGCAGTTACAATGGCCCTCGGCGCGAGCGCTAATTTGTCCGTTCAATCGGAAGCTGTCCTACGCGAGCAGTATGCGAGCCTGGTGCGGCAGGTCCCGCTCATGTACGCGCTCATGTTCCTCAACGTCCTGTTTCTTGCTCTCGTGACCGCAGACGGGGAATCTTGGGCGATTAGCTTTGTAGCACCGCTCGCCTTAACGCTGATCATCGCAGTTCGGGGGGCCGCTTGGTACGCGCGCAGGGGCGCCGTTGCGACCGACGATTACATAGGCTCATATCTGCGTGGCACGGTTTTTCGGGCCGGTGCCTTCAGCCTCTTGTTCGGGGGCTGGGGCCTTTACCTGTTCGTGGCTGCCGACCCGTTC
Source organism: Sphingopyxis sp. LARHCG72 (assembly GCF_052871675.1). Classification (NCBI taxonomy): domain Bacteria; kingdom Pseudomonadati; phylum Pseudomonadota; class Alphaproteobacteria; order Sphingomonadales; family Sphingopyxidaceae; genus Sphingopyxis; species Sphingopyxis sp. LARHCG72. The sequence goes on along the minus strand of NZ_JBIXJU010000017.1, from coordinate 26,918 downwards.
CACACAACCGCTATCGCGCTGTTCATATTCGTGGGTTCGATCAGTTGTTGCTACTGCCTGCAGGCACTCCCAGCCGCGGCGCAGCTTGTTCTCCTGTTCGGCGCAATGCCGGTCACCATCGGGCTCCTCGTCTCGCGTGATTGGTACTTCACCGGGATGGGCCTCACGTTCCTGCTGGGGGCAGGCGTCATCGTGCGAACGATCGCGACGACGCGGTCGGCGGTATTCGAGTCGCTTCGTTCGCGCTCGGAAATGTTTGCGCTGATCGAAGCCCTCAGGCGCAGCGAGGAACATTATCGGTTTTCGGTCGAGCTCAATCCCCAGATTCCATGGATCAGCGATCCCGAAGGTCAGATCGTCGAAGTAGGACCCCGCTGGACCGAGCTTACCGGCGTGCCCGCTGAAGAGGCGCTCGGCGGAGGGTGGACTGATTCTCTCCATCCCGACGACCTTCCCGGCGTTCTTGCGCACTGGAGCGAGGCGCTTACGTCGGTCGATAATCCCGTTGCCGACGTGCGGTACCGGGTTCGCAATATCGACGGCAGTTACCGATGGTGCCGGGCGCGAGCCAATCCGCGTCGCGACCCTGACGGGCGGATCGTTTGCTGGTATGGAACGCTGGAAGATATTCACGACCAGGTGATGGCGGAATTGGCCTTGCGCGAAAGCGAGGAGCGGTACCGTTTGGCCTCGCACGCAACGAACGACGTGATCTGGGACTGGGCCCATCGTTCCGACCGGATCGAATGGGGCAATGGTGCGGTCGAGGTGCTCGGCTATCCGGAAGTCTCCGACGGCACGGGGGTCAGCTGGTGGAAGGAGCGCATTCATCCCGACGATCGCCCCGCGGTGGAACAAACATTCGACAGGGTGCTGCTCAATCTGCAGGATAGCTGGAATCATGAATATCGCTTCCGTGCCGCGCAGGGCAATTTCATCAACCTTTATTCAAGAGGCTATGTCGTGCGTGACGAGGAAGGGCGTGCTGTCCGGTCGATCGGTGCCCTTCTCGACGTGACTGCCGCGCGTCGCGCTGAAGAAGAGTTGCGCTGGGCCGCGAACCATGATCCGTTGACCGGTCTGCCCAATCGCAAGCTTTTCGCAGATGTCCTGGAACAGGCGTTGACGGCCGCGTCCGCCAGCGCATCTTGCGTCCGCGTAATCGTCATCGACGTTGATGGCTTCAAGCTCCTCAACGACAGCATGGGACATTCGGCGGGCGATGAGCTTCTCATAACCATAGCGCGCCGCTTGCAGGAGAACCTTCCTGCCCAAGCGACGGTCGCCCGGCTTGGCGGCGATGAATTCGCGGTAATTGTCCCGGGGCTGTTTCCCGGTTCCGCGTGTGCCTCGACTGTCGATGAAATCCTAAAGGGCGTAGCCGATACGCTGACCATCGACGAGAGCGTCCTGCCCGTCAGCATCAGCGCGGGCGCCGCGGTGTGGCCTGCCGATGGCGCCGATGCGGAAGAGGTTTTGAAAAGCGCCGACCTCGCGCTCTACGCTGCGAAGGCAGAGGGTGCAGGGATCATACGTGAATTTCGCTCAGAAATGCGCGAATCCGCAGAGAGCCGAAAGCTGATGCTGCGCGAGGCGCGCGAGGCTCTTCGTGATGATCGGGTCATCCCTTTCTATCAGGCAAAGGTCGACCTCCGCAGCGGCGATGTGATCGGATTTGAAGCCTTGCTGCGCTGGCATCATCATCGGCGCGGTCTTCAGCCGCCCGACAGCATCCAGGCCGCATTCGACGACAGCCTGCTGGCGAGCGAACTGACCGACCGGATGATAGACCGCGTGCTCGCCGACGTTGGAGAGTTTAACGAGAAGGGCGTTGCCTTTGGCCGCATCGCGATCAACGGCTCGCTTGCGGATTTCCGGCGCGACGACTTCGCGGATCGCATTCTCGGAAAGTTTCAGCGGGCGGGACTTCCGCCGACGCTGCTCGAGCTTGAAGTCACCGAAAGCGTCTTCGTCGATCATTTGGCGCTCAACGTCGAGCGTGCGCTGCGGACGTTGGTGGCCGAGGGCGTGTCGATTGCGCTCGACGATTTCGGCACAGGCTATGCGTCGTTGACGCACCTCCAGCAATTTCCGGTCCATGTGCTCAAGATCGACCGATCGTTCATCTCGCGTCTCGACAGCACCGACAGCGCCGATTTCGCAATCGTGCATGGTGTGATCGACATCGCGCATCGGATGAACATCGTCACGGTTGCCGAGGGCGTCGAAAGTGACAATCAGCTCGTCCGGCTGCGCAGCCTCGGCTGCGACATCGCGCAAGGCTATCTTTTCAGTCGCGCGATCAGCGCTGAACGCGTACCAGCCTGGCTAAGAAAATGGGCACAGGACCCTCCACTCTGGTTGGAGGCCGCGACCGACCGGACCACAGCCGATCCGCCGACCCGCTCTGCATGACAAGGAGGGGACTCACCGCGCTGCTATTCGTGTGCCGGCTCTCCGTTTCTCAATAGCAGCCTTCTTGCTGCTCGCGGCCAACCGCCGACAGCTTCACACGCGCCTTTCGCGCTGCTGACTTCAGGCCGCCATGTCGGCAGCGACCGCATCCGCATCCAGGCAGAATAGAGCGCGGGCCTTGCCGCCTGCTTTGGCCCGGTAAAGCGCGGCATCGGCGCAGGCGAGGAGGCGCTCGAGTTCGAGGCCGAGCTTGGGTGCCGTGGCAATGCCGACGCTGACGGATATCGACATTGAAATGCCCTCCAGGAGATAGGGCTTGCTGATCTCGCGGATTATCCTGCGCGCCAGCAATTCAGCTTCCGTCTCTGCGGCTATGCCGGCCTGCAGCACGATGAACTCGTCGCCGCCGAGGCGCGCGACGACGTCGTCGGCCCGAACCATGTTTTCGAGGCGCCGCGCCACCTGCTCGAGCAACGCGTCGCCGGCGGGGTGACCATGTCGGTCATTGATCGCCTTGAACCCGTCGAGGTCGAGATAGTGAAGCGCGACGAGGCTCTTGGCGCGCACTGCGTTCGCGGCCCGATCCTGAAATTGTTCGCGCAGCAACAACCGGTTCGAGAGCCCGGTGAGCGCGTCGGTTCGAGCAAGCTTGGCCATATCGTGCCGTGCAGTGTGATGTTCGACGGCCGACCGATAGAGGTGGGCGACGGTCTGAAGACTAAGCCCCGTGATCGCCGCGACGATGAAAGCTTCGATAAGAAACAATTCCCGGTGGAGTGACATCGTATTGGGCTCGGAGGCGTGCATCGCGAGCGCGATCACCGTTGGTACGGTCGCTATAAGGAGCGCCGCGACGCACATGCCTGGCCGGACTGATGTGCGCGAGACGATCCCGGCGCCGAAGCCGAAGACAAGGCTGACGGTGATGAGATGCATCAATGGATTATGGGTCGATATCGCTACAGCATTGAGGAGTGCGAGGAGCACCGCCGAGGTGAGGTTACCGATTGCATAGCGCCGTTCCCATCTTCGCAGCTCTTTGAAGGCGAGTACGGGCCCCGCCCGGCGATAAGCGCCGATCGTCAAAAGGCGCGCAAAGGTCGTAACGGTGCCGATGCCTCCGAGACAGAGAAGGAAAGCGCTTTCGAGCTCGCGGCCGATGAGGATGCAGATGCCGACAAATACTGCGCCCAGTCCGAATATCGGCAATCGCATACTGAAGAGCATGTCGACGAAGTCGCGGTAGACCGGAAGCGGCAGCGTCGCAGGATCCGGGAAAATGCGCAGGCGAAAAGGGCGCGCGATCGGGGCAGAGGAGTCCGATCTTCTCATGTCATCAATCATAATCCCTTAATCTTAACGCGCCGTAACTCGCGACGATTATGCAGGATTAATGAACAGCGATCCGCGAAGTTCCCGCTGCTGCCGTGCGGGGCAGGAGAAAGGCGATGGGTTCGAACCCGATCCTATCCATCGCGATGTGAGCTACTATGTCGGCGAGCTTGGACTCTCCTTCTTTGCGCAGACCGCGAGCGCAAACCATCGGACGGGCATACTGCCAAATGTCCGCTTCTCACGATTGAACCCTATGAACGGACTGTCTCGATCCGGCCAAAGGCGCCGATTGTCTAGTCAAGGCAATCCTGGCATCGCTGGCCAGCGAACTCTCCTGTTCGTTTGGTGACATGGTGCGATTCATCGCCACCATTCCGCGCCTCGTCGATCATTCGTGAAGCGCTCGCCGGACTGGCGGAATGTCACATATTTCAGCCCATCCCACGTCTTTCAAGCGGAGCGTGGTTCTGCGTTCATTAATCATACCTGGTCATCAATTGTTATTCGCTGTGGCATCAAGTTGCATATTAAATAATCAAGAGAATCAAAGAAAAGGTTAGCTATTTATCGATTGTTTCGGGAGGATGAGTCATGATTCAGGGCAAGGCTGTCGACTATGTTTTAATCGACAAAGTGTCTGAACGGCAAACATCTGCTTCCGGGTCCCGACTGAACATTAAATCTCCAACAGTCGTTAAAGTGTTATCACAGAGAGAGAATGTAAAAGAGATAGTTCGGGAGGGAGGGCAGGTTGTCGTTCATTTCAAGAATGGCGACGTCCTGACGATCGAGAATTTCTATCAGGAAAACGCCGAGACACCCAATGATCTCGTCTTCGAGGATCGGGAAAACGGACAATTGTGGCATTGGACAGCCGACGGCGCGAGTGCAGACGGCCTTGTTCCGCTCCGGTCGATCGAGCCGCTGCTCATCGCCGAGGAGGGGCACTCGATCGCGCCCATCCTGCTTGGCCTCGGGGCGTTGGCGGGGCTGGGTGCCGTCGCCGCGGGCGGCGGGGGCGGTGGGGATGATGATGGCCCCAACCCCGGCGGAAACACCAACCGCGCCCCCGTTGCGGTGGACGATGTGGCCACGGCCGTCGAGGATACGCCGTTTAATTCGGCGGTGCGTCTGCTGGCGAACGACACCGACGCCGACGGTGACACGCTGACCGCGGTCGCCGGGACCTTCGCGACGGCGCGCGGCGGCAGTGTCACGATCCAGACGGACGGCAGCTATGTCTATACGCCGCCCGCTAATTTCAGCGGCACCGACAGCTTCAGCTATACGGTCAGCGACGGGAAGGGTGCGACCGATACCGGGACGGTTACGCTCACGGTCACAGCCGTGAACGATGCGCCGACGGCGGGAGCCGACACCGCCTCGACAGCGGAAGACACGCCCGTCGTGATCAATGTGCTTGCGAACGACAGCGACGTCGAGGGCGGCGCGCTGACGGTGACGGGCGCGAACGCGGCCAACGGGACGGTGGCGATCGACCTGGTGACGGGCGCGCTGACCTATACGCCAAACGCCAATTTCAACGGTAGCGACACTATCACTTATACCGTCAGCGACGGCAATGGCGGAACGAGTACCGGCACCGTGACCGTGGCCGTAACGGCAGTCGCCGATGCGCCGACGGCGGTGGATGATGCGGTGACCGCGACCGAGGACACGCCATTCTCCTCGACGGTCAGCCTTACGGCCAACGACATCGATCCCGATGGCGATACGCTGACCGTGGTCGCCGGAACCTTTGTGACCGCGCAGGGCGGTAGCGTCACGATCAATGCCGACGGCAGCTATAGCTATACGCCCGCCTCCAACTTCAACGGAACCGACAGCTTCAGCTACACAGTGACCGACGGCACCGCGACCGACACCGGCATCGTCACGCTGAACGTCGCGGCGGTGAACGACGTGCCGCTGGCGGGAGCCGATACGGCTGCGACCGCGGAGGATGTGCCGGTCGTGATCGACGTGCTCGCGAACGACAGCGATGTTGAAGGCGGCCTGCTCACGGTCACGGCGGCGAGCGCGGGCAATGGAGCAGTGACCATCGACCCGGTCACCGGCGCGTTGACCTATACGCCCAACGCCAATTTCAACGGCAGCGACACGATCAGCTACACCGTCAGCGACGGCAACGGCGGCACGAGCATCGGGACCGTCATCGTCACCGTGTCGCCGGTCGCCGACGCCCCGGTCGCGGTCGACGATGCCGTAACCGTGGTCGAAGATACGCCGTTCAGTTCGGCGGTCAGCCTGATCGCGAACGATCTCGATCCCGATAGCGACGCGCTGACCGTGGTCGCCGGAACCTTCGCGACCGCGCAGGGCGGCAGCGTCACGATCAATGCCGACGGCAGCTACAGCTATACTCCGGCCGCCAATTTCAGTGGCACCGACAGCTTCAGCTATGCGGTGACCGACGGCACGGCGACCGACACGGGCAGCGTCACCCTGACGGTGACGGCCGTGAATGATGTTCCGGTCGCGGGTGCCGATACGGCGTTCACCGCGGAAGACACGCCCGTGGCGATCGACGTGCTCGCGAACGACAGCGACGTCGAGGGCGGCCCGCTGACGGTCACGGGCGCGACCGCGCCGAACGGCACGGTGACGATCGATCCGGCGACCGGAGCGCTGACCTACACGCCCAATGCCAATTTCAACGGCAGCGACACGATCAGCTATACGGTGAGTGACGGCAATGGCGGCACGAGCACGGGGACCGTCACGGTCGTCGTGGCAGCGGTCGGCGATGTGCCGGTCGCGGTTGATGATGTCGTCGCGACGGCCGAAGACACGCCGTTCGCTTCCACGGTCAGCCTGATTGCGAACGACAGCGATGCCGACGGCGATCCGCTAACGGCGGTGGCGGGGACCTTTGCGACCGCGCAGGGCGGCAGCGTCACGATCAACGCTGACGGCAGCTATGTCTACACGCCCGCCGCCAACTTCAATGGCACCGACAGCTTCATCTATACGGTGACCGACGGTATTTTGACCGACACCGGCACGGTGACGCTGAGCGTCGCGGCGGTAAATGACGTGCCGGTGGCCGGAGCCGATACGGCTACTACTCTGATAGATACGCCGGTGGTGATCGATGTGATGGCGAACGACAGCGATGCCGAGGGCGATCCGCTGACGGTGACGGGTGCGACCGCGCCGAACGGCACGGTGACGATCGATCCGGTGACGGGCGCGCTGACCTACACGCCCAACGCCGCTTTCAATGGTAGCGATACGATCAGCTATACCGTGAGCGACGGCAATGGCGGCGCCAGCGCCGGCACGGTGACCGTCGTGGTCACCGTCACCCCAATACATGCACCGGTCGCTGCGGACGATACAGCGACGCTGACCGAAGACACGCCGTTCAGTTCGACGGTCAGTCTCATCGCCAACGACACCGACGCCGATGGCGACCCGCTGACGGCGGTGGCCGGGACCTTCGCGACCGCGCAGGGCGGCAGCGTCGCGATCAATGCCGACGGCAGCTACAGCTATACTCCGGCGGCCAATTTCAGCGGCACCGACAGCTTCACCTACACGGTGACCGACGGCACGCTGACCGATACCGGCACGGTGACCCTGACCGTGGCCGCGATCAATGATGGTCCCGCGGCCGGAGCCGATACGGCGTCGACGGCGGAAGACACCCCGGTGATGATCGACGTGCTCGCGAACGATAGCGACGTCGATGGCGATCCACTGTCGGTGACCGGCGCGACCGCGCCGAACGGCACGGTAACGATCGATCCCGTGACCGGGGCGCTGACCTATACGCCGAACGCCAATTTCAATGGCAGCGACACGATCAGCTACACCGTGAGCGACGGCAATGGCGGCACGAGCACGGGGACCGTTACGGTCCTGGTGGCAGCAGTCGGCGATGTGCCCGTCGCGGTTGATGATGCGGTAACGGTGAGCGAAGACACACCCTTCACGTCGGTCGTCAGCCTGATCGCGAACGACAGCGATCCCGATGGCGATCCGTTGACGGCGGTCGCGGGCACCTTCGCGACGGCGCAGGGCGGCAGCGTCACAATCAATGCCGATGGCAGCTACGTCTACACGCCCGCCGCGAACTTCAACGGCACCGACAGCTTCGGCTATTCGGTAACCGACGGCACGCTGACCGATAGCGGGACCGTGATGCTGACAGTGGCGGCGGTCAACGATGCACCGGTGGCGGGCGCCGATGCCGCATCGACCGCGGAAGACACACCGGTCGTGATCGATGTGCTGGCGAACGACAGCGATGCCGAGGGCGATCCGCTGACCGTCACCGGCGCCAGCGCGCCGAACGGCACGGTCGCGATCGATCCGGTGACCGGTGCACTGACCTACACGCCTGCCGCCAATTTCCACGGCAACGACACGATCAGCTACACCCTCAGCGATGGCAACGGCGGCGTCAGCACCGGAAGTGTTGCGGTGACCGTGTCGGCGGTCAACGACGCGCCCGTTGTGGCCAATGTAACCGCCGCCCCCGTTTCGGAATCGGGTCTCGCCAACGGCATATTGCCGGGTGGCGGAACCTCGGCCGCGACGTCGGTCGGCGGCACCATGTCGCTGACCGATGTCGACGGCAGCGTGACGAGCCTCTCGGTGACGGGACAGGCGGGGCTGACCTCTAACGGAACACCGATCGTATGGACAGGAAGTTTTTCGGGCGGCGTCTATACGCTCACCGGGATGGCGGGCGCGACCCCGGTCGCGACCCTGACCCTCAATACGGCGGGCACCTACAGCTTCACGCTTTCGGCCCCGCTCGACCAGCCCGGTGCCGCCGAAGACATATTGGCGCTGGGTTTCGGTGTGACCGTGACCGACAATGGCGGGGCGACCGGTTCGGGCGTCCTGACAGTCAATATCGCCGACGACATGCCTGTCGCCGCGCAGTCAGCGCATATCGCGGTCAGCATACCCGATACGGCCTCGGGTGATCTCGTCGTCGGATTCGGCGCGGACGGCGGGTATGTCCAGTCGCTCACCCTTGGAACCTTTACGCTGAGCTACGATCCGGACGCTGACACGGTGACCGGTTCGGGTACGCCAGGGGCGGTCGACAGCTGGAGCTTCGATGCGGCGAGCGATCAGCTGACGATCAATACGACGTCGGGTGAAGTGGTCCTCGTAGACATGCGGACCGGCGAATATAGTTATGCGGCGCTCGCGACCGTCGCCTCGCAAGTCGAGGGGCCGGTGGTCAACGTCAATCCGTCTGCGAGTCTTCTCGGACTCGTCAATGCCGATGCGCTCGGGCTCATCGGGATCGGCACCGACCAGATGCTCACCGCCGTCGATGCCAATAATGACATCATGCAGGTGCAGGTGAGGGCCGAAGCGCTGCTCGGCGCGGGGCTCAGCCTCGGGACGAATGCCGGCTATCATCTGGCCTGGTCCGCGGCGATGGCGGCGGAGTTCGGGCTGACCGTCGTCGAAACAAACAACATTCTGGCCGTTACCATTGGTATTCCGCCGCTGGCCATTACCGTGAACACGCAGGGCTTTTCTAACCTGATGATCACCTCGACCAACGGTCAGCCGATCGACAATCTCCGCCTGAACGAATTCCTTGCGACCGTCTATGTGCAGCAGAGCGGTGGCCTCGATCTCGCGGCGCTCAACCTCCTGCCGGATATCTCGATATCCGCGACGGACACGCAGCCGGTGACGGCGACCGACACCGACAGCGACCTTCTGGGAACGAGCCTGCTCGATCCCGCGGACGATCCCTCGGGCATCTGGGAAGGCACCGCCGCCGCCAATACGCAGGTGGGAACCACCGATGACGAGCGCTTCTACGGCTATGCCGGCGCCGATGTCCTGAATGGCGGCGGCGGCAATGATCTGCTGCGCGGCGGCCTCGACAATGACACGCTCGGCGGCGACGCCAGCAACGACATCCTCGTCGGCGGAAAGGGGAACGATACGCTGACCGGCGGCTCGGGCAACGACCGGTTTGTCTGGGAGGCAGGCGATCAAGGAACCGCCGGGGCGCCTGCCCAGGATGTTGTCGCCGATTTCAATGCCGCGCCGGTCAGCGGCGGCGGCGATATCGTCAATCTCGCCGGTTTGTTGCAGGGCGAAGGCGCTGCGGGGAATATCGTGGGCAATCTCGCCAATTATCTCCACATCGATCTTGTCGGCGGCGATACGGTCCTGTCGATCAGCTCGAGCGGTGCATTCGCGGGTGGCTTCAGTGCCGCCGCGACCGACCAGCAGATCATCTTTACCGGGGTCGATCTCGTCGGTGAGCTCACATCGCAGAACGAGATCATCGGCAAGCTTCTCTCCGGTGGCAATCTCGTCGTCGATCAGGCCACGGGAACGGCGCAGGCGAACGGCCTTACTACCATCGATGTCGTGATCGCGGACAATGACGGCGACACCGCCAACACGTCGGTAGCATTCGACAGCCGGACCCCCACGGTAACACCCGGAAACCAAGCCCCGCTCGTGCAGGCGACCGATGTCGATCTCCTGGGGCTCGTGGGCCTCAGCGCGCTCGATATCCTCGACCTCAGCCAACAGGCCGTGATCGCGCTCGATCCCGACGATAACCTGCGGCAGGTGCAGGTGTCCTACGCGGCGCTCGCCAGCCTGAATGTGGGCGATGCCGCGCTCAGCGTATCGAGCGCATTGGCGGCAGAGCTCGGACTCTCGTTCACCGTCGTCAACACGCCCGGCATATTGAATGTGGTCGGCCGGACATCGACGCTGACGATCACGGCGGCCGACGGCGGACTCGTCGATAATTTTGCGGTCAACCAGTTGCTCGCGACGCTCCATCTCGATTCGAGCGTCAATCTGCTCAATCTGCTGCCGCCGGCGAGCCTCGATGTCAGCGTACTCGGCAGCTTCACGGTCACCGCGACCGACTCCGACGGAGCCACCGACACCGACAGCGTCTCGACGCTCGCCAACGCCGATGTGCTCGAGGGGCTGCTCGGACCGGGCGGCAGTGATGACATCGTCCACGGCACGACGGCGAACGACTTCCTGACAAATACGCCTTCGGGCACCACATCCGAACGCCTCTATGGTTATGCTGGCGATGACGTACTCGTTGCCGGGACTGGAAATGATCTGCTCCACGGGGGGGCGGGGAATGACTCGCTCAATGGCGGCGACGACAACGACATCCTGATCGATGGTAACGGCCGGGACAGCTTCAATGCCGGTAACGGCGACGATATCATCCTTTTGTCGGGTATCGGTTTCCAGTCGATCGACGGCGGCGCGGGCACCGACACGCTCGTTCTCGACGGCATCGACTTCACGCTCGACGGCGCCACGAACATCGTAAATCTGGAGAATATCGATCTTGGATACGATGACGCGGCCAACACGCTCGATCTGACCGATGCGGGCATATTGGCGGCAACCAGCGGCGGCGTGCTGCAGGTGACCGGCGATACGAACGATATCGTGAAATTGACCGGCGCCTGGGCGGCGGGAGCCAGCCAGGATATCGGCGGGACGATCTACGATCAATACATGCTGAATGGCACCACGGTGCTGATCGAGCAGGGCGTGAACGTCATCGCCTGACGCCAAAGCCCCGCGCCCCCGATCGATCCCGCTTCCTCCGTCCTCTGCGGGATCGATCGGGGGCCACCATTTGCATCCCGGTCGCGGAATTTAGCCCTGTCATGAAGAAAGCTTCTGTTGCATGATCATCCGAACGCCAGCAGGCGACGGTGCGGCAGGGGGACGCGTGCCAAGGGGTAAAACGAGCCGCTTCATATTGGCATCGGGTCTCGCGCTGGCCCCGGTCGGCCTGTTTTCTCCTGTTCCCGCATCCAGTGCATTGGCGCAGGAGGGCACGTCCCAACCTCAGGGCCCGCCGGGCGGCGCGGTGGAAAGCGTCGAGGGGGTGCCATGGCTTGACAAGCAGCTCGAGCAGCTCGTGGAACGCGCCGTTTCCGACCACCCTTCGATCGCCGCGGCGAAAGCCTCGGCGCGCGCTTCGGGAGCCGATCTGCGTGCCGCGCGCTGGCAGCGCTTTCCCAGCGTCGGTGTCGAAGGATTGATCCTCGGTCAGCGCACCGACCGCGCGCAGGCGAATGTGACCGTCGAACAGCCGCTGTGGACTGGCGGGAGGATCAAGGGATCGATCAGCCGGGCACGCGCGGCCGAGCAGGCAGCGCTCGCGGGATATGAGCAGGCCGTGCTCGACATCGCGTTGCAGGTGGCGGGCGCTTATCATGAAATATATCGCGCGACCGAACGCCGGGCGATCCTCAACGACAGTCTGGCGCAGCATCAGCGGATGCTCGCGACGATGGAACGGCGCGTCGCGCAGGAAGTCAGCCCGCGCTCCGATCTCGAACTGGTTCGTGCCCGAACGGCGCAGGTGTCCCAGCAGATCAATTTGACGGTCGCGCAGCAGCAATCGGCGATGCAGCGGCTTCGCGAACTCGTCGGCGACCCGTTCTTCGAGCTTTCGCCGGTGCTGCCCGAACCCGTCGACCTTCCGCCACTCGATCGCGATACCGTCGTCGCCGCCGGAATGGGCTTCGATCCCGGTCTCCGGCGCGTGCGATACGAAGCCGACGTCGCCGATGGCGACGCCCGCATCGCGCGAGCCCAGGCACTGCCCCAGCTGAACGCGCAATATGGCTTTGGTGAATTCAACGGACATCAGATCGGTCTTGCGGTTCGCATGCAGATGGACGGCGGGCTTTCCCGTTTCGCTGCGGCGGATGCCGCGCGTCTGCGGCAAGAGTCGAGCGAAGCACGGATCGGCGCAGCGGAGCGCGAGCTGCGCGACATCATCGTGACCGACCATGTCGAATATGAATCGGCGCTCGCACGGATGGAAACGACCAACGCATCGGCGCTGGCGACGCAGCGGGTCACCGAATCCTACCTGCGGCAGTTCATCGCCGGCAGGCGCACCTGGCTCGACGTGATGAACGCCGTGCGCGAGAGCACGACGGCCCGGATCGACGCGCTTGATGCAGAGGTCAATACGCTCGCCTATCTAAGCCGGCTCATGTTGCGGACCGGGCGCTGGTTCCCCGCGATTGCGGGAGCGGGCGAATGACGCTCGCGCATCTCGACATGATCGAAACGCTGGCGCGGCGCCGCGGCGTGCGGCTGGCTCCCGATTGGGCGGCTGCTGCCCCTACGGACCTCGATTTTCGCGATCCGACGACGATCGACAGGCTGACGGTCTCTTTGGGGTGGCCTTCGGCGCGGCGTGTTCGCACGCGGCCCCGGGCGAATGCCTTTCCCCTGCTAATCTTCACATCGGGGTCCGGCTGGGCGCTCGCCGAGCAATGGGAAACCAGGACGACGATCCGGGCGCTCGCGCTCGACGGGGTCGAGGAGGTCGCGTGGGGCAGGGAAAGCCTGCTCTGGGAGGTGAATTTTCCGGCCACAGCGGAGAACCGAAGCTTTTCGCGCGCGCGCGACATATTCTGGTCCGCGATCATGCGACGCAAGCATGTCCTCGTTGAGGCGGTCGTCGCGACCATCGTGATCAACATTCTCGCGCTCGCGACATCACTCTATTCGATGCAGGTCTATGACCGGGTGATCCCGCGCGGCGGCTTCGCAACCCTCTGGGTCCTCACCGTCGGGATCGGATTCGCGCTTCTGGTCGATTTCCTGATGCGCGTGACCCGCGCGCTGATAGTGAACCGCGAGGCGATGGCGATCGATGCCGAGGTTTCCGAATATTTCTTCGACCGGATGCAGGCGGTGCGCCTCGATGCGCGTCCTCCGGGCATCGGGACGATGGCGGCACAACTGCGCGGGCTCGAACAGGTCCGTCAGCTCTTTTCCTCGGCCTCGATCTTCGTCATGGCCGATCTGCCCTTCGCCTTGCTCTTCCTCGCTGTCATGGGCGCGATCGGCGGGGTCGTTGCGATCGTCCCGCTCGTTGTCTTCTCGCTTTCGCTGCTGCTCGCGATCCTCTTTTCCCGAGCTATCCGCGAGCATGCCGACCGGGCGCAGGTCACCGGAAATCGCAAGAACGGGCTTCTGGTTGAAGCCCTCGACGCTTCGGAGACGATCAAGGCCAATCGCGGCGGCTGGCATATGCTGGCTGCCTGGAACAATCTGATCGACGCCGTTCACCGGCACGACTTGCAGGTCCAGCGCTGGTCCGCCGTGGCGAGCCAGACCTTCATGCTCCTGCAGCAGGTCTCCTATGTAGGGATCGTCGTCTGGGGCGCTTACCGGGTCAACGCGGGCGATATGACCATGGGTGGGCTGATCGCTTGCACGATCATCAGTGGCCGCATCAACGGCCCGCTCGTCGCGTCGCTGCCCGGCTTCGTCGTTCAGTGGGGCTATGCCCGCTCGTCGCTCCAGGCGCTTGACCGGCTTCTCTCGATGCCGAGCGATCAACCGCTCGATCGGCAGAAGATCCGGCTCGATAGTGCCAATGCGCGGCTCGAGGTCGAGAATGCCGTCTTCGCCCACGCTGACTCGCGGTTCGGACTCGCGGTTCCCAAACTGGCGATCGGGCCGGGCGAACGGATCGGCATCATCGGCTCGGTGGGCGCGGGGAAGTCGACGCTGCTGCGCATGCTCGCGGGCCTCGTGCCGCCGCAGAAGGGACATGTGCTGCTCGACGGCGTCGCGCTCGACCAGATCGCCGAGGACGATCTGCGGCGCGAGATCTGCTATTTTCCGCAGGATTACCGTCTCGTGTCGGGCACGCTACGCGACAATCTGACCCTTGGGCTTCCTGCATGCGCCGACGATGTCCTGCTCGAAGCGGCCTCGCGGACGGGGCTCGACGAGTTGGTCCGGACGCACCCCAAGGGGCTCGACCTGCCGATCTACGAGGGCGGTGGCGGGCTTTCGGGCGGGCAACGCACCATGGTCGGGCTCGCGCGCGTCTTCCTGCTTCGCCCGCGCTTTCTGTTGCTAGACGAGCCTACGTCGAACCTCGACCAGGAAAATGAAGCGCGCGTGCTCGATTTCCTCGCTGGGGCAAGCGGGCCCGACATGTCGATCGTCATCGTCACGCACAAATTGCGTTTTCTCGGGGCGATGTCGCGCCTGCTGGTCATGCAGGGCGGACGCATTGCCCTCGACGGGCCGCGCGCGTCGGTGCTCCAGAAACTCCGCGACGCCCAGAGCAAATCGTCCCCGCCCGTTCCACCAGCCGCCGCGGCCAACTGAAGGCAGGACATGGATTTCGTCAGCTTTTTCCGCAGATCGGGCATGGTAATTTATGTGACGGCGGCCGCGCTGGTCGGCATGCTCCTCTGGGCCGCATGGGCCGAGATCGATCAGGTCAGCCGCGCCGCCGGGCAGGTCATTCCGGCGGGGCGTGTGCAGGTCATCCAGAGTGCCGACGGCGGGGTCATCGGCCAGATTCTTGTCCGCGAAGGCGATCGCGTTCGCCGCGGCCAGACGCTCGTAGTACTGGATCCGGTCCGGATTCGGGCCGCCGTCGAGGAATCGCGCGCCAAGGTGGCGAGCTACCGGACGATCAAGAGTCGTATCGAGGCCGAGCTCTTCAACCGTCCGCTGGCGTTCACCGACGATGTAGAGGCGTTTCCCGAGTTCGTCGCCAACCAGAGACAGCTCTACAGCCGGCGGCGCACGGCGCAGGCCGAGGACATCGGTACGCTGCGCAACATGCAGGGAATCGCCCGCCGCGAGCTCGAGATGAACATGCCGCTCCTCGAATATGGCGACGTCAGCCGCAGCGAGATCATGCGCCTGCAGCGTGCTGTCGCCGACATCGAAGGACAGATCGCCAACCGCCAGAACAAATATCTGCAGGATCTCCAGGCCGAATACAGCCGGACCGAAGAGGAGTTGGTGGTCGCCGAGCAGGCACTCAAACAGAGAATAGCCGCTCTCGACGCGACGGTGCTCACGGCCCCGACCGACGGGGTGGTCAAGAATGTCCGATTCACGACGATCGGCGCGGTCCTGCGGCCCGGCGACGAGGTCCTGCAGATCGTGCCGACCGGCGACCGGCTGATCGTCGAGGCGAAGGTATCGCCCGTGGACATTGCCTATCTGCGCGTCGGACAGAGCGCGTCGGTCAAGTTCGACGCCTATGATTCCTCCATTTATGGCTCGGCCGACGGGAGGGTCATCTATATCAGTCCGGACACGCTGACCGAACAAAAGGCGTCCGGGGAGCAAGTCTTCTATCGGGTTAACGTCAGCGCCGATCCCCGGACGATGCGCCCGAGGGCCGGCGAAAAGATCGAGATCCAGCCCGGCATGACCGCGATCGTCGAGATCAAGACCGGGAGCAATACCGTCCTGCGATATCTGCTGAAGCCGATTTCCAAGACGTTCGGGGATTCGCTCAAGGAAAGGTGAATGCCCTATACGAAGCGTCGGGTCCGGGTTCTCCGGATTGGCTGCTTTCTCTTGATTTTGCCTAAAAGCTGACCGACCGCTACCGGCCGGGACTAGCGGTTCATGTTCTGCCGACAGATTATGCCGGCGAAACGTCGTTGGTGGTATGCAAGGCGGATGAATTCCCCCTCCCGATCGGGGGAGGGCAGGTCAGAACGCAGCGATCTGTGCTTCGTCATTGGCGGCGACCTGCCGTGCGATCTGCACGGTCCGGGTCAGCGACACGCGGGTTCCCGGCGCGGTGTCCTCGACCGCAATCTCCGCCCCCAACTGCTTGGCGAGCGCCTGGACGATGCGCGTGCCCAGGCCCGCTGGGGACCGTTCGGGATCCTCCTCCATGCCGATCCCGTCGTCCGAAACCGACAAAGTCCAGTCGTCGCCTGTCGCGGCATAGCCGACGACGACATGACCGGGGCGGCCGTCCGGAAAGGCGTGCTTGAGCGCATTGATCACCAGTTCGGTGACGACCAGCCCCATGCTGACCGATATATCGCCGCTGATCGACACCGGATCGACGCGGGTGGTGAGCGTTAGCTGCTCGCGGTCGAAGATCATCGACGCCCCGATGCTGGCGCACAGTTGCGCGAGATAGGGTTCGAGCTCGACCGTATCCCCATCAGCTCCGGCGAGGTGACGTTGCAATGTCGCGATCGACATCACGCGTTGATGCGCGTCGCTCAAATGGCCGCGCGCTTCGTCCGACTGCACCTTGCGCGCGCTCTGCATCAAGATGCTCGCAATAATCTGCAGGCTGTTCGCGACGCGATGCTGCATCTCGTGGAGCAGCGCGGCATTGGCGTGAACCAGTTCCTTGTGGCGCTTCTCGTTCTGCCGCTCCTCGGTGACGTCGATCACGGTGACCACCATCCGGATGTTCAGGCCGTCGCCATAATCGAGCCGCTGCGCCTTGATCACGACGCATCGCACGGCCCCCGCGCTCGTCTTGATCTCCATCTCATAGGCTTCGACCTCGGCGGCGCCCGACAG
Organism: Sphingopyxis sp. LARHCG72; assembly: GCF_052871675.1. NCBI lineage: Bacteria > Pseudomonadati > Pseudomonadota > Alphaproteobacteria > Sphingomonadales > Sphingopyxidaceae > Sphingopyxis > Sphingopyxis sp. LARHCG72. Next base: position 9,815 of record NZ_JBIXJU010000017.1, on the reverse strand, counting down.
CGTCGCTTCGATCAGCGAGTGCAGCCGCGGCAAGTCCCAATGATGATGATCGAGGTCATAGATCGTCTGCCCGGTGACGGTGTCGGGATCGATGCCAAAGGCGGCACAGAAACTGTCGCTCCCCGCGACGATCGCCAGATTTTCATCGAGCAGAAGCAGCGGCGCATCGGACGCGAGCACCAGCGCCAGCCCTAATGTGCGGCCCAGATTGATAGGTGGATTGTCGGCAGCCATGCGGCGCGCCTTCCCGGTCGACCCGGACCGCAGGGCGCGGCCTTGTCGGCAGACCAAATCGCGGAGCGAGTTGATCGACGTCGTCGATCATTGCCCCAAGGCTGCGGGCTTTAGCATGCCGGCGGGAGGGGGGATGCATGGAATCGACACGACGTAAGTGGGACGGAAGGCGACAGACATCATCGGTTGATTGATGTCACGACCCTGGCGACGTGCCCAAATGCCGGAAATCCAGAATCTACGCCTAATAGGAAGCTGGACGGCGGCCGGGACCAGCGACCGCCGTCCTACTTTATGCCGCATGTGTGTGGGGCACAGGGGGTGCGGCACGGTCTCATCGTGGGGCCAGATGGATAACAAGTCCTTAATTTTCAGGCGATTTGCGGCGAGATGAATCGGGCGGAACCTTGAAAGCGGCCCTGTCCCAAGGCTGGTCTGATCCCCGGGCGACCCTCGGAGGCGCGCTGGCCGCGTCTCCTGAGAGCCATGAGACAAGTGCATCAGGAGACGGGGTTGTCCGAAAAACGCGGGAGCGTCGATTGAAGTTCCGGCAATGCCATCATGCGACAGCGGATGGAGCGATAATATCCTGGGATGCTGCGCGCAAATATGGAGCACAGCAAAAAAAACCCGCGGAGGGCGGGGCCTTTTCGTTCTCCCGAATAATTCAGGAGAAGCCCCATCCGCCTCGGGGGTCGCAACCCGAAGGCTTCAGGAAAGCGGTTAAATCAATCGTGCGGTCGAAGCCGTCGGCCCATCAGTCGGCGTCTCAATCAATAGTTCTACGCTGGAAAAGTCTCTCACACGGGAGAGGACGACAGCCTGAACGGGGGCAGATAGGCCCGCCTGCTATTTGACGGCCTCTTGAGCCGCATCGCCGACATCCTGAGCGGCATGACCCACCTTCTCCGCTGCCTCGGTGACCGCACCGGTTTCGGCCTTCTCGTTGCCGAGGAACTGGAATCCTAGAAATGCTGCGATAGCCAGCGCGGCAACGACGAGGAGCGTGATGCCCGCCCCGCCGCCGCGTTTCGGATCGCGGTCGACGACTGTCGTGGTATGTGTCGTGCCGTCGGGTTCGCGGGTTGTATGAATCTCATCAGCCATTGGAACCTCCTCTGAAGGATATCGCTTAGGGCGTTTCCTTCGGACAAAGGTTCCGGTCCTGGCCAGTCGTAGACAGCACGGCCGCGCCCGCGATGCTCCAAGACGAGTGTCCGCTTTCGCACTTTCTTGCGCCGCAACCGGCCCGACTGCCTTCGGCCAGAATCATCCAGCGCGCTTGGAATTCCGGCCGGTTCCGCGAGCGTGACGACTGGCTCATTCCAAGCCTTTGTTCCCAGTAGCGGTCGACGAGCTGGTCGGCATGGCCGGGCGTGAGCACGGTGATATGCGATGGCGGTGGCGCGCAACTCGCAGCATCACTATAGGCGCTGGCCCGACCGGGATGGGCCCGGCGATACAGGAGTTTCTTTTCATGAATCACGCCGAACTTTCCGACAGCGTCGCCGCTGCGCTCGGTCTCAGCAAGGCCGAAGGCAAAAAGGCGGTCGATGCGGTGTTCGCCGCCATCTCAGGCGCAGCGGCCAAGGGCGACGACGTGTCGGTGAACGGCTTCGGCAAGTTCAAGGTCAAGGAATCGGCGGCGCGCGAAGGCCGCAATCCCTCAACCGGCGCGACCATCCAGATCGCTGCCTCGAAGAAGCTGGGCTTCTCCGCCGCCAAGGCGGTCAAGGATCGTCTGAACGGCTGACCTGCAGTTCCCCGTCGGCGGCGCCGGCGGGGAACATGGGCGTCTAGCGGGCGCGACCGGGACGGTGCCGCCCGCAGACATTGTCGTTCAGACGCCGCAGGTAAGCTCGCTCTTGCCACGGTTCTTCGAGCCCGGATCGGTCGGGCGGATGCTCGCCGAGACCACGACATCGTCCTCGACGGCAAAATCGCCTTGCTTGTCGATCTCGAAACCCATCTGCCGGAAGGTGTCGCGCACCTTGTCGGCCGGATCGCCGAACGCGACGCCCTGCCATTCATAGCCGACGATCACCGCCGTTACACGCAGGCCGCGGAATTTCTTGTCGATCGGATAATCATATTCCTCGTCCGTCTCGTCGCCGGCGAGGTTGGCGCGCGACGCGCGCGCCTCTTCGAAATAGGGTTGTAATTCGTCGCCAAGCTCGCAAGTCCGCGCGTCGAACTGGATGAGATTGTTTGCGACCGCACCCTTTGCCGGCGAAGGCTTGGTCTCGCAGGTCGATGATGCCGCCACATAGCCGACGCCGCCACCGGGAAGGCCATATTCGGTGAAGCCGTCGGCGGTTACGCCGACTAGCCGGACGGGCGCTCCCGGCTTGAGGCTCGCCTTGGTGGCCGCTCCGGCGGACGCCGTTTCCATCATGGTGCAGGCGCCCGATGTCATGCGGTCGCTGCCGTCGACGCTAACGAGGGAAGGCGGCGCGATTTTCGAGAGATTGGCAAGGCTCACATATTGATCCTTGCCGTCGATCTGGAGCCACGGCTTGTCGCGTTCGTCCGTCAGCAAAGTACCGCTAACCTTCTCGCCGCGTTTCAGCGATCCAACGATCTTCGAGCCTTCGAGCGATGCCTGGTCGCGGAGGTTGGCCTCGGCGACGGCATAGAGCGTTGCTCGCTCCGTGGAGGCCGCCTTGCCGGTCTCCACAAGCGGCGCATCGTTCGCGCCGGTTCCTGAGCTCGAAAGGCCCAGCCAGGTGCCGCCGCCGATCGTAACCGCGAGAAGGGCCGCACCGCCAACAAGGAGGCCGGTCGGGCGCCGGGAGGGCGGGGCATCTTCCGGCGCCGGTCCGGTTTGCGGTTGCTCGGGCGGGGGCGCCGCAGCGGCGGGAGCCTCGCCGGCTACGGAAGAGGTCGCCGCGCCGCACGTCGCGCAGAAACGCGCTCCGGGGGAAAGTGCCGACCCGCATTCGGAGCAGAAATTTGCCATCGTCTTATCCTTTGATCTTTCGGATTATGTCCGGACCCGCGCTAACCAGGTCGTACTTCGAACGATGTGACCGACAGCACATTGCATGACAAATCAATATGTTTGGCAAGTTTTGTACCAGAAGGTTGCGTCGGAACATGCCGGGAGAGTAGGCGCTTGCTCATCAGGCCGGGGCCGGTCCCGGCTCGTCCGATTCACTTTCCTGGAGATGTTCATGCAACGCCTGTTCCTGATTACGGCGCTTCTTTTCAGTCTGTTTGTCGGTGGCCAAGCGGAAGCCCGCAAGAAGGAGCCCGTGGACACATATGAGCGGGTGACCGATTGGGTGCCGGTCCAGAAATCGATGAGCGAGTTGCTCAATGAAGGATGGAAAATCGTCGGCTTCAATGATTATCAGACCGAGATGTTCTCGGACAACATTACGTCTCACGCATTCGTGCTCGCGAGCGGCAATAAGTACGTCATCTGCTTTTTGATCGACCCGGCTATGAATGATGCGAAATCGAAATGCCGGGCATTGAACTGAAAGGCGCATGCGTACACCCGTGATCCCGCATCTGCTCATTACGATTGGTACACAAAAGCGGATGAGGTGGATGGCTCCCGCTCACGGCATCTAGGTGCCAAGATGGGTTGCTGTCATGCAAACCCGAGCAGAGGAGCCATCCGCCATGGAGATTACCACGATCGGCCTGGATCTGGCCAAGATTGTTTTTCAGGTTCACGCAGTTGATGCAGCGGGCCGGCGGCCTTCACGCAGGCGCCATGGAAACTGGGAGCCGACAGGGTGCTTGTCTCAACGGGAGCGATCATTGATCTTCCCGCATTTCTGCTGACGATCTTCTGTACCCTGCTGCTGCTGCGGGGCACCAGCTTTTCGGCGCGGATCAACAATGTCATCGTGATCGCGAAAATTGCTGCAATGCTTGTTGTCGTGGTGGCCGGGTTCGCTTTCGTCGATACCTCCAATTGGATTCCCTATATCCCTGCCAATGACGGGCGGTTCGGCCATTTTGGATTGTCCGGTGTCGTTCAGGGGGCAGCGGTACTCTTCTTCGCCTATGTCGGTTTCGATGCCGTGTCGACGCTGGCGCAGGAGGTGCGAGAGCCGCAGCGCACCATTCCCCGCGCGCTGGTCGCGACCGTAGCGGTAACGACCTCCTTATATGTGCTGGTTGGCCTCGTCGTGACCGGACTCGTCCATTATAAGCTACTCAACGTTCCAGATCCTGTTTATGTCGCGCTGCGAAGCGCCGGCCCCGGCCTTGAATGGGCGAAAGCTATGATCGGCTTTGTCGCAATCGCTGGTCTCATCTCCGTGCTACTTGTCACGCTGCTGGGTCAGGTCCGTATTTTCTATGCAATGGGCCGCGATGGACTGCTCCCAACGGCCTTCGCGCGGACACGCGAAAGTTCGCATGTCCCGCTTGCCGGAACGATCGTAACTGGCGCGGTCAGCGCAATCGCTGCAGCGATCCTGCCGCTGAGCCTCCTCGGCGAGCTCATTTCGATGGGCACCCTGTTTGCATTCGGCATGGTAGCGCTGAGCGTCCTCATTCTGCGTCGCCGGGAACCCGATGCCCCTAGGCCGTTTCGGGTGCCATTCTCGCCATGGCTCCCCATGCTCAGCATTGCGGCAAGTGGATATCTGATGTGGAGCCTCCCGCTCGACACATGGACGAGGTTGGCAGTTTGGCTTGCGCTGGGCGTGATATTCTACGTCGGCTTGGGCGTGACGAGGAAGCGGCAGCCGTCATAGCCTGTGGTAAGTTGGCGAGCCGTCAACGTCTGCTTTTCACGATTGCTGTCCAGGAGCGGACCGTCTCCTCGCGGCCACGTTGCGCCAATGAGCATCGGTCCGCGGGAACACTTCACAGGATGTTGAGCGAGTTGCTGCTCTGTCGTTCCGGCATTCACTTGACCTTTACCAGAACTATAGCATCCCCTCCGATCAGCCGGATCGGGAATCCGAATTTTCGCCATTGGTCGGGTGTATGAACTATTATAACGTCATAGGAATTTTGAACACGAGCATGGCAGCGATATTCTGCATCGCGCTGCTAGAGATCTGGCGAAACAGCCGCACTCTGAATTATATTGGGGTATTCGGGCTGTCGTATGCGATCAGGTCGCTGTGTTTTGGCATATTCTATTTTGCCTTCTCGTTGGAAAACCCGGTTTTGCGCTATTCGGCGAACATCTTCCTGCTGTTCGCGATCATGCTGCTGTCTATCGGTTTGTCCAACCGGCGCGGGCGACGGCCTCGCTACGGGCCTCTCCTGGCTATCGGAGCGCTCACGCTGGGGCCTCTCCACTATTATCAATTCATGGATCCGGACCTGCTTGCGCGGGTCGTCATTCTCAATTCCGGGCTGGCTATCCTCAGCCTTCTGATGCTGCTGGATGTTGCAAGGGCGCCGCGCCGTACACCGGTCGAGCAGGTGCTTCTCGGCTTACTGCTCGTCTCCTTCGCCGGCTATCTTCTTCGGCCGCTGTTCCTGATTGCATCAGGCGCATCCGGCCAGCAGTTCGAGGGTTCGTACTGGCTTGTGGTTTCAATTTCCGACGCGCTCATCTGCGCGATGACGGCGGTCGGGGTCCTTGCGGTTATCGCGAGCGACGTGATGGACGGCATCAAGTCCGATGCGCTGATCGACACTCTGTCGGGATTGTTCAACCGACGCGGTTTCGAGCCTCGCGCGCTCAGAGCAATGGCGAGACAGGCAGCTGGAAAGCCGGTAGCGATCATCCTCAGCGATCTCGACCATTTTAAATCGATCAACGATTTGTTCGGTCATAGCAGCGGTGATTTGATCATCCGGCACTTCGCGGACGTCCTGAAGGAGGAGGCGCCCGGAGGTGCGATTATGGCGCGTCTGGGCGGTGAAGAATTCGCGATCATGCTACCCTCAGGCGCCGCCGTCGCCGCGCACGAACTAGCCGAAGAGATCAGGACGGCGTTCAAGCAAACCGCCCCGGACATTATGTCCGGCGAGGCAAGCCCGACGGCAAGCTTCGGGATCGCGATTGCGAGGGAAGATGAAAACCTGGAGGCTCTGATGGATCGCGCCGACCGTGCACTTTACAGAGCCAAGGGCGACGGTCGCGACCGCGTGCATCTGGCCGAATAAGGCCACGCAGATATCGTTGTCCGATGTGGATAACGCAAACCGATAAATATGGAGTCTGCTCAGACCGGCCTCCAATCGGCCATCGTTCTTCAGCGTCGCCCTCGTATTCGCTATCTAAAAAAATCGGCGAACCATTCTGTTCATGTAACTTTCATGACGTGCATTGCATGCGCCGCCCCCGCTCATGATCGACCAAAGAGCGCGGATGTGGGGACCACTAAGGTGTTGGAAAGAAATATCGGGGTAACACGGCTCCCCGGGGGCGCCGTGGATAAAAAAGCTATGAGCAACATGCCTGCCAAGGAAGAACAATGGCGCCGCCTCTATCTAGGCGTGCGTAGTAAATTTCTTCTCGCGTTGACGATTGCAATAGCATGGACAGCGCTCAGCGTGTGGCTGTCGCAGCGTTGGCTGGTCGACCTGGCCGAAGTAACCAATTGGCCGTTCGCCCTGATCGCGATTATCTTCATTGCCTATGTTCCGGGCTTCATGAATGCCTTCTTGATCGCGACCCTGTCGCTCGATCGCAGGCCGATGGCGCATGTGTCGCCAAGCCGGGAGATGCCGGGCTTGACCGTGCTTGTCGCCGCCTACAATGAAGCGGCGGGAATCCGCGATACGCTGACGAGCCTCTCGCGTCAGGATTATCAGGGGCCGCTCGAGGTCTTCATTCTCAATGACGGATCATCGGACGACACCGCGAAAATCGTTCGCGAGCATCTGGCGTCGCTCACGCTACCGGATACAGCGCACTTCACATTGCATGATTTTCAGGTGAACCGCGGAAAATCGGCCGTTCTGAACGACGGCTTAAAAGCCGCATCACACGATCTGGTCGTTACTATCGACGGCGACTGCTGGGTTCGTAGTAATGGCTTGACGCAGATCGTCAGCCGTTATCTGTCGGACCCCGCCAATACCGTGGCGGTCGCCGGTGCCGTGATGGTTCGCAACTCGCGAACCAATTTGCTGACCCGCGCGCAGGAGTGGGACTATTTTCACGGCATCGCGTCGGTCAAGCGTATGCAGGGCATGTATCACGGAACTCTCGTCGCGCAGGGAGCCTTCTCGCTCTACCGGCGCGATGCCCTCGAAGAAGTGGGCGGCTGGCCTGAGTGCGTCGGCGAAGATATCGTCGTCTCTTGGGCTCTGCTCGAGCGCGACTACCGCATCGGCTATGCCGACAACGCGCTGGCCTTCACCAATGTGCCCGAACGCATTCGGCAGTTCGCGCTGCAGCGCAAACGCTGGTCGCGCGGCCTCATGGAGGCTTTCAAGGCGCATTGGCGGCTGCTCTTCAAGCGCCGCATGACGACGCTGTTCATCTGGTGGAACGTCGCTTTCCTGCCTTTAGATCTCGTCTACAGTTTTATCTTCATTCCCGGCATCGTGCTCGCCTGTTTCGGCTATTTCTATATCGCCGGGCCGTTGACACTGGCGGTGCTGCCCTTGGCCGCACTCTGGAACGTCGTGATCTTCCGCATCCAGCGCGGTGTGTACCGTAACGAGAATCTTAAAGTGCGGCGAAACCCGATGGGGTTCCTGTTCTATGCGCTGGTCTATAGCCTGCTGATGCAGCCGGTTTGTGTATGGGGTTACATCGCCGAGATTATCGGCATGAAGAAAAAGTGGGATACGAAATGAGATACGCCGCCATCACGCTCTTTGCCGCGCTTGGCTGTCTGCCGTCAGCTCCGGCCGCCGCACAAGATATAAACGATGCCGATGGAGCCGCATTGTTGTCGCGACACGCCGTCGGCATTGACGTCTTCGCATCGACCGATGCGGATCATACGGACGTCATTCGCGGGGGCGTCAACCTTGACCCCGTTTACAAGGGCCCCGACGACTATCTTGGCGTACGGGTCGAGAAGGCCTGGTATCGTCCCCTGGGCCTCAAGACGACCGAAAGAGAACGGGTGTTTCTGCGATACGCCAACGGCTCTGCCGACTGGAAATGGAATGCGCAGGTCGGCACCGACGGAGATACCATAATTGGCTCTGCCGCGATCCACGACGAGTCCAGGTACCGCAAAGAATTCTTCATCGAGCGCGATATCGTCGAAACGCCGCGCGGCGTGAAGGATGGTATCTATTACACTTTTGTTGGTGCGGCCTTGGATCTTCCCGTCGATGACCGGAACAGCTTCACTGTCATGGCCGGCGCGCAGGAATTTACCGGCAAGAACGTCCGCCTGCATGCCCGCGCGAATTATGTTCATGTCCTCAAGCCCGAGTGGGGGCTGAGTGCGCAGCTTCGGACCCGCTATTTCCACAGCACCGAGCCGCGCGAATATGACTATTATTCACCGCGCTGGTACGTGCAGGCGCTCCCGGTCCTTCAGCTTCGCCGATATAGTGGCGGCTGGCGCTACATGGTCGCAGGCGGGGTTGGGGCACAGCGCGATGCCGTCAGCGACTGGCGGGCATCCTATTATGCCGCTGCCGAAGTCACCAGCCCGACAGTTGGCAGCAACTGGCATTTCAAGGCCGCGGCACTCTATAATAATATTCCGCAGAACACTGGCGCCTATGACTATGGACAGCTGACTGTCGGTATCACTAGAACTTTCTGATCCTGACAGGATGTATGGTGGCGACCATTGCGCTGCCTGACCGTTTGAGCGGCTTCTCACGCAAGCCACCGCGAGCGGTCGGATAGCTGCGATGTGCGGAAGGCATGATCGCGGGTCGCGATAAAAGGTCCGCTTGTCCCGGTTTTGCTCCCCAAAGCGGCCTGACCGCAATCGGCCGATGCTGTTGATAAAGTCCACATTTGACAGAAGCGGACGGTGCCAGCGAGCGGCGGCGCTCTTCTTCAGGCCATTGCTGGCCGCGGCATGGGGATGATCTTGGCCATTTTGCGGAGGTTCTGGGCTGCGGCTGCGAGGTGGAACTCGTCGCGGGCGCCATTGGGGCCGCGTAATCGCAGCCGGTCGAGCCGAAGGATGCGTTTGAGGTGTGCGAAGAGCATCTCCACCTTCTTGCGCTCGCGCCGCGAGGTGATCCATTCGTTTTCCTGCGCGATCACACGGGCAAGATCGCGAGCACCTTCATGCACCGAGCGCAGCACCTTGCGCGGCTCCGCCCCGGGGCAGCAGCGCGGCTTAAGCGTGCAGGCATCGCAGTCGAGCTTGCTGGCACGGTAGCGATAAAGACCATCAGCGTTTGGGCGGTTGTGATCGACATGGCCCGACCGGCGGAAGCGCCTCAGCTGCTTGCCCGCCGGGCAGGTATAATGATCCAGCTCATGATCGAACAAGAAGTCGGAGCGATCAAAGGCGCCATCGGCACGAGCGGACTTGTCGAACACCGGGATATGCGGTTCGATATCGCGTTCGTTGACCAGCCAGCCGAGCATGTCTGGCCTGCTGCCGGTTTGGTGGACACCGAGATAGGGTGTTTCCACCTATCGGAGGTCCACAATGCAAAGAAGGAAGTTCAGCCGCGAGTTCAAGCTTGAGGCGGTGAGGATGGTCCGCGAACGCGGG
>NZ_JBIXJU010000016.1:0-32195 GCF_052871675.1 Sphingopyxis sp. LARHCG72 | reverse complement strand
CCGGTCGGGCTACGCCCGCCCTCCGCCGCACGCAGCGCAAGGCCATCCTCAACAAACCCTCAGCATATCCTCAAAGGGGGTCCCTCTTCGACGCCGATCGGGGGTCCCTTTTGAACGCCGTTTGACACCCTTGGAAGGCGGGTATCGCCTTGTTACAAAGTGCCTTTCCCGTTGCGAGCCATCATCGGCGAACCAGGGATTTCGCGCGTGCAGCCGTGCGGAAGGGCGTGCACCTCGACGCGCTTCCGTGTGCACTGCCGATGGGCGAGTGGATATGGCTTGACGGATCGATGCGCGTTTGGGGCGAGCCGCTGGGTGATGCGCTTGATCGCGCCGCCCTTGCCCGCCGAATCGCGCCCCTCGAACAGCACAGCGACTTTCAGTCCCTGCTGGACGACCCACTCCTGCAGGACGACCAGTTCGTGCTGCAGCCGGAACAGTTCGCGAAAGTAAATCCGCCGGTCGAGCGCCTCGCGATCCGGATGGTCCGACATGTCGGCAAGGAGCGTCTCCAGCCGGCTTTCGTCCATCTCCATCTCCATCTCCAGCTCCTCGTCAAAGCTGTCGGCGATTTCTTCCTTGATGCGGTGGAGATTGGAAAGACTCTCGTTCATTGCTGAGGCTCCTTATCGCCTTCACGCATCGTTATGACCGCGAGATTGCCGAGCTGTGACACATCTTCCGAGCCAATCCCCCGGGACGATTCGACGCGGCAGGCTCAAACCCGATGATCGACGCGGAAGCCACGAATGACAGAAGAGTCGCATTCGATCCCGCTCAGCCGTCGAGCGCGGATAGTAGGGAAGAGCGCGTCTGTTGTTCGTCGGGTCCCATCAGAAAACGCTTCGGGAAGTCCGCGAGAACGCGGTTCACATGATCGGTCGCACAGGTCCGTATGTCATCGACGTCCCCGACCGGATCGTCCGAACGAAAGAAAATAATCGCTCCGGCGAGCGCCCGGCCGACGACGAATTCGACAAGCGCGGCCCGGTGTGTCGCCCCGTCGAGCATGTCCACGATATGCCGCTCGACCGGATCGAGCAGAATCGCCTCATGCCAGGCATTGACGAGTAACGGCGCAGCGGCTGCGCCCGTCGCAGCGGCGTAACGGCGCCACATATCCGCAATACGGGGGATATCTTCGCCACCCATTTCGCGCCCGACGGGCTCCAGACTGATCCTCGCGCGGCCCTGTATCACGACGAGTTCCACAAGCTGCATCAATTCGGCTTCGACGGTGCCGGTATCGCCTTCACTCGCCTTCAGCGTCCGCAATGCCGCCTCGCTCAGGTCGGCGAAGGAACAGGTCGCGGGCCAGTTTTCGGTCCATATCTTCGCGGCTGCCTTCACTGCCGGCGTATGCAGGAACAAGGGCGGAGCGGTTTCCGGGCCGAAAGCGGCGGCTTCGCCTGCCTCGACCGGGGCCGGCTCCCGGGGCGGGAGCGATGCAGCGATATGAAGCGATCGCAGCCGCTCCGCATCGAGCCTGTAGCGGATATCGGGAAGGCGCTCGCTATGGACCAGAAGCGTCTGGCGGAAGCTCCGGTTGCTGACGAAATCGAGATATTGCTCGAGCCTCACCTGGCTATCGCCGCATTCGTCGAGCAGTGGCCGTGCGACCTTTTCGCCATAGTTCGAAACGAACATCGACGCGATCGCCGCTTCGGCGAGATAGCCGAGGCCGGCTTTCTCTGCCCGGTCGGCAAACTCACCAAAATAACAAGGCCGGTTGACCGTTTCGAGATACTCGTGCGCCAAGTAGTAATCCTGTGACCTGTCGAGAGCGTCGCCATGGTCTTGCAGGACATGGCCGAGCAAACTGTCTCCGGGCGCGACCTCCTTCAGAAAATCGACCATGCCCTTCGCATAGCCAAGCGGATTGGCTTCCGCACGGCTCTCCTTACCGCGCAGGAGCATCGCATCGCGGATGATTTCCCGGGTCTTCCAGCCCGGATAACAATTATAGCTGACATAGGCCACGCCGTCGGGGGCTAGATTGTCGCGGCAGATGCGAAGAATCGCATCCTGCACCTCGCCGGGCACCCAGCTGAAAACGCCGTGGCAGATGATATAGTCGAACAGACCGAGGTCGGCGCCGAGCTCGGCGATATCGCCTTGCCGAAGCTCGATATTGTCGAGGCTGAGCATGGCGGCGATTTTCTGGCCGGCGGCCACCTGCACGGGCGACAGGTCAACCCCGATGATCCGCGCCTCGGGACAGCGGATCGCGTGCGGAAGGATATTGCCGCCCGATGCGCAACCGAGCTCGAGAATGCGCGCCGTCGCCGGCGGCGGGGCGGTCAATCCGAAGAGATGAGCGACCGCCGCGAGATGAGCGGGACTGGTTTGGGGAAAAGGAAAGGATTCATAGGGTATGGAATCATAGTCCTGACGGATTTGCGCAGTGACATCGGTCAAATCTTCCACTCCATGGCGCTGCGGCCCGAGGCCCGCTGAAACAATAACTAGAGCGACACCGCTTGCAGAATGCCGTCCATTTCGCGCGTCACCGCGGGCGTGATATCCATCGCGTTGTTCCAGCCATAAGCGGTGTCGCGCTCGAAAATGACGCTGCAGCGCTGAAGCGTCAGCACGCGGCTCAGCGCGGTGTTGAGCGCGCCGTCGACTTGCTGCTGAGCCCGCAGCTGGACCTGCTGAAGCCGTGCATTATGCTGCTGCTCGGTCTGGGTGACGATCTGCGACTGCTGGCTCAGCGCACCAAGCTGGCGCTGATAGTCGAGCGGCAATGTCGTGCCCTGTTGCGCCTCGAGCCGGCGCGCGAGACCGGCGAGCGCGGTGCGCTGCCGGGCGACGTCCCCGGCGAGCGACGTGCGCAACGTCTCAACCTGCTGCTGCATCGAGCGTCCGGCGCGCGAGCCCGAAATCACGCCGGTCTTCGACAGCAGGCACATTCCGGCGATCGGAGGGCCGAATGTCTGCGCCATCGCCGCCTGGAAGTAACACAGAAAAATAGCGAATGCGAAAACCGCACGCATGGCTTGCTAGCCCGCGCTCGCGACCCGGTCCGCGCAGGCCTGATCTTCCCAGATCACCTCGGACACGGCGACGTTATAATGGCCATGGACCTTGGCGAAGCGGATTTCCATCCGGCAGCGAAGGCGTTCCGCACTCGCCGGTTTCGCCGGAATGCGCAGCACATAATTCCAGCGGCGGGTGATGCCTTCGCCGAAATGCGGCGGGCCGATCAAGCGATAAATACTGAACTTGTCGACGCCCGGCGTGATCAGCCGGATCGCCGCCGGGTCGGCGACGGTACCAATCCGGTCGCGCTTGCGTTCGGGCTCGGGCTGGCGGAAAGCGGACGGATCGACGCGCGCGCTATAGGCCGCGACCGTCGCGGCGGCCAGTTCGGAAGTCCCTCCATCTTGCCCAGCGGCGTTGCCCGGCAAGCCGGCCAGCCCGAATCCCAGTGCCAGGAGCAGCGATTTTCCGTTCATCAAAACAGATCCCTTTCCGAAGGACATCACCCGGTTCAGAACTGGTAACCGATGCCGACATTGGCGCCGGCACGCTGGCGGGTGTCATAGGTTGCGCCGCCCTTGATCACGACGGCGCCGTCGTCGAGCACGCGCGAGATACCGATCGCGAACGCCGATTCTCCCTGGAAGGTACCGAAGGCACCCGCGATCATGCTCCGGCCCGGCTCATAGGCCTGCGGCAGTCCGGCCGCCGCCAGCGCGCCGGCGACGCCCGCATAGGTGTCGCGCCGGAGATCGTTGAGATCGAAGCGGACATCCTGGATCTGGCGGTCCGTATAGGCGTTCGCCCTGTCGACCGCGCCGTTCATCGCGTTGCCGAGCTGCCCGACATTGACCGCATCGGTCGGTCCGACACCGGCGCCGACATTGGTCACGCGGTTGCCGCCCATATCGACGGCGGTGTTCGCACCGACCGTCAATCCGCCATTGGCCGTCACCATCCCGCTAAAGGTCGGCGCCGCCGCCACGCTCACCTGGATCTGGTTGCCCGAGAGTGTGACCACCGTGTTCGCGCCGTTGGCGATGTTAAGCGTGCCGTTCGACGGAATGTTGGTCGCCGGCCCGCCATTAGCCTGGATGTTCCAGCCGGCACTGGCCGTCTGGTTGACCGCATTCAGCGCGTCGTTGACATTGGCATAATTGTTTCCGCTCACATTGAGCTGGGTGGCCAGCGTCCCGGTTGCGGGATCATAGGTCGATCCCCCTCCCATGCCCGACGCCGTGCTGTTGCCGAGATTGGTGATCGCCGTCGAATTTTTCGCAGTTTGCTGGTTCGTGGCGAAGAGCTGCGAGCCATTCACGGCGTCGCTCGACGCGGCGCTGACCTCGCCAGCTGCCACGTTGACGAGCTTGTTCCCGCCATTGTCGAGGCCGCTTCCGGTCAGCGCGACCGGGCCATTGGCGCCGCCGGTCACGGTGAGCCCGTTCGTGTCGAGCTTGCTGCTGCCCGCCGTCACGCTCGTCACGGCAAGGTTCGGGTTCACCGCGAGCTGCACCTCGGTTCCGTTCTGCGTCGCGACGATATTGTCGCCCGCGGTGATGCTGTGCGTCGCGCCCGGCGCCACGTTCGCAATGCTTGTCCCGCTCGCGACGCCCGTACCGGTCGCCCCCGTCGTCACATTCCAGCCCTTGCCCGCGACCGCATTCACGGCCGACAATGCGTCATTGACATTGGTATAGCTGCTGCCGCCGACCGACAGGTTCGTCACAAGCTTGCCCGTCGCCGGATCATAGGTCGACGCACCGCCCATCCCCGCCGCGATCGTCGTCCCCAGATTGGCAAGGTTCGCCGTGTTGGTGCCCACCTGCTGGTTCGTTGCGAACAGCTGCGAGCCGTTCACCGCGTCGCTCGACGCGGCGCTGACCTCGCCCGCGGCCACGTTGACGAGCTTGTTCCCGCCATTGTCGAGGCCGCTTCCGGTCAGCGCGACCGGGCCATTGGCGCCGCCGGTCACGGTGAGTCCGTTCGTGTCGAGCTTGCTGCTGCCCGCCGTCACGCTCGTCACGGCAAGGTTCGGGTTCACCGCGAGCTGCACCTCGGTTCCGTTCTGCGTCGCGACGATATTGTCGCCCGCGGTGATGCTGTGCGTCGCGCCCGGCGCCACATTCGCGATGCTTGTCCCGCTCACGACGCCCGTACCCGTCGCCCCCGTCGTCACATTCCAGCCGAGGCCTGCGAGACCGTTGAGCGCGGTGAGTGCGTCGTTGACATTGGGATAGATCGTACCGCCGAGGACAAGACTGGTCGTCAGCTTGCCTGTCGCCGGGTCATAGACCGACCCTCCCCCCATGCCGGCCGCAGCGGTCTTGCCCAGGTTGGCGAGGTTCGCCGCGGTGATATCCACCTGCTGGTTGGTGACAAAGAGTTGCGACCCGTTGATCGCGTCGGTCGAAGTTGCCGTGACCTGACCCGCGGCGACATGCTGGACCTGCCTTTCGGCACCGGCCCCTCCAACCGAGACAACCCCCGCCGGCGCGCCGCCGGCAAAGGTGGCGGTCTTGCCGCCGATGCTGCCTGTCGGAGTTGCCACCGCCGCCGCGGTGATGCTGCCTGCACCCAGAGCGACCGAATTTGCTTCGCCGACATGAGCACCGGTACCGAGCGCGATGCTGTTACTCGCTCCGACATGGACGTTCTCTCCGATCGCGATGACGCCGGAAGCGCCGCTCGCCACGAAGCTGTTCTGGCCGAGGACGACCGCCGACTTCACGCCATTGATCGATATTCCCGAACCCGCGACCACGCTGTCTTCGCTGTCGGTCACGTCATTGCCCGAGCCCGTCACGCTCACCCGCGCATTGGTGCCCGAAAGCTGGTTGTCGCTGCCGGTCACGCTCACGCTGTCATGGTTCGCGCCACCGATCGCATTGTTGGAACCGGTCACGTTCAGCTGCCGGCTTTGCGTGGCCGTGATGCCGTTGTCCGAACCCGTCACCGACACGAGGCTATTCCCGCCACCCGACAGGACGTTGCCGCGCCCGATAAAGCTCACCGCGTCATTCCCCGCCGCGATTGCGTTGCTTGCGCCGATCGCCGTTGCATCGCTCCCCGCGACGGTCGAACCAACGCCGAGCGCCACGCTCTGGACACCCGAGGCCGCCGCATCCTTGCCCGCAGCGATCGCATCGGCGCCCGTCGCCCCATCGTTGAGCTCGTTGCCACCGCCTGCCGAGTTCACGCTGTAATATTTGGTCTTGTTCGCCGCGACCGTCTGCCCAAGGCCGTCGATCGCGCTGTTCGTTGCGAACAGCTGCGATCCGTTCACCGCATCGGTAGACGTACCGCTGACCCGGCCCGCCGCGACATTAGTCAGCTGGCGCTCGGCCCCGGCATCGCCGACGCTCACCACGCTCGTCGGCGCCGCACCGGCATAGGCGTAGCTCTTGCCGTTGACCGTCCCCGAAGCCGTCGCATGGGCGGAGCTTTCGACCGAATTCTTGCCGAGCGCAACGCCGCCCGCCACCGTCGCCTTCGCGCCGTCGCCCAGCGCCGTACCGCCAAGACCCGCCGATGCGCCTGCTCCCATGGCGACCGAACCGGTCGCGCGGGCGCCGGTGCCGATCGCGATCGCATCGGTGCCCGAGGAGGAGGCGCTCTTGCCGAATGCGATCGCGCCGTCCTTCGTCGCCGAGGCCTGCGTGCCGATCGCGATCGCGTCGCTCGTGCCGCTCGCGACCGTGCCGCCCTGGCCAATCACCACCGCCGACTTCGCGCCGTCAACCGATATCCCCGACCCCGCGACGACCAGATCCTCGCTGTCGGTCACGTCATTGCCCGAGCCCGTCACGCTCACCCGCGCATTGGTGCCCGCCAGCTGGTTGTCGCTGCCCGTCACGCTCACGCTGTCGTGGCCCGTGCCTTCGATCATATTCGCCGAACCGACCACGCTCAGCTGGCGGCTGTTCGATGCCGCGAACAGCGTATCCGAACCCAGCACCGACGAGGACATGTTACCGGTTCCCGCCACCTCAATCCCGCGGCCGACGACGCTCACCGCCTCATTTCCCGCCGCGATCGTATTTCCCGCTCCGACCGCCGCCGATTGATCGCCCGCAACAGCGGACCCCAAACCGATAGCAATACCCCTGCTCGTCGCCTGCGCACCCGTGCCAACGGCTATCGCATCGACGCCCGATGACACAGCCCCGTTGCCTACCGCGATGGCGTTGTTTTTGCCGGCTTTCGAACCGAAGCCGAGCGCGATCGACATATCGCCACTGGCCTGCGCCGCTCCCGTACCGAGGAGATTGGAACCGCCCAATGCGATCGAATTCGTACCCGACGCGCTAGCCCCCGAATTCTTTGCCGTCCCGCCGCCCATGGCGACCGATCCGTCGCCAAGCGCCGCGCTGTTATTGCCGATCGTCGTAGCGCCTGTTCCGCTCGCCTTGCTGAAGGCGCCGAGCGAAACCGCGCCACCCAACGGGCTCTCCGCCGATGCCCGATAGCCCAGCGCCGTATTATAATTGCTATCAATCACCGCCGCGAGCGGCGAAGTCGATTGCGCGGTCGAGGCATAGCCGATCGCGACGTCACCGCGGCCAGTGGCGCGGCTACCGAAGCCGACCGCTGTGGCGCTGTTACCCGCGATATTGGTGAGGCCGGCGCCGGCTCCGTTATCGGTGCCATTGCCACCCCCGCCGATCGCCACGCCATTTTGACCCGTTACCTGCGATCTTCCGCCAATGGCGATGCCGTTGCGGCTATCCACGGATGCGCTAACCGCGGCCTCATTGCCGATCGCGATGCCGCTTTCGGTGGCGACCGACGCCTTCGTGCCAACGGAAATCCCGTTGATCGGCGCTCGCGGATTTCCGGCCACCGTTGTAATCGTCGCTCCGGTACCGATAGCGACGCCGTTGGTCGCGCCCTCGCCGGTCGAAGCCCCGACACCCGCCGCCAGGCTATTGTTGCCCCGAGCCCCGTCATTATTATAATTGCCGCCCTTCGTGCCGGCATCGTTGACGCTGTAATAGCGCGTTGTCGCCGCCGCCTGCGCTTCGTTCAACTGAGCCAAATTCACCGCATCGGTCGGGGCCGATCCGGTCGCGACATTGGTGATCGCCTTGCCGCCCGCATTCACACCGGCCGCCGTCACGCTCGGGCCGCCGCTGATCGTCAGGCCGTTCGCGTCGAGCTTCGTGCCGCCCGTCGTCACGCTCGTGAAGGAGGGATTGTCGATCACCGCCACGCTCAGCTTGTTCGCCGCCGCATCATACACGACCTGCGTGTTCTTCCCGTCGGTGATCGTCAGCGTCTCGCCGGGCGCGATCTTGTCCGCCGCGCCGCCATTCGCCTGCACATTCCATCCCGTGCCGGCCAGCGTGTTCACCGCATCCAGCGCGCTGTTCACATCGCTATAGCCCGTCCCGCCAACGCTGAGGTTCGTCGCGACCTTCCCCGTCGCCGGGTCATAGCTCGACGTCCAGCCAAGCCCTATGGCCACGCTGCTCCCGAGATTGTTCACCGACGTGCCGACCGCGTAAAGCTGCGAGCCGTTCACCGCGTCGGTCGATGCCGCCGATACCGTTCCCGCCGCGACATTCTGGAGCTGGCGCTCCCTGCCCGCCGCGCCAACCGACACCACGCCCGCGGCGGCCGTTCCCGCCGCCGTGCCGCCGTTGATCGTGTATGGACCCGTCGAGGCCGCCGTCGTCGTGCTGCCCGCGCCCAGCGCGACGCTGTTCGCTACGCTTGCAACGGCCCTGGAGCCAATCGCGACTGCATCCACCCCCGACAGGGACACATCGCCGATCGCAAGGCTGTTCGCACCGCGGGCGTCCGCCCCCGAACCAAGTGCCACCGAGTAATCGCCTGCCGCGTTCGTGCCGGCCAAAAAGGGTCTCGCGCCGATGGCAATCGCATTCCTGCCGGTCGCGTGCGCTTCAGCGCCAATCGCTACCTGCGATCCGGCGCCCGTCGCGATGGCTGCGACGCCGATCGCAATCGGAGCTCCGCCATCCGGCGCCGAAAGATTCGCCTCGGCGCGGCCGCCGATCGCGATGCCAAGATTCTGCCCCGACACCGGTCCAGGCAGAAATTCGAATACCTGCGCCTTCGCGCCAATCACGACCGGTCCGAGGCCGCCGCCGTCCGGTCCGTTCGATCGGGTTTCGGCGCCCCCCCCGATCACGATCGCGTTCGTTACCGGTGCCTTCGCTCCGCTGCCAATGGCGATGGCGTTTTTCTGCGATGCGGTCGTGTTGGTGCCTATCGCGGTTGCTCCCCAGCTATCTGCTTGGGCATTCTGGCCGAATGCAGCGGCTGCCTGGCCAACCGCTGTGCCAAGGACGGTATCCGGAATGACAAATCCGTCATTATAGGATGCGATCGCACCGTCGCCGAAGGCCGACCCGCCATTGCCTGCCTTCGCTCTTGCTCCCATGGCAACCGAGCCCGTCGCGCGGGCGCCGGTGCCGATCGCGATCGCATCGGTTCCCGAAGAGCCGGCGCTCCTGCCGAATGCAATCGCGCCATCCTTCGTCGCCGAGGCCTGTGTGCCGATCGCGATCGCGTCGCTCGTGCCGCTCGCCACCGTACCGCCCTGGCCGATCACCACCGCCGATTTCGCGCCATCGACCGATATTCCCGAGCCCGCAACGACGACATCCTCGCTGTCGGTTACGTCATTGCCCGAGCCCGTCACGCTCACCCGCGCGCTCGTCCCCGCCAGCACATTGTCGCTGCCCGTCACGCTCACGCTGTCGTGGCCCGTGCCTTCGATCATATTCGCCGAACCGACCACGCTCAGCTGGCGGCTGTTCGATGCCGCGAACAGCGTATCCGAACCCAGCACCGACGAGGACATGTTACCGGTTCCCGCCACCTCAATCCCGCGGCCGACGACGCTCACCGCTTCATTTCCCGCCGCGATCGCATTTCCCGCCCCGACCGCCGTGGAGTCATCCCCTGAAACACTGGCCCCCCGACCGATTGCAATGCTCTGGACGCCAGCGGCGGCCACATCCTTGCCTGATGCAATCGCGTCGGCGCCCGTCGCGCCATCGTTCAGCTCATTGCCACCGCCCGCCGAATTCACGCTGTAATATTTCGTCTTGGCCGCGGCAGAGGCCTTGCCAAGTTCGTCGATCGCGCTGTTCGTCGCGAACAGCTGCGACCCGTTGACCGCATCGGTCGATGTTCCGCTGACGCGGCCCGCCGCGACGTTCTGGACCTGACGCTCTGTCCCCGCAGCCCCGACGCTCACGATGCCGTTGGCGGCAGCCCCGACGCCCGCGAATACATAATCCTTGCCGTTGATCGTTGTCTTCGATTCCGCCGTCGCCGGCGCGTCCTTCGAGGCGTTCCCCAACACCACGCTGTTGTTCTGCGTCGTGGTTACATTGTTGCCCAATACAAATGTGTTGTTGTTCGCGATGCTGTTGTTATTGCCCACAGCGAAGGAGCCAGCGCCGCTTACGACGTTGGGATCGCCCAACGCACCCGATTGATCGCCGCTCACCACATTGCCGACACCGATCGCGATGCTCTGCTTGCCGATCGCCTCGGAGCCAGCGCCGACCGCCGTGCTCTGGAAACCCGATGCCTTCGAAAGAAGGCCCACCGAGGTCGCGCCTTCATTGCCCGCCTGCGACAGGAAGCCCAGCGCGGTGCTATATTCCCCCGTCGCCTGCGTGTCCGCCCCGATCGCCACTGCGCCCCACTTCAGCGCTTTCGCCGCCGGACCCATTGCAACCGCACGCTGAATCGCCTCGCTTCCGGTGCTGGCCTGCCAGCCAATCGCCACGGCAAAATCATTCACGGCTGAAGCCGCCGCGCCCATTGCGATGGAGTTTCCATTTTGCGAAGCCGTTCCCGCCTTCGCTCCCAGGCCAATCGCGATCGAATTGACCTGCGCCGACTGCGCCAGCTGACCCAGCGCGACCCCCGAGACCCCTGTCGCCGATGCGCCCTTGCCGATCGCAACCGCCTGTGCGCCCGAAGACGACGCGCTCTGGCCGATCGCGATCGCGGCGCCCTTCGATGCCGCTGCGTCCTTGCCCGCGGCGATCGCATCGGCACCGGTGGCGCCGTTGTTGAGCTCGTTGCCACCGCCGGTCGAGTTCACCGAATAATATTTGGTCTTGTTCGCCGCGACCGTCGCGGACAGCTGCCCGACATTCACCGCATCGGTCGGGGCTGATCCTACCGCGACATTGGTGACCTTCTTGCCGCCCGCATCGATGCCGCCTGTCGTGAGGCTCGGGCCGCCGCTGATCGTCAGGCCGTTCGCATCGAGCTTTGTGCCGCCCGTCGTCACACTCGTGAAGGACGGATTGTCGACCACCGCCACACTCAGCTTGTTCGCCGCCGCATCATAGACGACCGCCGTGTTCTTCCCGTCGACGACCGTCAGCGTCTCGCCCGGCGCGATCTTGTCCGCCGCGCCGCCGTTCGCCTGCACATTCCATCCCGTGCCCGCCAGCGTGTTCACCGCATCCAGCGCGCTGTTCACATCGCCATAGCCGGTCCCGCCAACGCTCAGCTTCGTCGTAACCGTGCCCGTCGTCGGGTCATAGCTCGACGTCCCGCCAAGCCCCTTCGCCACGCTGCTTCCGAGATTGTTCACCGAGCTGCCGACCGCATAAAGCTGCGAGCCGTTCACCGCATCGGTCGAGGCCGCCGTCAGCGCTCCCGCCGCCACATTCTGGATCTGGCGCTCCTTGCCCGCCGAGCCAACCGATACCACGCCCGCCGCGGTCGTTCCCGCCGCCGCCCCGCCGTTGATCATATAAGGACCCGTCGAGGCCGCCGTCGTCGTCGAATCCGCGCCGATCGCCACGCTGTTGCCGATACTCGCATTGGCGTTCTGACCGATCGCCGTTCCATCGGCAACCGCCTTCGCCGCCGTGCCGATCGCGGTCGCATCAGCGCCCGTCGCCTGAGTGCCGACACCGATAGCAACAGCATTGGTCGCACTCGACGTCGATTGCGCGCCGACCGCCACCGAATTGACCTGGCTCGCCGTAGCGCCGCTGATAGCTGATCCCCCGAGCGCCAGGCTGTTGGTCCCGCCCGCGTTCGCGCCGGGACCCATGGCCATGGAATAATCGCCCGTCGCCTTCGTCCCGGCCGCGAAGGCGTTGCCGCCGATCGAAACCGCATTCTTGCCCGACGCGAGCGCCTGATCGCCAATCGCCACCTGCGATCCACTGCCACTCGCATTGGAAGTCGTGCCGATAGCAAGGGGGGAAGCTCCCGCCCCCGATGTGACATTGGCTTTTGCTCCCGAACCAAGTGCGACGCCGTTATTGGCCCCGCTCGTTCCTCCGCCCGCGCTCTGCACCTGGGCATTGAAGCCGATCGCTATCGGCCCCGCGCTCGCGACCGCCCCGACCTTGACATTGGCACCCGCGCCGATCACCACGGCATTGGCAGCAGGCGCCAAGGCGCCCTTACCGACGGCGATGGTATTAAGTCCCGACGCGGTAGCGCTCGAAATTGCGGTCGAATCCCTGCCAGACGCGAAGGCATTGGTGCCGAGCGCGGTCGCACCCGACACGTCGGCCTTGGCATTCTGCCCGAACGCCGCCCCTGCAATCGTGCCGGCGGTCGTCGCGCCACTCAAATAGGTTGCAACCGCGCCATCGCCAAATGCTGCTCCGCCATTGCCCGCGAGAGCGCCTGCCCCCATTGCCACCGAACCCGTTGCTCGCGCCCCAGCGCCGATTGCGATTGCATTGGTCCCGGTCGAAGCCGCGCTCTGTCCGACTGCAATCGCACCGTCCCTGGTCGCCGTCGCCCCGTCGCCCTGAGCGATCGATTGGTCCCCCGACGCCCGCGCCGACGCGCCCAGCGCAATCGATTTCACGCCAGTCGCCTGCGTATTCGTCGCTGCATCATATCCGGCGTCGGCAAGCGTGCCGCCGACAGCCGCCGAACTGCCGATCGCGATCGAACGGTCTCCCGTCGCCTGCGTCGAATGGCCGACCGAAACCGCGCCCGCGCCGCTCGCAAGACTGGCGGTCCCCATCGCCATCGCAAAATTGCCCGTCGCGGTCGCCTGACGCATCATCGCGAGACTGTTAAAGCCGTTGGCGTAGGTCGCAGTGCCCAGCGCCATCGATCCCACCTTAAGTGCCTGAGAATACATACCCAAGGCCGTCGATGCGCCACCGGTCGATTTCGAGTTATCGCCGATGGCAATACCAGCGTATCCCTCGGCGAGTGATACCGAGTTGCTGCCAGCAATGGCGTTGTTGCCAATCGCAATAGAATATGAGGATGCGACTGAGTAAATATTAACGGCATCGACTACGCACGTCTGGTCGGGGTTGCTCGAATAAGTATTGCTCGGCGTACAATATGTGTAGAGGTTATTCGAGACGATGGAATTTTGCGTTTTGCCGCCGCCCGCTTCGTAATTGGTTTGCGCCATCGCCGGCATCGTAACGGCGAGCAGCGTCGCCGCCATGCTGCCTGCGAGAGAAAGTCGGGTGACACTCTCGCCAGCCCCCAAGATTAAGGAGGGCGTCCGATCGGCACCCGAAAAACTTCCAAGCCCGATCGCGCCGATGTGGCGCTGCCGGCCGAACATCACATGGCTCGCCGAACGCCGCAGCGCAGACATGATACGGCGACGTCCGCCTTTGCCGCACACTGAAAGCAGATGTCCCGCGTCCCAACCCGAATAAAGCCGCTGTCCGTTGCTGCGATTGACCATGATGCCCTGCCCTTCATACCGGAATTATATTGCTCCGTCCGGATCCCACCGGACCGGCCGAAAAAAATGATCAAAGCCGCCTTATTAACGCGCGGGCGCCGGCGGCTGAGCCGGCGGCGTGACCGTAACCACGCCAGCCAGGCGCCAGCTATTATCCTGATCGAGGCGGAAGCTCAGTTGCTCTACATCGACCCCGTTCCGCGCTCCGAAGGCCACCAAGTTGACCGTTACATAAAGGCCGGGAGGCACCAGCGAAGGCGCCGCTCCCGGTGCGGACGTCGGCACGCTCATGCGCTCGACGCGCAACCAGTCGCGTAACCTCACCGCCCCACGGCGCGCCTTGTTCTCCGCTACCGAGGCAATGAACCTTTCCCTGGAAATCGCCCCCTTCATTGTCGCCGAAGCGGCATCGTAAATCTGCCCGGCGCCATCGCCGTCGAGCGCCTGAACCGTTGCCAGCGCCGTGCGTATGAAGGCGTCGCCCGATAGTTGAGCGGGCTGCGCGGCGGAAGCCGGCGCCGCCTGCTGTGCGGCGGCATTGGAAACTTGGGTCGGAAGCCCGCCTCGATCTGCCGGCACGCTTGCCGTCGCGGGCGCCGCTGCCATAATCATCACTGTCAGAAGGCCGGCGGCGAAAATTCCCAAATTTTTCATGATAATATTCGTCCCTCCTGAAGTTCGCAACGAAGCGATCGGAACGCTTCGCCATGCATCAATGCCTAGGAGACGCAGACGATTTGCGGTCATGCACTTGGGGACAATATTTTTCCCGTTGGAACGCCCGGCTCCTTTTTTTCCGGCAACCGCGCCGTTCGCAGTCGAAGAGCCACGGATTATACGGCGACTGGCCCCATGGGCTGCGGGCATCTCCCCGGCGGCCGCCACGCCGGCAAGCAAAATGAAACGCCGTCTAGCTATCCCCGGAATATGGTCGATCGTGTCGGCGCGGCCGCTCCGTGTGAAGCGGAAGCGACAAGAACGAGGAGAGCATATACCCGGATGAGAAAAACTTCGTCGCCGCGGTGCATGGCCATCGCCATCGTGCGTCTTTCTTCCTGATGCGGCCGAATATGCTCGCAGGGGAGGAAATATGTTCGAGCAGCATCATCGGTTTCGACGCGCGTCCTCGCTTCCTTGCATGAGCCGGGAAGCGTGTCGCGGGCTGGTCCGCGTCCCCCTTGCCTTAAGCGGACCAGCCCATAATTTCTGTGTTGAAGCAAACCGAACGGCAGTCAGATGATCGAAGGACTCGCCTTGAAATTGGAACCGAGCTTCGAAATCGGTTCCATCTCCGATCAGCTGGAACAACTGCGCCGAAGCGAAACCTTCTCGCGCAGCGGGCGGTTGTTCGCTCTGCTCGAATTTCTCGTGATCGAGACATTGAACGGACGTGGCGATTCGCTGAAGGAATTGGTAATCGGCGACGCGCTATACAGTCGAAGCAGCCCCTATGATCCGGGGATCGACTCGTCGGTTCGCGTCGAAGCGCGGCGCCTGCGCAGGAAGCTCCACGAATATTATGAAAGCGATGGCCGGACTTCGGCTGTGCGCATCAGCTTGCCGCAAGGCGGCTATCGTCCGATCTTCACCTTCGCGAATGTCGACGACGGATCCCGCGCATTGCCTGGCTCGACCGCGCCGATCGGCGTCGACCTCGCGATCCTCCCCTTTCGCACGCTGGCGGGAAGCGAGGCCTATGATCCTGTGGCCGACGGTCTGACCGACGAGGTTATCTTCGCGCTCGAACATGGCACCTCGATCCAACTCGCCCCGCGAATGCTCATATTCCAGTTCAAGCACCGGTTCTACTCGCTGCCCGAAGCGGTCGAGATGACGCAAGCCAGGACCTTTTTATACGGCAGCCTCCGCGTTACCGGGTCGACGGTCCGGACCACGATTGAATTGTCGGACTCGCTTGGCTTCGCGCTATGGTCGGAGCGCTTTGACGGGCCGCTCGACGAGCCCATCGCGCTTGAGGAACGGCTTGCGGACGAAGTGAGGGCGAAGATTCCCTTCGAGTTGCTGCACCGAAATGTCCTGCCCCCAGGGCCGCATCGCGCGCCGCATCAGCCATTATCCCGAAACCGCGCTTGCCAGCATCGCGCGGTCGCCCCTTCCTAACGGTTAGCGACGGGCGCTCACTCCCCGTTGCCGTCGGCCAACGCTATCGCCCGGCCTTCGCGAGCAGGTGCAGCGGAACAAGATCATGCCAAGACAAGCCCCCGACCGCCCATGCGAACCTCACGCTGCAGGCCGCTGTGCGCCCGGCGCCGGCCGGCGATGAGCCCGGCGGGTGCCTCGAAGGATGAAGAGCGGCCGCTCTTCGTCGGTTCACCCTTTTCGCCGGCGCATACGGGGCGTCGGCGCATCGCCTATTTCGCGATCGGGACGTTCCT
This sequence comes from Sphingopyxis sp. LARHCG72, assembly GCF_052871675.1. NCBI lineage: Bacteria > Pseudomonadati > Pseudomonadota > Alphaproteobacteria > Sphingomonadales > Sphingopyxidaceae > Sphingopyxis > Sphingopyxis sp. LARHCG72. The sequence goes on along the minus strand of NZ_JBIXJU010000016.1, from coordinate 16,136 downwards.
TGGCATCACCTCGACCTTCGGAAATGCGCTGACCACGGTCAACACCGGTCCGATCGCGGGCGAACTTGGCATTTATGCCGCGCAGGCGGCCGCCCTGCCAGCCATATACGTCGCCATGAATGCCAGCGCCAATCTGACCCTTGTCAAGGCGCGCACGCAGTTCGGCATACCGCAGGTGACGATCTTCCTCCTCGCGCTCTACGCGCTTGCCGGCGCGTTCCAGTTTCTCGTCCCCGGCTTCGCCTCGGCGGCGATCCTGCGCGGCGTGAGTGGCATGGAAGCCGCCGCGATCGTGACGCTCGGCATCTATTATCTCATGCAGGCGCTACCGCAAAAGATCAAACCGCTGGGCGCCGTGATCGGCATCGGCCTGCCCCAGATCGGATCCCCGCTCGCACGCCTCGTTCCGGTCGATGTCCTCACCGCAAACGGTCTCTGGGGTCTTCATGTCATCGAGATCGCGATCGCCCTCGCGTCGATCGCGCTCCTTCTTCTCCTGCCACTCCCGCGCAGCGACCGGGCGAAGACCTTCGCGCCGCTCGATTTCGCGACCATAGCGCTCGTCGTCGCGGGCATGCTGCTGCTCTGCCAGGTGATCAATCACGGTCGCGTTCTGTGGTGGGTCGATACACCATGGCTCGGCTATGCGCTGGCGGCGTCCATCCCGCTTCTCGCGATGGCTTATCTGATCGAGACGGGCCGCAAAAATCCGCTGGTGCATTTCGAATGGCTCGGCACGCTCGGCATTCTGCGCTTCATCGCGGTCGCGATGGTGATACGACTGGCGCTCGCCGAGCAAACCTATGGCGCGGTCGGTCTTCTCACCCTGGGCGGGCTGAACAACGACCAGCTCCGCATGCTTTTCGGTGCCGTCATTCTCGCCATGCTGCTCGGCATTGCGGTCGCGGCGCTGACGCTTTCCGAACGGCGCCTGCCTTGGCAGGTTCTCGCGGCCTCGCTGATCATCGCGGCAGGCGCCTGGCTCGACAGCGACGCGAACTCGCTCACCCGCCCCGCCCAACTCATCTGGAGCCAGGCGTTGATCGGTTTCGGGACCACGCTCTTCGTGGGTCCCGCGATGCTCTACGGCTTCCTGCGCATGATGCAGCGCGGCGGCGACCATCTCGTCAGTTTCGTCGTCGCGTTCAGTATCACCCAGAATGTCGGCGGCCTGATCGGTTCGGCCTTTCTCGGCACAATGCAGACGATCTGGGCCCGCGAAGCGGTCGGGGTGCTGTCGGGAGAGATTGTCGCGGGCGATCCCCAAGCCGCGGCGCGGATCGCGGGCGGCGCGGCCTCACTTGCCGGTGCGCTCGTCGATCCGGCCCAGCGCGGGACGCAGGGCGCCGGTCTTCTCGGGCAGACGGTGGCACGCGAGGCGGCGGTGATCGCCTACACCGACACCTTCCGTCTTGTCGCGATCCTGGCGGTCATCACCGCGGTCTATATTTTTATCAACATTCGGATGGCAGCGCGACGGCGCCGAGGAGAGCAGATCCAGTGACGGCAGATACCAACGACATCACCACCGAGCAAGCCGGATCCGACGGACGTGCCGCTCATCGGCGGCCGCTCCGCGTTGCGGCGGTGATCGCCCTCGGTCTGACCGCAGTGATGCTCGTTCTCGCGGCGTGGGATCTCCCGCCTTTTGCAGGCCGCCAGATCGAGACCGACAATGCCTATATCCGCGGCCGGACGACGGTCATCGCGCCGCAAGTCAGCGGTTATGTCACCCAAGTTCTCGTCGAGGATTATCAGCAGGTCTCGGCAGGACAGATACTCGCGCGGATCGACGACCAGAGCTATCGCGCCCGCGTCGAGCAGGCTCGCGCCAATCTCGCGGCGGCCGAGGCCTCGCTTGCCAACTCGAAACAGGCGCATGCGTCGCGCAGCGCCAATCTCGCGGGACAAATGGCCGGGATCGCGAGCGCGCGCGCGCAGCTCGCGCGTGCGCGCGCCGATATGGTGCGGGCGCGCGATCTCGTTCGCGACGGATCGATCTCGCTGCGCGAGCGCGACCAGACGCATGCTGCCCTCGCCCAAGCCGAGGCACAGCTCCAGCAGGCGTTCGCCGCCACCGAAATCGGCCGACAGGATGTCCGCACCGTCGACGTGGGCCGCGGGGGCCTCGAGGCGCAGGTCGCCGCCGCGCGCGCGCAGCTTCGCGCCGCCGAGATCGACCTCGATCACACCGTCGTCCGCGCGCCCGAGAGCGGCACCTTGGGGGAAGTCAATATCCGCCTCGGCGCATATGTCACAAACGGTACCCAGCTTCTTGCGATCGTTCCGCCGGTCCACTGGGTGATCGCCAATTTCAAGGAAGCGCAGACCGCGCATGTCCACCCCGGCCAGCGCGCCAGCTTCCGTGTCGATGGGCTGGACGGAGCGAAATTCGAAGGACGCGTCGAGCGGGTGTCGCCGGCGGCGGGCTCGGAATTTTCCGTGTTGAAGCAGGACAATGCGACGGGGAATTTCGTCAAGATCCCGCAGCGGATCGGCGTGCGCATCCGTATAAATCCCAAGCAGCCCGGCACAGCGCGGCTCCGGCCCGGCATGTCGGTCGAAGTGCGAGTCGAGACAGGATCGCGATGATGCGAAGAACCGTAGCCGCTCTCGCCTTTGCCGGTCTGCTATCCGCTTGTGCGGCTGGACCGCGGCCCGAGATTCCCTCCGAAGCGGATATCGCGGCCCCCGCCAACTGGCGAATGCCGTCCGTGGACGGCGAAGGAGAAGCCCCGCGCGAATGGTGGTGCCTTTTCGACGACCCCGCACTCACCGCGCTTGTCGGGGAGGCCTTAACGAAGAATGACGATCTGGCGATCGCCGCGGCGCGCGTCGAGGAAGCCCGCGCGCAGTTCGACAATGCCCGCGGCTTGCAGCAGCCGGCGGTCAGCGCGCAGGCGGCGGGAAGACGCGATCGTGAGGTCAGCGCCTTCGGCAAGCCAGTCGAACAATGGGCAGGCCAGGCCGAACTTCGTGCTTCCTATGACCTCGATCTTTTTGGACGGCTGCGAAATGGCACCGCGGCGGCGCGGGCGCAGTTGCTCGCGACCCAATATGGGCGCGAGAGCTTGCGCCTCGCGATCGAGGGTTCGGTGGCCAGCGGCTATGTCCAGCTCCGGACGCTGGACGCCCGCCTCGATATTCTCCGCCGGACCCTCGATGCCCGCAAGGCGACGCTGGCGCTGATCCGCCGCCGGTCCGACGCCGGCTACGGTTCGCAGCTTGAGCTCGCGCAGGCTCAGGCGGAATATCAGGCGGCGGCGCAGCAGATTCCGTCGATCGAACTCGCGATCACCAGACAGGAAAACGGGCTCAGCATTCTTCTGGGCCGCGCGCCGGGGCCGATCGGCCGCGGCACGGTCCTCACGGGGCTGCCGCTTCCCGCGGTTCCAGTCGCGCTTCCCGCCGACCTGCTGCGCCGCCGCCCGGATCTCGGGGCCGCCGAGCAGCAGATCGTGGCCGCGGACCGCAGTCTCGATGCCGCGCGCGCGGCGTTTATGCCCGACATCAGCCTCTCGGCGTCGGGTGGCTTCGTTGCATCGAGCCTGCTCACGGGCGATCCCTTGTCGCTGTTCTCGCTGGGCGGCAGCATTCTGGCGCCGATCTTCAACGGCGGCCGGCTTCAGGCCCAGGCGAAAGGAGCCGCCGCACGCCGTGACCAGGCCGCCTTCGCCTATCGAAAAGCCGTTCTCGGCGCGTTTCGCGAAGTTGAAGACGGCATGGCCGCGGAAGGCCGGCTGCGCGAACAGGAAGGCGCGCTCGCGGCGGAGCGTGATGCCCTCGCACGGGCGCGCGATCTCGCTGCAAGCCGTTATCGCGAAGGCTATTCGCCCTACCTCGAACAGCTCGATGCCGAACGCGGCCTTCTATCGTCCGAACTGGCGCTCCTCCAGGTGCGGAGCGACCGGCTGCAGACGCTGGTCGGCCTCTTCCAGGCGCTGGGGGGCGGCTGGCGACGATCGCCGAGCCGAAGGGAATCCGATCTATGACCCGGTTGCTTCTGATCCTGTTGCCCCTGCTTCTCCTCATGGCCGTCGTGTTGTCAATCCGCGCCTGCCAGAAGGACCCGCCGGGCCCGGCGATCGAGGAGGACAAGGTGGCCGACCTCGTCGCGCTGCGCGATGGAGCGACGATGCTCGCACCCCGCGGGACCGTGGGCCGCAACCTTGTTGACTGGCTCGCCGACCATGACAGCGCGCAGAAGAGCTTCGAACTCGGCGGCCATCAGTTCGCTGGCCGCTCGTCGGAGCCGACGCCAGAATCGCTGGGCAGAATCCCCCGCTTCGTCTCAATGCTCCACGCCAATCCCGATGTGCGTGCCGTGCTGATCGGCCACACCGATGCGTCGGGCGACCCGCGCGCCGATCTCGCACTGGGCCGGCAGCGGGCGGAGGCCCTCGCCTGGATCCTCGAGGACCAGGGCATCGCGAAGGAGCAGCTGCGGATCGAAACGCAAGGCTCTGCCAACCCCGTGGCACCCAATGACAGCGAAGCTCAACGGGCGAAAAATCAGCGTGTGACACTGATTCTCGTCCGGGAAGACTGAGATGGAAGGTCCTTATCTCACCGCGATGGTGGGTCTTGCCGGCGCCGCGATCGGCGGGCTGACGTCGTTCTTCACGTCGTGGCTGACGTTGCGCACCCAGTTGCGCGAGAAGATAAGAACCGCCGCACGGACGCGGCGCGAGGAGGTCTATACCGACTTCATCAAGGAGTCAGCGCGACTGTTCGGCGATGCGCTTGGCCACGAACGTGAGGATGTTGCGGACCTGATCGGCCTCTATGCCCTGGTCGGACATATGCGCCTGATGGCGTCGCCGAATGTCGTCATGCTCGCCGAGCGGGTCCTGGAGGCGATTGTCACCGCTTATATCGGCCCCAATCGTACTCTTCACCAGATCCGCGATTTCGCGCAGGACGGCGGCCTCGATCCAATACGCCAGTTCAGCGAGGCCTGCCGCCAGGAGCTCGAGCGATATGATATTCGCTAGGCGGCCCGGCTTTCCTTCGGGGCCGCAAGCGGCGCCGGTTCGGCAGAGGGTCTAGAAATTGTGCGGAAATTTGGCCGGGCTTATGTGTGGAGGGACTTTCCCTGCGCCTTTCCTCGTCGGCACTACGGCGTCGGTGATTGTCGGAGCGCAGAATGAGGAACGCATCATCTCGAGCGCTTGAGCGAGCGAAAGTTGACCGGAAGGGTTCAATCATGACGAAGCATCATATCAAGGGCAAAACCGTCCTCATCGCGGGCGGCGGCAAGAATCTGGGCGGCCTCATCGCGCGCGACCTTGCGGCGCATGGCGCAAGCGCGGTCGTGGTACATTACAACAACCCGGCCTCGGCCGCCGAGACCGAGGGAACATTGGCAGCGATCCGCGCCGCGGGCGCCGAAGCGGTTTCCTTCCAGGCCGACCTCACCTCGGCAAGCGCGGTCGAGAAGCTGTTCGCCGACACGCTCGCCGCGGTCGGCCGCCCCGACATCGCGATCAATACCGTCGGCAAGGTGCTGAAGAAGCCCTTCACCGAAATCAGCGAGGCCGAATATGACGAAATGACCGCGGTCAATTCGAAAACCGCGTTCTTCTTCCTCAAGGAAGCTGGCAAACATGTAAACGACAATGGCAAGATCTGTACGCTCGTCACCTCCCTGCTTGGCGCCTACACGGCTTTCTACGCGGCCTATGCAGGCACCAAGGCACCGGTCGAACATTTCACCCGGGCGGCGTCGAAGGAGTTCGGGGAACGTGGCATTTCGGTGACCGCGATCGGCCCGGGACCGATGGACACGCCCTTCTTCTATCCCGCCGAAGCCGAGGATGCACAAGCCTATCACAAATCGGCCGCAGCGCTCTCGCCCTTCTCGAAAACTGGGCTCACCGATATCGAGGATATCGTTCCCTGGATCCGCATGCTGGTGTCGGAGGGCTGGTGGATGACCGGTCAGACAATCCTCGTCAACGGCGGTTACACGACCAAATAAGCAGGAAAGGATGCGCCTGGCAACCGGCGGTTCATCCTCCACGAGGGGCGGCTTCGCCCTCCGCTCGTGGATTTTTGCCCGGCACTTTGCACAGTGTGGTCTGCCGTGAAGCCCATCGGATGCCCGATGCAGAACGGTTTCGCGGAAAGCTTGGAAGGTTGCTGCCTACGCGACAAACGCAATAAGATCTTGTTCACATCACCGGCGCAGGCCCATTTCTGGCCCTTGCTTGGCCGCGCGACCATGGCCAAGCCAGTCTGAACGCGAACGAGGCGCCATATAAACAACGCGGCTGTTGAGCGCCTGTTCGGTCAATCGACTGCTATCACACCCGCCATGATTCCCTGGTCAGCGAGTTGGCCCATAGCGCCTCACGATACTGGCTCGGATTTACCGACGCGCGTAAAGGCGGGCCGATCGCTTGACCGCTGCCGACCCTTCAGAACGGACTCGTCAAGACCTGTCCTCTCCTCTGGAAAAGCGACAAGCATACCCTGGAGACCATGTAAGCCGCGTCGGCATAGGCTTCGTGCATTCGCGCCAAATGAATTATCGATAACCGTCCATTAGCAGGGCTATTTTTTAGGCCGCCACAATCCAGGAAGCCTTGTTCCTGATGCGCAAAAGACACAGTTCCAACCAATTCCGAAATGCATTCGCGGGCCGAAGTGCATTCGGCAGCCGTGTGTGCGTCATCGAACCGATGCAACCGATCTCCGGCGATCACAAAACGGGAAATGCCAATGGAATGTTCTGAATTGCTGGAGCGGTGTCCCAATTCGTCGCCGACACTCGCGTCCGCTTTTCCTGTCATTGCCCCAGATGTTTCGGCACCCGCCGACGGTCCCACCGAAACCGCTCCCAATGTCGCAGTCGTGGTTGCCGGGTCGCGCATTGCACAACCGAATATAGATAATAGCGTTCCAATCACCACCGTTTCGGCCGAAAAGCTTGCCAGTCGGGCGAACATTTCGCCGGACGACGCGCTCGGCGACCTCTCTCTGCTCCGCTCGACCTATGACCAAGCCAGCTCCACCCGCTTCATTGGCACAGCCGGCCTCAATCTACTCGATCACCGCGATCTCGGTACCGAACGCCCCCCGTCGGTCGTCGACATGTCTCTTCGACGCCGAGCCGCTTCGGCGTCCACATCAATATGACCCCGGTCGATCCTCTCGAGCGCGTCGATGTCATCACCGGCGGAAATTCCACCGTAATCCTGTGCGACCACTAAGAGGTAATGGTTATCTCCGCACATCTTCAGTTGAGGGCCCCGGGCGCGGGCAAGCGGCGCACGGAACGCGGGAAATTGCAGCTCGAAGTTCAGGGCGTTCACGCAGCCGACGCGAGCCTTGTCGTCAAGATTCATAATATTTCGCTGACCGGCATGCTTATCGAATGCGACGCACAGCTTACGGTCGATGACCAGATTAATGTCGATCTGCCGCACGTCGGCTCGGTTGCAACGCGTCTGATTTGGGCAAGCGAGAAGCTGTTCGGCTGTCAGTTCGAGGTCCCCATTTTGCCGGCCGCCCTGAGCGCGGTCCAGCTGCAAAGCACGGCGATTCCGCAAGAAACCGAAGATCTTTTCCTGCCCCAAAATCCGGTTGACCATGAAGCTACCGATCTGCGGTTTGGTGCCAACCTGAAACGCCTGCGGATCGCCAGACGTCTCAGCCAGGCGACCGTCGCCGAGAAAATGGGCGTGAGCGCTCCGTCGGTTTCCGGCTGGGAAAGTGGCCGTGCGCGACCGAAATATGATCGCATGGCGGCACTTGCCGGCCTCCTTGGCGTGCCCGTATCGCAGCTTTTGGTCGATGCCTCGTCGAGTGCAACCGCCGAGATGATCAGCCAAGGACGCGAGCGGATTGCCCGCGGCGCAGGCGTGAGCCCCGATCGCGTTCGGATTTTCATCGAGATCTGACAGCGCAAGCGCAGTTGAAGCCGCGCGCGGCGGGACGGCCACAGGAGCTGATGGCCACCCCGGGCATCGGTCCGATTGTAACGACGGCAATCGTTGCCCGGCACCTGCCGCCGAGAGGTTCAGGCGTGGTCGGAACTTCGCCCCTGGCTCAGACTGCCAAGGCGAAAACATCGCTTGCGAGCCGGGGCCACATGACGAAAGGGCGCGTGCGCTGCGCGATTGAAATCCGTCCCCCGCGTGAAAGCCGCCAGGAACGTTTCCGCGTCGCGCGCGGCGAGAGAATGAAGGAGGGCCGGCGGCCCCCCAATCAGGAACACCGGCCCTCCGAGACGCTTCCTGCTTGGGGGTGAGGAAATACGTCTCTTCTCGTCCGGGGAGGGGTCTAGTCTACCCTCGGCGAGCCCATGGGAAGACGCAGCGAGCGATGCGCCATGCACCGGCGCCGTGGAAAATATTTTCGGGCTCGCCTGCTGGCGGCGTGCTTGAGAAATTGCAAAACTTCGTCTCGGCCTGCGTTTTTCTTCAAACCGGCGCGGACTTCGATCGCGCGGCCCGTCAACATCATCGTCCACACGCTCGATGAGGTGAATCGCGGCCTCTCGCGCGGGGAATATTTCTGGGTCGACATCGCGCGCGACGGCATCCTGCTTTACGACCTGCCCGGCAGCGAGATGGCCGCCCCGATGCCGCTGACGGCATCCGACGCCTATGAAATGGCAAGCAGCTATTTTGCTGAATGGTTGCCAAGCATTGACAGGGCTTTGGCAACGGCGAAAGATCAGGAAATGGAGGGCGCCGATGATATTGGCTGGCGCAAAGACGCGGCCTTCACGCTGTACCAAGCTGCGGAGCGGACCTACACCTGCTTCCTGCTTATCCATGGTCATTATGTTCCCGCTCGCATAATCTGAAGTTTCTGCGCTCGCTGGCCGAGGACCGGGAGCCCCGAGGCCTGGCAGCGAGCGACGAAGGTCGATCGCCGGCGCTTCGAGCTGGCGAAATACGCCTATGTCGAGGCGCGCTACTCGGCGAGCTACGCGATCGGCAACGACGATCTGCGGGCGATCCGGGCCGCGGTGACGATGTTGCGTGACACGGTCGAGGCGGTATCGCGCGAATGGCTTGAGGGGCTTGGGCAGAAGGCCGGCCTCTGATCGTCGTGCACGTGCAAAGGAAAAAACTTCCAGACGGCTAAGGAGAAAGCCTTCCAGCCGGTGAACCCGACGCGTCTTGGGGGATCGACGGTCGCATATCCGGAGCGGATCCGATTTCTGCGCTATCTCTTTGTTTCGAGCGGGTCGCAGCCCAGTCGAAAACCCAATGCTCAGGGACAGAGGATCCGTCGAGCCTACCGACCTGCGGTGAATGCGCACCGCCCCTAGCGGCGCCGATCGAACGCCCGTTCGCCCCGGTTTGACACTACGTCTGTTTGCAAGCAAGGTTCGAAGGCTAGGAAGCCGCACAAGAGCAGCGAGGGGGGTGCCGATGCATGTGATCGATCGCAGTGCGGGATTGAATCTCCGCTGCGCTTTCCGGGCGGGCTCGACCGGAACGCTCATCCCTTGAAGGCACCTAAAGCCTTGGCTCGACTTGATACAGGGAGTGCCGCGCTGGCATTTATTCTGATTTCCCTTCTCCATCCGGACATGGCTCGAGCCTCTTCAAGGAGTGAGGTCGACGTTGCAGCGGGTCGCTTGTCGACAGCGATTGTCGAGCTTGGCCGGCAAACCGGAACGCCGATCGTGTTGATCGGCGAAGCGGAGCGGAATATCCGGACGCGGCGGATAACGGGTCGGCTGGGCGCCGAAGAGGCTTTGCGGCGCCTTCTGGACGGCACGGGCCTCACCTTTCGGCGAACGCGCTCCGGCGACCTCGTCATCGTCCGCGCGGCCGCAACGCGGCGGCGCGGTGGAACCACGGCACATCTGCAGCCGGAGCGTAGACCGGCCGGAGTGGAGCCCGTTAGCGAACCGATTATCGTGACCGCGAGCAAGACTTCCTCCCCGCTCTCCGACTATCCGGGAAGTGTTTCCATCGTCGAACTCGATGGACAACAGGTCACCGCTCGCCCGGGCGGCGGGACGGCGATCCTCGTGGATAAGCTGCCCATTCTGGCGACGACCGGACTTGGCCCCGGGCGCAACAAGATTTTCGCGCGCGCTATCGCTGATAGCAGTTTCAATGGACAGTCTCAGAGCAATACGGCCTTCTATCTCGGTGAGCTGCGTCTCAATTACAGCGGGCCCGACCCCGATCTCGACCTCTTCGACGTCCGGCGGGTCGAGGTCCTGGCCGGCCCATATGGAACTCTCTACGGCGCGGGCGCCTTGGGCGGCGTCGTCAGGATCGAGCCCAATGCGCCCGATACGGGCAGCCTAGGCGCGAAATTTTCCGGAAATGTCTCGGCAGTTCGTCATGGCGCTCAAGGCCATGGCGTCGCAGCGATGTTCAACCTGCCCCTGATGACCGATCGGCTCGCCCTGCGCGCCGTAGGATACCAACGGGTTGAGCCGGGCTATATCGACGACAATCTGCGCCTGAAGCATGACGTCAACCGCGTGGACGTCGAGGGAGCAAGGACAGCATTAAGGTTCGAAAGTGAAGCCGATCTGTCGATGGAGCTTGGCTTCGTCGCTCAGAAAATCCGGGCGCGCGACGTTCAATATTCGAACGATCCCGAAAATCCACTCGCGCAGCGCGCACCTCGGGCGCAGCCCTATGCCTCCGATTATCTGATGCCGAGCCTGACGCTCGAGAAGAGATGGGGCGATGTTTCGCTCGTTTCGGCCACCGGCTGGAGTCGGCAGCGGGGCGAGGCGGTGTCCGATGATTTCCTTGCGCGGACCCATTTCGAGCGGCACCTCGCAAGATTGCTGACGCACGAAACCCGAATGTCGGGACAGGCGGGCGGCACGAATTTCGTCGCGGGCTTCAGCGTCCTTCGCGAGACACGCCGCGAAAATTACGCTCTCAGCATTGGAGATATTCCCGTATTCGATGCCCGCTTTCGCGGGCGGGCGACTGACCTTGCTCTATTTAGCGAAGTCAGCATGCCCTTGCTCGACGGGCTGAGCGGGACCCTCGGAGCGAGAGCAAGCCATATAAGCTATTTCCGCAATGTGAGCTTTCCCGGTCCGGGAGGAGCCTCGACCGGAGCGGGGCGCCGGCGCTTCGATCTGCAACCGAGTGTTTCCCTGGCATGGAAGCCCGATAGCGAACATCTTCTGTTTCTGTCCTATCGGTCCGGATCGCGCGGCGGTAACCTCCTGCCCGTGTCCGAGACTCCCGGATCGCTGTCCGAGATTTCCAGTCCCGACCGCCTCGAAACTTTCGAGGCCGGCTGGCGCTATACGCATTCGCCTTCGCTCAACCTGTCCTCGACCCTCTCCTATACACGCTGGAGCAATATCCAGGCCGATTTTCTGTCAGCCGCGGGCACGCCCCTGCCGAACAATCTTGGTGACGCGAAAATCTGGGGCCTCGAAGCCGCCGCATCTTGGCGTCCTCTCCGGGGGCTCTCCTTGGCAACGTCGCTTTTCCTGAACAACGGTCCGGCTTTCTCCCCTCCTGCAACGGATGAGGGCTTCCCGGACTATTATTTGGCGCGGGGCAATCGGATTCCCAATATCGCCACCTTGAGCGCGCGGACCGAGGTTGCCTATGAGACCGATTTCGCTGCGGGCACCCGTTTCCGGCTGGCATCGGCCTTGCGCTACTATGGCGCATCCGTCGCCGAATTGCGAAGCCGGCACCCCCGACATCTGGAAATCGGGGCCGAGGCGCGGCTGACCATCGACCGGTGGACCGGCATGCTGACGATCACCAATCTGACCGACGTGCGCGGCAATCGTTTCGGGATCGGGAATAGTTTCACCATCGCGGAAGGTCAGATAACCCCCCTCCAGCCGCGCACGATCCGCCTGGGCGTCGAGGTGGATTTCTGAAGGCGGTCCGACGATCCTTGACGCACCCCTGGCCCGCGTCGAAGCGCATGACATAGCGAGCTTCACACCGGCCGAGACTTTGCGGCGCGGCTTGGATTGGTGCCGCGACAGGTTTCATCGGGCGGCAAGGAACGGCTCGGGCGGAGGCGATCGATCGGGCTGTCGCCTGACTGTAACAGCCCCGGCGTAGCGGCGTTTGGTCGCTGCACTCCGCGCCGACGATAACAGCCAATCAAACAGGGGCCGCTATGATCCGTTGCTCTCCCAACCTGCTCGCGTCCGGCCTGCTCGCCCTCGCTGGCGCGCTTGTTGCCGCCGATCCCGCTTTTGCGCAGGCCAGCCCCGCCGACACCGACACCCCGATGCTTGCCAACAAAGACGCGTCGGATGGCGGGACCATCCTCGTCACGGCCACCAGAACGACGCGTTCGTCGACCGAGATTCCGCAGGTCGAAATCCAGAAGATTCTGCCCGGCGTGTCGCCGCTGAAGGCGATCCAGACGCTCCCCGGTGTCCTTTACATCACCGCCGACCCCTGGGGTTACAACGAGCAGAATGCGCAAACCTTTATCCACGGATTTTCGGGAAACCAACTGGGCTATACGATGGATGGCATTCCGCTGGGCGATCAGAGTTATGGCAATTACAATGGCCTGTCGCCGCAGCGCGCCGTGATCTCCGAGAATGTGAGCCGGGTCATCGTATCGACCGGCGCGGGCGATCTCGCCACCCCGTCGAACAGTAATCTTGGCGGGACGGTCGAAACCTATTCGTCCGACCCGCTTGACCGTTTTGGCATTCAGTTCGGGCAGACGGTCGGCAGTTACGGCACCTCGCGCACTTTTGCGCGTGTCGACAGCGGCGTGTTTGGCGGCGGCAATTCGCTCTATATCTCCGGTGCTCGCCAGCGCGCTCGCGCCTGGGACTTTGATGGCAAGCAAGGCGGATGGCAGGCGAATGCCAAATTTGTCCACGACAGCGACATTGGCAAGATTACGCTCTATTTCGACTATAATGACATGACCCAGCCCAACGAAGACGCGACGGTATTTTTCAAGCCGTCCGCAGGGGGGACGGCGACCCCGGTTCAGCTTTACACGCCTTACACCAAGCCATTTTTCTATCCCGAGTTCGACTCTTACCGCACAAGCTATCTGAGCGCGCTCGGCAATTCACCGGCGGCCGAAGGCAGCAATTATCGCAACTATTATTCGGATGCCCAGCGAACCGACTATCTTGCCTATGGCCGCTATGACGCGCCGCTTGGCGATAACCTCACCTGGTCGACCACGGGTTATTTTCACCATAATGATGGCGCAGGCGTTGTGGCCGGGCCGCTCGGCCAATCCATCACCACCGCCCAGGCCTATCTTGATCCGGCCTATGCGACGCTTCCTTCCAACTGCCGCTTTACCGGCAATAATAACGGTGTGCGTCCGTCGGCCTGCACCGCGCTGACCAATCAGCAAGCCGCCGCCGCGGGTGCCGCGCTCGTTGCCGCGACGGGCGGATCGGGCCTGATCACCCGCACCACCGAATATCAAATCGACCGCTGGGGCGTCATTTCCGCTGTCAGTGCGGAGATAGGCAACCACCGCATCGAGCTGGGCGGCTGGTTCGAACACAACAGCACGACGCAATGGCGCCGCTGGTATGCGGTCGATGTCAACAATCCGGGCCTGAGCACGCCGTATATTCGTCCACTCGACGTCGCGCAGCCGCTGTTCACCCAATATCAGGGGAAGGCGCGGATCAAGCAGCTGCAATTGCACCTTCAGGACACTTGGCAGGTATCCGACAAGCTTCTGGTTCAGGCCGGTTTCAAAACCAGTGCCCAATGGGCCAATGGCTGGTACCCGGTGCAGCCGCGCGTGGGTTCGCTTGGCGGAACCACCGCGCTACCGCAGGGCAAGATCAACACGAAGAAGTGGTTTCTGCCCGCCATCGGGGCGACCTATGATTTCAACGGGCATGAAGAGATCTATTTCAACGTCCAGAAAAACATGCGGCAGTATCAGGCTTATCTGGCCGGCGGCGGGGGACCATGGTTCACCGGTAGCCAGGCCGCCTTCGATGCCTTTGCCGATGAAGGCAAGCCCGAGACCAGCTGGACCTATGAAGCGGGCCTGCGCATCCGGCGCGACCTCGGCGGCGACATCGGCCTCCAGGCGCAGATCAACTATTATCATGTCGACTTCAGCAACCGGCTGCTTGCTATTCCGACCAACCCGGGCGGCATTGCCGGCAGTGGTATCGCCGGCGGTACATCTGCGCTGGTCAATGTCGGCGACGTAAAGACCGACGGCGTCGATGCCGCCTTCACCTTGCGCTTTGGCCGGACCTTTTCGCTCTACAATGCTACGTCCTATAATCTCTCGAAGTATCAGAGCGACTATACGGCGACAGCGGCCGGTATCGGCGCTGCGACCGGCACCTGCATCGGCGGCTTTCTTGTCGTTGGCGGTGTCATTCCGACCTGCGGCAAGCAGCTCCCCGGAACGCCGAGATGGATGAACAAGACGGTGGCATCGCTCAACGTCGATCCGGTCGAGTTGCAGCTTGTCGGCGACTATGTCGGCCGCCGGTTCAGCACCTTCACCAACGATGCGAGCGTTCCGTCCACCTTCCTTCTCTCGGCGCGTCTGGGCTTAAGGATTCCGGAGACTCTTGTTCCGCTGCGCAGGGCGGAATTGTCCTTGAACGTCATCAACCTCACCGACAAAAAGGGCGTCTCCACCCTCTCGATCGGCTCGGCGACGAACAGCTATTCGGCGTATCCGATAGCACCGCGCCAATGGTTTCTGACCTTCTCGGCAGCCTATTGACCCGACCGGCGACCGATGAACTGACAACATGCGGTGGGCGGGTGAACCTGACACTCGCCCACTGCCGTCCGGATAACCAATCCCAGAGGCGTAAATGGCGATTTGCTTGTGAGTATTTCATCTAGGTGTTTAGGGTCAGGATCTGTAATTGCAGAGCTAGGCGGTGTGATCCCTTGAGGGTTTCATGGATCTGTCCGCACTGGCCGGGCGGGAGCCTGGTCGTGCTGTATCGGGTCTCACAGAGGCGAACGTTGCATTGACTCGCTGCGGGCTTGAGGGCCCATCCGGTAACCTTCGCAGATCGTTCGTCCCTGCGTTCCCTCGCGGGACACCGCCCTCGGATCAGCTTTGACGCCTCACCGCTGGCAAGCTGTTTCTACCTCATCTCATGCCTGGAACAAAGTGCCGTCACGCAGCATGGCGTGCATGATGACCGCGAGCCGCCGCGCGAGGGCGACCCGGGCCTTCTTGAGGCCACGGCGCTTGGCGATCTTCATGGCCCATGTTTTCAGGGCGAACGTCTCCCTGCACCGGGTGAGGATCGAGTTGGCAGCTTCGTAGAGCAGCTTGCGTATCGTGCCATCGCCCTGCTTGGTAATCCGGCCCGTCCAGTCGATCTCGCCGGACTGGTGGCGTCTGGGTACAAGGCCGAAGTAGGCGCCGACATTGCGCGATTGTCGGAAGCGACCGGCTTCGTCGATCGCCGCTGCGAAGGCGGCCGATGTCTGGATGCCCACACCGGGGACGGTCATAAGGATTTCGCATGCCTGTGACTGGCTGGCGATAATACGCAAGCGGCGGTCCATTTGCTTGATCTGCTCGACCAGTTCGGCGCGCACCGCCAACAACGAGACGATGGCCTCGCCCAGGCCAGGGACGTGCGTCGCCTGCATGATCCGATCGAGGAACGACTTTCCCTGCCCAGGCCCAGGGCGGTAGCCGAACGTGGCGCAAAGACCGCGGATCATGTTGTCGAGCCGGACACGTGCTTCAACCAGATGACTGCGCGCGGCGATCACGCTGCGCACCCCATGCGCTGCGGGTGATTTGACATGCGTCTCCTTGTAGAAGCCGGTCCTCGCCAACTGCGCGAGCCCGGCGGCATCATGTGGATCGGTTTTGTTCGCTTTCATAGCCTTCAGACTCTGGTGCGCTTGGCGGGCATCGATGCATACAATCGACACGCCCAGTTCGCGAAGACCAAGGCAGACCGCGGGTGACATGCGTCCGGTTTCGATCACCGCGCTGGCGATCGGACCATGCCGATCGAGCATGTCGGCTATCGCCTCCGGGCTACTTTCGACCTTCTCCGACGCGAGCTTCCGACCGCTTTCGTCAACAATGCAGACCTGCGTGCTTTCCATCGACAGGTCTAATCCGGCATAGTTCTTCATGGCTGCTTCCTTCCTTCAGGATTCGACAACCAGAAGTGTGCGCCTCAACCGAGGTCCGAGGGAAGCAGC
>NZ_JBIXJU010000015.1:0-33267 GCF_052871675.1 Sphingopyxis sp. LARHCG72 | reverse complement strand
ATCGAGGGTCGGCGAATAGATCCGAGCCTTGTAGTACCACATGCCCAGCTCGGGAATCCACGCCTGTCCGGTATAACCGAAGCGCCCATAGACGTTCCGGCCGAGCGCGGTGGTCGCCGGAACGCCAAATGGATCATAGCTGTTGATCGCGACCGCCGCCCCTGTGCTGTCGGTGACCCCGATGATGCTGCCCTGGCGGTCGCCATGCAGCCAGAGCGGGCTCGAGAGCCCGCTGCCTTCGTGCCAGACCACAGGATCATCGACGCTCTGGCCATGCGTATAGCGACGCAGCAATGTACCGCTCGCGTCATATTCGGCGACAAGTTGATCGCCATCGTAGAGGAACCGCGTCGTCGCGTCGCTGCCAACTGTCTCGTACATGCGCCAGATCGCAAGGCCGAGCGTCCTCACGCGCATCTCGGTGATTTTACCGGCATCCTCCAGGTCGACGGCTATGGCGGCTACGCCGCGCTCGCCCGACGCCGCCAGCAGATCCGGCTCGCATTCTGCTGGTCCCACGTGCGCCGCAAATTCTATGAGCTGGCCGAGACGTCGCCGGTTGCCTCAGAGGTGCTGCGCCGCATCGCCTTGCTCTACGCCATCGAGGACGACGTGCGCGGTTCACCCGCCCAGCAGCGCCGCGCCGTGCGGGCCGAGTGCAGCCGCGCCATCATCGACGAGCTTCATCAATATCTTGTCGCCCGCGGCCGCCAGATCAGCGCCAAGAGCAAGCTTGGCGAAGCAATCCGCTACGCCCTAATCCGTTGGGATGGCCTCGTGCGCTTCCTCGATGACGGACGCATCGATCTCGACTCCAATACCGTCGAACGATCGATCAGGCCGCTCGCCCTCAATCGCAAAAATGCTCTTTTCGCCGGTTCCGACGAAGGCGGCGACAACTGGGCCGTCATCGCCACGCTCATCGAATGCTGCAAGCTCAACGCTATAAATCCGCACACATGGCTCACCGAGACGCTCATCAGCCTCGCCAACGGCCATCCCGCCAACAGCGTCGGCCAACTCATGCCATGGTCTGCCGTGGCCTGAGAACACCGGTTACAATAGAATGATAGTAAGCATCCGAGGAAGACCGCGGGAGCTATGACTTTGTGGTGGAGCCAGCTTTTCGGCGTGGTTTGGGTTGCCACTTCATGGCGAGATCGGTGAGGCGTATCGCGATGTCTGCGATATCGATTTTGTCGGGGTCGAAATCAGTCGCCCCCCATTCGAGCATGTCTTCATGCTCGGGGTGTTCGGGATCAGCGAGTGCTTCGAGATAGGTGTCATATCCTGGGGGACCGCCGACATCTTCAGGCGGGCATTGGCCCGTCGCGGCGAGGAGTGACGGATAGGGAAATCCGGGCATGCCGGCTTCGATGCGCTCGACGGTGACGACATGGTCCCAATAGTCGCCGAAATCGTAGATGTAGTGGAAGGACTTGCCGCCGCAGTCTTCGAGCGCGGCGCGCAGGGTGGTCCTGCGTGCGTCGCTCGTGCTAGAAAGATAGTCGGGGTCGGGAATGCCGAATGCGGCATCGCCGGCGAAGCGGAACTCGTAGAGATGACTGTCGGTCCAGCCCATGGCGACCTGGATGGTGGTATGAAGCCGGTCGAGCCGGATCGAGAGCGGCACTTCGATGCGGCGCATGACCTTTGGTTCGACATCCTTGAGGATGATCTTGAGACGGGCGATGAGGGTCATGCGGCGGCCTGAAGTGCGGGCTGGCGTGTCCGCCACGCCCAGGGGAGAAGCTCGTGGAGCCGGTTTTGCGGGATGCCGGCGATGCGATCAAGGACGTCGGCGAGCCAGGCCTGCGGATCGATATCATTGAGCTTGGCGGTGACGATGAGCGAATAGAGATCGGCGGCGCGCTCGCCGCCACGATCGGACCCGGCGAACAGCCACGACTTGCGCCCGAGAGCGATACCGCGAAGGGCGCGTTCGGCGGCGTTGTTCGTCATGCAGATGCGTCCGTCACTGAGGAAGCGGGTAAAATCGGCCCAGCCGCTCATCATATAGGCGATGGCTTTGGCAACGGGATCGTGGCGCGACAGCTCGGCGCGAGTGCTGTGCATCCAGGCCTCGAGATCCTCGACGAGCGGGCGGACCAACGTCTGCCGGATGGTGAACCGCTCGTCGGCGGCGCGGCCGTTTATGTCGCGCTCGATGGCGAAGATCGCGTCGATCCGGTCGACGGCGTCGCGGGCGAGCGGCGAGATGATGAACGGCTCCTTGGTCCCCGACTTGCGCGCGAGGGTCGCGAGATCGACGAGCTTGAAGAAGGGTCGCCTGCGATGCGCCCAGCACAATGCGCGGGTGAGCGGTGCGTGGTCGGGCGCGGCGCGTAGCGCGGCATTGTAGCCGGAATAGGCATCGGCCTGTACGGTGCCGGAATAGCCTTCGAGATGGGCGAGCGGATGTCCGCTGCCCCGATCACGCGAATATCGAAAGAAGGCTGCCGGCGGCGCGGGACCGCCAAGGGGCGATCATCGCGGACATAGGTCAGATGCGGCCCGTGACCGTCTTCGTCCTGGCGAGCACCGGGACGGTCGTATCGTCGCTATGGAGCCGTTCGGCCGCTTTGACGTGCGCTTCGATCAGCAGGGTCAGCGGCTTCAGCGCGGCGACGCAGGCGCCGACCTGATCGGCGAGCGTCGAGAGGCTGAGATCGACGCCTTCGCGGGCATAGCGGCCCTGCTGGCGGTTAAGCTGCTGGTGCTGGCCGAACTTCTCGAACAGGAGCATGGCGAGGAAGCTCGGGCCGAACATGCCGCGCGGGGTGACATGGAAGGGCGCCGGCGGCTGTGTGATCTTCTCGCAGGCGCGGCAACTGATCTTCTCGCGCACCGTTTGCACGACCTTCCACTGACGCGGGATGACTTCGAGCGTCTCGGTGACATCCTCGCCGAGCTTGGAGAGCTTGTCCGATCCGCAGCAGGGGCAGCTTGTTGGCGCCGGAATGACGATGCGTTCGCGGGGGAGGTGGTCGGGGAAGCTACGCGGCGCGCGGCGCTTGCGTTCAAAGGCGCGGACGGGGGTGTCGCGCGCCGCGACTTCGCCGATAACCTCGTCTTCGCTCGCCGAGATCTGAGCCTCTTCGAAACCGAGCTCGAGCTGGTCAACGAGACGGCGGCTGCGTTCAGAGCGCTGTCCGAATAGCTCGATCTTCATCTTGGCGTTCTGGAGCTCGAGCAGCGCGTTGCGGGCTTCGAGGTCGCTGTTGATGGCCTTGATGCGGGCGGCTTCGGCCTCGGCATGAGCGAGGCGCGCGAGGGTCTCTTCCAGGCTCAAAACTGAAGCATATCCGCCGCTCTTCATGGGGTCGGCTCATATCATAAGCTCTCGGAATCATGAAGCTTTTTATCCCAAAAACATCCTTATCCGATCATGCTCGGACGCCATGTCGCCTGGGGGTTGCGCCAGTCGATCCCTTCGAGCAGGCAGGACATCGCCGATGCGAAAATCGACACCGCGCCATCCTTCGCCGACGGCCATATGAAGCGTCCGCGCTCGAGCCGCTTTGCGTAGAGCGACATACCGATGCCGTCGTGCCACAGGATCTTGCACAGCGATCCACTGCGGCCCCGGAAAATGAAAACGTCGCCCGCGAATATATCGCGCCCAAGCCCATGCTGAACCTGCCGGGCGAGGCCGTGCATGCCGCGCCGCATATCGGTGTGCCCCATGGCCATCCAGATCCGCGCGCCCGCTGGGACCGGGATCATGGATCGAGGGCCTCGACGATCTCCATCAGCCTGGGCAAGGCGATATCCGACCCCACCAAAAGGCGGCGACCGTTACGCATCGCCACTTCAAGCCGTCTGTCCGGCGCTGGCACGCCGATCACGACTGGCGCAAAACCCGAGCCCGCAACTTCTCCAAGCCGACTGCAAAACTGCTTGCGCCAACCGAACAGGTGGCTCGGTTAAATCCCATGACGCCGCGCCACGGCCGAGGCGGAAATCCCTTCGCCCAGACTCTCCTCAACAATCCGCAGCTTCTCATCCCGCGTCCAGCGCCGCCGACGCCCAGTGTTGACCACCTCCAGGCGCCTCACACCCATATGCTCGATATCAATATGGCTATCCATAGCCACAGTCACCTACGCCACGGCACCAACAGCGCAAGGCGGCCCTCCTCGGAGGAATACGAATGATATGCCGATGATTTAATCATCCGAAGACCTTGCCGTTTTATCTGCGAGTTTATTTAAGGCATAATTTTTAATTACAGATATAAGAAAATCAGGAGAGATCTCGATAACTAAAATATATTGTGGAGATTCTATATATTATATATCCTACGATTTAAAAATTCGATTAAACCAATACATCTCGTCGTCAAAAAACCAATCCTCGTTTTCTATATTTTTAAATTGAGAAAGCTGAGTCATCTCAATGCAATATCTAGAAAAAATTGCTATAATTTCTCTCAGGCTTTCACTAGAAATATTATCTGAAATCTTAATTAATATCTCGTCCGCCCTTCCTTTTACATCATTAACTTCATTTATAGACTCAATCCATTTAAAAAAGTTTTTTTCGTCAGCATACGAATAAAATTCAAGCTGCTTTATTATCAGTTCTCTCATCTTCTATTTCCTCCCGGGTATACGTTGGTATACCCTCCTCCGGGTTTTTGTACGTCCCAATGAGGCCCGCCATGGGCATTCGGTGCCCCTTCAGGTCCGGTCGGAACCCATACGTTCCCTTTGTCATCTACCCAACCGGGCCTTCCATTTGGAGCTTTTCCCCATCGTGGTCCGGTTTTTGGATCTCGAAATCCCTCAGCTGCCCCAGGTTTTCCAGGAGCCTTTGCACCCGTTGAGTCTGTCGCATCTGTCGGTGGCTTATTGTAACTTGCACAATTCTTACAACTATCGCCTGATAAGCTCAAAATCGCCAAGACCGGGCCCAGTAGTCTAGCTCCCACGACCTCCACAGTCGAAACAATTCGAGAGCCCGCAGTTGAGATGGGAAATGCAATTGTGCTGCCTGTGACTACAATTTCTTCCTCAGGCGACGGTGGCGGAGGACCGCAACCGCCCGGTGTGGTCCAGCAACCAATGCCTTCCTCCCCACTCGGGTCCGTAGAATTCACGGGGTCATTGCCGACGTATGCGTAGAGGTTGAGCTGATCGTCATATCCGATGGGATCGGTCTGTAGGAATCTATCGAGGGTCGGCGAATAGATCCGAGCCTTGTAGTACCACATGCCCAGCTCGGGAATCCACGCCTGTCCGGTATAACCGAAGCGCCCATAGACGTTCCGGCCGAGCGCGGTGGTCGCCGGAACGCCAAATGGATCATAGCTGTTGATCGCGACCGCCGCCCCTGTGCTGTCGGTGACCCCGATGATGCTGCCCTGGCGGTCGCCATGCAGCCAGAGCGGGCTCGAGAGCCCGCTGCCTTCGTGCCAGACCACAGGATCATCGACGCTCTGGCCATGCGTATAGCGACGCAGCAATGTACCGCCCGCGTCATATTCGGCGACAAGTTGATCGCCATCGTAGAGGAACCGCGTCGTCGCGTCGCTGCCAACTGTCTCGTACAATCGTCCCAGCGGGTCGTAACGCAGCGCTGCATTCGACGCGCCGCTAGCGCTTACCAGCCGGTTCTCGACATCGTAGACATAGGAGGTGCCGCCGTCCGATATCAGATTGCCATTCGCGTCATAGACGTAGCTGTTGATCCCAACGCCCGTATATTGATTGAGCCCGTTCGTTACATAGCGGTTGTCGATGTCTCTGGGTGACTTCCAGGCAAAGGCGTCATTGCTGCCCGTCTGCTGCATAAGCTGCGACGCCGGCGTATAGCTGAAGCTGAAAAACACATCCTGCGCATTGCCGCCAAGATCCAGCGACAAAGTCTTCAGACGCCCCGCGGGTTCATATCCGAACGTCGTTGCCGAGCCGAAGCGTCCGGTCTGGGTCGCGCGCATGGCGCGATTGTTATAAGTGTAGCTGACAACGCTAGTCGTCCACGCATCCTGGAAAATCGTAGCCAGTCGGTCGAGGCCATCATAGGCATATGTGGTCGTTGATACGTTCGGCTGCGTCAACTCGGTGCGATTGCCATTCTTGTCGTGACCATATTGGAGCGTCCGAGTCACACCATCGACCGTCAGTGACGACGACGACGCACGGCCAAAACCATCATAATTGGTGGCGACACCCTCACCCGAGCCACTGTCAAATCGGGCGTAGGTTTGAAGCCCCCTCAGATCGTACCCATAATAGACGTCGCGCGTATAGGTCGCATTCAATCCGGTGCGTTCGGGAATGATTTTGATCGTGTTTCGATTGAGGGCGTCATATTGATAGGTGATCGTCGAGCCGTCGCGCTTCCTCAGGCTCGTGCGGTTGCCGTTTGCATCATAGCCATATTCCTCATAATCGCTCGTCGAGGCCGTGCCGGTCGCAGTCGGCGACGGGAAGTTCCACCGTATTTTCCGGTCATGACCGTCATAGGCCATCTCGGCCCGATAGCCCCGCGCGTCGGTCAGGCTCGTCTGCTTGCCGTTCGCATTATAGGTGTAGGTCGCATAGTCCTGAGCCAGCGGCGTGCCATAGGCGCGCACCTCTTTCTTGAGCTGGCCATCGTCATAATATTCGTTGCGGGTGATCCGGTCGAGGCCGAAGCTTCCTTCCGCCCCCAACGTGCAGGCACTGACCGGAAGGCTGCTAAAGATAGCCGGGTTCATTCGCTGCGCGGTGCATTGGAGCCGGCCAGCCGCGTCGTAGCTGTATTGGACCAGCGACACGATCGCCTTGTCGCTCCCGCGCGTGATCTCCTTGTTCTTGCGGTCGAGCGCATCATAGCTCGTCTCCACCGACGACAGCAGCAGAAAGCCTGTCGTCGGGGACGCAATTCTTGTAGGCCAGTTCGCCGGCGCGACCGCGTTCGCCTGCCAGGCGGCAAGCTCGCCTGTCTCCACTTTTATCGGCCGGCCGAAATTGTCATAAGTCGTCCGTGTCGCGGCAAAGGCCAGCGGCCCCGCGCCATCCGGGTCGGGTGCGATCGTACCGGTCACTCGTCCCATCGCATCGTAGCGCGTCGCGCTCGTATAGGCTGATGGCGAGGACTGCGCCTGCGCCGCAACGCCCATGCCTAGCCCGAGGACTGCGGCAAGAAGCCGGAAGGTCCGCTTCAACGCCATTTCCCCGCTCACGGACATGCGCTCAGATTGGCGGCCGGTTTCGTCTCGCTGATCTTGCGGCCCCAGTCGTCATAGCCATAGCAAGTGCGCAGCGTCTCGCCGCCAGCCGTCACGGCAACACCGCGCGGCCAGAGATTGTTTGGCGTGCCATCGGCGCCATATTCATAGGTGGTGATCAGCTGGGGGGCGCCGCCGTCGCACGTTGGCGTGCTGCTTCCCGCGGCTGTCTGGCAGACTGTCTCGCTTGCGGACATCCAGATCGGTGCCTCGGACTGAACCAAGGCACCCGCCGGATTCTTCACATAGGCGTATTTCTGGACATAGCTGCGCACCGTGAGCGGACGGGCCGCGTCTGGCGAGGGGGCCGGCCCCATCCTTGTGAGCAAGCCGCCGTGCGCCGGATCATAGGCATAGTCGGTCTGATTGCCTTTGGCGTCCCGCGTCCAAAGCGGCTGCGCACATAGCTTCCGATTTTCGCAGAACACATTGTCCGGGAGATATCCGACTTCCGTCACGATATCGGCCAGCCCCGAGCCGGGCTTCGGCCGCAATATGCGCTTTGTGGTCAGCCCCAGCGCATTATAAGCGTAAAGCGCCTTATTTCCTTCGGGATAGTTGATCTCCACCGGGCGCTGCTCGGGACTATAGATGATGGTCGTAACTCGGCCCAGTTCGTCCTTCATCGCGCTCAGCTGCTGGTCGGTCGCGCCGTCCCACGTCGGGAATGGCTTGAAAACATAGGCACGCGCCTTGCCAAGCGGATCCGTTACAACAGTCAGGGCCGGATTATAGTTATAGGCATAGCTCGTCGTGCCGTCCGCGGTCTTGATGCTTCCCACGCGGCAGCATGGGCCGCCAAGCGTGATGTTGTGCGGGCTATGGCCAACCGTGACATCCTCGGTGCCCACGAACGGCGTCGTCCCATCGGTGAAGGGCGTTGTATAGGCAATGGCGCTGGTATTCGGGCGCTTGTAGCCTAGGATCGGC
Organism: Sphingopyxis sp. LARHCG72; assembly: GCF_052871675.1. Taxonomy (NCBI): domain Bacteria; kingdom Pseudomonadati; phylum Pseudomonadota; class Alphaproteobacteria; order Sphingomonadales; family Sphingopyxidaceae; genus Sphingopyxis; species Sphingopyxis sp. LARHCG72. The sequence continues at coordinate 25,121 of NZ_JBIXJU010000015.1, read as the reverse complement.
AACGGAAAGCGCAGGTCATAATCTGGGAATATCGGCGGCAGTTCCGTAGCAGGGGGCCGGCCGCGGCGATAGAAACCCGTTCGGCCCAATACGTCCTTATAGCTGTTGACCTGCTGGATCGCGGCAATGGCGTAGGTCGCTTCCGGCCACTTGCCGCTCGCCACAGCGCAGTTGTCCGACGCCGGATCGCAATAGTCGATCGCCCGGTTGATCAGCGTCACCTTGCTCAAGCTGTAGATTTTGCTCAGGCCGGTGACGACATCGTTGCTCGCATAGGTGAACTTGAGCATGTAACCCCTGCTGCTCACCACCGACTGCAATCGCGCGCCATAGGCATCTCGGTCCGGATGCTTGAACGATTTGTAGTAGAAGTTGTAAATCTCGCCCGAGGGCCGGATCAGCTTTGTGGCCAGCGCCGCCCGGCCGCCGCCAAAAACGCCTGGATATGATCCCACATGTCCGTCGATCAGCTGATGGAACAAAATCTCCGTTCCGTCGCGGTCGACGAAATGATAGCCGCTGCTCTTGTTGACATGGAAGTACTGCGCAGAGTTCTTCCATGACGGAGCATAGACATAATCGGTGGGCGTCTCACCCATATATCTGAATATCGCAGCCGTGTTTCCGGCTTGGATGCTCATCCAGTTGACCGCCGGCTCGCTTATCACCATCTGAAAATTGTGCCGCCAGAATTTGCTGCTCGCCATGCTCGAATAGGTCATGGCATTCTGGCCCTCGCCCATTGTGAGCTCGATTTGGGGAAGCTGCAAATCGCCATCCAGCAAATTAACCCCGTTGCGGTCGACCGTCGGCAATTCCACCGGCGGGATCGGAGGGTCCTCTTGCGCCCGTGCTGGCGCAGGCAAAGTCGCCGCCACGGACGCGAGCCATAGAGCCGCGGAACAGACTCTCGCCTTCGGTCCGGCTCGGCGACGGTCGCGGCCGTTCCTCAACGCTGCAGTTCGTCGCATAGCCTCCCCCTCGTGCCTGGCTTTTGTTCAATTGAATGATAATGATTGCGCGTCGCAAGCTCGGCGGGATCGCCGAACCTCCCGCGCCTTCATCAGCCCGTCGGCTTGTAGATCGTGACCAGATATTTATCGATGATGGCGCGCAACAGGACATCGGGCGGATAGGGCGTCGGTCCTGCATAAAGTCCGGGCGGTGCTCCCGGCGGAGCCGGCTCGACGCTGTACCGGTTCATCGTTCTCTTCGGCGTCCCCCCGGCACCCCATGGCATCATGAACACTTCGACCGTGCCATCCGGATAAAAGCGGCCATAGTACAGCGGCGGCGCAATTGGTGTCAGCTGGCGCGAGTCGACCGGGAATACGGGGTAAGTCGGCGTTGGTGTCGGAGTGGGTGTCGGCGTCGGAGTGGGTGCTGGAGTGGGCGTTGGAACAGGCGTTGGCGTAGGAACGGGCGTCGGAGTCGGTGTCGGTGTGGGCGTCGGCATCGGAGCACAACCAGCGAGCGCCCCCGACGCGTCCGCTTTATATTGGGTGCGGTTGCCCGCGGGATCGTAGCAGATCGAATGTGCCTGGTTAGCGTTCACCGACCCCGCATGCTTCACCGCGACGAGCCTTCCCAACGCATCATAGGCGTAGCTCTGCGTCTCGCTGGCTCCGGCAGGCATGGTCATGGCGATCAGCGCAAGCGTCGAGCATGTGGCCATGAGCCGTAATGGCTTGTTCATGCCCGGCTCTCCACCTCAAAAATCCGGCTCTCTGTAACGGACAGGGGGCCGGTGCATGCCGCGTTCGGCAGCTGCCCCGTGACGTCGAAGCTGATGGGCTTCACCGCGAACGCCGATCCCCTGTTGGCAGGATCAGCTACAAGAGCGGATATTATTCGAGCCATTCCCATACACACGCCCCCGGTCATCCAGGCCGGGCTATGGAGGCGAATTGTCCCGGTCAACAATCTGCCCGTTAGTTCCGGCCGCCGGAATGAAGGGGTGCGCCGCTGAAAAGGCGGTAATCCTCTGTGCGAGCAGCTAACGGGTCGATTCAGGATGGATGAACGAAATCACCCCCGATGCGCCTCCCCTTGACTCGCCGAGCGTGGACTATGACCCATTCTTGGCGACCGAGGCGTTTCTCTCCTGGGGGGTAGTTTCTCGGGAAGGCCGGCGCTGGAGGTGGAGGACCGGCCCTCTTTCAATTTTCCGGTGGAGGGACGCGCTGCCAGAAGGCGGCGGCACCAGGGATGAGTCGGAGGTCCCCATCCCGACCGAAGATTTTTCTCCATTCCCATGCATGGATCTGATGCCGCTGCGTCTTTCTCCATGCCGCTATCGAGGCGCGCGTTGCAAAGGGGTGAATATTCATGAAATTCGTCAAGGGACTGATGGTGGGCGCCACGCTCATGGCGGGCGTTTCGGGGCAGGCGCTGGCGCAAGGCGCGACCGAACAGCCCGACGCTCGCTATACCAACGCCGACGGGTCGCGCACGAACGATCTCGAGGCTGCAGCGAAGACATGGCGCGACCTTCCCGAGTTCCAGGCCGACCACGCGAAGCAGCAGATCGGCGCCGAATATGCCTATGCGCGCGGCATCACGGGAAAAGGTATGAAAGTGGGGGTCGTCGACGAGGGCGTGGAACCTGCGCACCCGACACTGGCCACCCCCGGCAAGGTTATCTATGTCGACGTAACCGATGCGGTTCTGGCTGGCACCCAGCCGCGGCCGGGCGAGCTCTTTTTCGATGGGACGCCGATCTACCGCATTGGCGGCACCGCCGACCACGGTACCCATGTGTCGGGCACGATCGGTGCACCGCGCGATGACGCGGGAATGATGGGCGTGGCGCATAACGCGCAAATTATCGCAGGGACGCTTCGGCTCGGAACCGATGTTTTGTTCCTGGAGCGCATTCTCGGGTCGAAGCCTGTCGCCGACGAGGACGGCCCCACCATCGGGAAGGTCATCGAGAGTGGCGCGCGCGTCATCAACAACAGCTGGGGCGGAAAATTGACCGAAGTCGCCAAAAAGGGCGATAAACAAACGATCCAGACCTACTATGATACCATTACCTTGGTTCCCGGCGACGCCGATCTTGGCCGAGTGAGAGCCGCGCTCGATAAGAACAGGGAAACGCTTTCCGCGCTTGGCCTGCCCGCAGCCAAGGCCGGCGTCGTGATGGTGTTCGCGGCGGGAAATGACAGCGGCGCGCACGCATCTCCGCAGGCATCGGCGCCACTGCTCCTGCCCGAGCTTGAATCGCATTGGCTCAGCGTGGTCAATCTCGACACGAACGGAACCGAGCTCAATCAGAGTTCGAACGTGTGCGGCCAGACCAGGGCCTGGTGTATCGCAGCCCCCGGCACCAACATTGAATCCGCGGCGATGGTGCGCGACATGACGCCTGCGGCAGCCGAAGCGGCAGCCGCGCTGACGCCTTTCGAGTCACGCGATACCTATCGGGCCGCGGTCGACGCTTTGCGCGCATCGCTCGCGCCTCCGAAGCTCGCTTACGCCCTCGCAAATCTGGTTCCGGCTTATGAGGCGCAGCTGGATGCCCTCCGGAAGAATAATCCAGACCCCGAAGCCTTGGGCAAACAATGGGCTGCGCAACTTTTCGATATCGCGATGAAGTACCAGAACGCGCCGAATGTCCTCGAGGCCAAGGCAGAAGGCGTCGACGACATGGAAATCTTCATGGCGGTCAAGGGCCGCTTCGCCAATCTGTTCATGGACGACGGCCTCAGTTTCAGCCTCCTCAATGAATATGCGCTGGCGGGCGTCACCGATCTGGCCGGAAAATATGATTGGGAAGCCAGCCCGCTCTACCATATGGATCTCGAATATATGCGCCTTGCGACCGAGGCGACCGAGCTCCAGCTGACGGAAGGTCTGAAGAGCGGAACTTCGATGGCGGCGCCGCATGTTTCGGGCGCGCTGGCGCTGGTCATGGAACGCTTCCCCTATATGTCGGAGGATCTGGCGCGCGATACCGTCCTCACCACCGCGACCGATATCGGTGCCGCGGGCGTGGACGGGTTCTTCGGCTGGGGACGCCTGGACATCGGCAAGGCTATGGCGGGGCCGGCCGCCTTTCTGCGCGACAATGATGTGACGCTCGGCGCCGGCGTCAGCGATGCATGGGACAATGACATCGCCGACGGATCGGAATATCTTGGCGATGGCTATGGCGGCGGACTGACGCTGCGCGGCGAAGGTACGCTGACGCTCGGCGGCAACAACAGCTATCTTGGCGATACCAATGTCATCGGGGGCACGCTGCTGGTGAACGGCACGCAGCACAATTCGGATGCGTTCGTCTTCGACGGCGCGACAATCGGCGGGAACGGCACGCTGAAATCGCTCGTCGTCGACAGCGGCGGCACCGTGTCGCCGGGCAATTCGATCGACACGCTGAAGGTCGCCGGCGACCTCCTGTTCAAGCCGGGCTCGGTCTATCTCGTCGAAAGCGCGGTCAACGCGGCGGCGATCGACCGGATCGACGTCGGCGGCACCGCGACGATCGAGGGCGGGACGGTCAAGCTGCAGGCCGACACGGGCGACTGGAATCTCCGCTCGCGCGCCGACATATTGACTGCGGGCGGCGGCGTGACGGGCGCTTTCGATACGATCGAGAGCAATCTCGCCTTCCTCGACACGCTGCTGAGCTATGGCCCGAATTCCGTCACCCTGACCCTCGAGCGCAACGATGTGACCTTCGCCTCGGTCGGCCGCACGCCGAACCAGCGCGCCGCGGGCAGCGGGCTCGACGGGCTCGCGCCTGAAGGCCTGCTCTACGACGCGCTCGTCGATGGCAGCGCCGGCGCGGTGACGGCGTCGCTCGACGGCTTCTCCGGCGAGACGCACGCGAGCCTTGCGGCGGTGGCGGTGACCGACACCGGCTATATCCGTGATGCGATGCTGCGGCGGATGCCGCATTCGCTGACGGCGGTGGGTGCCGGCGAGGCGGAGAACCGGACGAGCACAGGGGTGGTTGCCTGGGGCCAGGCGCTGGCGGGGTTCAGCGAGCGCGACGGCTCGCCGGGGATCGCGGCGGTGAAGACCGACAGCAAGGGGTTCATCACGGGGATCGACAAGAGCTGGGACGACCGGTTCAACCTCGGGGTGGCGTTCGGCTATGTCGACAGCGATGTGAACGTCCGGCGCCCGGGGTCGAACAACAATGATGTCGAGTCCTGGCATGTCGGCGGCTATGTCGGCGCCGAGTTCGGTCCGGCGCGGGTGCGCGCGGGGGGTTCATGGGGATCGTACACGACGCGGATGAGCCGGACCGCGAGCGTGAACGCGTTCAGCGACAGCCTGAGCGACCGTTACGAGGGTCGCGCCTGGCAGGCGTTCGGCGAGTTCGGGCTCGGGTTCGAGGCGGGTCCGCTGTCGTTCGAGCCCTTCGCCAATCTCACCCATGTCGACTATCGCGGCAAGCGGATCGACGAGCAGGGCGGGCCGGCGCGGCTCGAGGGACGCGCGACGCAGAAGGTCACGACGACGACGCTCGGCCTGCGCAGCGCGGCGAAGCTTCTCGAAAGCGCCGAAGGGCGGAGCGGCTTCGCCCGCGTCAACGTCGGCTGGCGGCACGATATCGACAATGGCGGCGCGCGTGCGGACCTCGCCTTCGCCGGATCGTCCACCGCTTTCATCGTCGCGGGCGCCGAACCCGGCAAGGACGTCGCCCTCGTCGACCTCGCGCTCGACCTGCCGATGTCCAAAAACCTCGACATCGGGGTCACCTATGGCGGCCAGTTCGCCGAACTCTACACCGCCCATGCCGTCAAGGCGACGCTCCAGCTTCGCTTCTGACCCACGGCCCCCCGCGTTCTTCGCTCCCTCCCTTTCCCGCGAAGGACGCACACACTATGGCCGGCGCCCGACGGCGCCGGCCATTTTTTCGCTCATGTCCCACCGGGACCGGCGGTTCTCGGCGAACGGTGCGGCCGCCAATCGCCGAGCGCGCCACGGTTGCGCGGCGCCGGCGGCCTGCGGACCGGCTGACCGATCTGGTCCATTTCCGTCGCTCGGGAGCCTGTCATGCTCGATTATCCCCTTGTCCACACGCACGCAGATATCGCGCGCGTGACGGATATTCTTCTCGCGGAAGCCGGCCTCGACCGCGCCGACCAAGGCGGGACGCTGACTTTTTCCGGTCTGGACCCCGTCGCCCCGACGCCGGTCAAGGCCGGCGCCGCTTCCGCCGCGGTCATCGCGGCCAATGCGGTGGCGACCGCGATCTTGTGGCGCGCGCGGCGCGGCGAAGGCCAGGACATCCATGTCGACCTCGCAAAATCGCATGTCGTACACAATCCGTGGCAGGACGGGGCCACGCGCTACACGACGATGAACGGCCTGCAGCAGTTGCCGGCAGGTCCTTCCGGGGGCCTTGAGCCCCTGCTCCTTCCGACCCGCGACGACCGCCGGGTCATTCTCGCCGCCTTCGACGACTTGCATGCGGTGCGGGCCTGCAAATTGCTCAATTGCCCCATTCTGCCGGAACAGCTCGGCAGCGCCATCCGAACGTGGGAGTCCGCCGAACTTGAAAAGGCGGCGCAAGAAGCCGGTGTGCCGCTGACGATCTGCCGGACCAGCGCCGAATATCGCGCGAGCGAACAATATGCGATCCACAGGGCGACGCCGCTGATCGCGATCGAGCGGATCGCGGAAGGCCCCGCCCTGCCGCTGCCCGAGGGCCCGCGTCCCCTGTCAGGGCTGCGTGTCCTCGGCATGACCCACAGCATCGCCGGCCCGACGGTGTTGCGGCAGCTTTCGGCGCAGGGCGCCGATTGCCTCAATCTCAACAGGGCCGGCTGGGCCGAACGGTCGGCGGTCTATTGGCAATCGCATGCCGGTATCCGCCAGACATTTCTCGATGCGCGCATCGAGGCGAACCAACCGATCTACGAACTCGCGCGCGGCGCCGACGTCTTCGTACAGAATCTGCGGCCGCACCGCGCGGACCGGGAAGGCTTCTCGGCGGATACGCTCGCGCGGCATCGTCCGGGGATCATCCATGTCGAGCTCCGGTTGAATGCACCGGCGGGCCCGTGGGCCGACTGGATGGGCTTCGACTTCAATGCCGCCGGGCTCGCCGGACTGCTGTGCGACATAGGATCGGCCGACGAGCCGCGGCTGCCGTCGGGCACCCAGGTCGTTTGCGCGTTTCTTACCGCCTATCTCGCCGCGATCGGCGTCCAGGCGGCGCTGCTCCGGCGCGCCCGCGAAGGCGGCAGCTACCGCGTCTCGGTGAATCTTGCCCAGACCGTCATGCTCGAACAGGCGCTTGGCTTCGTCAGTGCGGAGGCACTCGATCAGCACGCCGCCCGCCGGGCACGTCCGCCGGTCGTCCCCTGCGTGCAGAGAGGGCGGACGGCGTTCGGCGAGTTCACGCGTCTCGGCTCGCAGGTCGAGATGTCGCGGACCCCCGAATTCTGGGCCGACCCGATCATCAGCCCGATCGGATCGGGCTCGCCCATATGGCTCGACCCGGCGTGACTGCCCCTCCCCTTCGGCCATCCGGTCTTAAGCTGACTGCGGCACCGAAGGAGCACAGCGGTCGACAAGACAGGGGTGCGAGCCTGCCAAATGGCCATGGTGCCGAAATAGGCTGGACGGCGCCGCTGGCGGCGCCCCGAGCGCCTCAGCCCCCGATGCGCCTTCCCTGCCCCGAACCGCTTAACGGCAATCGACGGCGAACCGCCGGCCGCCTACGGTTGGCGCAGTTCGATGCTGTCGTCGGTACGGCGCGCGACCCGCGCGCGGCCGGTCGCGACCAGCGTCTCGACGAAGCGGTCCTGATCGCCTGCCCGGAACAGGCCCGAAACGGGTATCGCCGCAAGCCCGGGATCGGCCAATATGATGCGCTGCGGCGCGTAGCGATTGAGTTCGCCCACGACGTCGGAAAGCGGCGCCCGATCAAAATCGAGCATCCCCGACACCCAGCTCGTCGCGCGCGCCGCATCGACCGCGGCTACCGAAAATCCGGCCGATGTAGCGCGGAGCTGTGATCCCGGGACGAGAGTCCGGGTTTCGCCGTCCTTCGCATTCACCACCCGCACGCTTCCCTCGACGAGTGTCACGATCACGGCGGCGTCGGCTTTCGCGACCGAAAATGCGGTTCCGAGCGCCGTGACGTTGATATCCCCGACATAGACGGTGAACGGACGCTCGGCGTCCTTCGCGACCTTGAAAAAAGCCTCGCCTTGATCCAGCCGGACGCGCCGCACGGCTGGCGAGAGCGCGGTGCGCACCGCGCTGTTGCTGCTCAGGGTGACGACCGAACCGTCATCGAGCCGGACGGGCGCAATCTCGCCCACCCGCGTTCGCGCCGGCACCCTGCCCGCCCAGTCGGCCTCGGCGAGCTGCGTGCGCGAAGAAGCACCCGGATCCAGAAGCCCGCCGCCGCCGATCCACAGCGCCGACGTCAGGGCAAGAACAAGGCTGGCAGCCAGCGCAAAAGGGCGCCAGCTGGCTGTGCGTCGCGGCGGAGGCGCGAGGGCCGCGCTGCGCATCGCGGCGATGGCCGGATGCCCGGCTGCCGCGGCGCTGCCTTCCCATATGGCCGAGACGCGCGACCACGCCGCATCATGGACGGTATCGCTGGCCCGCCAGGCTTCGGTCGCCTGCCGATCGGCTTCGCTCGCTTGCCCCGAGCGCAAAAAGGAGAAACGCTCGATCGCTTCCTGGTCGGCGGGACCGAGAATGCGCGGGATCCGGTTATCGTTCAACGTCATGGCAATCCTTCCTCTGCCAGACGACGCAAGGCTCTGACCATATGCTTTCCGACCGCGCTCAGCGATATGCCGATGTGGTCCGCGATGTCGGCATAGCTCATCTCCTCGAATCTGTGCAGTATGAAGATGTTACGAGTCCGGTCGGGCATGGCTTCCAATGTCGTCACGAACAGATCGACCTGCTCGCGGCCGCTGAGCACCCGCTCGGGTGTCAGCAGTTCGACGGGGTGATGCATTTCATCGAGTTCGTAATGACTGTCGCGCCGCCGCGTGACATTGCGGCGGGCGCGGTCGGCGAGCACGCTGCGCGCCGTCTGATAGGCATAAGCCGTCGGATTGTGGATATCCTCGCTCGCCTCGCGCTGGTGGAGCCGGAGCATGACCTCCTGGAGCAAATCCTCAACGTCATCACGCGGAGCGTGCTGCGCAAGATAGGGACGCAGCAACGCCATATACTGGACAATGTCCAGTCCCCCTTGCGCGGACGGACCTGTAGCCGGTGGAGACATGCACTCTCAATGGTCGATTGGCGGCGGAAACCCAAGCGAAAAATTGGTGCAGCCCGCTAAGCGGCAGTGTCAAGGCCGGAAGATGCAGCACAGCGACGGATGCGCCTCACCCGGCATGCGTGGCACGCCGCCGCATCGGCGTGACTTGCCGGCCATCAGGCGAACCGCGCGCCGGAGCATATTTCGTGCGGCTTGAAACGGCACGCCGCATCGAGCGGGCATCGTGCCGTTTCCGGCCAGGACCTCGAAACAGGACAGGTCAGGTTAGAGCCCCGGCCAGATGACGAGCCTTGCCGGGCGCGGCAAATGCAGGTCGATGAAGGACCGCTAAAAGCGCGACGGCAGTCCTGGTGATTGCCTGACGATGCCGTTGCGATAGCCGCCCTTTGGTATCGTTCGAGAAATATGCCGCCCGTTAGTGGAGGCGGCTAACAGGTTTTCTGATTGCAAACGCAACTTGTTTGTCGAGCGGATCGGAGACGCGGCGAAGGCTGGCCGGCGAAGCGCTTCCGGCGATCATGCACGGATTGGGCCCGTCGCTTCTTGCCAGCCCCGGCCTCGGCCAAGCGAGAGCGATGCCAAGCTATCCGGCTCGCCTGATATGTTGAATTCCGCTGCGCCTCCGCCAAATAGTCAAATGGTAAGAACCTCGACCGATCGGCGCGCCGCCGCCTCGACCAACTCCCGATCACAAGAGGCGAGCGGAAGCGCCTTACGAAGCGCGAGTTCCAGATAAGCCGCGTCATACACGGTTAAGCCTCGCTCCCGAGAAAGCGCCCGGGTTGCGCCCCAAGCATGCAGGTCGGTTTCATCGTCGATCCGTATTTTGAATTGCCCGAGCCGTGTCAGCGAACGCTCGGCAAAATCGTCATCGCATCGGCCGCGCCGCACGGCATTTCTCAACATGTTCGCGACCTCAAGCCGCCAGAGCGATGGCACGAAAGCGCCGTTGGCGACCACACGCATCATGATCTCGTGCGCTGCGTCCGTTCTTTCGTCGTCGAAAAGCCAGGCGATCGTCATGGAAGCATCGAGGACCATGGTCATCCCCGGCGTCCCTCCTCGCGCAGCTGGCGTATCGACACGCCGCGCAGGGGATGCTTCTTGCTATCGGCGACGATTTCAGCCGCTGCCCTTTCAGCATTCTGCCGGTTCTGGATGTGAGCCGCTGATCGGCGGATGAGGATATCGCCGTCCAACGCCTCGATCTCCACTTCTTCGCCCTCGCTAAGCCCCGACGAGCGCGCGATTTCGAAGGGAACGCGAATGGCAAGGTTCTTGCCCCATTTACCTACGATTATATGGGTCATGACGCAGCTCCTTTCTCTTGGAATATTCTGGCATATCCCGGCGTGGGAGAGCAAGCGACAATTTGTCGACCCTTCGCGAACAAGCCCGCAGTGCTTCAACATCTTCGAGAAGGTCGGTTTCGATGGGCATGACAGCTGTGATTCAACAGAGGAAAGTGTCGTCAACTGGCGATCGATGCCCCCGGCGTCGGCCATGAACGCGGTGCCAGCAGAGCCCTCCACTAACGCCCCGGGTTGCGCCGCAGTGAGGTGCATACGCCGTGCTGGATGCCAGGCCACTTGAAGCCGCCCGTCTCCAGCAGGCCCGTGCCGTCCCACCAGCGCTTCGCCGGAAGACGTAATAGGGATAACCCGTCGGATTGCGGATCCTCGCTTCGCTTCGCGCTGGTGGAGCCGGGCATCACCTCCTGAATCAGACCTCGACCTCGTCACGCGGAGCGTGGTGCGCAAGATAGGGGCGCAGCCACACCAATAGCGGACAATAGCCAGTCCGCGCTGTGCGGACGGACCTGTCGCCGGTGGAGCCATGCCCCCTCAGCTTGATCGGCAGCGTAAGCCCAAGCGAAAAACTGGGAGCCGGCCGGAGCGGGGCGAGCGCGCCGCCTTCTGCGGCGCGGCTAGAAGCGCGCTTCGACCCCGAGGCGATTCAAAGAACATTTTTCCTTGCGATCCGATTGGATGCGCAGGCAAAAACTGCTCAGCGGCGACGCGAAGATCGGCCCCCAGCGTTAGGGCTGCCACGAACCAATCCTGCGGCGGTTTCCACTCTTGTGCCATTGACGTATACGCCACTGACATATATATTCTGGCGATGACCGCCTTGCTGACCGTTGTCGAATTACCAGAGTTTCTACGGCGGGCCAAAGCGATCATGTCTGACGAGGAACGTATCGCGCTGGTCAATTATGTCGCGGCGCATCCGGAAGGGGGCGTATCGCTAGGCGGGAGCCTCCGCAAGATCCGCATCGCCCGCGCGGGTGGAGGCAAGAGCGGCGGTTACCGAACCATCTATGTGTTCGGCGGTACGCATCTGCCGATCTTTCTCGTCACCGTGTTCGCTAAAAACGAGAAGGATAATTTGAGCAGGACGGAGCAAGCAGAATTGGTCGCGCTGAGCAAAATATTGCTCGCGCGCTATGGAGATTGATGATGAGTGCCTATGAAAGTATCAAGCAGGGACTGACAGAAGCCCTGGCCTTCGCGGAAGGGCAGAAGACCGCCGCACGTATTCATCAAGTGCAGGTGCCCGCGGTCGATGTTGCTGCGATCCGAGCCAGCACTGGTCTGTCGCAGGGAGCGTTCGCACGCAGCATCGGAGTTGCCAAGGGCACGCTGCTTAACTGGGAGCATGGCCGCCGCCGCCCAACCGGCCCTGCCCAAGTGCTGCTCGCCATGATCGCCAAAAAGCCTTCGCTGGTGAGCGAACTGCTGCGTTAAGGGCTGCAATGCTATGTCGAGTCCGAATTTAAGGCCCCCACTTACCCACGGGTGCATGACGATTTTCTAAGACGCTCCGGCGGATAGAACGCGACGGCGCGTCGGGGACGCATGCGATAGCTTGCTGCCATTCCTGGGGATGCATCCACTCTCATGACCAGTCGGCCGAAGCCGCAGCCCCCTTAATCGCATCGAGAAGCTTGTCGCCGGCATCAGCGCCAATCGTCTGTACGAGCCGCTTGCCGGTTGCCGGATCGATCTGATGGAAGTGGAACTTCGTGCCCTTGAGCGGCTTGGAGATCAGGTCGGCAATCATCAACTCACGGTGGCGGTTCTCGGCGTTGGCGAAGGGTGCAATCAGATCGACGAGCCAGACCTCATCACCCGATGTCCATTCATCGAGGATGAGCCGGTTATCGGGTTCGATCATGCCCTTGTCGGGCTTGGCCACGGCCTGGGGAGTGCACTTGGCCCACATCGCGAGCCCCACCGCTGCGCCCCATCCCGGAACAGATAGAATTGCTGATAAATTAGTGCCGGCATGACGAGCCATTCCATGTCGCCAATGGCGAACCCTCGGTGAAGCGGCGACTGGGTAAGCAGCCACGTCATTTCGCCGAGCAGATGACTGACGGTGGGCGCTGCGGTTTCTTCGTCTTCCTCGTCAAACGGCAACTTGGGAGCCGGGTAGCTATCATGGGCGCTATTCAGCCGCGCTTCCTGACTTCCGGCAGGAAGCGCGAGCGCCGACGCCATGGTCAGCGCCAGGACCCAGCAAACTCCACGCCCGCGGCCCTGCCGCCTCTTCGCCCGCCTAAAATACAATCCCGCCCCCTCACCCTATGCTTAGATGAGAAGACGCACTGATCGCGATGTCGTGCACGTGCCCTTGACCGGAAGCGTGCGGCGATCCCGGGATCGCGGAGCGCGGGTATCGCCGGCGTCGCCTATCCTCCTGCTAAATGCTGAATCTTTTCCGCTCCTTGCGACCAAAATCACATAGTCAAAATCACATAAAGGAATTCCATGGTCACGAAGCTGCGGCGGCCCGCGCCACCGACTCCCGCGCGCGGATAGAAGAACATAGCCTGACCGGCACGCTGGCGCGCCTTGTGTCGATCGCCTTCGCCGCAGCGAGCAGAAATGGTCATAAAATGCGGGGCGACAGATGATTATATCATCCGCCGCCCCCAAACCACGCGACCCACTGGGAGGGATACCCCGAGACGTGCATGGCCCCGGCTTCGGGTCACGGAATCGGTAGCAGCCCGGCTGCGCATGATAAGTCAGCGCCTGTGAGCGAAGAGTTACCGGTCACATAGGCTGAAGATTGCCCTATCCCAAATCGTCAGAGAAGATCGGTGAACCGCGCGATACCTACGATCGAGGCGAGAAGCAGCGCATGTGCGGCGAATAGCCACTGAAGAAGACGCGTGTTGCGCGCCGCATGATCGCGCGCCATTTCGCGCGCAAGCGCCGCAAATTCGTCGCGCATCTGGTCCTTGCTCGGATAGCGTGCGCGCTCAGGAGCGCATTCCCGGGTAATGACGGCGACGATCGCTTCGGCCTCGCGGTCGACGATGCCGGCAGCCATGAGATCTTTGATGGCACGGTGGCGTGTGAATGGGTCGGTCATGCACAAAAGACGCAGGAAAATGGACGGCGTTCACCGCCTATCAAACCAGCGCCCCGAAACCGGGACCGAGTGGACCGGTTTCACGCCCGGCGGTTCGAGCGCGCAAGCCTCCGGTCGAAGCATCTGCCAGCGAAGCGGAACCTGCTTCTCCACCACGTCATCCCGGTGGGCGGGGTTCTCTCTGCGCGCGGAAACGGTTCGCCGCAAGCGCGGGCCCCGCGTTGATAATATTTCAGGCAATCTGGTGTCCTTCACCCGAACAATGGCTTTCCGCCGTGCCGGCCTCACAAAACGTCCAGGCCAATTTCGCTCGACGGGCCGGCGCCTTGGCGCGGGCAGATTTACCGCCTTCACCGAGACGCTCTGTAGCCGGCGGCGGCGGAGCGGTCAGAGGCTGGCCTTCTGCCGGAGCCCATCGAGCCATTCGCGCGACACCGCCTCGACCGTGTCGCGCAACATCGTCACCGCAGCCCGGATCGCCTGCAGATCGTCGCTACCGATATCGTACGCAGCCGAGTAGCGCGCCTCGACATAGGCGCGCTTCGCCAGCTCGAAGCGCCGGCGATCGATCTTCGTCGCTCGGGGCCAGGCCTCGACAAGCCGCGTCTCCCGATCCTCGGCCAACGAGCGCAGGAACTTCAGATTATGCGAGCGTGGAACATAATGGCTGCGCACGAGAAGGAAGCAGGTGTAGGCCGTTTCTGCGGCCTGATGGAGGTTGAACGCCGCATTCTTGGCCCACTCGGGATCGGTCTCACTTTCGGCGCAGGATACTGCGGCTAACTTGAGCCACCGATCAACCGCTGGAAGCTGCTTCGCAAGATATTCGCTGGCCATTTCATAGGCATCGGTCGCCGTGAGCGGCATCGGGGTCGCCAGCGCGCTTCCGGGCAGATCGTACAGCACGACCCCGTCCCGCGCGATGTCGACCCAGAAATATTCGCCGCGCGAGAGGCCGCGATTCACCTCGTCAAGCGTGTGGACGATGATATTCACCGGCCGCGCGATCCCGGCATCGCGCAGGATCTTGTCCTCTGCGACATACCAATAATCCGCAATATCGGTGAGGTCGGCGTGGCTGACGATGATCAGCAGATCATAATCGGATTGATAGCCGTTTTCGGGCTCGTCCACCCAGTCGCCGCGCGCATAGCTGCCGAACAGGACGATCTTTCGAACCTTGCCGTTCTTTTTCCATGGCTGCGTCGCGCGCGCGATCGCGACGGCAAATTCGTCCATCAAGATCCGCGTCGCCAGCGCCAGTTCTTCCTGCTGCGTCGGCGGGAGATGGTCGACATCGTTCTTCATCCGCTGAGTCTCGCCATCTTCGCGCCCGGTGGCAAGACCTCATTGCGGCAATCGGCGTCGATAGCCCGGATTGGACGTTAAAAAACCATGCCGAGCCGATCACCGCAAAGTTACGGAAAAGCGGGGGCATCCCGCGCGCGCTCGGCATAGCGGACCGCTCGGCATAATCGAAGTTATGCCCGAATCCGGCATAATTTCGAGTAGCGCGCCTTCTCCTGACCTTCCACATAGACAGACACCCTCGGCCGCCCTTGCACACGGCCCGGAGCTGCTGCGCGCTACCTCTCGGCCCCCGTCGCCTCTTCCAGTTTCGAGTTCGGCGGCAGAATTTCAATGCGGCGGATTGGGGCACGCCAGGGCAGTAAGGATGCAAGCGATGCGACCAGCGCATCGTCCAGCCCCGGATCCGGCATTTGCGGGTCGCCGAGCGCAACCAGATCGGGCGTGGTACCGAACAGCGTATCCGCCTCGGCGCCGGCCCGATATGGCCGGATCGTGTAAAGGATCCGGCGATCGCTTCCCTCGCCCATGAGCCGTGCGTGGAACAATAAGGTCAGCCGGTCGCGCTCACCTATGGCGACATCGGCATAGGCGAGTTCGGTAACCGGGTAAGGCGCGCCCTTGGCTGCCAGGTCGACGAGATGCCGACACAGCGCGGCGCGCATCTTGCGGCGAACCGGCAGCATGTCGCGCCGCACCAGCGCCGGATCGAGCGTCACCAGGCAAAGTACCGACACCTTGCCCACGCCTTCCCACAAACGCGATGGCATCGCCGGAGACGAGAAGGACGGCATCGCGAGCCGCGGCTGCACGTCGAGATCCGGTGCCGGACCAGAAAGCGCCGCCGCGCCGATGAGGACAGTCGAAATCATCCGGCGATTTGCTTGCATGACATTCCCTCGCGAAGGCAGCCGCACGGCAATCTCGCATCCTGCGGCGGAACGGCAGTAGCGGCGGCCTCGCTCGCAAGTTCAACGGACGGCAGGTTAGTTGGCCGTTAGGTTGCCGCAGGCCAACCCTCACGCGGAAAGCAGCCCCGTTCAGGCAAAAGCGAATGTCGCGCTTTTCCGCGCGGCGCGCGCTGCCGATGCGGAATGTGCGGGTGCGGAACCGGGTCAGTTTTTCCCGCGGCCGATTGGGTGTATCATCGGGCGATGAGCAAGCCCGCCCTTGAACGCATCGCCCGCGCCCTATGCCGAGCAGAGGGACATCCCGAAAATATCAAGTTCGAGGGCAAGCCGATGTGGCAAGGCTTTCTGCCCAATGCGCGAGCCGTACTGATCGAGCTGCAAAACCCGACCGATGCGATGGCCAAGGCCGGGGCGAAGTCCGCCTTTGATCTCGTCCTGGACGTCGACGCGCACGGTGCGCGTACTATGTTCGCGGCGATGATCGACGCCGCGCTGGTCGACGGCGCCTGATATCTAACGACGGTAAGCGCGATTTCCGCCTGTCCTAAACTTGACAGGGGCGCCGGAAAACCCGCTGAAGGCGGCTGGCCTGCGGCGCATTCCAGCACAAGTTCACGCCTGAACCACGGACGCGATGAAACCCTGACAAAGCGACAATCTTGTGAGCGCCAGTTTCAAGATCGATCCTATTGATGGAGACGGACTTCTCGTTCGGAGAATTTGCTCACTCCTCGGGACCGGGTAAGCGACGTGCCTGAATGCTCGCGATGTCATGAAGAGGTTGCACCCATCTTCGCACCACCTCGTCTCCGCAAGGTCGATCCTGTAGGTGGCAGCACAAGGTTCGGCTTGTCGCCCGCCAAGCCGTTTGAATTCAACCGGCCTGAGCGGGTGAGATGAAACTGAGCGGACGAGACCGCCGCCAACGACGGACCCGCTGCAAGCATCGCGGCGACAGCCAGGACGCGGAACATGAGAGGCCCTTTCAGCGTGGACCATTATTTTCCGGCGATGATGCAGGAGGCGGAAGATTGTGCGTCATTCGGGGGGTGGACCTTGCCGATTTTGACAGGGGCCAATTTGAAATCGAATCCTGTCGACGCCGCGACGACTTAAAATAATCAATCCGCAAAAGGGGCATCGCCGTGAAGAATATTTGGCGCTTTGGACGGACCGGCCCCCAGACTCCAATATCGACGCCGGCGTTTTTCGCGGCAGCGGTGCCCGGCAACGCCCAGAGCGAGGCCACCCAACCCATTGCTGCCGGATCGCGATGAGTAATGTGCCGTCTCGCCGGCGACAGGATGCCGGGGCGACGCCGCGGCGGAAGGCTGCGCATATACGCCGCCTGGTCTTCGTCGCGACAATCCTTGCCCTGGCCGCCGGCCTGACTGCGCTTGGCGTCTGGCAACTCGAGCGACGGGTCTGGAAGCATGACCTGATCGGCTCGGTCGCGGCGCGCGTTCGCGCCGAACCGGCTCCAGCCCCGGGACGTTCCGAATGGCGAGACATCGGCGTCGCCACCCATGCCTATCGCCGCGTCCGCGCGACCGGCCATTTCGATCATGGCCGCGAAACGCTGGTGCAGGCCGTGACCGATCGGGGCAGCGGCTTTTGGGTGCTGACGCCGCTGAAGACGCCGGAGTTCACCCTATTGGTCAATCGCGGCTTCGTCCCATTCGATCGGCGCGATCCGGCGACACGCTCCGCCGGCAATTTTGCGGGAACCGTCACCGTCACCGGCTTGCTGCGCATCAGCGAGCCTAATGGCGGCTTTCTGCGTTCCAACGATCCCGCCGCGCAGCGCTGGTATACACGCGATATCGCCGCGATTGCCAAGGCGAGGCACATCCAAGGGGTCGCGCCCTATTTCATCGACGCCGACGCCAAGCCCAATACAGGAGGCTATCCGGTCGGCGGTTTGACCGTCGTGCGCTTTTCCGACAATCACATGATCTATGCCCTGACCTGGTTCGGACTGGCGCTGCTCGGCCTCTTTTTCGCCCGGCGTCTATGGTATCTGACCCCAAGCCGGTTCCATCTCGCCGAAGAATAGACAGCTCAGGACTCCACAATGCCCGCGCCGGACGCGGAAAAACCGCGCGGCCCGGCGCTCTCGTATGGTGCGGGAGCTGCTGATAGGCAGAATGGTAATCCGGAGCCGCAATCTGCCTGACTACCTCGTCCTAAGCGGTTCGGTTCCGACCTAAAGGAACGCGGGACCGCATGCGGACGGTCCGCGGCACATTGCGACCCTGGCCACGCTAGCGCTATGCTCCCGGTTGCCCCACCTCACCGCGGAACTCCGGAGGGAGCATGACAATCCCTTTCCAATATTCTGCTGTCGATTTCCCTTATCCAGCAGTTGGTAGGGACCGGTCGATGAAAGCTGCATTTCACCATTTCGGATCATGATCCGCCGCCGCGATACCACAGAAAAAGATGGCGAGCATGATCGGTGGCCAGATAGCGAGCGCAACAATGCGAAGCGGCGGAGTGAGCCCGGGAACGAACTGAGGGGCTAGACAGGACAGAGCCGCCCCGATCAATCCGGCATGTTCTTTCCACGAGGTGGCGACATATCTGCGACTGCCGTTTTTCGTAGAACCCTCTTGAACCAGTAGCCCCTGTCGTCAGCCTCATCCAAGAGCCGGGTTCTCCGCACAACACAGCCCGGCAAGCCGTCACATGCCAGAGCCGCCCGGACGCCAGCCCATGAGCCTGTACAGCCAGTGGCAGCCAGGATCAGAGCCCAGAAACCCGTAACATCCGGGCCGACCAGACCGCTTGCAGCATTCCCATTGCCCGGGGGCGCAGAAGCACGAAAGCGAGCATGATAGCACAATAGGAACAGACGCCCGTCCAATAGACATTCTCGAACTGGGTTTGCGACATATATAGGATAATTCCGGCCCTATATGCGGATTTTAGAAGCCAGAACGCCGCCTCCACCGCGACAGCCGACAGGAAGGTCGTGACCAGCAAAATCCCGGTGGTCACGCGTCCCGAAATCCGCAAAGCCCCGTTGGCCCATTTTCGAAGCCCTCGCCGAAGTCGCATCAGGCGGATATGTGGCAGCGAAATCTTCACTCGCAATCCTTCCTTGTATATCGCTCGATCGCGCGGCGCCGCCATTTAATGTCACGGTCCGCGACTTTCCAAAGCCGCTGGTCCTTCGTTATGACTAGAGCGGCGAACCCAGCGCAGCCGAGCACCCCGGTTCGGCTATCGCCGCCTGGGCTTTCTTGCGTGCCATGCCATGCCCACCAAGATGGCGATTAGAGGCCAACCATAGTTGTCGCTCCTGGAAGAGCGGTGCGCGGGTCTTTTAGGGACCGGCGTCCGAGGAGCCGCATCGGCATGATTTCGGGAGAGACCGGCAGGCACGAAGAAACAAGAAAAGGATTCCGGCCGGCCCAAGCCACCTTCCGCCCTATCCCCGATCAGAAACGGACATTGAATCCGATCTTCGCGCTATGGCTTTGGAAGCCCTTGCCTGCCTGCGCGACATAGTCGAGCGAGACGGTGACGGCCTGATCGGCCGGGCTGCTGATCCCCGTGCCCCATTCGATCACATCACGGCCGAGACGGCGCGAAGCCGCAGCGAATGCCGGCGCGGGATCGAGAAGAAAGCCATTGCCAAGGATCGCGTCGCGATCATTGAGCTCGCGCTTGTACAGCACCCGCGCATAGGGGGCAAAGCGCTGCCCACCGGTCGTCGTCATGCTTCCGCTGATCTCGAGGCCGCCGCCCACACGGATGCTTTCATAGGCGCCAGCGCTGCCGGTGAGCGCCGCCGGACCGCCGGTTTCCGCAAAGTCGATCCCGCCCAGACGCATATATTCCACCGTCGGCACGACCGCCGTGATCCGGGTTTTCGAGCCCGGATTGAGCGTGAAGCCATGCTCGAGACCGGCCGTGATCGCGTCGTTCGAATAAGTTGCGCGATTGAGATCTTCGAGCCCCTCGATACCGATGATCGAGCGGTTGCTCCGGTTCTTCAGGCGATGGTAGCCCGCCTGCGCCGACACATGGCCGCGCCCGTAGCTGAAGTCGCCATAGAGCGACCCGCCATAGGCGCGGGTCCGGCTGTCGATCCCCGATCCGGGGCGCTCGCGCCCGTCCATCCGGCCATAACCGAAAGCGAAGCCGACGTCGACATCGCCGCCGATCTGGCGGGAGACGCCGAACAGGCTGCCGTAGGAATCGACTTTCATCCGGTCGACCGCACCGTCGCTCGCGATATGGCCGGACTGACCGAAGCCGGCGACCCAGAAGCGTGTGCCGCTATCGTCGCGCACCGCCGCCGACTCCTTTCCTTCGGCCACGAAATTGGCCCCGTTCAGCCGGCGCATCGCACCGACCTGCGTTCGCAGGGTGGTCGCGAAGAGATTAGCGAAGCCCCCGGTCGCGAGACGGAGCGAGGCGTGACCATCGCCCCGCAGTGATCCGCCCTCGCGCCGTGCGATGTCGCGGTCGGCGAACTGGAGCGCACCGAGGAGCGGAGCGAGTGGTGTATCCGCTTCGTAGGAGGCTGCGCGCAACCGGTCGCCAAGGCCGTTACCCGAACGCCGGTTCCCGAACAGCTGGGTATCGTCGAACGCCGGGTTGGCCACCATGTAGATGGATTCGGCATCCTGGTGCAGCGTGAAGGTCAAAAGCGAATTTTCGCGGGGCGAAAAGATCGCGCCGTCCGCGAAGGTTATCCCGGCATCGTTCGCGTCGCGGCGAACGGTGGCGAAAGAGCCCTCGATGATGGGCTTGTGTGAGATTTTGGAGTTGAAAAAGCCAAAAAGTTTGAGCACATCCACGGTGGGATCGTCATCCTGGAAGTCCTCTGGATTGGCACGCGCGGGCCCTTCGATATGCTCGACGCCAACCAATGTCGAACGAGCGTCGGGAGCGAAAAAGCCGCGCCGGACATCGAGCGTGGCAGTGGCACCGGGCGCGATCACGAGCCGTCCGCGGTGTCGCTCGGCAACATAACCATATGCCGCCGTGACAAAAAACAACTCGAGCCGGGAAACAATTACCTCGGCATCGATCAACCGGATATTGGGCGCATGAACCTCCGCCGCAACGTTGAAGAGGGTCTCGCTGCCCGTTTCGAGCGTGAGTCGTACATCGTCCTGATCTATCAGAGTGACCCGTGACGGGGACGCGCTGCCTCGTTGATAAAGTGGCAGGAAAGGCTGAACCGCAATGCCTTCGGGAGCCAGGATCCCACCCGCGCCGACACTCAAATTTGAGGCGACGGTGCCGAAACCCGAGAGCCGGCCACCCTTCACGACGGTGGTCAGCAGGTCCGACGCCAAGGTTCCGCCGCGCAGATCGATCGTTCCCCCGTCCGATGCCGTGATCCATGTGCTCGTCGGCCGCGCGGCGAACCTGGGACGAAGGTCAATCGTTATAAAGCCTGCATTGAGCGTGACCTCGTCCTCGACGAGTTCGGCAGGTGCATTGGTGCCGGGCTCGACGATGATCGTCCCGCCCCTTTCGGCGGCGATGATGTCGGCTCCCGTGGCTTCGGTCATATGCCAGACGCCGCCATCGGCAACGCGGACCACGCCATGCGCCTCGTCCAGCGATGGGGCATCGCCCGCTTCGGGATCGGCTGAGAAACGGCGAAAGTTGGGATTGATATTGCCGCTGGCCGTGCCGCGGACCCACAGATAGTCGTCCGAAAGATCGAGGGTGCCGGCGTTGATGATGCCGTCGCTGCGGATCGTCACCCCGGGATAGGGGATGCAATCGGTCGCCTGGCTCCCGCCTGGACAATAGGTCGTCGTCTTGCCCGCGTCGTTGACAAAATAGCGCAGGAACCCTTGGCTGTCGGTGAGATGCGTAATCGCATAATCGATGCGCTCCATCGCCTCGGCCGGAATCTCGTCCCCCAGAAGACCGCGATAGTGCGCGAGAATACTCGACTGATCGCTGCTGACGGTCGTGACCGATACGTCATATTCTTCCGGATCTTGAACGGTCGTTGCCGAACCATGGATGCCGAAGATCGTCCGCGCATATCGGGAGTGGAATAACGGCAGGTCATCGACCGCATCGTGCCGCCCGACGCCCCCGACCACTCCGGCGGTACAGGCCGAATAGCAGCCCCCCTGGACCGCGGTGTCCAGCCTACGGTCGCGGATCAGCTTGCCCATGCCCGTGCCGGCAACCGCCGCGCCGCCGTTCGACCCGCGGAAAACGACCGTGGTAATTACAATATCCGCATCGTCGGCCGCGTCGAGCATGCGCCGCAACTTGACGTCGTCACCCAGATCGAACGTACCCGAAGCATAGATTTTGTCGCCACTGCGATGAAAATCCATCGCCTGCGCCGGCTGCGGCATGCCCAACACCGATGCCAGGCCCGAAGTGGCGAGAAGAAGTTGGACAGCTTTGCCCGACACGATACCCTGTTTTTTCATGCGGAAGTTCCCTGATCCCGTTGCGCGGCGTATCGCCGTAAATGGAAGACGCAGCCGGGGCCGCCTCATGCACCAGAGTTGCTCTGACACCTGGGGAATTGACCCATTTTTGCTGAGGGTCTTCTGCCGTATGATCCCTGCCGGACGAGAAATTACGGCATGAAGGCATCGAAGTTGCGGGCGCGCAAAGAGTGGCGATACGTATTGACCGGCGCGATCCTCGCGCAATCGACGGTTCGCAAGAGACCAAAGACGGATCGCGCTGCTCCGACCCGCCATCATTGCGTCCGGCATTTCACGGTTTGTAAAACGTTATATCATTTCATAAAACACCCCCGTCTGAAGGGCATCTGAAAGGGAAGCGCGTGCTGGGAAATTTGCATTGTTCGTGCCGGCTGAACATAGGCCGGCGCCGGAGGGCATGTCGCTGATGCTCGGCTGTGCCGCGGTCGCGCTGTCGGCGACCCCGGCCTTCGCGCAATCGACATCTGGAATCGAGAAAGCCGAGGAGGTCGTCCGTTCGGGCGACGAGCTTGACGAGATCATCGTCAGCGGCCGACGGAGTCAGACGCTTGCGGTCCCTGTGGACGTCATCGGCCAGACCATCGGCACGCGCAAGCTCGACGGGACGAATATCGTCAATCCCGAAGACGCGCTGAAATATGTTCCCAACCTCGTCGTTCGGAAGCGTTTCATCGGCGACACCGATGGCGCGATTTCCATCCGCGGGACAAACATGTCGCAGCCGGCGCGAACCAGCGTGTTCATCGACGGCATTCCGCTGTCAAACTTCCTGGGCAATGATTCGGACTATTCGCCTCGCCGGCGGCTCATCGCCTCGGACGAGATTCAGTCGATCGACGTCATGTACGGCCCCTACTCGGCGCGATATAGCGGCGCGATCCGGGCAAGGATGTCTGAAGGCAGCCGGTCCTTTCAGCGTCGAGCATGGCAGTCTCCATTGCCTGCCAGCCGCTGGATGCGTCCGGATGGAACGTGGGGGCGGAGGTGGGAAGGATGGAAAATAGCGCGTGAGCCCGAATAGGCCCGTGCGCCTTGGTACTTCGGCCCCCTCCACCCTGCCCGTTCCGGTGTCCGGCGGCGTCCAACGGGCGGGCGGAAATAATTTCCCGTCCCGTTCCGACAAAGGGCCTCGGCACGAGTATGAAACGGTGACACGCCGCCCCTCCCGACCGGCGATCGGCCTCCCGATCAGCTGCGGCGGCGCGAAGACATCGGCATCCGGCATTCGATCCGGCCGCCTCGCCCTGCGGCCGAAGACCCGTCGCATCTTCCGGAAGAGCCGCCTGCGGCAGCGGACTTACCATGAAGTTGCGGAAGAACTTGGCGTCAGCGCCCGGGCCGTCGCGCGCCCTATGTCGCGCGCCGCGGCACGGTTCCGCAAAGCGGTTCACCGCACGCTGGTGAAGGCATTGCGCGATTTGCTGCGACGCCGGCATGCGCCTTCGCCGCCCGGTCACTTTTGGGCATTACGCCTTGCGCGATTGCGAACGTGCACGCCGCGAACAGATAAAAACTGGCAAGAATTATCGTCATGCATATCGCAAATGAGAAGCTGGCATAGTCGGCGAGAGGCGCGTGATCCAATGCCTTCCGAAACGCCGGAACACCGGCATCGAGACCATCGTCAAGCCGATATGCACCGGCCGAAGCAATCGCCACGAGCAGCAGATCCCATGCCGAATATGTCTGCTCGGGTCCCCCACGCCGTGGCTTTAGCATGTTCAATAAACGGTCAAGTAGAGGACGCATGTTCATTCTCCCATTGGAACGGGCTGGATCGGCGGAAGCACAACCGGATCAACGCGCGACGGGCGTCGCGAACCGGGCGCTGTTAGTATAGTAAGAAACCACGGGGCGTCCTCCCGCATCGAGCGCTGGCTCGAAACGTGCGCGCACCATGACCTTGCGACAGACTGCATCATCAAAATCCTTGGGCCGGGTCGATTGCTGAATATGACAGCTCTTCGGCTTTCCCTGATCATCGACGATGAGCCGAAAATGCACGAGCCCTTGATAGCCAAGATGGCTCATGCGCGGCGGATAATCGCTGCCCCTTATCCAATCCCCAGGACTGCCGAGGGGCGCGGCACGCCGCGACAGCGATTTATCCGCCTCAGCATCGATACCCCAACCGCGGAGCAGATCGTCGGTGCAGGCTGCAAGCGCCTGCTCCGCCGCCGCCATGGCTCCCGTTTCAAGCACGACCGTCTGCTTGCTCGAAATGCGCAGTTCGAGAAAACGGATCGCGGCATAGAGTGCCGGATCGATTACAGGTGGTTCAGGCTGCGCGGCGTCGCTCTCGCCAGCAGCCACAGCGGGATCATAGCCTGTGATCCAGAGGCCACCTCCGACGACCAGCGCGGCCTTGCCGTTACCGAGCATGCCCGGCGTGACGCCCTTCTCGAACGCGGGATCGTTCGGTCCGAAGCGAAGGGTAATCCGGCGTATACCGTCACGCACTTCTATCGGCTGCCCCGTCAGCGTCATATGGACTTTCGGTCCCGGCCGGAAACGGTCGAGGACGAGTGTCACTTCCTTGTCGCCGGTTCCGAAAGCACGCGCCAACCGACAGCTGTCGTCGGCATAGTTGACATGCCAGTTCGATGATGGGGCAAGCCGCAGCGCTTCTTCCGCATCGGGGGATGTCATCGCGGCCGCAAGGATGACGAGCCCAGCCATGGGAGAAGATTGGAGCATGGAACTATTCTCCGCGAAAACGCCCTAAGGCCTGAGGATCAGCGTGCAATAGGCACCCCCTTCGTGGGGTGATCGGCGTGCAAAAAGGACCCCTTCATCCCGGGGATTTAGTCGGCCGACTGGTTTTGATCAGTTGGCGAGAACGGGATGTTGATCGTG
>NZ_JBIXJU010000014.1:0-39790 GCF_052871675.1 Sphingopyxis sp. LARHCG72 | reverse complement strand
GCCGGAGGCCGTTCGATCGCCAGTGTCGCCCTCCGGTTCCGCTTCGCTCCACCTACGGCCAACACTGGCGATCGAGGCGTCAATGCACTAACAATCCCCGCGGACCACTCGGTGGGGGCCAGTCACTTATCGTTTTACGAAACTTGGACGTGACCCTCACGGGCTTCCATGACGGCAACGATAGCCAGCTTGCTATGACGGTTTTCGAAGCCGGTCGCTGGGATATATTTGAAGATGAGATGCGGCCAGTAGCGTTTTAAACTGCGAGTCCACTTTCCACCCCAATCCGGTCATTTGACGCCAGACAAAACAGACCCCGCCGAAGCGGGGCCAGATTAGACGGAGGGGCGGGCGCAACTTCGCCCCTCGTATGCCCATGGAGGCGCGCGCGCCCACCCAACCCGATCAGGCTTCCCACCCGGAACTACCGGCCTCCCTATGCGTAGAATAAGCCTCTGCCAACACCGGCGGAACCCTGGCCTGCTGTGAAATCGATCAAAGGATAACCCATGGCCGAAGTTGACGAACCGACCCAGTTGCTATGCCAGTCGAACAAGGCCGACGCGATGACCGTCAAGACACGCGACGGTGACAAGCTGGGGCATATCCATGCCTTCATGATCAACAAGCGGAGCGGGCATGCGGTCTATGCGATCCTCACCATCGGCGGTTTCCTCGGCATGGGCAAAGCTTACTACCCGTTGCCCTTTCGCTTGCTGGCATTCGAGGCGACAAGCGATTCCTATGTCGTCACGATCGACCGGCGCGTGCTCGAAGGGGGGCCAAGCTGGGCCGCCAATGCGCCGCTGTTCGACCAGGCCTATGCCGACCGTGTTGCCAGCTATTATGAGGTGGCGAAGGAAGATCTGACGCTCGGGTAATGGCGCTTTTTGTCACCGAGCGACGTCAAGAATTCGATCCTTGAGAGCAGCCGGACAGGCTTGTCAGAAAGATTCAGGCGCGGCGGGAGTGATGCTTGGATGGCGTCGCGGCGCATGTTAGCCGGTTTCGCGCTGGGGGCTCCCCGGGCCACACGGAATTGCCGAAAGCGGCCTTCCTATAGTCGGACGTCCGCCCAGGTGGCAGTTTGCATGGCCTGTCTACTTGGGTTGCATGATCACCGCGAACAACCGGTCAAGGTTCGACTGGAGATCCTGTACATCCGGGTTCTCGGCATATTTAGGCAGCCCTAGCGGCAAGCTCATGCTCTCGTACATGGCCGAAGCTTCGGCATCGCTTAGCAGGCCGCGCTTACGCAGAATGTTGGCAAGGCTAAGAATCCCATTGATCGCCGAGACGTCGGATGCCTCCTGGGCCTCAATAAGGTTCATTACGCCAAGGCCAGGGACATCATTCATCTCGAATCCTTCTGTTCCCGGCTCTCGACATGAAAGCGCGGTTGACTTGCCTGGGAAGGTTGGAAGCGATGGCGCCCCCTTTATAAAATCCAGCGACGATCGAAGACCTTTACCGACATTGTATCGGCTTGTTCCCGCGCCCGGCGTCATCGGCATGATGGATAGAGACATCTCATGGATCGTTGCGGGCGCCACTTGAGGGCCGTTCGCCTGAACGAAATGAGAGCGAGCTGGCGCATGGCGGATTTTTCGGCGATCGCAGCCCACACGCGGGCGGCATTTCCAGGGCCCATATGGATAGCGGCGGGCGCTGATGCAGCCCGCCGCCAGAAGATCATGCAGCCTGGAGATTCACTGCGGAGGTCTTGCCTCGCTGATCGGTCTCCAGTTCGTACGATACGCTCTGATCTTTTTGAAGGGTGTGCATGCCGGCGCGTTCGACGGCCGAGATATGCACGAAGGCATCCTGGCCGCCATCGTTCGGCGCGATAAAGCCATAGCCCTTGTCGGCGTTAAAAAATTTCACGGTTCCGGTAGTCATATGGGTATCCTTTATCCCAAATACGACGGGCATGCGCCAACAGCGACGCGTCCCGGCTTCAATAGTGCTAGAAAGGGATAAAGGGATGGCATGAAGCTGCCGATTATCCGTCGCATGCGACGTAAGCATCACCTTAATATCAGTTAAATCGAAAATTGAAAGATAATTCTGCTTTTTACGAAAAGCCGGCATGGATATTTTCACGCAAGGACGATCCGCATCGAGGTATCGGCGATATAATTTTATCTGCGATCGCAGAATATTTCATCCCATTGCGCTTAGCACGTCACTATTTTCCGGCTGGAAGCGGGCAAGGAATTGTCGGACCAAAGGGGTACGAAACGCTACAGCGCTTTCCAGTGAGGCAACGCCGCCCAAATAGTCGGTAGTTTTGGACATCGGCAATTGCACTACCAAATAGCCGCGATCAGGCGCGTAATAGCGCGCCCGACTGGCCGATGCACGAACCACTGCGGGGATTGGCGCTAGCCTCGATGTAAAGTCGTCCAGCGAGCGCCGCGCCTGATTGAACGTGAGTTGCCGCAGGCAGCGCGCGTTCGGGGCGTTACCGCACGAGCTTGCCTGGACACTCTCGATCTTCTTCATCGCCTTTGCTCTTGGCCAGCTCGTTGTTGGCCCGCTCGCAGATGCAACCGGACGCGCGCCCTTCGTTCTCGGAGGCCTGGCGATCTTGGTTGTCGGAAGCCTGATCTGCGCGCTTGCGCCGTCACTTCCGGTCATGCTCGCGGGCCGAGCCATCCAGGCGCTCGGCGCCTGCGCGGCCTCGGTTCTCGCCCGCGCGATCGCGCGCGACCTGTATCACGGCCCCGAACTCACGCGCGCGCTGGCGCTGGTGATGATCGCGATGGCGGCGGCGCCCGGTTTTTCGCCTGCCCTTGGCACGGGCATGACGCTGCTGCTCGGCTGGCGCAGCATCTTCCTGCTCGTTGCGGGCGCGGGCGCGCTGGTTGCCATTTGCTTCTGGGTCAGCGCCGGCGAGACATTGCCCGCCGCGCAGCGGCGCTCGGCCAAGCCGGCAGCGATCGCCCGAACCTACAGCGGACTCGCGTGCGACCCCCGCTTCATCCGCCCGGCGCTTGCCGTCAGTCTCGTCATCGGTTGCCTCTACAGCTTCTTCGCCGCTGCGCCGTCGATCCTGATGACAGATCTGGGATTCAGCGCGGCAGACCTCAGTCTCTTTTTCGCGGCAACGGTCGCGGTCGTCTTCGGCAGCGGGCTGATGACCGCCCGGCTCGCCCGGCGCTGGGACGCACCGCGCGTCGGCATGGCGGGCATCCTGATCGCCCTGACGGGCGGGGTGTGGCTGGCCGTCCAGGGCAGCGCACCCACACAATTCCCGTTCATGGCGGCGGTCACCTTGTTCCTGGCGGGCATGGGCCTCGTCAATCCGGTGGCCACCGCGATCGCGCTCGAACCGTTCGGCGACCGGGCGGGCATCGCATCGGCGCTGCTCGGCTTCCTGCAAATGGCATGCGCGGCGCTCGGCACTGCATTGATCGGGTCGCTGCCGATCGGACCGGCCGCCGCCTATGCGCTGGTCGTCTGTGGCGGAACGCTGCTGGCCGCCCTCATATTCTATCCGGCTTTGCGCAATCGTTCGGACCTGACGAACGCGCCTGGTTCGATAGCATAACCGAAGCCGACCTCGTCACGGAAGGAGACAACTCACGCGGCCAGCCGGATAACGCTCACAACCGATTGCGAGATGAGCCCAAAATTGAACTTCCCACGTGACGCGAGCCTGTTGCGGACCAGAGAGGCCGCCCTCGGACGGCGATATGCAGCGCTTTGAGACGCTGTTGCCGGTCAGCGCCGTTCCGCTATCCTGTCACGCGCCAGCTCCGCGCGCATCTTAGCCGCATATGTTCGCCCGATGCGTATTTCGCTGCCGCCGACCAGCTCTGCGATCAGCGCTGAAAATTGCCCGGTCTTCAAACGAACAATGGCATCCCGGCGGATAATCGCGCCGCGATGGACGCGGATGAAAAACCGGGGTGGAAGACGTTGCTCCAACGATGTCAGGCTTTCCTGATGCAGGTGGCTTTCGCCGTCGCTGAAAATGCGGACATAATCGCGCTCGGCGACGATGTGGGTGACGTCCTGCAGCGAAAGGCGTCGATAGTCTCCGCGCGATCGCACCCAGAAATCGGATCCGGCGCTTTCGGTCTGCCGAAGCGCGTCGCGCAGCGTCCGGACCATCTCCTGAAGCTCGTTGACGCGCTCCTCGCTGGAACTGGCCCGTAGCCGGGCGCAAGCGCGCGCGACAGCCACTTGCAGACGGGCCGGTTCGAGAGGCTTGGTCACATAATCGATGGCATGCGCATCGAACGCGCGCTGAGCATGATGGTCGAATGCTGTCACGAATATTGTCGCCGGCGCTGCCGCACCAAGCCGTTCGAGAAGATCGAAGCCGCTTCCTCCCGGGAGCTGGATGTCGAGCGTGATGATGTCAGGGCGCAAGCGATCGATCAGCATTTCGGCCTCATCGAGGTTTGCCGCTTCGCCCACGATATGAACGTCCGCCATGGCCCCGAGCGCGCGCCGGATGCGGCCGCGCGCGAGCGGCTCGTCCTCGACGATCAGGACCGAGAAGCTACTCATTGGGTGCGCAGCGGCATTTCGATCATCGCCTCCCACTCCCCCTTGCCATTATAGCCTGCCCGGCACTGCCCCCGATCGCCAAACCGTGCGGCCAGCCTTTCGCGTACATTGGCCAGCCCGATTCCTGTGGAGGGATGATCTGTCATTCCGCGCCCCGGTGTCACCTCATTGGTCACCGTCAAGATGAGCTTCTGCTCCATCATTCTCGCATCGACGCGAACCACGATGGGCCCGCGGGCCTGCCCGACGCCATGCTTGATCGCGTTTTCGACGAGAGGCTGCAAGATCAGACTGGGCACGAGCGCACCGGACAAGGGGGCGGGAATGTCGAATGCAAAGTTCAGCCGGTCGGAAAAACGTTCGCGCTCGATCGCCAGATAATCCTGCTGCAGCGCGATTTCCCGGTCCAGACGAACGTCGCTGAACGGATCCAGCGTCAGCGTCGTCCGCAGGAATTCGGACAAGACGACGACCATTCGCTTGGCTTCGTTTGGCATGCCTTCCTCGATCAACGCCGCGATCGAGTTGAATGTGTTGAACAGGAAATGCGGATTGATCTGATAGCGCAGCGCCCGCATTTGCGCCGTCAACGCCTCTTCGCGGATCGCAGCCAGCCGCCGCTCCTGCTGGCGCACCTCATGGCTGTAGAGCATCGCGACGTAGAGGCATGCCCAACCGAAGAAGAAGGAGCTGTTCTCGATCAGGCTATAGACAAAATCGCGCGGCGCGAACGCCGGCTTCGCCGGCCACATGTACCAGGACGCGATAAGAAAATCGATGCTCGCGGAAAAAGGCGAGCAGAGCAAAGTAAGGACAAAGCACAATACGGCCTTTTGCAGGAAGGACAAATGGCGCCAGCGAAGGAGCAGCGCTGAAGTGCCATAGGTGATAGCGATGCTCGCCCCGATCCAGACGAGCTTTCCCGGCGCCGATATCCACGCGTTGACCCCGACAAAATGCCATAGGAGGCTCGCGATCAGGAAAACGGAAGACCAATAGACAGCGCCAAGCTGCCGGGTCATCCTACGCAGCTCGGTCCGCGAATCCGCGTCTTCGGGCAACCCGCTGAGGCCTTCGGCATTCATCCCGTGTCTTATTTGCATGTTGCCCCGCCAAGTCGAGTGCCGTTCACGGCGATTCCAAGCCGTTCGCAGATTTTTCGCGCCGCTGAAGGGCCGAACCGAGCGGATCGCCGAAATTTCCTTTCGACACACCCCTTTAGCCGAAACATAGGTCCATTCCGGCACTATGCCCCCCTCCCCGCCAGAAACGAGACGACATGCCATCCTGCCTCCATGCTATTTCTCTGAAAAGATCCGGACTGGCCGCGGCGGTTATCCTGTTTGGCATCGCCGTGCCCGCGCACGCCAACCAGTGGCTCGTCTATACCGGAGGCGACCGGCCAAACCGGACCTTCACGGTGATCGACGAGGATTATATCAGCCCCGAGTTCAACAGCGACACCAGCTTCAAGGTCGAGGCTGCAACGATCTATGAAGCCCCCTCGCAGCCCGACTGGTCAACCGCCAACTATCATGTCGACTGCATCAAAAAGACGCTCCGCATCGATCTTGTCCAGATCAGCCCGCGCGACGGCGCACTACGCCGCGGGCCCGACGTTGCCGACCATCCGCCCGCCAACGTCACCGAACATCAGATCATAACCTTCGCCTGCGACAAGGGACCGAAAAAGTCGTCCCAGCGCGCCAGCGAGCGCGAGGCCAATAACGATCCGCGCAATTTCATCTACCTCGGCCCGATCAGCCTGCCCAAGGTGGTCGATGTCGCATGGGAGAAATTATGGACCGATGGAAAGCGGCCCGGCTACAGCAGCAATGTCTCGATCGCGGATCAAAACGCCCAGGTCGAAAAGATCATGAAGGAAAAGCAGGCGCTCGTCGCGCAGGCAGGCGCGATCGCCGAGCAGAGCCAGCGCGAAGCCGACGCGATCGCCGCCTCGCAAAAAAGCCGCAAGGACCGGCTCAAGCGCGAAAAGGAGGTTGCGCCGGCACTGGAAGAATGGATCGGCAAAAGCGAGGCGGAGGTGACGGCGGCATTCGGCCCCCCGGCAAGCAGCAGCGACCGCGGCGCGCTGCGCGCGCTGGTCTATCGCCGGACCCACAGCGAAACCTATGACGCGCAGGTCGGACAGGTCGGAAAAACGGCCTATTATGAAAAGCGCGAAAACCAGTTTCACTGCGATCTAACGTTCGGTTTCCGCAACGGCATTCTCGAGGATTATTTCACCGAGGGCGACCGGTGCCAAATCCTTTGGGCCCCACGATGATGCGTCTTTTTGTTATGCGTCGGATGGGACAGATGTTCGTGATCGGGCTGGCCTGGTGCCTTTGGCCGGCATCGGCGCAGGCGCAGCATTATCCCTGCAACGGTCCCGGCCCCGGCGAACGGCTGGTCGGGATGGCTCCCGGTGGCCCCGGCGTCGCCCCTACCCCGCTGTGCGCACGCGATGACAGCGGTGGAGCGCCTGCCCAGCCCTCGGCGCCCAGCGAACATCATGCGGCCATCGCCTGGCACGTCGACGCCGCCGATGTCTGGGTCGACGGCAATTATACCGGCGCCAATAATGTCGCCGAACAAGGCGCGCTCGACGCATGCAACAAGGTGATGGGCGGTGGCTGTACGTCGGCCGGCACATGGTGGAATTCGTCGATCGCGATCATCCGTGACCGGAACGGATATTTCTACAAGGGCTGGGCCGGCGAAGGCGGCGCGGAACGCGACCGGGTGATGGCGGAATGTTCGGCCAAGCAACTGCTGCCTTGCGAGCTTTTTGCGACCATCCGCGCCAGCACCAATCGGCGCTTCCCCGGCGCTTCGGTGCGCAAATATTTTGCCGCGTCGGCGTGGGTCGTCGGCGGCGTCGACGAGGGATATAACGCCAAGCTCTATGTTGCGAGCGGCCTCCGCAACGCCGATGCCGCGACGACGGCGGCGATCAAGGCATGCCATGATGCAACATCGCGCGCCTGCGAGAGCAACGCGCTGACCGGCAACGGATTTATCCAGGCGTATCGACTGAACGGCGACGGCGACAGCGCAACTGTGGAAACCACAGCCAAGCGCGCGAAGGAAGCGGCGCAGGCGAACTGCAAGAAACAGAAAAGCACGACGTGCGAACTCCAGGCGCTGTTCGACAGCCGCAAGCCGGGGCTGTTCGTGCACGATTTCGCCGGCGCCAAGGCACAATAGCACCGCCGGCGGGTCCGCCGCCCTGCAACCGGCGCGGCTTCGCAGCGGCGACAACGGCAGCGGAGTTACCTCTAGATGATCTGGAATCTCGCCCCTCTCGCCGCGATCATATTGGCCGGCTTTGCCGATCCACAGGACCGGACCCCGAAGACCCAGCCCGCGGCAATTCCCGACCAGATTTCCTATGCCGGCACCGGCAACGGATGGAGCGGCGGACATACAGAATGGTGGATCGATCGTTCGGGACGGGGCGCTTATCGTACGACAATCCGTGTCGAGGCGGGCGGCAAGTTTGACGCTGGACCGCAGGGCTTCGAACGCATCCGGGCGATATTGCAGCCGCTTGAGGATATGCGCGAATTGCCTTGCGACGGGGCGGTCACCGATCAGGGGATCGGCGCGCTCAACTGGCGACGCGGCCGTTATGAAACCTCGCTGCGTTTCGATTTCGGCTGCAACTTTCGTCAGCCGGATGCTGCTCGGGCGCGGTTAGGTCAAGCGAGTGACCTGGTGCAGCAATGGGCGCTGGCGAAATGACCTGCCGGTTTCTGTTCGCCGCTGGTCCTCGGTGAGCACCGCAACGGAATGCGATCTCCAAGTGCTTGCGGAGAGCGCGCCGGCTCTGGCCGATTGCGGTTACCCGAAAGCCTTCTTCTCCGCCGTCGCCGTCGCCGCGGCCCTCATCTTCTGGCTTTGATCAACGAGTCCTGATGGGGTGGACGCCCCCTCGACGGCATCGTGTGCCAGAATGGCGGTGTTAAACACCATTGAGAGGAGGCGTCCGTGACAGAAGTTAGCACGATCGGGTTGGATTTGGCCAAGATGGTTTTTCAGGCGCACGGCGCTGATGCGAGCGGTGGCGTCGTGTTCCGTAAAACGCTCCGGCGGGCAAAGGTGCTCGACTTCTTCCGCGAGCAGCCTAGCTGCGTCGTGGCCATGGAGGCGTGCGGCGGCGCGCATTACTGGGCTCGCGAAATCAGCCGACTGGGGCATGAGGTACGGCTGATCCCGCCTGCGTACGTGAAGCCATTCGTGAAGCGCCAAAAGAACGATGCATCCGACGCAGAAGCAATATGCGAAGCAGCCCAGCGGCCGACCATGCGCTTTGTCGCCGTGAAGAGTGAGGCTGCGCAGGCCAGCGCTGCCATCTTCCGCACGCGAGATCTGCTGGTCCGGCAGCGCACACAACTGGTCAATGCTATTCGAGGCCAGCTCACGGAATATGGACTTGTCGCTGCCAAAGGTCCTGCGAACCTCCCAAAGTTGTTGGAACTGGCCGACGAGGCCGGATCTGCTCTACCGCAAGCCGCGCGAGCTATGCTCGACGTGCTCACCGACATGGTGGCGACGCTCACTATCCGGGTCACTGACCTTGATAGAGAGATCACCAGGCGCGCGAAGGATGAAGACGTACCCGCGCGGCTGATGACGATCCCTGGTATCGGCCCGATCACCGCGACGGCTATCGCAGCTCTTGCCCCGCCGATCGAGACGTTCCGCAAGGGGCGCGACTTCGCCGCCTGGCTCGGGCTGACGCCGGTGCAGCGATCAACTGGCGGTAAACAGAAGTTGGGCGCCACGTCGAAGATGGGTGAACGCACTATGCGACGCCTGCTCATCATCGGTGCAGCGGCACTGGTCCGACAGACAAGCCGACGCGAACCGCCGGCTGGATCATGGCTCGCGCGCATGCTCGCCCGCAAGCCGCGCATGTTGGTCATCACCGCGCTCGCCAACAAGATGGCACGCATGGTCTGGGCGTTGTTGACGCGCAATGAGGTTTATAGGGCTCCCGCTGTGGCCGCTGCATAGACAGCATCATGGCGTGAGGTTGTCGAAGGAGTAAGGGGCGAAGGCAAGTACGGCGCAACGGTCGACGAGACGGGATCGGCAGAACCAGATAGAGTCATCGTGCCTTCAAGCACGCAGTCCTGATATGGTGCCGATCCGCGAACTCCCATACGGGCCCGCGGCATCTTAAGGCCGCTTCTTGAGGCCGGACAGATGGCAGCACCCGACTACGCGTCAGAAAACCAAAAACCTCTTGCTTCTCAGGGGGCGTCCACAGATGACCCCAATATGATGGGCGATTTTCAAGATGCACAGCATCCGGAAGCCGATGCGCTCGACGACCCCTTGAAACCGGAAAATGGCTTTCCTAACTTTTTTTGCGGACGCCGGATATTCCGGGTCCGAAGGACATAGAGAGCGCCGGCTCTAAGTCCCGGCGCATCTCATGCCCGAATTGCTTCAGTCAGGAGGATTTGGAAATGAGAACCGACTTTGATTTCACCCCCTACCGCCGCTCGACGGTGGGCTTCGACCACCTCTTCGACCTGCTCGAGAAGGGGCAGCGGAGCGAGACGTCCGACGGCTATCCGGCCTTCGACATCGTGCGCGAGGCCGACGACCGCTTCCGCATCACGCTCGCGGTCCCGGGCTTCAAGCCCGACGAGATCGAGATCGTGGCGCAGCAGAACCAGCTGGCCGTTACGGGCAAACCCGCGGAAGAAGATGCGACACGCGCCTATCTCCACCGCGGCATCGCGCGCCGGGCGTTCGAACGGCGCTTCCAGCTCGCCGACTATATCGAGGTCGGTAGCGCGAGCTTCACCGACGGCCTGCTCACGATCGAGCTCAATCGGGTCATTCCCGAGGCGATGAAGCCGCGCAAGATCGAGATCGGCAGCGGCGATGCCGAAACGCGCCGGATCGGATCGTCGAAAGAAAAGGCGCTCGAGAGCGCCTGATATCTTGCGGGGCCGCTGTACAGGAGCGGCCCCGCTTCCCTGAAGAATAGCAGTAAAAGTACAGCTAACCAGCCGGAGACGCTCAGGTCGCTCCGTCAATCAATCGCGCGAATGATGTCCGCCACGCGCCACTCGGCGGGCCCGACCAGCGCATCATGCGCGATGCGGACCGAGTGGAGAGCGGCTTCGAGCTGGCGCCGCCACATCGCCAAAAAATCGAACAGCACCGGAAAGTCCGGCGGAAGATCATAATCCTGCCAGACGTATAGCTGGAGCAGCGAGGGATGATCGGGCCGGTAGTAGTGGATTTCGGCGGTTGTCAGCCCATAGCCCTCCAGCTGCGCGAGCAGCGCCCGGTCGGTCATGGCGCGCGCGCCGCGCCGCCGTCGAGCGACCTCAGCGCCGCAAGCACATCGTCGACCGGCACCGCTCGCTTTGCCCCCGGGGGTTTGCGAAGCGCGGGCTTGTTGCGAACCGCCGAGCGATCCGACGCCCAGGATGCAAGAAGAGCGCGCTTGACCTCGGGCTCGAGGCTCGGGTGACGCGCCACATCGAAGGGGTGAAGAAAACGGGAAAATGGCTCGGACATGATCGTGCCTCCTTCCTTGTAGCCTTTCCTTTCTCGTCGTGCGGCAAGGTGCCGAAGAGACAGATTTTGGGAGCGAAGCGAGTCGAGTCAAGAGGCGTCAGCCCCTTGATAAGCGGCATTTGTTTCGCGCTGGCGAGAAAGCGAAAAAAAAATTCACCGAACCTCTTGAAGCGAAAAAAATCGCTTCCTAGCTCATCGGCGCCGCGCGTCCCGGACAGGCGCGCCGGCTTGTCATATCGTTATGCAACATGGAGGTTATGCATGCATTTCCGTCCCTTGCACGACCGTGTGGTCGTCCGCCGCATCGAAGCCGAGGAGAAGACCTCGGGCGGCATCATCATTCCCGACACCGCCAAGGAAAAGCCGCAGGAGGGCGAAGTCGTCGCCGTCGGCCCGGGCGCCCGCGCCGAGGACGGCACGGTCACCGCGCTCGACGTCAAGGCCGGCGACCGAATCCTGTTCGGCAAATGGTCGGGAACCGAAGTCCGCATCGATAACGAGGAACTGCTCATCATGAAGGAGAGCGATATCCTCGGCGTCATCGAGCAGACCGCGGCGCTCAAGCAGGCGGCCTGATGCCGCACTCATCACCAACTGAAAGGACAGCAAGAAGGAGGTCAAAATGGCTGCCAAGGAAGTGAAATTTGCGTCGGACGCGCGTGATCGCATGCTGCGCGGCGTGGATACGCTTGCGAATGCAGTGAAGGTCACGCTCGGCCCCAAGGGCCGCAACGTCGTGATCGACAAAAGCTTCGGCGCGCCGCGCATCACCAAGGACGGCGTCACCGTCGCCAAGGAGATCGAGCTTGCCGACAAGTTCGAGAATATGGGCGCGCAGATGCTGCGCGAAGTCGCGAGCAAGCAGAACGACAAGGCCGGCGACGGCACGACGACCGCGACCGTGCTCGCGCAGGCGATCGTTCGCGAAGGCTCGAAGGCGGTCGCCGCGGGGATGAACCCGATGGACGTCAAGCGCGGTATCGATCTCGCCGTGAATACCGTCGTCGAGGACCTCAAGGCGCATGCCAAAACGGTCGAGGCGAACAGCGAGATCGCGCAGGTCGCGACCATCTCGGCGAATGGCGACGAAGAGGTCGGCAAGATCCTCGCGGAAGCGATGGAGAAGGTCGGCAATGAGGGCGTGATCACCGTCGAGGAAGCGAAGAGCCTCGCGACCGAACTCGAAACGGTCGAGGGCATGCAGTTCGATCGCGGCTATCTCTCGCCCTATTTCATCACCAACGCCGAGAAGCTGAAGGTCGAGCTCGACGATCCGTACATCCTCATCCACGAGAAGAAGCTCTCGAACCTGCAGGCGATGCTGCCGCTCCTCGAGAGCGTCGTGCAGTCGGGCCGGCCGCTGCTGATCATCGCCGAGGATGTCGAGGGTGACGCGCTCGCAACCCTCGTCGTCAACCGCCTGCGTGGTGGCCTGAAGGTCGCGGCCGTCAAGGCGCCGGGCTTTGGCGATCGCCGCAAGGCGATGCTTGAGGATATCGCGGTCCTCACCGGCGGCAATGTCGTCAGCGAGGAGCTCGGGATCAAGCTCGAGAATGTCACGATAAACATGCTTGGCCGCGCGAAGAAGGTCGTCATCGACAAGGATAATACGACGATCGTCGACGGCGTCGGCGCAAAGTCCGACATCGATGGGCGTGTCGCGCAGATTCGCCAGCAGGTCGAGACGACGACCAGCGACTATGACCGCGAAAAGCTGCAGGAGCGGCTCGCCAAGCTTGCGGGCGGCGTCGCGGTGATCCGCGTCGGCGGCGCGACCGAGGTCGAGGTCAAGGAGAAGAAGGACCGCGTCGACGACGCGCTCCACGCGACGCGCGCGGCCGTGGAAGAAGGCATCCTTCCCGGCGGCGGCATCGCGCTGCTCCGCTCGCTGAAGGCGCTTGAGGGCCTGAAAGCCGCGAACGACGACCAGCAGTCGGGGATCGACATCGTCCGCCGTGCGCTCCGCGCGCCGGCGCGCCAGATCGCCGACAATGCCGGCGAGGACGGCGCGTGGATCGTCGGCAAGCTGCTCGAGAGCGACGATTACAACTGGGGCTTCAATGCCGCCACCGGCGAGTATCAGGACCTCGTCAAGGCGGGGGTGATCGATCCCGCCAAGGTCGTGCGCACCGCGCTGCAGGATGCGGCCTCGGTCGCTTCGCTGCTGATCACCACCGAGGCGCTCGTCGCCGAGCTGCCGAAGGAAGAGAAGGCCGCGCCGATGCCGGCGATGGACTTCTGACATACCCGGGGGCGGCGGGGTAAACCGCCGCCCTCACCCTTGTGACAGGAGAATATGGGAGATCGGCTATGCCCTTTTCCGGTCAGAGCGTGCGGGCCTGTTCGGCACAGCTGAAGTTGCTGCACGGCAAGGAGGCCGAGCTTCGCGTCGCGCGGCAGCTTGGCTGGGCGCAGGCCCGAGGCAACGAGCATGAGGTCGCCTTCTGGGACGCGGTGCTCAAGGATCTGGAGCGAGTGTCTACCCGCCATTGAGACTGCCGACACCGGCAGCTTCGGCCTGCTATCCCGAAGCTGGCCTTCATGTCGCGCAAGACGATCTTGGATTGTGCCGGCCCCGGATGTCTTCTAGCTATTTTGGACCGGGGCCGAGCAACCTCCCGGACAAGCGCAGCGTGCGCTCAAGCGTTGCCTTTTGATCCCTGCGTCGCGGGGATGAGGAGGTTTGTTTGAAGCGCTTTTCTCTCCTGGCTCTGTTGCTCGTCGCTACCCCTGCCTGTGCCGAAGACGGCCTGACGCTCAGCGCCAATACGCGCCTGCGCTATGAAACCATCGAAGGCCAGCCCCGCACGGGCTTCAACGAGTCCGACGATCTCTTCAATATCCGCACCATTGTCACCGGCGAGTATCGCACCGGAAGGCTGAGGCTCGGCGCCGAGCTCTACGACAGCCGCGTCTACGGCGGCGATGCCGGGACGCCGATCACGACGGGCGAAGTGAACACGCTCGAACTGGTGCAGGCTTACGTCGGCTATGACATACCGGACGCCTTCGGGCCGGGTACGAAGCTCGGGCTCCAAGCCGGTCGCTTCACGCTCAATCTGGGGTCGCGCCGTCTCGTCGCCGCGGACGATTATCGCAACACGACCAATGGCTACACGGGCATCCGGGCCGATCTCGGCCTTCCGGACGATCTGTCTGCGACGCTGATCTACACGCTGCCGCAGGTGCGCCTTCCCGACAACCGCGCCGACCTCGTCGACAACCACGTCCGGTTCGACCGCGAGAGCTTCGACCTCGTCTTGTGGGGCGGGCTCGCCACGAAGAAGCTCGCGGGCAAGGGCGGCGCCGTCGAGCTGTCCCATTTTCACCTGGGCGAACGCGACTCCCCGAAGCTCGCGACGCGCGACCGCTCGCTCGATACGGTCGGTCTACGCGTCTACCGCGACCCCGCCTCCGGCCGCGCCGACTTCGAGAGCGAGATTTTCTATCAGTTCGGAACGGTCCGGGCGTCGCTCGCGCCGACCGCAATCAGGCTCGATGTCTCCGCCTGGTTCACGCACGCCGAAGTCGGCTACACATTCCGGCATCCCTGGTTGCCGCGGATCGCGCTCGAGTTCGACTATGCGAGCGGCGATGGGCGGGGTACGAAATTCACCCGCTTCGACACGCTGTTCGGCATGCGGCGGGCGGATCTTGCGCCTGCCGGTCTCTACAATGCGGTCGGGCGGGCCAATATTGTCGCAACCGGCCTGCGCGTCGAGGCAACACCCTCAAAGCGCATCGATGCCTTTGCCGCCTATCGTCCGCTCTGGCTCGCATCGCGCTATGATAGCTTCTCTACAACGGGCGTTCGAGACGCGTCCGGAAATTCAGGACGCTTCGCCGGTCACCAGATCGAGGCGCGCGTTCGCTACTGGCTCATCCCGAAACGCCTGCGCCTCGAATGGAATGGCCTGCTGCTCGCCAAGGGGAGCTTCCTGCGTAACGCGCCAAATGCGCCGCCTGGCGGAGATACGCTCTATAATTCGCTCAACGCTACTGTCAGCTTCTAGTCGAGACGGCCGATAACGACCCGTCTGCCTTTAAACCGGAGGAGTGGCTGAAACTGTCGCTTGGCGTAACCCGGGCCTTCTCCGATCCGTCCAACTGTCCAGCGCCCGGCCAATTCCGGGCCTGTCGTCACGCGTCAGACCAAACGGCTCGGCTACAGGCGCGCACGGCGCGGCCCGTTCGAACCCGCCCGCTCCCGGCTCCGGCCTTCAAAGAGAACCGCCGGCGCCTATATCCGGTCGATGTATATACGGCCTCTTCGACTGGGCAGGCGAACCCTGATGCTATCGGGCGGCGCCGCGGCCCTCGGCGCGCTCACACGCTCGTCGACCGGCCCGTTCGCAATCCACCCGCGGAACCGGTCGGTCGCCGCCGCAGCGCCTCTCCCGCCGGCCGCCGAGGCCAAGATCGCCGACGCCTCACTCGATCCAAGGCTTCTGCGCCGCGCACTCGCCGCACTGGAGACACATGCCAAGGCGATCCGGCATCGCGACCGCATCGCGATCGTCGATTTTTCCGCCCCGTCCTCGGACGCGAGGCTTCATTTCCTTGATGTCGCGAGCGGAAGGGTGTCGCGCCTGCTCGTTGCGCAGGCTCCGGATCCGACCCGCATCACACCGGCTATCTCGAGCGATTCTCCAACGCTTCCGGCTCGAACGCCTCGAGCGAGGGCGCTTTTCTGACCGGCGACTATTATGTCGGCAAGCATGGCTGGTCGCAGCGGCCCGTCGGCCTCGACCCGACCAACGACAATGCGATGGAGCGCGCGATCGTTATCCACGGCGCATGGTACGCCGACCCCGACATGATCGCAGCGCACGGGAAACTGGGTCGCAGTCAGGGCTGCTTCGCGGTCCGCGAAAATTGCCTCGACGAAATGTTCGGTCATCTGGGGACGGGCCGGCTGCTCTACGCCGCGCGCGCCTGATATTATCGGCTCAAGCGACGACAGCTTGACGTCCCCACCGGAACGCTGCCCTTTCTCCCGGGTTGTCTCCTTGATTCATGAGGAGATTGATGTGCGTAACGGTGTGATTGCCTGTTCCTTGCTTGCCCTGTCTTTCACGCTCACAAGTTGCGACTCCTCCCCCGGCTCCAGGCAGTCCGGCGCCGCGGCCGAGGATGCGCGCTGGAGCGACGCGACCATCCGGCAATTGCGCGAAGCGATTGCGAGGCGGGCGGCGCATGGTCTCGACCGGATGCGTTTCGATGCACCCGAAAGCGACGCCGATCAGGCAGCGCTCACCCAAAGCGCGCTTCGCTATGCCGCAGCCCTCGCGCGCGGTGCTTCCGATCCTGCGAAACTGAACAGCATCTATAGCGTACCGCGGCCGAACCCGAACTTGAAAGCCGGTCTCGCCGAGGCGCTCGCGAAGGGCAAGGTAGGCGACTGGCTCGACAGCCTCGCACCGCAGGACGACAATTATCGCGCGCTGTCGAAGGCCTATCTCGCGCTTCGCAAGGCGAACGACGCGCCGGTCGCCGCGATCCCCGATGCCGGCAAACCGGTCGAGTCCGGCGCCACCGATCCGCGCATCCCGGCGATCGCACGCCAGCTCGTCGCCTCCGATTATCTCGATGGCGCATCGGCGCGGGGCGAGCGCTACGATCCGGCGATGGTGAAGGCGGTGCAGCGTATGCAGACCGATTATGGCATCAAGCCCGATGGTGTGATCGGCAGCGACGCGCTCGAGATCCTCAACCTCTCCGACGCCGACCGGGCACGGGCGATAGCGGTGGCGATGGAACGTTTGCGCTGGCTCGACCGCAATCCCCCCGCGACACGCGTCGACGTCAACCTCGCCTCGGCACGGCTCGCTTACTGGCGCGACGGCAAGCTCGCCGACACGCGGAAGGTGGTCGTTGGCAAACCCGAAACCGAAACGCCGCAGCTCGGATCGCCGATCTATCGGCTCGTTGCCAATCCGAGCTGGACGGTGCCGCGCTCGATCCAGAACAAGGAAATCGCCGGCAAGGGCGCCGGCTACCTGCGGCGCAACAATATGACGTGGAAAGACGGCTGGATCGTGCAGCAACCCGGGCCGAAGAATTCGCTGGGGCTCGTCAAGTTCGACATGCAGAACGAACATCAGATCTATCTTCACGACACACCCGCCAAGCCGCTCTTCGACGAGGTACAGCGCCAGCGCAGCCATGGCTGCGTCCGGATCGAGGACGCGCTGGGGTTCGCCGCGATGCTCGCGAACGACGAAGGGATATCGGCCGAATGGGAGAAGGCACGCGCTACCGGCAAGGAAAGTTTTGTCCCGTTGCCGAAAGCCATCCCGGTCCGGCTTACCTATCAGACCGTGCTCTTCGACGAGGCGGGCGAACCCGTGATCCGCGCCGATCCTTATGGCTGGAACGACGGCGTGTCGACCGCGCTCGGCTTCCCCGCGAACGAAGGGCATCGCCTGCGACCATCGGGTTCCGACGTGGGGCCATAGGGAAGCCCGGCGAAGACGAATGCTATCCTCGTCCGCTGGACATCCCGGCCGCCTCGCGCCCTTAAGGGGTGGCAATCATTCCTTCGCCGGCGGTGGTGGCGAGGATCTGCGCGTCGGTCGCCTGCGCCATTAACGCGAGAGCCGCGGCAACGGCATGGTCGAGGACAGCCTCGCGCCCGATATCGCCGAAATGGCATTCCTGTGCGAGGCGCCGACCATCGCGCGCCGCGCATGCGAGATAGACGAGGCCGACCTCTTCGTCCTTTTGCCGGGGACCGCAGAAACCCGTGAGGGCGATCGCAAGATCGGCATGGCTATTGTCGAGCGCCCCCGCAGCCATCGCCTCGGCAACCTCGGCATTCACGGCGTCGTGGCGTTCGGCGTCGGCGCGGTCGACGCCGAGGAGTTCGCACTTCGCATCAACCGAATAGACGACGAAGCCGCGCTCGAGATGCGGGCCAAGGGAAGTATCGCGCGCCATCAGCGCTGCGAGCTGGCCGCCGGTACAGCTCTCCGCCGTCGCCCAGCGAAGTTCGCTTCCGGCGAGCGACGCGGCGAGCCGCGCCGATCGCCGGTCGATATCGCGCTGGGCCGGCATCCTGCTCACATAGTCGTGGTTTGCGCGGGCGGCAGACCTTCGGCCCTGGCCTGCGCCGTCAGTTCTGCCTTGCGCGCCAGCATCGCCTGCCCCAGCGCATCGAGATCGACATCGGCGGCACGCGCCTGCTGGAACATATTGTCGTGCTGCTTCTCTTCCTCTTTCACGTGATGCTCGATCTCTTCCCGGAGCACCGTAACCTTGGAATCGAAGAATTCGTCGTCGGGGCTCGAAGCAACGATCTCGTTGATCAGCAGCTTGGCACCGTCATGCTCGACATAGGCTTCCTTCAGCAGATCCCCGTCGATCTTGCCCTCGAGCGCGGGATAAAAGATTTCCTCCTCGATCTGGGCGTGGATCTTGAGTTCGGTGCAGATCCGGTCGGCGAGCTTGCCCTTGGCGGCACTCCCGTTCGCCTTGCCGAAATCGGCGAAGAGCTTCTCGACCGTGCGGTGATCGGCGGTGAGGATATGGGTGGCGTCGGTGTCGATCGGTTTCACGTGCAGTCTCCCTTCGTGCCCACCCGAACCCTGCTAGAACGGCCGGTGGCGCCGTTGGTTGCTCGGCCGGTTCACACACGGCCGGGCGCTTGCCATAACCATCGGGGAAAGAAGACGGCGCGCCCGGTCAGTCGCCGGTGTGCGAATGCGGGGCCGCGACCGGCTTCGATTCCGGGGACTCGCGCTGGCGCAGGAAGATCGAGAGCACGACCAGCACCGCAGTCGACAGAAACTCGCTCTGCCAATTCTGGAAGGATTCGAACCAGAGTTGCGGGTCGCCAAGATAGGCCATCGTCGAAAGGGGGGCCTCGCCATGCTCCTTTGCCTCCTCGGCCGCGGCATGCGCGCTCTGCGTCCAGTGCAGGACGAACGAGAGGAGAAAGAGGATGAAGAGCACGGTCCCGAGCGACCGCGAATAGAGAGCCCGCGCCAGCCGCCCCTTGCGCAGGATCTCGGGGGCGTCGGGCTTCTGTGCCTGCGCCGTCA
This sequence comes from Sphingopyxis sp. LARHCG72, assembly GCF_052871675.1. Taxonomy (NCBI): domain Bacteria; kingdom Pseudomonadati; phylum Pseudomonadota; class Alphaproteobacteria; order Sphingomonadales; family Sphingopyxidaceae; genus Sphingopyxis; species Sphingopyxis sp. LARHCG72. The sequence goes on along the minus strand of NZ_JBIXJU010000014.1, from coordinate 20,678 downwards.
GATCGGCGTCGCGGGGAGGCTTGTCGGGATCCTTCGACTCCGAAGAACCGCGCTGGATCAGGATGGCCGTCAGCACGACATAGGCGGACATCTGCAGGAACTCACTTTCCCAATTTTCGAAGACGCTCGAAAGAAACTCGGGGCTGACCGTATAGGCGGAGAGCGACATGGCAGGCGCCCCATGACGGACCGCGTCTTCCAGCGCGACATGCCAGCCGGTCAGCCATTGACCCAATATGCTGCCGGCGAAGAGCAACAGGAGGATGATTGTGAGGCTGTTGTCCTTGATCGCGCGCATCACACTCTCCCGCTGACAGGCCTCCCGCGAAGATGCGGACGCATTGCTATTCCGATATGGTCTCGTCCTCGATGGCAGCGCGGATCATCCGGTCCCAGACGCCCGCATCGCCCACGCCGAGCATCGCGGCGCTTGGCTCGCGCAAGGTCCGGAGCACCGCGAGCGCCGCATCGCTATAATCGGGCCAGAGGGCATCAACCGCCGCACTCGCCGACGCGAGGTCGCCTTCGGCGTTCCGGCTGAGGGCATGTCCGGCAAGCGCGCGCGCGACGCGCTCGATCGGCGACGTCATCGCACGGTCCAGACTCCCGGGCGCTTCTCCATCGTCGCGGTCGTTCATCGAGCCAACCTCCTTCGTCTGCCGGACAACGCGGGCGGCGTCGGCAAGTTGCCTAACGGCCGGACTGTGCGGGCGAAGATATCGGAGTGGTTCGCAGGCCGCCAATGTTGCGCCCAACGAACTTTCGAGCTTCCAGATATCTGCGCCGGATTTCGTCATCCGGGCGAGAAGTTCGCCGCCCTCCCAGAGTTCGACGTGAACGCCATCCTCTTCCGTGCGGGCCACCTGAAAGGCGTGATCGGGCCCCTCGGCCTGAAACTCCACGCGTCGCGGATTGCTCGCGCTATCGGCGAGCAGGATCATGTGGAACTTGCGCATGTGCGCTTCTCCTCAATGCAGGGAGCAAGCGCTACCAGGCTCTCGGCGGCGATCAGCTGGACGAAGACACGGACCGACCACGGTATAATGCCGGAACCCACGAGAATCCGATCGGATTGAACCGCAGTCGTGGGGGCATTCTAACATGAAACCCGGCATTCCGCCAATCACTTGAACCGTTACGCGGCCATCACGGCAGCGGTCGTTGCCCGCCCCGCCCGAAGACGAAGCCGATGATCAGAAGGACGACAGCGAGAACGAGCAGGATTTTCGCGAAATCGGCGGACAGGCCCCCAATGCCGCCGAAGCCGAGCAGCGCCGCGACAAGTGCGACAACCGCAAAGATAATGGCCCATCTGAACATAGTCCTTCTCCTTGCCACATGCGGGTTCCGGCTGGTGCAGCGGCAACAATATGACGGGCTGCGAAAACGCCGGGAGGCTCCTGCGCGATACGAAAGCAACGCGGGACCGGACTTGAAGTTCCTGACACTGGACCATCACCATTCCCCCCTCTTCAAACGCTCGCTAATGGGCGGGATAGGGCATTGTTCCTGACGATCATGCCGGACGACGAACAGAGCGCTTCCGTCCGGTCGGGCGGCAGAAGCCAATCGTCTCAGACCCGCCGCCCGCTCGCCTGCCAGGTCAGGCCGGGCAGCTTGACCATCTCGCAGCCACACACCGTGCAATGGCTGACGAAGCGTCCCCGATCCCAGTGACTGGCCTTGAAGTCGACGAGGTGGCGGCCGAAAAGAGCGTGCAAAATCATGATCGCGCTCCTCGCTCGGATAGTGCGCCGCCCTCATTGTCCCAGCGGTCGAGCGCATGACGAAAGGGTGCCGGGAGACCATCTTGCGGACAGGCAGGTTGCGGCGATCCGGGGCGGGTGCAGTTATCGCTCGCCCAGCTATCGAGCGCGCGTTCCAGATCGGCTTGCCGCCGCGGAGACTGGCGGAACGCATTTTCCGTCGTTTGCGGAACATGTTCCAGTACATGGCGAACAAGGCGGCTCCACAGCCGAACGACCCGGCTGAAAGGTCGCGAGGGTTCAGGAATGGCGATCATCGGAAAACTCCCGGCGGGCAAGCGGGAGCTCGATGTCTCTCAGTCACGGGAAGCTTGCGATCGAAATCGGGTGATGGCGCATCTTATCACGGGGTGGACGCATTGCAGGCATCAATTCGCACCGGGGCATCGGCCTGCTCATCGGTATCAGCCCATATCGTCATCATTCCTCCGGCGCTGGCGCAGTCCCGGCGCTTTGCGGGACGGTATATCGGGATGGCGCTCGAAGGCGCCGCTTTCCCCGGACATGCGCCCGTTCTGAACGATGGCCGTCGCGCGCGTTTTCGAAGTGCCGAGGCTGCACAGCGCATAGCCGGCCAGGAGACGAGCTTCCCCCCCGACGCTCTGTCCGTTCCGTCGCCGAACAGGATGGCTCCGCCCTAGCATTCGACCGGCATCATCCCCACATGGGAAACATCGCATCCCATGCCCCGGGCGCCGGTGCGACAGAGAGATACTCCCATACTCCCGCTCGCCTATGGAGTCGGGTCATGCCGAACATATCAGACGTTTTGAAGCCTGAGCTGGCCGTAACCGCGCCGCATGTCATGGCGTTTCCATTGCTACCAGAGGCTGACCGGCGATCCGCCGTGGAGAGTTGGGAAAATGAAGGCGGTCACTTCCCCGCGTTCACGCCCTGCCGAAACCCCGGTCCCGCTGCTCCCGAACCGGCGGTGACCGACTCCGATACGCAGAGAGCGGAGATAGACTGGTTGACCCGTAAACTCGCCGACGACTTCGCCAATGGGCGCGTGGGAAAACGATATAGCACCTATCAACATCGCATGCGGGTCATTCGCCAATTGACGGCGATATGGAACGCAGGGCGCCACTGATCGCCGACGACCGGCGACTTGCGTCGAAAGTGCGCCCCAGGCGCGCTCCGCTCTCTATTGCGCGTCATTCTTTTCCTAATTCATGCCTCAGATAAAGCGATAGGCGATTTCTTTGCGCGAACCGTTTGTCAAATCTCCCGACCGCATTCTCATTACTTTGAAAAAATCTAAATAAACTTCAATCAAGATTATCCAGATAATTTATAATGATGAGATTCCTTATTTCCATATTTCGGAATATTATTCCATAAAACTGAAACTTAAGGAACAAAATCAGGCGCGGGGCGTTCATTCAAAGCGAACGGCATTTTGCCAGTTCCAGGAGCCCCCAAATGTACAGGTTTATTCTCGCGGCGAATATCGCCGCCATCGCCCTTGTTCCGTCCGTCGCCGGCGCACGAACGCAGTCGCAGGCGACCTGCGAAGAACAGCGCTCGACGCGCGTCGTCGCCACCATCGGTGGCGCGGCGGCCGGCGGCGTGCTCGGTAACGTCGTCGCGGGACGCGGAGAAAAGACGATCGGCACCGTGGTCGGCGCTGCCGCTGGAGCTGTTATCGCCAACCAGATCGCCAAGCCGACGCGCGATTGCCGCGACGCCTTCGGCTATTACGACGATCAGAACCGCTGGCACGCCACGGGCGTGAACTCCTCAGATGCCCGCGGCTATTATAATCGCGAGGGCATATGGGTCGATGGCCCGCCCAACGGCCGATATGGCAGCGATGGTCGCTGGGTCACTTATGCGGCGTCCAGTCGCGGCGAAGGCGACTATCGATCGGGCGGCGAATGGGTGCCGGCATCGGCGAATGGCTACTACGACCGTAACGACACCTGGGTGCCGGGTTCGGCCGGTGGCCGGTATGATGATCGCGGACGCTGGATCGGAACGGCTGCCTCCGCACCGCAAAATCGCCGCGACGATGCCTATGGCTATTACGACACCACCGGCGCCTGGCATGCGACCTCAACCGCGCGCGGCCGGGCCACCGGCTATTATGACCGCGACAACAACTGGGTCGCCGGAACCCCGAACGGCTATTATGACGAGCGGCGCAACTGGATCCCCCAGCGCGAGGACGGCACCGCGAGCGGCAGCTATGACGGCCAGAACCGCTGGATACCGGCCTCCTCGGCGGGCTATTATGATGACAATGATCGCTGGATATCCGGTGCGGCGAGCGGGCATTACGATCCGCGCGGTCGCTGGGTAGCGGGCGTGACCGTCGGCCATTATGATATGAACGGTCGCTGGATTGCCGGCGCTGCGAACGGACGCCGCGATGCAAACGGCAATTGGGTCGCCGATCCGCATCCGGGCTATTATGATCGCAACGGCCGATGGAACGCCGGCACGACGACAGGCTATTATGACGCCCGTGGGCGCTGGGTTCCTACCGGGCGCGAGGGCATGGGCAGCGACTATGGGACGAACCGTCCCGCTATTCTCTCGCAGCTCGCCAGCCTCGACCAATATGTCCGCACCGCCCGGTCGGAGCGCACGATCGACAATCGGACGACCATGAGTGCCACCCGCGAGCTGCGATCCATTCGCGCCAGCGAGCGGGCCATGCGGCATGACCGGATGGATCGGCTGTCGGCACGCAACGAAGCCGCGCTGCAATCGAGGATCGATCGCCTGAATCTTCGCCTGCGGCTCAGCCCGCAGTAAAACGAACGCCCGTTAAAGGGGATCTGCCGCTTCCGCTCGGTGCGGGGGCGGCAGCTTGTCGTCCGGATCACATGGCGAGCGGCGGGCCGGTCTTATTGGTCGGCCGCGCCCGCTTGCAGCTTACACCAACCGGCTCTTCGTGAACGATCGACTGCCGGGCTGGGCACGCGCATCATCCAGGCACTCGCAAAACAATTGGGCGCTGAGATTGTAGCCGAGGACGCCACGCCGGGGCCGCACGTGTCGCTGACCCGCACCGCGCGGATCGCAGGGCAGGTCGCCGCCAATGACGAAGCGGGTAAATAGCCGCGGCCTGATCTGCCCTCCCTCGATCGGGAGCGGGCATTCAGGACATCCACGTCATCCGCCCTTACACCCCACCGGCGAGGTTTCGCCGGCATAATCTCCCGACAAAACATCAACCGCTGGTCCTGGCTGGTTGGAGACTGTCCGCTATTAGGCAACGATTAGCCTATACGGACACTCGGCCTAATTCATCGGCCATTTACGATGGGAATTGACGAAGGTCAAAGTATCGGATAATCCCGATGCATGAACATCGATTCCGCGCTTCGCGCTCTCGCCGCTCTCGCCCATCCGACGCGCCTAGAAGCCTTCCGCTTGCTCGTCCGGCATGAGCCGGAAGGTCTGTCGACCGGCGAACTCGTTGACGCTTCGGGTCTCACGCAGAGCACCTTCTCGACGCATCTCGCTGTGCTGGCCAAAGCCGGTCTCGTAAAATCCGAGAAGCTCGGGCGACAGCAGATACAGCGAGCCGATATCGACACACTCCGAGAACTGATGCTCTTCCTTGCGAAGGACTGTTGCCAAGGCCGCCCCGAGCTATGCGAGCCGCTGCTCGCCGAACTCACCTGCTGCTGAAGGAACCAGCCCCGTGACCGACATCATCATCTACCACAATCCCGACTGCGGCACCTCGCGTAACACGCTCGCATTGATCCGCAATGCCGGGATCGAACCGCATATCGTCGAGTATTTGAAGACGCCGCCGTCGCGCGTGTTGCTCGACCAGCTAATCGAACGTGCCGGCATCACGCCGCGCGACCTGCTCCGCGAAAAAGGCACGCCCTATGCCGAGCTGGGCCTCGGCGACGAGAGCCTAGACGATAGTGCGCTCATCGACGCGATGATGGCGCATCCGGTCCTCATCAATCGCCCGCTCGTCGTGTCGCCGCTCGGGGTCAAACTCTGCCGCCCCTCGGAAGCCGTGCTCGACATTCTTCCGGCACGCCAGCTTGGCGCCTTCGCCAAGGAGGACGGTGAGCAGGTCGTCGATGCCGCCGGCAATCGCGTTCAAGCCTAGGAGATCGAAATGACCGCCGCAGCAAAGCGCGAACGGCTGGCGTTCCTCGATCGCTATCTGACGCTTTGGATATTTCTCGCGATGGGACTCGGCGTGTTGCTGGGGTCGGTCTTCACTGGACTGCCCGCCGCGATCGACGCCATCTCGGTCGGCACGACGAACATCCCGATTGCGATCGGCCTCATCCTGATGATGTATCCACCGCTCGCGCGCGTGCGCTATGATGAGTTCCCGCGTGTATTCGACGACAAGCGCGTCCTCGCCATTTCGCTGATCCAGAACTGGGTCATCGGCCCGGTGCTGATGTTCGCGCTCGCGGTCATCTTTCTCTCGGAAAAGCCGGAATATATGACGGGCCTGATCCTGATCGGCCTCGCGCGCTGCATCGCGATGGTGATCGTGTGGAACCAGCTCGCCAAAGGCGACAATCAATATGTCGCGGCATTGGTGGCATTCAACTCGATCTTCCAGATTCTCTTCTTCAGCGTCTATGCCTGGTTCTTCCTCACCGTGCTGCCGCCGCTCTTCGGTCTCGAAGGGAGCGTGATCAACGTGAGCTTCTGGACGATTGCCGAAGCGGTGCTCATCTATCTCGGCATCCCCTTCCTCGCGGGCTATCTCACGCGCAAGTTTCTCGCCCGCGCCAGAGGAGAGCACTGGTACGAGACGCGCTTCTTGCCGAAGATCGCGCCGATCACCCTCGTCGCGCTGCTCTTCACCATCGCTGCGATGTTCAGCCTCAAGGGCGGGGAGATTGTCACCATTCCTGGCGACGTCGTCCGGATCGCGATCCCGCTCACCATCTATTTCGTCGTACAGTTCCTCATCAGCTTCTGGATGGGAAAACTCATCGAAGCCGACTATCCGCGCACGACCGCGGTCGCCTTCACCGCCGCGGGCAATAATTTCGAGCTCGCGATAGCAGTCGCGATCGCCGCCTTCGGGCTCGCCTCGCCGGTGGCCTTTGCGGCCGTCATCGGCCCGCTGGTCGAAGTGCCCGTCCTCATCCTGCTTGTCGGCGTCGCCTTCCGCCTCGGCCGCCGCTGGTTCCCGGCCACCACGCCTTCAGAAGCCTGAGTATCATGACAGAACAGACCTATACGCGCCTCCGCTCGCTGGCCGATCCCGACCACCTCCCCGCCCTGAACACGGAATATATCCGCACGAAGCCGGCGCTCGGCCTCGGCCCGCTCGATCCCGCGCCGCGCATCCTGCTGCTCTACGGATCGTTGCGCGAACGCTCCTATTCGCGGCTTGTCGTCGAGGAGGCAGCGCGGCTGCTCCAGCTCTTCGGATGCGAGACGCGCATCTTCGATCCCTCCGACCTGCCGCTCCCCGACTTGATCGCGGATGACGATCATCCGGCAGTCGAGGAGCTCAGACAGCATTCGCTCTGGTCCGAAGGCCAGGTCTGGTGCAGTCCCGAGCGTCACGGCCAGATTACAGGCATCATGAAGGCGCAGGTCGACCATCTCCCGCTCGCCTACAAGGGTTTGCGCCCTACGCAGGGCCGCACCCTCGCTGTGATGCAGGTCTCGGCGGGTTCGCAGTCGTTCAACAGCGTCAACACGCTCCGCATCCTCGGGCGCTGGATGCGGATGATCACCATCCCCAACCAGTCGAGCGTCGCCAAGGCATATGCGGAGTTCGACGAAGCCGGCCGAATGCTGCCGTCGAGCTATTATGATCGCATCGTCGACGTTGCTGAGGAGTTGGTCCGTTTCACCGTACTGACGCGCGGCCATGCCGACCAGCTCGTCGACCGCTATTCGGAACGCAAGGACCGGAAAGAGCCTGTCGTGACGCCGGCAGAACTAGCTGAAATTCCGGGCACGCGTTGAGCGGTTTTGGTCATGTTCCGGTTTTTGTCGGACAGCGAGGAAAGCGGACACGCCGCGACGCATTTGTACCCCTGATGCGGTCGACCGTTGGTCGCATCGACCATCAGTTGGCAATATTTTGTTAACCTTATCGGCGCAGTTTTGGTGCGGGGGGCACGTAGAAGCGGCTTCGGCCGCGCGAATGGAGAGTTCGCGGTGCTCGATTTGAAGACGAAGCCGACATCGGTCGCCGGACCGCTGGGCCCGGTCACAGTGGACGATTTACCATCGTCATCGACAACCTATTGGACGGCTCGCCGGAAGGCCGAAGTTCTGGCGGCGATAGACGGTGGGCTAATGGACTTTGAGAAAGCCTGCGAGAGATATCGCCTCAGCCGTGAAGAGCTTGCCGCATGGCGGCACATGCTTGACCGTGCTGGGGTGCCCGGCCTTCGTATTACAAACAGGCAGCGCCTTCGTGATCAGTATATTTTCGAATAGATGGAGAATGGGTGCGGCGCGTCCCCCACAGCGCGCGGTACCAAGAGGGCGGCGCGGGCAGACTGGTCCCTCCCGCGCCGTCCATTCAGTTCATCGGCATTTGAGTTCGCCACGGTCGATGGCGCGGCCCAATAGACCGCCGCCGGCCGCGCCAATGATCGTCCCGACCGTCCGGTCGCGGCCGCCATCCAGCTCGCGTCCAACGAGCGCACCCACGGCGGCGCCGATGATGAGCCCGGTCGTTCCATTCTCGCGGCGGCAGTAATAACGTCCATCCTTCGCTCGCCAGATGCGGTCGTTTTGCGACAGGCGACGCGGCTCATAATAGCGGCCAGACCCGTCATACAGCCCGCGATCCTTGGCGCGCTTGCCATGGGCGGGAGCCCAGGGCGGCGGATCGGCAAGTGCCGGAGCACTCGGGATAGCAACGGCTGCAAGAACTGCGGCAGCAACATATTTCTTCATGGCCCGTCTCCTTCTTTGAAACGAGAACCATGGTCTTACCGAGCCGAACGATGGCTGAACGAAACATTCATGAGGGAGCGTTGATGCGCCACTCAGCGCCGAGGCTGGCAAGTGCCGAGGTTCGGACCACCAACCCTCTCTCGGAGTAAACAAGATGCTCCGCGCTAGCCGAAACAAATGTCGTCCCCGGTCGGACCTAATAGCGATTGTATGCGGCCATACCAGTTGAAAAACATTGCGCGCATGGCGGCCAGTAAAGCTAATGGCCATTTCTACTCCACAGGAGACGCCTAGATTGCTTCAAGGTCGACAGCTTACCGCTGGATCTGGCCTTTGCGGCCAGTCCGTTCTTGGAAGCAGACAATAAGAATGCGGACGTTGTTGCCTCCGCAATCGAACCGGCTGCCGGCCGATTACACCGATAGATAGTCTTCTAACTTTGGACGTGCATCCCATTGTAATCATGATACATGCGCGCTCGCAATCGCTTGGGCGTGAAGTGATTGCGACCTGGCGGGGGACCAAAAGCAACAATCGAAGGATTATCGAAGCATGAAGAAGTTTCTGACGGTCGCCGCGATCAGCGCGGCGCTGGCACTGGGCGGCTGCGGCAAGAGCGAAGACAAAGCGGCAACGCCGGCCGGGACGGCGAAGCGCGAAGCCGGCAACTGGAAGACCGACGTGAAGCTGGTCAAGTTCGAGATGCCGGGCGTACCCGACAATGTGAAGGATCAGATGTCGAAGCAACTCGCAGCCGCCAGCGGCACCGAACAGTGCCTCACGCAGGAACAGGCTGACAAGGAAGACGTCGCCGGCGCACTATCGAAAGGCTATGGCGAAGCCTGTACCTGGAGCAAGAACCAGATCGGCGACGGCAAGATCGACGTCGCGGGCACATGCACACAAGGCGCGCAGAAAGTCGAACTCGCACTCGCGGGAACCCTCGGCGCCAAGAAGACCGATGTTCTCGTGACGTCGAAGGGCAAGTCGCCGATGGGCGGCGGTGACATGGAAATGCAGATGCAAGTCACCAGCAGCAATATCGGTCCCTGCAAGGGCTGAACGGCGCAAAAAGGCGAGCGGATGAAGGGACGCGGTCCATACCGCGTCCCTTTTCAATGTCCAGACGAGTTGCATATCCGCTATCGGGAATCCGTTTGGATGCTTGCCACTCATGGCCGTGTGTGGACGGCCCTCCGTTGGCAAGCGGTTTCTAGAACGATGCAGTTTGCTGGTCGGTGCAGCCATGTGTCCGGCCTGTGATGCGGCCTTGTCATGCGCCGCTGGCCATGATGCCTTTCGCGCGGATCGGGTCCCGACCAATTGGACGCACTCGAGGTGCACCGGCCAAAATGGGTTTTCCTGATCCGGCGGTTTCAACCGGCTTTGTGCATCAGCTCCTGTCTGCCCTTCCCAACCTCGGCGACGCCATGATCGGCGCCTGATCTCCTATGCGTGCGCGACCTGCGGTTCGCGGTAGTGCTCTCCGCTCGTCATCAGCGCCCAGACCATGCGGGCGGTTTTGTTAGCTAGCGCCACAGCTGCAACTTTCTTCGCTCGACGCTTCATCAGTTCGATGAGCCACGGCCGTTTGGTGCCGTGCCGCTCGGCATGGCGGATGACGGCCATCGAACCGACGACGAGCATCTGACGCAGATACTGGTTGCCCGCACGCGATATGCCGCCGAGCCGCTCCTTCCCTCCGCTGGAGTTCTGCCGCGGGACCAAGCCTATCCACGCGGCGAGGTCGCGGCCTGTCTTGAACAGACGCGGATCGGCGACACTGGCAACAAAGGCGCTGGCAAGCAGCGGACCGATGCCGGGAATCTCCATCAACCGCCGCCCGACTTCTGTGTCGCGCGCACTCGCACGGATGCGCCGGTCGTTCTCGAGGATCTGTTCCTTCACGATGGCGAGCTGCGCCCCGAGCATCTCCAGGCAGAGCCGGGCATCGGGTGGAATCCTCTCGTCATCTTTGTCGGCGACTATCGCCAGCAGGCGCTCAAGCCCAATGCGCCCCACCGGCGCCACGATCCCAAACTCCGACATATGGGCCCGCGTCGCGTTCGACAGCTGAGTGCGCTGGCGGTTGAGCATCAGTCGGACCCGGTGAAGCATCATCACGCTCTGCTGCTCCGGAGTCTTCACCGTCACGAACCGCATCGTCGGCCGCGTCACCGCCTCGCAGATCGCCTCGGCGTCGGCAGCGTCGTTCTTGCCGCGCTTCACATAGGGCTTCACATATTGTGCCGGCATCAACCGAACATCATGCCCCAGCGCGATCAACTCCCGGGCCCAATGATGCGATGTACTGCAGGCCTCGATGCCGACCAGACATCGCGGTAGCTTCGCGAAGAACGGAATTACCCGCGCCCGGCTCAGGCGCTTGCGCACCAGGACCTCGCCTGCGGCATCAACACCGTGGACCTGAAACACCGACTTAGCGATATCCAACCCGACTGTTGCAATCTTCTCCATCGTAGCTCTCCTTCCAGCTCATCCTGCGGATCATACCGCGGGGAGTTGGAGAGCCGTCCACGTCATCAATTGGAGACTGTCAGCTTTTGGAGATCAAATAGAGAGAGCGGACGTTCTCAGACGCGCCAGAGCGCTCGCTCTCTAGGATATAGAGATTTGATCGTTAGACTTCGATGCCTTCAGCCAGAGTCAACGCGTCTTCAACGTCGACGCCGAGGTATCGCACGGTATTTTCAATTTTGGTGTGACCGAGCAGAATTTGGACGGCACGTAGGTTGCCGGTTGCCTTGTAAATAATCGACGCCTTTGTGCTCCGCAACGAATGCGTCCCGTAATCTTCACTTCGTAGGCCAACCGTGGTGACCCATTCGTCGACGAGACGTGCATATTGGCGCGTGCTCATATGAGCGGAGTGGTCGATCCGGCTGGGGAACGCAAAATCCTCGATCGATCCACCGCGCCGCTCAAGCCATGCCAAGAGACTCCCGCGAGCATCCGACATGATTTCGAATTGAACTGGTCGATTGGTCTTCTGCTGGATCACCATCGCCCGCGTTCTCAACTCACCGCCGGCGACAAGGTCGCCGATCTCTATCTTCACTAGATCGCAGCCTCTCAGTTTGCTGTCGATCGCAAGATCGAAAAGCGCCCTGTCTCGAAGCCGATGCTCGCGATCCAGATGAAAGCGAATTTGCCCATATCTACCGTGGTTTTAACGGCCGCTTTGCACCAATCTTTCGACCGGCATTCCACGCCGGTCGCAGAGGTAAATAGTCGAATTCTGACCTACCCATGATTGTTCTCCTGTGGCCAAAATGGCCAAAAAGGGAAACGCTCGGGTCAAGCCGATTGGCCGGTTGCGGAAGGTCACCTTGCGGGCCGACAAATCGGAAAGCGGACATATTTCGAAGGAAGGATGTCTCTGCAGTCAAAATTTGCGATGAAAGCTGACCAGATCGGCGTCGGGATCGCCATAGCCGCAAATCAGGCCGCGCAGCATCTGCGCGGCCATCATCGAGAAGGTGATGCCATTGCCGCCATATCCCATCGCAGCATAGCAATTCGGCATGCCGGGAATTCTACCGATGGTCGGTGTCCCGACCGGGCTGTCGCCGAAACTGCCGGCCCAGCTATAGGCGGGCGTCGCGTCCACTCCTGGCAGCAGGGCAGCAAGCTTTCGCGACAGCGTCGCTGCCTTGTCGGGGAGCTTGGCGTCGCGGAGAGCCGCATCGGCTATTTCCTCATCCTCGCCGCCGCAGATGATTTCTCCGCGTGGGGTGGTCCGGATGTACAGATAGGGATCGGCGGCTTCCCATATCATCGCGGCGGTCGACCAGATGGTGCGGGGCTGCGGGCGCGTCGCGATCGACCAGCTCGAGATGATCTTGTTTCCCTTCCGCGGGATTCCCTTCATCATCTCATATCCCGTTGCCATGACGACATGGCGTGCGCGAATCCTGGGGCCGCGAGCCGATACCAAGACAACCCCATCGTCCGTCGGCGCGATGTCGCAGATATCGACGGATGAATAGAGCCGCGCGCCGCGAGCCAGTGCGACGTTCAGATAACCCGCCGTGAGACGACGCGGATCGGCGGAATAATTGCCGAAACCGATCAGCGCATGGCGTCCCTTGATCCCATATCGCTCCTGCACCGCAGCGGGCTTGAGCAGCTCGACCTCGAACCCCGCGCGTCGCCGGGCGTCGGCTTCGAGCGCAAGCCCGTCAGCATCGAGGACATTGCCGTCGAGATAGATCGAGCCGCGCGTCGCACCATCGACGGCAAGGCCCAGCCGTTCGGTCCGTTCGCGTAGCGCGTCGACCGACTGGCGCGATCGCCGCCAGATGCGTTCGGCCCTTTCGCGCCCGATCCGCTCGGCCATCAAGGTCAGCGGCGTGTCGAGCTCATATTGCAGCATCGCGGTCGACGCAGCAGTCGATCCCTCTGCCGGTCCCCGGCGATCGACGATAACGGTCTTGAGCCCCGCGTCCGACAACGCCTCCGCGATCAGCGCGCCCGACACGCCGGCCCCCACGACGACCGCATCGCACGCAATGTCCCTTGTCAGCGGCTGCGCAGCGATCGCAGGACGTCGCCGTGCCGACCAGATCGACTGGCCGGTCCGGAGATCGCGGTGATGGGTCGCCGATGCGCGGCTCACCAGGACAGACGATCAGGCAAGATCGCGCACCTTGGCTTCGCGTGCCCAATGACGCCGGGTGCCCACACTTTCGAACTTGTCGATCGCAACGACACCGCCGTCCTTTTCGACCCCCGCCTTGTCGAGCAGCAACAGCGTCGCCTCGTCATGCGCGATCGTCTTGCAATGGCCATAGGCGTCCATGAACCACTGCACCGCCGCGCCCTGCGCCGAAAGCACGGTGGCCTGTTCTTCGGTCAGGATCGAAGCCACGGCGTCGAACAGCACCGAGGGCGAGCCTGCGAGCTGGCCGTCGGCCTTGAGCGTGCCGCCCTTGACCTTGATCCCGCCGACCTTCGGCGCGACGAGGAAGGCGGTGCCGCCGGCGCTTTCGATGTCGCCCTTCAGCTTGTCGATCACCGCCTTGTCCGATCCTTCGGCAAAGAGGATCGCGACCTTGCGGCCCTCCATCGTATCGTCGGCATTCTTCTGGATCGACAGCGCGTCGGACGTATTGAGATCGACCGGCGCCCGCGCAGCCTTTTCCTTCGCCGGCAGATCGATGGCGAGCCCCATGGCGACACGCGTCGCGAGATCCTCATCGATGTTGCGAAGCTGGCCGACGACGCGGGCGCGGACATGATCGAGCGTGACCTTCGACAATTCGAACACCAGCGCCGAGGCGATATGCGCCTGCTCATTCTCGGTCTGCGACAGGTAGAACAGTCGCGCCTGGCTGAAATGATCGGCGAAAAGCTCCGCGCGAATGCGCAACTTCTGCGCAGGGTCGTTCCGCTCGTCATTGGCCGTGAAGGTCGAGAAGCCCGTTTCGGCGCTCGCGCGTGGGCCGCCATTCTCTCCGGCTTCGGCAAGGCTGTTGGGCTCGTAGTTGGCACGCCCGGTCGGCACGAGCGTCTGCATCATCCCGTCGCGCTGGAAATTGTGGAACGGGCATTTGGGCGCGTTGATCGGGATCTGGTGGAAATTGGTCGTTCCCAGCCGCGACTTCTGCGTATCGAGATAGGAAAAAAGCCGGCCCTGAAGCAGGGGATCATTGCTGAAATCGATGCCTGGGATGATGTTCGACGGCAGGAAAGCGACCTGTTCGGTTTCGGCAAAGAAATTGTCGACGTTGCGGTTGAGCGTCATGCGGCCTACGATCTCGACCGGAACATCCTCCTCCGGAATAAGCTTGGTCGCGTCGAGCACATCATAAAACTGCTTCTTGGCGAAGGCTTCGTCGAACACTTGGACGCCGAGATCCCACGCCGGAAAATCGCCCGCGTCGATCGCCTCGAACAGGTCGCGGCGGTGGAAATCAGGATCGGCACCCGCGATCTTGACCGCTTCGTCCCAGGTCGTCGACTGAATGCCGAGCACGGGTTTCCAGTGGAATTTGACAAACTTGCCGTCGCCCTTTTCGTTCACGAAGCGAAAGGTGTGGACACCGAAACCCTCGATCATCCGCAGGCTGCGCGGGATCGTGCGGTCGGACATCGCCCACATGATCATGTGCATCGCCTCGGGCATCAGCCCGATAAAGTCCCAGAAGGTGTCGTGCGCGCTCGCCGCCTGCGGATAGCCACGGTCGGCTTCCATCTTCACGCTATGGACGAGGTCGGGGAATTTCATCGCATCCTGGATGAAGAAGACCGGGATGTTGTTGCCGACGAGATCCCAGTTGCCGCTGTCGGTGTAGAGCTTGACCGCGAAGCCGCGGACGTCGCGCGGCGTGTCGACCGACCCGGCGCCGCCGGCGACGGTCGAGAAGCGGACGAAAACTGGACAGGTCGTGCCCTCCTTCTGCAGGATCGACGCCTTGGTCAGCCCGGGGATCGCCTTGGTGCATTCGAACACGCCGTGCGCGCCCGATCCGCGCGCGTGGACGATCCGCTCGGGGATGCGCTCATGGTCGAAGTGGAAGATTTTCTCGCGAAGGATGAAATCTTCGAGCAGCGTCGGCCCGCGCTCACCGGCGCGCAGCGAATTCTGGTTGTCGGATATGCGATGGCCGAAATTGTCAGTGAGATAAGCTGCTGAATCGGTCAATTTGCCGCCCGATGCCACATTCTGGTGCAGCTCGTCACCATTGCCGCGGCTCACCTCGATCTTCGGCTGGCCTTCGCCCGGCCGGTGTTCGCGAAGCGCATGGTCATTCGCGGGGGACGGCGGCGGAGATTTCGGCATCGATCATTCCTTCTGCCGCGGAAGGCGACACTCCTACAATCCGCCGCTTCGCCTTATGTTGCGTGTCGCTAGGCCATGGCGGCCAGAATCTCCTTGATCGCGACGAACGCAAAGCAGACCGAGCTGTCCGCCACACCATAAGGCAGGAAAATATCGTCGCCGACGCGGATCGCGCCGCAGGTGTAGACGACATTGGGGACATAGCCTTCGCGGTCCTCGTCGGCGGCTGACAGGATCGGATTGGGCGTCCGGCCGACGACCTTCGACGGATCGGCCTTGTCGAGAAGCACCGCACCGATCGCATATTTGCGCATCGCGCCGACGCCATGGGTCAGCACCAGCCAGCCCTCGTCGAGTTCGATCGGCGCGCCGCAATTGCCGATCTGGATGAGTTCCCATGGAAAGCGCGGCTCCAGCAATAATTCGCCGTCCTCCCACTGATCGACCGTGTCCGAGCGCAGCAGATAGAGATTCTTGCCATCCTGCCGACCGATCATGCAGAATTGCCCGTCGATCTTGCGCGGGAACAGCGCCATGCCCTTGTTGCGTCCCGCCTTTCCCTTGATCGGGCTCAGCGTGAAATCCTTGAAATCTCGCGTCCGCAACAATTCAGACTGGATGTCACGGCCGCTGTAGGCCGTGTAGGTCCCGATCCACTCGCTTTTACCGCTGTCGCGCTCGAACTCGAGCAGCCGCAAATCCTCGAGGCCGTTGCGCTGCGCCTCCGTAATCGGGAAGATCACCGTGCCCGACAAGGTGCTGTCCTTCTGGCGGTAGAGCGAAACGACCTCGTCGGGCTTGTCGTCGCGGTGCGGACCAAGCATCGCCGCCGTAGCGAAGGCGGGCTGCGGAAGCAGCGTCAGTTCGCGGTCGCAGGTAATGATTCCCTCGCGAAAGGCGATCGTCGAGATATGACCCTCACCGACCGCGCGCAGCGACAGGAGGATGCGGATGCAGCCTTCCTCCAGCCCGGTCTGGTCGGGATGACGAACGACGCTGGGGTTCATCAGCGCCGCCGCCGCATAACTATATTCGTGACAGAAATAGGCGCCGATCAAGAGGCGCATCTCGCGCTTCAATGTGAGGCCTTCGAGACCAAGTTTGGGTTCGATCTGCTCGAATCGATCCTCAAACACCTTCTCGATCTGCCAGTGCCGGTCGGCGAAATCGCGCAGCACCACACTGAGCTCGGCGCGCACGGTGCGCGTGTCGAGCGTCACGATTTCGCGAGCCAGCCGCTGTACGCGCTCGAGATCGGGACCCGATGCTTGCCATGCGAGGTGAAAGGGCCGCACGACGACGCGCGTCGGGTCGGCATGGAGCCGCAATTCATCCTGGACAAGATGCACCATAATCCCCTCAGTCGGCTTTGCAGATGAAATCCCGGATCGCGTAAGTCGCGTGCTGGTAGGCAAGAACCGACTCCGCCCCTTCGTTGAGGTTCAGCCCGCGCGGGTTAATGCCATCTTTGCTGGTCCCGGTCAGCGGATCACCAACGACCGCACCGCGGTCGTTACGCCCGGAAAACCATTCATAGGCGCGCAGCGCGTGCGCCAGCCATATATCGTCACCGGTCACGTCATAGGCGGCCGACGCCGCATCGATGGTAGCCCAAATCTCGAGCGGCTGCTGATCGAATGGCCGCGGCAGCTCATAGGCATGGCCGAAGCTGTCGGACCCGACCGGCCGATAGTGACCAAAAGGCGAAATCTGCACATCGTTGATCCACCGCAACGCCTCGACTCCGCACGCGGTAACATCCGCGCGCTCAAGTCGCACGCCCGCGCGCAGCATCGCTTCGGGCAGGCGGCAATTGTCATAGGCGAGTACCGGCTCGAACCATCGCCAGTCCGGCCGCGCGGCAGCCTGATAGAGCGCGATCAGCCGGTCAGCGCCGCTGCGCAATATCCGGTCCGCCAGATCATCCTCGGGATAGGCCGCGAGCACAAAATCGGCGCCGAGCATCGCAAAAGCGGTCGCACGCGGCGACTGGAAGTCCAGCGCAGACGCTGCGGTGCGCTCGAACAGTTCATGCGCCCATTGCCGCAGGCCGGGATCGCGTGCGTCGCGAGCCGTCGCGCCGAGCGCCCAGAGGGTTCGTCCGCAGCTATCCTCGGACCCCACATCCTCGAGCCAGTTGCGCCCGAAGCTCATGAAGTTGCGAAATTCGCCGCGGCCCGGGTTCCAGGCATGCTGCACGAACGCGGCAAAGACCGAAGTCAGTTGCCCGCAACGGGCGAGCGCGTCTTCGTCGAGCCGATGCATCAGCATTAGCGCGCGCGCATTGTCGTCGACACAATAGCCGTGCGCGCGATCGGGGATCATATGAACGCTATGCTGGAGGATGCCGGTATCGTCGCAAATTCGCAGGAACCCATCGATGCCGATATGCTCGGCTATGGGCGCAGCTTTCGGAACGACGCGGCTTTCCGCGATCAGCGAACAGGTCCGCTCGGCGAACACCGGCCAGATCATGTCGCGACTGCGATCATAGGCGCGACGCTGCAGCGTGAGCAGCCGGTCGGCATCGCCCAGCAGGTTGCCGATCTCGTTCGCGATCGCTTCGCTGTCGTTGAAGGGAACGAGCACGCCATGATCGTCGGCGAGGAGCTCAACCGCATGGACATATGGCGTGGAGATCACGGCCTTGCCCAGCGCCATCGCATAGGCAAGCGTGCCCGACGTCGATTGCTGCGCCCCGATATAAGGCGTCACATATATGTCCGCCGCCTCGATAAGATCGAGCAGATCGTCGGTGTCCATGAACGCATTAATCCAGCGGACATGCGCATCGACCCCGAGCGAGACAGCAAGCGCCTGGAGCCGGTCGCGATAGGCCTCGCCTTCAAGCGCCAGCAGATTGGGATGCGTCGCGCCAGCAACGCAGTAGAGGAAGTCGGGGTGATCTTCGATGATCGCGGGCAATGCCTCGATGACCGCCTCGATCCCCTTGCCCGGCGACAAAAGACCGAAGGTCAGCGCGACCTGTTTGCCCGCAAAGCCGAACTGCGGCTTGAACTGCGACGCGCGGCCGAAGGGACGATCGGGGACGCCATGTGCGATCATGGCGATCTGGTCGTCGTCGGCATGATAGACGCTTCGCAGCAGATCGTGCGAGCGCTCGGACATGACGACCAACTTGGTCGCGCGCGCGATCAAGCGCTCCATCACGCGGCGCTGATCGGTGTCAGGTTCGGCGAGTACCGTGTGAAGCGTAACGATCAGCGGTGCGGAAACACGATCCACCAGTTCCAGGATCATGTCGCCCGCCAAGCCGCCAAAGAGGCCGAACTCGTGCTGCAGCAACACAATCTCGGCACAGCTCGCCTCGATTTGCCGGGCCGCCTCGACAAAGCTACCGGCGTCACCCTCGGTTATGACGCCGCGAACAACGGGGTCGAATATCGTGGGAACCGCGGCCGGCGCCATCGCATATACGTCGACCACAAGGTCGGGAGCAGCCTCGGCTAGCGATGAATGGATGTCGGTGGTGAAGGTGGCGATGCCACAGCGTCGCGGAAGAAAGCCGCCGACTAGCGCGATCCGGGCAGTATCCGAAGTTTTTGGCCGAAGCGTTTGGCACGCCTCCAAACCTTCATCGAACGATCTACGATCAAGCGTTTCGTACACAGGCATACCTTCCAAAAATGATGCGACAGAAGGCCTCACCCAGTATTTTGTCGTTTGCTTCGAGACGCGCAGCCGGTCGCGAACATCAGAAAACAGAACAATTCAGCGACGCATTTGTTCCCCTTGGCACGCGCCTCGCCGGGAGTCGTAAGGGGCAATCTCGGTAACGCCGACCGAACATCGCCGCCGCATTTTCACTTCAGACAGGCAACGATGATTTCGATGATCGCAAGCGTTTCGCTCGGATCGCGAACGGCGATCGTGTCCAGTCCCAGCGCCTTGGCTGGATAGTCATTGCCGCCCAGGAATATCGCATCGCCGATGAACAGCATTGCACCCAGTTCAATACCGCTTTCGTCGCTCAGCTTCGTCAGGCCATAGGCCTTGTCGACGCCTTCGCGCGTGACATCGATCGACGTAGCGCCGCCCATATTGATCGACAGGCCCGGCAGACGTTGGCGAAGGTCGGCTTGGATCACCTTGCGCTTCGCGAAATCGGGATCCCATTTTTCCTTGGCATCGATCGGCGCTTCCTGACCCAATGCCGAGAATGTGATCTGGCTTCCCCGGTCCTCGACCCGCTCGCCCCAGACCGCTTCGGGAACGAACCCGGTCGCCCGAAGCGCCGCATCGAAGGCTTCGAATATGCGCTGCTTCTCTTCGTCGGCGAAGATTTCGGCATAGCGCGCCTGCCACGCGCCCGAACGGAAAGTGTAAAGCTTTGTGCCGGTCGTCGGCATGAGCCAAAGCCGGGGAAGGTCCGCGCGCTCGGGAAGGCGCGTCGCCACCTGTTTTTCGAACTGCGGCCAGTCGCCACCGGATATCACCGCAACATCTGCCACGCCGAGGAGATCGGCAAGCGCCTCACCCATCGCGGGTTCCATCGGCTGCTTGCTTTCGGCAAGCGTTCCATCAAGATCGAAGGCAATCAGCCGTTTCATGCAGGCGTCGCTCCGCGCCCGTCGATCGCCGCGTCACGCTGCCGCCGCGCGGCGGTTTTGGCATCGGCAAGGTTCGAATAGCGATAGTCGCCCACCGCAAATTGTTCGACATAGGTCCGGATAATGCCATCCTCCTCGTCGCTCGGTGGACGCAGGCCTCCGCCCTCGCCTTCCCACGCCGAGCGTGACGCAGCTTCATCGATCGCGGCGGCGAGAGGGCCGTCCTCCACGCCCAGCGAGTGATAAAAGTCGCGCCCGACGGCCAGAAGGGTGGCGCGAATATCGACGACCGGATCGTCAGCTCCGTCGCTTCCTGCAGCGCGATATTGGTGTGTCGCCTTTTCGAAGGCCTTTGCCATGAGCAATTCGGCGATCAGTACATCACTGACCAGATCGTCCGGCGTTTCAAGGGCGTCGGCAGGTGATAGAGCGAGATCGGCGATAGCCTCGGCATCTCCGCTCAAGCCGCGCCGCTCGCGATATTCGTTGATCCGTTTGGCATAATAGCGCGGCAGGTCAAAGTTTGGCATCGCCTGTGACGTGCTCCCCTGAAATGTGACCGAATTTGAGTAGAGTCCGACGCGAAGGAGTCGGACAGAATGAAGCGAAGCAGGTTCAGCGAAGAGCAGATCATCGCGATATTGAAGGAGCATGAGGCGGGGA
>NZ_JBIXJU010000013.1:0-45917 GCF_052871675.1 Sphingopyxis sp. LARHCG72 | reverse complement strand
GCCGGAGGCCGTTCGATCGCCAGTGTCGCCCTCCGGTTCCGCTTCGCTCCACCTACGGCCAACACTGGCGATCGAGGCGTCAATGCACTAACAATCCCCGCGGACCACTCGGTGGGGGCCAGTCACTGCCGGACTCTGGCACATGGGTCGCCTCGACGACCTTGCCTGGGTTTATGCGAGCGAGAATGCAACCAAGCAGGAAGTCGACCAGAGCAATCCCCCTCGCGATGCCGCCTTTATCGCAAAGCGGGACGCCTGTTCCGATGCCGCGTGTCTGTGTGATCTGCTGATCAGCCACACGAACGATAGCCTCGGCGGAGAATCGCCGTATTCCGCACGTTGAAACCACGGCCCCCGAATGGCTCCGGCGATTTTTCATTGCTGATGATATCCCGGTCCCTCGGCTTGTTCGCATAATCCAGGCTCCATGCCGGCAATGGCCGCGATCTTGCGAACCGCCATTCCAACCGAATCCGGGTGTGGCCGGTAGAAGACGGTCCGGTCAGCGAAACCGGGACATTTCCGAATTCCAGCATCCGGCGCTCGGAAGTATCCTTAGCTAGATGCGCTGGGTCGCGACGATACGCGCGCGTGCCAGTCCGTTACGGCCGACTTGCCAGCCATAGGATCAAGTCCGATCAGCACCGCAAAATCGATCACCGTGAGTGCGGCGATGTCGGCGATCGTAAAACTGTCTCCGGCCAGGAATGAACGGCGGTCCATCAGTTCTGTATCAAGCCACTGCATCGCGCGCGCCAAGACCGCCCGGTTGGATTCACCAAAGACCTTGTGCTGCTCGATCAGCGCTGCCGTCGCCGGATGCGCATGACGCCAGAACATCTTCGTCGGTTCGCCGAGCTGGATATCGATCCGTCGCGTCCACATGTCGATGACGGCCCTTTCCTTCGCGTTGCCGCCGAACAGCGGCGGCTCGGGATGCTGTTCGTCGATATAGCGGCAGATGGCGATTGTTTCACATATCGTCGTGCCATCGTCGAGTTCGAGCACGGGTACTTGGCCCAGTGAGTTGCGGCCAAGATGATCGGCCGACTTATGCTCGCGTTCGGGCAGGCTCAGCATGACTTCGGGCAAGGCAATGCCCTTCTCCGCCGCAAAGATGCGCACGCGGCGCGGGTTCGGCGCCGGCAAGTTCGCGCTGTACAATTTCATGTCATTTGTCCCTTCGAAGATCAGATACGGAAGTCGAGCGAGACGCCGACCGTGCGAACCGAGTCGGGGCTGAGATACTGCAGATATCCGCCGGGATTGAGGGTCGTGACCGGGCTCGGATTTTTCTGCGCCGCCCAATGCTTGTCGAGCAGGTTGATCGCGAACAGCCCGACGCGCCAGCGACCGTCTTCCGCGCCGATGCCGATGTTCATGCCCAAGAGGCCGAAGGCCTTCTGGATCGTCCCGGGATCGCCATTCGCCGAATAGTTGACGTCCGACTGGCCGCTGAAATTGACTTGGAACTGCCCCCGCAGATCGTTGCCGATCGCGCGCTGGTAATCGGCGACCAGATTATAGCTGAACCGCGGTGCGCCCGAGAGCCGATTGCCCGCAGCGTCGAAAAAGCCGTCAATCGAATTGGGATTGGCAGGCGGCGCCACGCACGGCCCTCCCTGCGCCACCTTGGGCTGGCCGAAATAGCATTGCACGCCCTCGAAACGGCCGTAGCGCGCATCGACATAGGCACCGCCGCCGCTGAGGGTCAGTTCCGACGTTGGACGCGCGACGATGCTGAATTCGATGCCCTTGCTCTTCAGCGACCCGGCGTTGGTGATCCGGTTCGCGTAGCTGGCGCTCGAAAGATCGGCGACCTGCGCCTGGAAATCGCGGACCCGCATCCGGAACGCCGTCGCGTTTACGGTCAGCCTGCGGTCGAACAGCGACGCGCGGATACCCAGTTCGATATTGGTCGGGATCTCGGGGGCGACGCGCTGGTCCTGGTTGACGTTGGATACGGTGAGCCCACTGAACCCCGGTCCCTTGTAGCCGCGCGAATAGGTCGCATAGGCCATGACGTCGTCGGTGAGGTCATATTGCGCGCCGATGCGGAACGAGAAATTGGTGTTGTCGACCCGCTGGCGCAGCGACAGCGTGACGGCACCGGGGATGGGCCGTGCGCCTGGAACCGTCCCACGGCTATAGTTCAGCCGCAGATCGTCATAGGTCAGGCGTCCACCGAGGATGAAGTTCAGCCGTTCGGTCGCGTGGACATTGGCCTGCGCATAGCCAGCGATACTCCGCGAATGGACGCGGTTGGTCAGATTGGCGTCGAAGATGGTGCCCGGCGGCGCGGTAGGGACGAGCCGGATTACGTTGCCGTTCGACGCTGGGACGATCCATTCAAGCAACCCCTGCTGGTCGATATAGCCGGTCACCCGCTGGTCGAAATAGAAGAGACCCGCGACATAATCGATCAGCTTGCCGCTGGGCGAGGTCAGGCGCAGTTCTTGGCTGAACTGGTCGAGCTTGTTCGACCCGCCGTTGCGATCGACATAATTGATCGTCGTATTGTCGCCGTCGTAAAAGGATTCGCGCGTCGATCCGCGCCAGGCGGTCAGCGATGTCAGCGCATGATCGCCGATATCGTAATTGACTTCCATCGACACCCCGCCGCGCTGCGCCGAGCCCGACGAGCGGCCCTTGATCGCCACCTCGCGATTGCTGTCGGATGCGACGATACCGTATTGGGCGAGGCTGACCGCAGGCGCATAGCCCGGCGTCACTTTCGTCCACACCATCGAGCAGCAGAAGCGCCCGACCTCCGAATAATCGCCCGACAGAAAGATGCTGAGACCGTCGGCTGGTTCCCACAGGAATTTGAGGCCGCCGCCGTAGTTGAGCTGGCCGTCGACATCCTTCGGCTGGAACGGGCTGCGGTTGGTGACGACGCCGTCGCGTTCCTTGATGAAGCCGAACGCGCGCACCGCCATGGTATCGGAAATGGGCAGGTTGGCGATCAGATTGCCGACATGATGGCCGTTCGATCCGAACTCCGCGCGCCCGACCAGCTCGCTTTCGCCGATTTTCGGCCGCACCGTGGTGAAGGAGATCAGGCCCGCCGAGGCGTTTTTGCCGAACAGCATGCCCTGCGGCCCGCGCAGCACCTCGACCCGTTCGATATCGATCAGCGTCGATATGGTCGACGGATCGCCGAGCACGACGCCATCGACGACTGTCGAGATGCTTTGCTCGATCCCGGCCGAAAAGCTGCTGGTGCCGATGCCGCGGATCAAAAAGCCGGAGTTGCCGGCGCTGGTGCTCTGCTTGTACTTCAGGCTCGGATCGATCAGCGTCAGCTGCTGCGGCGACGTGATGTTGAGCTGCTGCAGCGTGTCGCCGCGAACCGCGGTCACGGCGACGGGAACGCGCTGGACGCTTTCGGCGCGCCGCTGCGCCGTGACGACGATATCCGATCCATATGCAGACGCGCCGGCCCCATCGTCCTGCGCGCTGTCCGCAGGCCGGTCGCCCGCCTGCGTCTGCGCCGCGAGTGCGGTGGGAAAGGCGACGCCCGACAGGCCGACGAGCAAGCAAGCAACGGTTTTGCGTATAGGCATCAGGATATCCTCCCACCCGGATTTGCCGCACTTCTTATTGGTGCGAATTGCATTCATAGATTCTAACTTGAGCAATAGTCAATACGCTAAGGCTTGCTTTTTGGCAGCGGGAGTGTTTGATCATCCGATGGCCCCGACCAGCCCTTCTCTGCGAGGCAGCGATGGCGATGCCGCCGCGCCTCCGACCGTCCTGACGCGCCGCGCGATCTACGATCTTGTCTGGTCACAGCCGATGTCGAACGTCGCGGTGGGGTTGGGCCTGTCGGCCAACGGGCTGGCGAAAATCTGCGACCGCCTGCTCATCCCCTATCCGACCCGCGGCTATTGGGCGAAGGTCTATGCCGGCAAGGACCAGCCGCAGACGCCGCTACCCACGGCGCCCGACGATGTTCCAGCCGAGGCGACGATTACCCGCAATCGCCTGCCCTCGCGCCGGCCGCGCAGCCGGATGTCGCGCGACGAACGCAGTCAGCAGATACTGGACGAGGCGATGCGCATCGCGCGGGCCGAGGGTGTGCACGCGGTTTCGCTGAAACGGATCGCCCGCGATATCGGCATCAGCGAGGCCCAGATCTATAATTATTACAAAAGCCTAGCCGAGGTCCTGGTCGCGATCGCGCGGACCGAGCTCACGGAAATGAACAAGGCGCGCCTTTCCGCCGCCCGCAACTGCACCGACCCCAAGATGCGCTATACGCTGACCACGATCGCCTACCTTCGGCAGGTCAGCCAGCGCGGCGAAATCGTCCAGGAGCTGCTCGCGCTTCCCGACGTTCGCCTTGCCCTGCGCAGCGAGCATGAGGATCGCCGCCGGGTGAACCGTGACGTGCTGGGCAGCGCTTTCGAGGAAGCTTACGGCGTGCCGGCCTGGGCGAGCACGTTCGTCGGCACCCTGTTGACCGCGATGTCGCTACGCGGCGGCCGCCTGCTGGCCCGCGGCAAGGCCGACCTCGAAACCATCGAGCGGCTGATCATGCCAGGCATCGGCGCCGGCATCGACTATATGATCGACGAACATGGCCACCGGGCGGCGGCGTCACAACAGGTCGACGCCTGACGCCAACGCGCCGTCGGCGGACCGGTCGCCCTGCAAGGCCGACAGCGTCGCCTCGACGGTGTCGCCGCACAGCCGCCTCGCCCGCTCGCGCGCCGAACTGCCCTGGAATACCTGCTTTCCCGACTCTTCGGGCAGGGTGATGAGAAGCTGGACAATGATATTGGCCTCGCGCGCCGATATGCCAAAGGCGCCCCGCAATCGGCGCACGAGCGGCAGCAGCAACAGGCCGCTTCGCGCGGTGACATGCGCCGTCTGTCCCTGATTCAGCAACGGGTCGGCCAGCAGGATGTGGAGCAGCGGGCCGCGATCGGCGACTATGTCGAAATACAGGTCCGCGCATGCCCGCGCTGCCGCGACCGGGTCCTCGAGCGCGGCCAGCCGTCCAAGTTCGCGTCGATCGACGCTGGTCAGTTCTTCTTCGACGAGCGCGGTGCCGAGCGCGATTTGGCTGGGGAAATAATTATACACCAGCGCCTTGCTGACCCCCGCCGCGACCGCGAGCTGGTCATAGGACAGCGGCAGTCCGCCCTGCGTCAGGACCCCGCGCGCGGCATGGCCGAGCAAGTCGGTGCGGCGCTCGTCGCGGCTGGAGCGGGGGGAGCGGTGGCGTGGCATGTCCGGCATCGGCCCTCCTATCCTGGTCGCAGGCTTTTCGCAGCTGATCGATGCGGCATAGCCTAGTGCCTGCCCGGAGCAAATGCCTGCCTGCCCTGTTCTGTCTGCGACTGCTGCAGGTCATTCACCAGCGCGACATAGGGGCGATAGGCGATGAGGATGAGAAGCAGCGAAATCGCCGCCATCACCACACAAACCAGCAGGATCGAGAGATGGATCATGTTGGGGTCGCGGAACACATGATCGTTGAGCACCGCGATCAAGGTCGGACCGAGGCCGAGGCCGAGCATGTTCACGACCAGCAGCGAGATCGAAATGGCGGTGCCGCGCATCTGGTTCGGCACCATCTGCTGCAGGATGGCGGGGCTCAGGCCGTTCATGAACGTTGGTAGGAAGATCGATGCCGCCAACGGCAGCAATGCCCAACTCGCGTCGGGAAGCAGCGTATAGCCGACGATGAACGGAATGGTCAGGAGCTTGACGGCGATCGCGATGCGCAGCCGCCCGCCGGGCCCGTGACGGCGGGTCATGACGTCGCCCAGCCATCCCCCCATCAGCACGCCCGCCGTGCCGAAGACCAGCAGCAGCAAGCCGTATGTGTGCCCGATCTCGACCGCTGTCCAGCCATGGCGGCGGATGAACATCGAGGGCACCCACGCCGCGACGCCATATCCCGCCACCGCCGAAAACCCCATGAACAGGTTCACCGATATAAATGCGCGGCGATTCTCGTTGAGGAAGGCAAAAACCTCGCGCAGCGGCGGCGCCTCGGGCTTGCCGGTACCGTCGGGCGCGTCCGACCGGCGAAGCGCTCCCTTTCGCGCCGGTTCGCGGAGCGACAGGGCCAGCAGCGCCACCAGCAGACCGGGAAGCCCGACGATCAGGAAGACCGTCTGCCAGGGCCTGATCTCTCCCACCAGGGGCACATATGCAGGGCCGGCTTCGATGGCCCCGGCGATCACCGTCGCACCGATGACCAGCGCCAGCCCGCCGCCGATGAAAATCCCGATGCTGTAGACGGCGAGCGGCAAGCCGACCTTCTGCGGCGGAAAATGGTCGCCGATCAGCGAATTTGCCGCCGGTGTGAGAACGGCCTCCCCCGCCCCTACGCCCATGCGCAGCATCAGCAGCGCCCCATAGCTGCGCACCAGTCCGCATCCAGCCGTCGCGACGCTCCAGAAGGCGATGCCAGCAGCCACCAGCGTTGTCCGGCGCTGCGTGTCGACCAGGCGCCCGAGCGGCAGGCCGGCGAGAGCATTGCATACCGCAAAGGCGAGCCCCTGCAGAAGGCTGATCTGGGTATCGTTGAGATTGAGGTCGGTCTTCATGGGCTCGACCAGCAGGCTGAGGATCTGTCGGTCGAGGAAAGAAAAAACATAAGCCAACGTCAATACGCCCACCACATACCAGCCATAGGCCGTTGAGGGATATCCCTCATCGGTCGGTGCGAGACCGCGAGGTAGCGCGGCCTCTCTCGCGATAGCCCCTTCGTGCAACGTCGCCACTGGCTTCTCTCCCATATCGCACCTCTTTGTCTTTGGTGTGCTCCACCTATCACTAGTAGTGCGATATTCAATATAAATTCAGCGATCAGACGACAGGCCAACGGTTGACCGAGGAGGAGAATAAAAGAATGTGCTTGGGCCGCGGAAACCCGTAAACAGGGATGTCATCTGGAGCGTCGAAGCTCGACCTGCACAAGGGGCGGGCAATCGCAGCCGGAGATCTCCGTTAGTAAATCCGATCGTGGCCGTCAGCGGCCAGGCGGCTTTAAGGCCCAAATTGCGAGAAACAGACGTTGGGAACGCGGCGCGAATTCCTTGCACGGAGAAGGACTTCAAGTCCGGCGTCTTCAAGTCCGGCTCCGGTAGTCGGCTACAGTCCGGGCACGGCTCCGCCCGCCAGCGCTTCTTGCACGCAGGCCTGCTGGAAAGCGCGCGCGGCGCCCGGATCGGCGCGAGCCAGCGCCGCCACCGCTGACGTCGCCGCGGCGAGTCGTTCCTTGGGCAGACCCTCGGTGCGCATGTCCCACCAATCGCGGACCTGCCAGCTCGGACCCGACACCTGCCCGTCGGCGGCGAGCTGACCGACGAACATCTCGACATGCGCGCGGCACGCCGCCTGGCGCGAGCCACCCTCGCCTGGGGATGACGTCGGGGCCGTCCGCCGGAGACGCTGGGCGCGGTAGCTTGTGAGCAGCGTGCGGCCATCGATCAAGGGCACGCGCTTCACTTGCAGGGCCGGATCGCGCCGGCAGACCATTCTCAGGCTATGGTCTGCGAGGTCGTTGGCGGGCCTTTCGGCCTCGCCCTCGCCGAACGATCGCAGTGTCTTGCCCGCGGCGGAAAAGACCGTGCCGCCGAGCAACTGCGACTTGAGCGTAAGGCAGTCGGCTCGGTACGTCGCCGTCGTGAACGCCCCACTGTCGGCATCATCCTGCGGCAGCACAAAGGCGGTGCCGAAATCGATCGTCGCGTTGCCACGATCGACCCAGCGGAGATCGAAATATTTAGCGCCATTTGGCCCCAGCGTGTCCGGCACGACGTCTGCCCGCCCCGCTTTGGCAATGAGCGCGGCAAGCTCTTCGCCGGCCGCGCCTTCGTCGCCGGCCGTCCCGGCCAACGCAAGCCGATATTGTCCCTGGGCCCCGTCGATCAGCCCGAGCGCCGCATAGGCTCGCGCGAGATCGCGATGCCAGCCGGGCCCTATCGTGAGCATATGATGCCGCGGCGCCACCAGGGTCTCGAGGATGCCCGCGGCCTCCGCCAGGTGGCCCGCGCCGATGGCTTCGGCGGCAAGTCGCGCCGACCCGGCGTCGCGTTCGGTCTGGCTGCCCGCAAGGGGAGGAGGCGCATCGGCTGCCCAGGCCAACGCCGCACTGCCCGCGACGAGAAGCAGCGCGGCGACGGCCATTCGCCGCAGCAGCGCGGATCGCATCGCCGAAACTTTCACGCGCTGTGTCGTTCGACAGCTGCGCCGCGGCATATAGACCCTCGTCATCGAACTCCCAATCCTTACCGCGCGTCCCCCGGGCAATGTGCGGGGCCTTTGGCAAGGATTCTGCCGTGGCCGACGCCTCGGGGGGTGCTGACTGCCTCTGGCCGATTACTTGCGGTACTGCCACTGGTAGGCAGGAATATTGTCTTTGCGAAGGAAGTCCGCAGTCCAGAAATGAAGCATCAGTCCGGGCTTGCCGCCATAGGCTGCAGACTGCACGAAAGCGTGGGTCGGACACGGGAGCATCTGCGAACGCGAAGTGTCGATCAGCTCAAGACATTGACCCACGAACCGCGCCGATTTCGGTCCTGTCCCCTCAGCGCCCGTGAGACGCGCGATGACCGTTCCCGCAGGAGCCGTGATCTTCTTCAGATGGAGGTCCGCCGTGTCATTCTCCACCACCGTGACGACGCCATTTGCCACCGATAACCCGATCTTGTGATCGACGCCGTACCACTCGCCGTCGATCGCCTTGACGGGATCAGCCGGCAAGTCCGGCACCGTCTGGGCGGTAGCAGGCGCTACAGCAAGCATCAGAGCTATAATTATGGTCGCAGTTCGCATCGTTTTCCCTCTCGCGATGATAAAGCTAAAAACCAGTGGTCTTCATCGGATCGCAGCTGTTCCTGAGAAACTGCATCGCCCTGAAAAGCCGTTCCCCCTGCACCTCGTCGGCTGGCCAGAACACGTCGCTAAAACCTTCATTGAGGCGGCGGACTTCGATCATCGTCTTGACCGAAGGGCCGTAATCGGATGCGAGCAGCGCCTCCGACCAACCCGAGCGCGGCCAGAAATAGACTTCGGATTTAACCCAGTCGAGATACGCGGTCTTGCCGTCGGACGTCTTGATATCGGTAACGCAAGGCTCCTTCGGATCATATGTGCTGGCGCCCACGAGTCTCGTCACCGGGACGGCCAGTTGGAGTCGCTGCATCGCGCCCAATTGATCGAAACGGGTCGAGAATCCAGCAGGTAGCTGGTTCTGCGATGCGAACAAGTTCAGGAAGCGAACCGCGTTCTCCTGTGTTTGTTCTTGCCCCAGGGCGACCGGGACGGGCCCCAATGCGGTCAACCAGACTGCGATTGCAGTAAAAATTTTAATCCGAAAGGCCATACCCTATCGATCCTGTTTTCAAAGCGTTTGGCAAATCGCGGAAAGAGCTCGCGCCGTGTCGCCTAGCATAGCCATGCGGTCGCGTTCCTCGGGCGCTTCCAGCTGATCCCGATGCAGCGAAAGCCCAAAGCTGGTACGAACATCTCCGCCGACGGGATCGGTTCCGTTGAGAATTGCGCCCGTCAGATTTAGAAAGCTGTCAGCGGCGGTGGCGACCGAGGTCTCTTGCCAGTTAACGAGAAACACGCCCGTCGTGCCGTTGTGATCGACGACGATGCGGGTCACGCACGGGTCTTCGGGCCGCGCCGACATGGTATGGGCGCCGACGAGCGCATTGCCGAAATTCGAAACGAAGAGCTTTGCCGAGGTCTCGGAAAATTCCTCCTGCAGCCCGAGAGCACGGGCCGCCTGCTGCGCGAAAGCAAAACCGTCATTCGCCGAGGCGCGCACCCAGTCGGCCGCCGCGACGGGATCCGAGCCGGGTATCGAACGATCAAAGAGCAGCGTGCCATAGAGCATCTTGCTCTTCGCATCGCCGCCCTCGGCTCCGATCTTTGCATAAGGCTTCGCCGCAGCGAAATTCTTCGGGGTAATCGCGCCTACGAAAAGAGCCTGTGAATATTCCGAGGCTGCCAGGATCGATCCCGCGTCGGCCGCCTTGCGCAGAAAATCGAGATATCGGCCGTGATCGACGGGGACTCCGGTGCCATAGAAATAGTCGAGAGCGAGCGCGTGGAGGCCAAAGGGAAGACCCGTGTCGGCGGCGCGCTGCGCCCAGCGAAACGCCTGGGATGGATCCTTGGGCACCCCCGCCCCGGTGGCATAGGCACTGGAGATGAGGGCCATCGCATGCGCGTCGCCTCGTTCGGCGGCGGCGAGAAGCTGCGGCGCCGACGCCGGAAGCCCCGCAAGCCGCCTGAGTTCGGGCGCTGGAAGCCGGACCCATTGCGCCTTGGCGATGCCCCAGGCGTCGCTTGTAGCAACAACGGATTGCGCGGCCGCAGGCGCCGCGCCGGGCGGCATTGCTGCCACAAGAGCGCCAACCAGCACCATCGCCGCTGAAGGAATGCGTATTTCCATAATATTGATGTCCCCCGACAATCGATCGAATGATTTTGCAGCGCCCGCCCTTCAGCGCTCGATCGAGATCCGCACCGAAGGCTGCACCTCATTTGCGGCTTTGCCGCGGCATGCAAAGTCGGACGGGAATATATATTCACGTCCGGCGCCGACCGTCGCTCGCTCGCCCAGCGACGATGTCACCCCCGCGCCGACGCCGTCGCGGCGGCAAAGATAAGTCTTGTCGCCGCCGGCACCAATCGAGCAGGCGCGCGCCTCGACCCCCGTATTGACGCATTTCCACGCCACTCTGATTTCGTCGCGGTCCACCTTGACGGCGTAATAGACCGCGACGCCGTCGCTCTCGTCCTGGAAATACCATTTCGAGAAGCCGGTCTGCGCCATGGCGGCCGCCGGATTCACGGCTGCAAGGACAGCCATCAGAAATAAGCAGCGCTTGCCTATATTCATCGTTCAACTCCTCCATGGGCGGAAATCACCGTCCAGCCCGTGATTCGTCCGATTTCAGCCTTGCGCAGGCGGTCGGCGACCGCTTCGCGGTAAGTGTCGAAGGGGCCAAGGCAGTTGAGGATCCCGATGCCGGTGACGCCGCTGCGTTCCAGGTCGCGTTGGAACGCATCACGCGCGCCTCCGGCATCGGGAAACCCGTCGAGCGCCAGACGCGCACGATAGATGCGCGATTGCCGCACGATCATGTCGGGTCCGGCAGGCAGGTCGTTGCACCAGTAGAAGATCACTGTTTCCTCGCCCGCAGCCGCCGCGCCCCCTCCGGCGGTGACTGCGCCCGTCAGCGAAGCCAATACGCCTGCGCCTATCGTCCCGACTTTTCCCATACCCCTCTTCAAGCCGTTATTTTCGGGGCTAATTGCCGTGGGCGGCTGGCTACGCATATCCCCATTTGTAGGGTATCGGCCCTCTCGCTATCGAAAGACCGATGCCACGCAGCGATTCGAATGAGGGGACGGGACCGGCGGATGCCGATTATGCGCTCGATTGGCTGAACGAGCCCGAGCGGCTGCTCGATCGGGCCCGAGCGGAGCCCGACGCGCTCGAAGCCTATTTTCACGGGCTCGACGCTGCGCATGCGTTTACGGCAACCTCGCTGGTCGACACCGAAGCACTACATCTGGCCGTCGCCACACTGCGCACCCGGCAACTTATCGCGTCGACCGGCTTCGACTTTCCGGACATCGCTCGCCACATCGACTGGGACGCGGCGGAAGTCGTCCAAGTGCAGGCGGAGGTTCGGGTCGAGCCGTTCGGAAGCAGACCGATGGGGCTGCCGTCGCTGATCTATGTACACGGCCGGGAAGCAATGACGTGGGATCTGCCCGATGTCATCGCGAACGCACTTACGGACAAATCCGAAGACCGAGCTCTTGTCATCGCCACGCCGGCGACGCCCGAACGGCCGTTGCGGCGCGCCTGCATGGCGTTCGCGATGACGGGCCTCGAGACGCGCGTGACCGAAGCGACGCTGAAAGCAGGCAGTATCCGTGACGGCGCGCTTGCTGCGCGCGTAAGTTATGCGACTGCGCGCGAGGCCATGTCATCCGCGCTCGCCAAGGTCGGCGCCCGGCGGTTGCCCGGTTTGCTGCACAGCCTTTCGCTCCTCGCCTTCGGCATTTTTCAGACAGGCGAAGAGGCGCCGGCGATACTCGTCGATCGCTGGGGACTGAAGCCGCGACAGGCGCAGATCGCGATGCTGCTCGCGCAGGGGCTTACCCGCGCTGAAACCGCCCGCGCCATGGAAATTTCCGAAGCCACGGTGAAAAAGCAGGCCGACATCCTCTTCCAGATCCTGGGCGTGTCGGGCGCGGCCGAGATGGTCCGCTTGATCAGCGTCGCAACTGTCATGCAGGCGCTGACGTCCGCAAGCCACGGGCGCATCAGCTGGATCGACGGCAGTTCCGAACCGCTCCGCTTCGTCCATGCCGCGGGCGGGCGGCGAATTGCGATCTCCGAATATGGATCTCCCAAGGGCCGCGCCGTTGTCATCCTCCACAGCAGCATGACGACGCGGCACCCGCCCCGGCAGCTGGTCGCACAGCTCTTGAGCGAAGACTATCGGGTGATCACCATTGATCGCCCCGGCTTCGGTTTGACCGATCCGAGCGGAGCTGAAATCGGAACAGTCGATCGGGACATTTTTGCCGACGCTGCGCACGACATGGCGCTCGTGCTCGACAAGCTGCGGATAGACCGGACCGACATCATCGGACGCGGCGGCGCACAGGCCGCGGTCGCGTTCGCGGGAGTTTATCCAGACCGCTGCGGAAAGGTCGTCCTCGTCAATCCCGACCCCATATCTTCGCGCGACGAGCGCCGGTGGGGCGTGCTCGGTTCGTTCAAGGAAGCCTATCAGCGCCGCCCCGGGCTGATCCTTCCCGCCGCCCGGCTTATCGCGCGGGCGATGACGCGCGACTATCTCGGGAAGGTCCTGCTCAAATCGATGCGCGGCAGCCCGCCTGACGAGTCCCTGCTGGCCGATGATGATGTCGTTGACGATTATTACCGCGCCGTCCGAATGTTCGCCACCGGGCGGCTCGAGGGCTATGTAAGCGAACAGCTTTATTTTGCCCGCGGCAACACATTCGAATATCCCGTCGACGGCTCCGGCTGGTCGATTCTCATCGGCGGGCACGATACCCTTTCCGATCCCGCCAACGCCCTCGCCTACTGGCGTGACCTGCTACCCCAAGGCGAGTTTGAAATACTACCAGACCATGGACGGCTATTTGCATATGCGGATCCAGCTCTGATTGTCTCGCGCCTCAGGAGTTGATCGGAACGCAAATGGCCGGAAGCGGAACGGCAGATCTTGGAGCAAAAGTCGCCGAAATCGGACATCGGTTGCTTTGGCAAGCTCGCGGCGGGAACGGTCCGAGATCGGGCAGATAGCGATTTGACGCAATGCGGCGGCAGACATGCGCACGACGGCCAGCACTCACCCCAGGATAATATCCGCGGTGAACGTATAACCGACGCCGTAGACGACCTTGATCGCGGACGGGGCATTCGTGGTCCGCTCGAACTTGCGGCGCAATCGGCTAACGACCGCGTCGAGATGACGATTGTCGAAATGTCCCCCGGGGCGGGCAAGCGCGGCCACGATATCGTCGCGCGCGCAAACGTCTCCCTGACGTTCGCACAACAGGTTCAGGAACGCGAATTCGGTCGCCGTCAGCTTCAGCACCTGCCCGTCTGGCGTGATCATTGCCCAATTGGCGGTATCCAGGATCCAGCGCCCCTTGCCGCTCTCCGCGATCGTCCGCCGATTTCCGGTGCGCCGCAGCAGGCTGCGGATGGCGGCTTCGATCTCCCGCAATGTGCTGTGCTTGACGAGATAGATGTCGGCACCGCTGTCGAAACCGCGGACGCGATCGGCGCTGTCGCCGAAGGCGGTCAACATGATGATGCCGCAATCGTGGCTTTGGCGGATTTCCATCGCCAGGTCGAAACCGTTTCCGTCGGGCAATCCCACGTCGAGGATGACGACTGCGGGTCGAGGGCCATCCGCGAGCGCCGCGCGCATGTCGCGCGCCGCGGCGACACCCGTGACATCAAAACCGCGCAACGCCAGAAAGTCGCCAAGATCCTGGCGCAGGCGGGGTTCATCCTCGACGATCAGAATGTGAGTCACGCCGTCACGCTCCCATAGAGAGGTCGGTCCCGGCGTTCGACCCGCAGCGGAATCCGGACGACGGCCACGGTGCCGCGTTCGTTGTCGAACTCGAAATCGACCGCTGCACCGTGATAAGTCAGGAGCCGGCGGGCGGAATAGATTCCCAAGCCAGTGCCCGCGATCGTCATACTGTTGGAAGCTCGAAAGAAACGACGCCCGACTTTGTCGCGCTGCCCTTCGGGAATGCCCATCCCTCGATCGCGCACCTCGATCACGAGGCGGGCGCGCTCCTCCCGGACGGCAATGCGGACCGGGAAATGGTCCGGCGAATATTTCAGGGCATTGTCCACAAGGTTGATCAGGACCGTAACCATCATTTCAAGATCGGCGAGGAAGATGGTCTCCGGTTCGGCCACGACCTCCAGGCGATGGCTACATCCCATCAGCGCAAAATGCTTCTGCACTTCCCCGAGAACGATGCCGATCGGGATTGGCTCGGGCCGATAGGTATGTTCGCGGTCGTTGGCCATGAATCGATCGATCAGGGCGAACAGGCGATCGAGTGCTTCGTCTATCCCCACGAGCCGTTCCCGGGTCGCTTCGGGCGATCTGTCGCCGACCAGGCCGATCATTTCTGCTGAATTGCGAATGATGGCGAGCGGCGTGCGGAACTCATGGCTGACGATCCGCATAAGATCGATCTGTTCTTCGCGTAACGCGCGCTCGGTCGCGAGGCTCACGCTCAGATCCTTCTCGAGCCGCCGCCGTTCCTGCACTTCACGAGAAAGGCTCGCGTTCCTTTCGCGCAAGTCTGCGGACAACCGTGCGCTCACCATGAAGAGCAGGCATGCAAAGAGAGCGATCAGGAACAGGGTGCCCTGCAACAGATACCAGGCATTGCGGTCAGCGAGGACCGGTGCGCTTTGAAAATCGGCGGTCAAGCCGATCTCGAGGACGCTCTGGACGATGCTCGCCAGCATATATTGAGCAAGTACGGCGATCGTGGCCCAACGCAGGGCTACCGGCTGCACGCGGTCGCGCGCGAGACCGAGGCACATCATCGACATGATGATCACAGTGAATATGGTCGAGGCATGAATGCGCGCTGCAATATTGCCCGGATCCACGGCGACGAGTGCGCTCCAGACTGCGGTATGGGCGATCAGCAATGAAATGCCGATCCAGCTATAGCGAGGCTGGCCGAGAAAGCGTGCGAGCCCTTCGGCCAACAGGACGAGCCCGATCTTGATGACCGTGTTGGGGATGACGATCGCACCCTCCGCCGGATCGCCGCCGCGCACGAGCATCAGCGATATTCCCGCTGCTATCGCGACGAAACCCGCGGCGAGAAACTGGAGTTCGTAAAGGTGCCGCCACGCGCGCCAGACAAAAATCCAGACCAGCGCCTGAAGACATGCCGTTGCCAGTGTGACGATCAGAATCGTCTCTAGATCAAGCATGTCGTTCGCGCGCCCATGAAAGCGCCATCCGATATTTCCGGTCGCAACTCAATGCTTTGCGTTGGATTAACCTTGGCATTCCGTACCAGCGTCGGCAGAATCGGTCAGAATTGATCGGAATTGATCGGTAGAAATGCCGGCCTTTGCTCCACTAATCTGGCCCGCAACATGACCCGGCGCGGGCGTATCAGAGAGGCCGCATCCGCAGCATTCGCGCGGACACCATGCCCTCTGGGCCGGATGGCGGCATGTGATCATGAATCAGGGGAAAAATCATGCGTCCACTGCGCGTAAAACTGCTTGCCGCCGCCACCCCGCTCGCCATCGCGGCCATGCTGACGCTGCCCACGACGGCACGCGCCGACCCGACGCCCGAGTGCAATGTCGGCACCGGCGCGAACAGCACCGAATGCGGCGAGAACAGCGACGCCAGCGGTCTCAACAGCACCGCCGTCGGCCGGGACAGCACCGCGAGCAGCACCGCCACCACCGCGATCGGGCATGGCAGCACCGCCAGCGGCTTTGCCGCCACCGCCACCGGCAGGGGCAGCGAGGCCAGCGGCATCCGCAGCACAGCGACGGGCGCGAACAGCATCGCAAGCAGCGATTTCAGTACCGCAACCGGTGCGAACAGCGTCGCAAGCGGCTATTATACAACGGCCACCGGTACCGACAGCGTCGCGTCAGGCGACGGCAGCACAGTGACGGGCGTAGCCAGCTTGGCGTCGGGCCTGCACGGCACGGCGATGGGATTCCAGGCCGAGGCCGGCGGAACGTCGACGAACGGCTTTACCAATTCCGGCACGACCGCGCTGGGCGCCCTCGCGCAGGCGGGCACGGGCGCCGCCGGCCAAAACAACGCGACCGCCGTGGGAGCGAACGCCAAGGCCAATGCCATCGACGCGTCGGCTTTCGGCCAGGACGCGGGGGCCTCGGGCGACTATAGCACCGCGATCGGCACAATCAGCCGCGCCACAGGCACCCGCAGCACAGCCGTCGGACAGAACAGCATCGCCAATAGCGCGAACAGCACCGCGCTCGGCCAGTTCAGCGTTGCCGGCGGCGCAAACAGCACCGCAATCGGCCAAAGCGGCAGAGCCGATGGCGCGAGCAGCACCGCCGTCGGCCACGACAGCATTGTCTTCAACGACTATGGCACTGCGACTGGCGCCAGGAGTCTGACAGCGGGCGAATCGAGTACGGCTATCGGCCATTCCGCCCAGGCCGGCGGCTTGTGGACCGGCCAATATTATTCCAATGCCCGCTCGACAGCGATCGGCGCCAATGCGGAGGCGGGCGGGACCGCGGCCGGACAGACCGACGCGACCGCGGTGGGCGAAAACGCCAAGGCCCACGCCCTCGGCGCTTCCGCCTTTGGTCAGGGCGCCAGCGCCACCGGCGACGGCGCGGTCGCGCTGGGACAGGGATCGGTGGCGGATCAGGCGAACACGGTCTCGGTCGGCGCGGTGGGCGCCGAGCGCAGCATCGTCAACGTCGCCGACGGCACCGTCGCGGCCGGATCCACCGACGCCGTAACGGGCGGGCAGCTTCATACGACCAACCAGGCGGTCGCGGCGGCGCAGGCGACGGCGGACACCGCGCTTGCCGGCGCGACGGCCGCGCAAGCGACAGCAACCACCGCACTGAACAATGCTGCGGCCGCCCAAGGCACGGCCGACACGGCACTGGCCAACGCGGCGACGGCGCAAAACACCGCCAATACGGCGCTGGCCAACGCCGCGACCGCGCAGGCGACCGCAGAAGGCGCCGCAAGCGAGGCGGCCATTGCGCGCACCGAGGCAGCGACCGCACAAACCCGTGCGGACGCGGCTCACGACCTCGCCAATGAGGCCATCGCGAGCGGCGCGGTAACGCGCCAAACGGCGGAGCTGGCGCTCACCAATGCGAACAATGCCCAATCCGCCGCCGATGCCGCCGCCGTGAAAGCCACGGAGGCGGAGACGGTCGCCGTTGCCGCGCAGACCAATGCCAACCTCGCCCGCTCGATTGCCGAAAGCGCCTCGGCCAACGCCCAGATCGCCAAGGCGAGCGCCGACGAAGCGCTGGCACGTACCGATTATATGGCGATCAACGGCAGCGGCGCCCGGCCGACCGCGACCGGCGCGAATGCGATTGCGATGGGCTCGGGCGCGAACGCCAGCGGCCGTGACGCGGTCGCGATCGGCACCGGCGCCCGGGCGACCGACGGCGCGGCCGTGGCGATCGGGCTCGGCAATGTTGCCTCGGGTGATGGAGCGGTTGCGATCGGCGACCCCAATCTCGCGACGGGGCGCGGTGCGGTGGCGATCGGCGCAGACAATCGCGCGACCGGGCTTGCCGCCGTGGCCATCGGCGCCGACAGCGTCGCCGAGGGGCAGTCGGCAATCGCTCTGGGCAGCAATGCCCGGGCGACGGCAGCGGGAGCGGTTGCGATCGGCGAGAATGCGGTTGCGAACCGGGCGGGTCAGGTATCGCTCGGATCGACGGCCTCGACCTATACGCTCGCGGGCATCGGCTCCGCCGCGAGCCGCGCGGCGCAGTCCGGTCCGGTGAGCTACGTGACATCGGACGCAGCGGGCAATCTCGCGCTCGCCGATTTCGGTCCGGGCGATCTGGCAAAGATCCGCTTCGACCTCGACCGCGTCCGGCGCGACGCGCGCTCGGGCACCGCCGCAGCAATGGCGATGGGCCATGCACCGATGCCATCGGAGCCGGGGCGGACCAGCTACTCGCTCAACGGCTCGACGTTCCGCGAAGCGCAGGCGATCGGCGGCGCGATTGCGCACCGGCTGGATACCGAAAACCCCTTCGCCCTCACCGCGGGCTTCGCTTATGCGGGACACGGCAACAATGCCGTCCGCGTTGGCGTGGCGGGAGAATTCTAGAGCATTGGCAGTCGCGGACCGAGCGGTTGCGCCTGAGATCTATCTGTGGAGGTCATCCGGGCCGGAGCCTTGACGCGCTCTGGCCGATTGCGGCCAGTCCATTCTTGGAAGCAGACAATAAGAATGCGGACGTTGTTGCCTCCGCGATCGAACCGGCTGCTGGCCGATTGCTCCGATAGATAGTCTTCTAACTTTGGACGTGCATCCCATTGCAATCATGATACATGCGCGCTCGCAATCGCTTGGGCGCGAAGTGATTGCGACCTGGCAGGGGCCCAAGAACAACAATCGAAGGATTATCGAAGCTATGAAGAAGTTTCTGACGGTCGCCGCGATCAGCGCGGCGCTGGCACTGGGCGGCTGCGGCAAGAGCGAAGACCAGGCGGCAACGCCGGCCGGGACGGTGAAGCGCGAAGCCGGCAACTGGAAGACCGACGTCAAGCTGGTCAAGTTCGAGATGCCAGGCGTACCCGACAATGTGAAGGATCAGATGTCGAAGCAACTCGCAGCCGCCAGCGGCACCGAACAGTGCCTCACGCAGGAACAGGCTGAGAAGGAAGACGTCGCCGGCGCACTGTCGAAGGGCTATGGCGAAGCCTGCACCTGGAGCAAGAACCAGATCGGCGACGGCAAGATCGACGTCGCAGGCACATGCACACAGGGCGCGCAGAAAGTCGAACTCGCACTCGCGGGAACCCTCGGCGCCAAGAAGACCGATGTTCTCGTGACGTCGAAGGGCAAGTCGCCGATGGGTGGCGGTGACATGGAAATGCAGATGCAGGTTACCAGCAGCAATGTCGGTCCCTGCAAGGGCTGAACGGCGCGCAAAAGCGAGCGGATGAAGGGGCGCGGTTCATACCGCGTCCCTTTTCAACGTCCAGACGAGCCGCATATCCGCTATCGAAAAGCCGTTCAGACGCTTGCCACTCATGGCCGGTTTCGGACTGGCAGCTTCCAAGAGGTAAACCTGGAGAAGCAGACGTTCGATACCGATGGAACGAGGCTAACAGCTCGCGACCGTTCGCGGACGTTCGTTGCCACCACCCAAGTGCCCGAAAACAGATATTCGATTGTTGACCGACAGGCACGCGTGCGGTTCACTACGGGTATGCTCAAAGGTGAAATCACGATCCGGCATGCCACTTTGACCGACGCCGGGGAAATCGCTGCAATCCACTGCGCGAGTTGGCGAGATGCATATGCAAATGTGCTAGACCCCGGGTTCTTGTCGGGGCCAATTGAAGATGATCGACGCGCCATATGGTCGGAACGATTGGAGAGGCCTGATCCAAAAAGGCTGATCCTTATTGGAGAAGGCAGCGATACTGTTCCAGTGGGCTTTGGATGTGCATATCGCGATCTTGATCCAGTCTGGGGTAGCTGGATTGACAATTTGCATGTCCGCCCCGGCCTTCGTGGTAGTGGCATTGGGCGGCACATTATAAGGGCTGTTGCCCGCCGCATTGAGGCGGACGCTGCAACCCGCGGCCTGCACCTCTGGGTGTTCGAAGCCAACGAGGCGGCTTTACGATTTTATCTTCGATTGGGTGGTGAGGTCGTTGAACGCGACACATCACAAATACCAGCAGCGAGGGAAGCGACAATCCTGCGCATCTTTTGGCGGGATATCGCAGTGCTGAGCGGGCGACACTGTTGAGAAGTTGCGGCCACTTTCCAAAGTGGCTGGCTAAAAACTGCCCGAGTACTCCCCATGCCGTTTCTGCCATATTGGCGGTCGGCCGTCCCTCCAACCGTCGCAACCGCAGGCCTTGGCCGACAGCGGACCGTCCGCTCGAGAGCCTGGAATATGCGGAACGGACATTGGCGAGCATTCGTCACAAGTTGCGCAAAGGAACGATGCGGCCGCCTCGCGTGACGAAGGCCAACACGCGATTTGGCTCAAGCAAATCGCCGAATAAGCGGCATGACTCTTCGCGCCAGTGCGGGAATGAAACGGGCCAATCGGGACCGACGCGGAGATTCCAGCATGAACCGGGGCGGCATGTCGGGCCGCCGAAGCGCGAGCCGGGCAAGATCCTCGCCGAGCAACATGCCGGCGCACAGCCCATAGCCGTTGCACCCTTGGCCCGCGAAAAGGTGCGGCCCGAGTTCGAGCAGTTGCGGCAGCTTGTCGTGCGTCATCAGGATATGACCACGATCCAGCGTCTCCCATTGCGGCGACGCGGCATCGGGAAAGGCGCGCATGAATTTTTCGGTATAGATGGCCACCGCATCGGACAGCGACGGTTGGCCCGGCCCAGGCAGTACCGTCGCGACAATCCGTCCGTCGGCCGTAAATGTCCCGCCGAATACCGAGACATCATCGAGATCGGCAAAGGTCGGCGCGCCCGGCAGGGCTTGCCGCTGCGCCTCGGTTAGCGGCGCCGAGCCAATCAACAGGCAATCGATACGCCACGCGATACGATCTAGTCCCCATCCGGTGCCGGCGCCGCCATGCACGGCCGAAATCACCGTCGTGGCGTCGATTCGTCCCGCACCGCTCTCTACCGCCCAGCGCCCATTCGCCTGGCCCCGGATGCCGGAAACCGGGCTCTGCTCAAAAATGCGGACGCCCTGATCTTCGCAAACCCCGGCGAGACCTCGAACATAAGCGCGCGGGTTCAGCGTTCCGCCCGAGGCGAACAGTAACCCCTCGACATAGCGCGGGCTTTGCACATGGTCGGGAAGCGCCTTGCCGAGCAGGGTGACATCGGCTCCTACCCGTCGCCATTGGTCGGCGAGATCTGCGAACGACGCGCCGGTGTCCGGCTTGGCTGCCAAGGCCAGATAGCCGCCGCCGACCGCGCCGCAATCGAAGGGCATCACTCGTGCCCGCTCGATCAGCGCTGCGCCCGCGCCGGCTAGCGCGGCGTTTAGCATCGCGCCCCGCTCCGCGCCGAGCGACGCCTCGACGCCGCGCGGCGTCTGCGCGCCCCAGACCGGCGCGACCCCCGCCGCATTGGCCCCCGACGCGCCGGAGCCCACGACATCGGCCTCAACCAGCATGACAGAGAGGCCGTGGCGGCTCGCGACGTCCGCGGCGGTCAGTCCGATCAGTCCTCCGCCGATGATCGCAACGTCGCATCGCGCATCGCCTTGCAACGGTGCGCGCGCGTCCTCCTCACGCGCCCCCCACACCGCAGGCGGCGCTGCCACGTCGTCGCTCATCGCCAAGTCAGGCGCCGAGAGCGGCTTCGAGATTGGCAATATATTTTTCGATATTGCCGCGCGACAGGCCGCGCAGTTCCTCGCTCTGATCCGGATCGACCGGAATGAACTGGGTGCGGATATGGAACATGCAGGCATCGGGGCCGGCGGGGACCACCTGAATGCGCCCGCGATAGCCGGCCCAGGGAAGCGGGCCGTAGTCAACCATGTCATAGCCGATGACGCGCTCGACATTGTCGAGTTCGATGAGCCGTTCGACGACCGATCCGCCGCCGATCGCGGGATCGAGATGATAGGTGCGCAGTGCGCCGATCCCCCGCCCCGTCGCCTCGACCCGCGCGACATAGCCGCGCGTCAGTATGTTGCCCGAGAAATCTCCGATAAACTCCCAGGCTTTATCCGCAGGCGCCGCGATGCGGCGTGCAATTTCTACCGACAGCATATCACTCTCCTCAGCGGATGAAGTCGGCGCCGGGGTGCGCGCGCGGGAAGGTCTTCAGATAATCGACGAAGCGGCCAAGTGCCTTGTCGCTGCGCGTGAACATGCCGCGCGTGAAGCGGATCGTGTTCAGGATCTCGACGTCCTGATCGACCACCGCGATTTCGAGCGCCTGCGCGAAATCGAGCGTTTCCTGCACGCGCCTGTCGTCTTCGGGCGTGCCGTCCGACTTTTGCGTCGCGATCACGAAATAACTGCGGAGCGTTCCGGGCCGGTGGATGCCGCACGGATAGAGGAAGGCGAACCAGCGTCCGTTCACGCTGCCCATCTGATAAAAGATATTATTGCCGTGGATGCCGACCTTATATTCGATCGCGGCGCCGGTTTCGCGAAAGCGGCCCTTCAGATCATAATTATAGCCATAGTCATGCCAGTTGATATCGTTGGTCGCGTCGCCCTCGATCTCGATACCATGGACGATGTTGATATGGTTGAAATCGGTGGTGTTGCACATGAACACCCATGGATCGGCGAGCAGGTCGAGGTGGGGTATCTCGGCATGGAAGGCGAGTTCCTCGTCCGGAAAGCCAAGGTCGGGAAGATCGTACAGCGCTTCCTCGCCATTGAACGCCCAGATCAGGCCGAAGCGTTCCTGCACCGGATAGCGGAAAACGCGCATCGCGCCGGTCAGCGGGTCGTTGGTGGCGGTCCGGGCGCATTTGCCGTCCATGCCGAATTCCCAGTGATGGAAGGCGCAGACCAGCCGGTCGCCCGCGACCTTGCCGATCGACAGGTCGGCGCCATTGTGCGGGCAATAGGCGCTGACGACATTGGGGGTGCCGTCCTCGCTGCGATAGACGACGACCCGGCCGTCGAGGAAATTGCGCCCGAGGACGCCCCCCGGCTCCACGTCGGTCGACCGGCACATCGGATACCAGTTTTGCGAAAAGCGGTCGTCCTGCCCTTCATAGGTCACGCCGCGGCCGTGCCGACGGCGATCGAGCAATTCGATCGCCGCCTGCTGGCCGTTGAGCATATCTTCGAGATCGCGAACATGCGCCGTCATCGGTCTGATCCTCAGAAATTGAAGGTCGCGGCGACGCCATAGCGACGCGGCTGACCCGGATAGGCGATGTCGTTGGCGGCGGCGGAAAACTCCTTGGCGAAGAATTCCTCGGTGTAGCGTTCCTTGAACAGGTTGGTGACGTAGAGACCGATGGAATAGCGCTTTGCGTCATAGGTCA
The DNA here is from genome assembly GCF_052871675.1 of Sphingopyxis sp. LARHCG72. Classification (NCBI taxonomy): domain Bacteria; kingdom Pseudomonadati; phylum Pseudomonadota; class Alphaproteobacteria; order Sphingomonadales; family Sphingopyxidaceae; genus Sphingopyxis; species Sphingopyxis sp. LARHCG72. Next base: position 22,667 of record NZ_JBIXJU010000013.1, on the reverse strand, counting down.
GCCGCGCATTGACCAGATGGACCGCATCCTGACGGTCGGCATTGTCGACGTGCCAGAAATTGCCCGAGCGGCCCGAATAATCGACGCGCGCGACCAGATCGGCGTCCGGGCTGACCTCCGCCTTATATTGGCCGAACAGCGTGTAGGACCAGCGATAGGTCAACGGCACCTTGTTGCCGCGGAACAATGCGGTGCCGTCGAAATCCTTGATCTTGGTATCGATGAAGCCGAGCGAGGCGCCGAACTGCAGGTTGCGTGACGGCCGTGCCTGCGCCTCCACCTCGAAACCGAGGATATCGGTCTTCGCGACGTTGACGATGCCCTGATCTGCGACGTTGAGCACGAAGACCTGCTGGTCCTTGTACTTCATGAAAAAGGCCGCAGCGTTGAGCGTGACCTTGCGGTCGGCAAGGCTGTTCTTGGTACCGATCTCCAGCGTATCGGCGACCTCGGGGCGATAGATTTCGGGGAAAACCCCGGTCGGCGGATTGAAACCACCGCTGCGGAAACCGCGCGCGCCGGTGACGTAGATCATGTGATCGGGCGACAGGCTGTATTTGACCGACAGCTTGGGCTGCCATTCGTCGAAGCTGGTCTTGCGGACCGCCCCGCCGCCCAGCCGGTCGGTCTGCGTCCGGCGATCGTGATCGTAGCGCAGCGCCGCAGTCAGTTCGAGCGCATCGGTCGCATTATAGTTGAACTGGGCATAGAGCGCCTTGGTCAGGATATCCTCGTCCGCGCCGGCCACCGGCAGCGGCAGATAGGCCGAGGGCGGAAGGCCGCTGGCCGTCGCATCGGGCGACAGGAGGATGATCGTGTCGATGCTCTTTTTCGCATCGAGCAGATAGGCGCCCGCCGTCCAGCGCAGCCGCTGCGACGAGGGCGAGGAGAAACGGAATTCCTGGCTGAAGCTTTCATAACCGCGGATCTGGCGCGCGCCGAGGAGCGAGGCAGGCGTCCAGTCGAGGTCTTCGAGCAGGTCGATCTTGGTGTCGTTATACGCGCTGACCGACGACACCGTGAACGGATCGAATTCATAGTCGATCTTGAGCGACCCGTCCTTGGTCTTGCGCGGGCTGGTACCGAGGAAGTCGTTCTGGATAGGGATGCCGGTGTTGTTCGCCTGCCCGTCGGGAAGCGGAATATACCATGACGCGCCGCCCTTGAGATCGCCATAAGCGCCGCGCAGGTCGATCGTCAGGCGATCGGTCGGCGTCAGGATCAAACGCCCGCGCAGGTTCAGATCCTCCGCGAAGTCGACCTTGCGACCCAGCGTGACATTGTGGAGTACGCCGTCGAACTTGCGATAGTCCGCCGCGATACGGAACAGCAAGAGATCGGGGACCAGCGCACCGCTGAGCGAGCCCGACAGGCGGCGATCATCGCCATTGGCATAGTCGATGCCGATCCGGCCTTCGAGGTCGTTGGTCGGACGGCGGGTGGTGATGTTGATCGCGCCGCCGATCGCGTTGCGGCCATAGAGCGCGCCCTGCGGCCCCTTGAGCACTTCGATCTGTTCGAGATCGTAGAGCGCCTGCTTGATCATGTCGGTGGAGGTCATCTGCACGCCGTCGATGACCAGCGCGACCGGCGCTTCGCCGTTGCGGACCTGGCCGATGCCGCGAATGCTGATCGCGACGGTGCCCGCGTCCTGCGCGTCGACCAGCGAGATGTTGGGCATCAACACAGTCACGTCGTCGATGCTGCGGATGCCCGCATCCTCGATCGCCTGCGCCGAGAAGGCGGTAATCGAATCGGGAACCTGCTGCAGATTTTCGGAGCGTTGGCGGGCGGTCACGATGATCTCGTTACCGTCGCTGACCTCTTGGGCTTCCTGTGCGGCGGCGGTGCCGCCCAAAAGACAGGCCGAACCCAGCAGGCCGCCCAACAAGGAGCTTCGAAAAATCATCATGCAGTCCCCTTCATATGACGCCGGGCTTTTTGTCCGGTCGTTGAAGCCAGATCCTATGGGGACGATCTGCGCTTCGTATATCGGGAGAAAAGGTGGAGAAGGTCAGATCAGGCGCATCTTGCGCGCTGCGGCAATCGCCCGCGAACGCGTCGCGACGTCCAGCTTGCGATAGATGTTGATGCGGTGCGTCTTGATCGTGCTTTCGGCGACGCCCAGGCTGCGTGCCATTTCCTTGCTCGACATTCCGTCTGCCAGCGCCCGGAGCACCTCGATCTCGCGCGGCGTGACGATGATCTCGCTTGCCGCCGGCAGGATGGCCAGCGCCCCCCGGCGCGCGCTCGGGCTGTTCTGCCGCAGCCGCGCGACGACGCTGCGCTGTGCCGGTTCGAAAAGGTGGAGAGCCTCTTCACACGCTTCAAGCGCCAGCGGCAGCAAGGCACCGAACTGCGACACGATGCCGATCAGCCCCTCGCTCTCGGCGGTTTCGAGCGCAAGACGAAAGCGATGCGCCGCCTCCACCCGCTCGCCACCGACGGCAAGGGCGGCAGCGCGCAGGATGTTCATCTCCATATCGAGCGCAACCGACCCCGCGTCCGCCACATCGGCGGCAAACGATGTCAGGTCATGGCCGTCATATCGACCGCTCTGCAGGGCGCATGCCAGCACGGCGATGCCATAATCGCACGCCAGCCGGCGGTCGCGCTGGCGGAACAGCTCCTGCGGCGGCCCAAGCGTGTCGAGCAGATGCGCAGCCTGGTCCATATGCCCCATGCTGAGCAGCATCCGCACGCGGATCAGGTCGAGCTGATAGCGCAACCGCGGCAGGTTGCGACGCTCGGCCGTTTCGCGCCCGCGGTGAATGATCTGTTCGGCCTGCGCCAGATTGCCCGTTCGCACCGCGAACCATGCCTGCGTCGCATAGGCGGCGACGAAAACATCGTGCCAGCCCTCGGTCGCCTCGATCACCGGCAGCGCGGATTCCAGCAGGTCGGTCGCGGTCGAGAGATTGCCCGACAGATAGAGCGTATAGGCGAGCAAGGCGATCGCCACCGCGACCTGCGGGCTGCCTTCACCGAAATGGCGCGTTGCCTGTTCCAGACTGCGACGAAAGAAGAGTTCCGCCTCGCGCCGACGCCCTGTCCGCATCTGCGACAGGCCGAGATATTGATAGGCGTAAACTTCGAGCAGCGGCAGCTGATGCAGGCGGGCGAGCTTGCAAGCCTTCTCTCCATGGACGCGGCACCACAGGTCGTCACCGCGGTCGAAACTGGCGAGGCTCGACAAATGATGCAGCAGGACGCGCAGCGTCGGATCATGCCCTTCGAAGGCGAGCTGGCGCTCGAGCACCGGCAGGCATTCGGGCGGGAAGCTGCGATCCTCGTAAATCAGTGTGACGAGATCGTTGCACAGCATTTCGCACGCGAGCGCGGGATCGCTCTGCTCGACCTCCGCGATCGGTCGTGCCGCAAAGAGGCCGTCGAGCAGCGACCGTGCCTCGACCAACCGGCCGTGCTGCGCGGCATAATAGGCTTGCCCCAATGTCACGCGTGGGAAATCGCCGGGCGTGACGGGGTCGAGATCGTCGAGATGGCGGAGCAGCGACAGCCCGCCGCGGATCGCCATGCGCCACCCCCCCGCTTCCTCGATGATCGCAAGGGCCGCCGCCTGATCGGATACCAGCGCCGCATGCGCCAGCGCCTCGGGCAACAGATTCTCGGCCGCCAGCCAGGCCGCCGCACGCAGATGGAGGGCGTCGAGACGCGCCGGACTGCCACGCGACAGCGTGTCGTACAAAAACTCGCGCAGCAGCGGGTGAAAGCGATACCAGACGCCTTCGTCGTCGAGCGGCGCGATCAGCAGATTCTGGCGGCGCATCTGATCGAGCATCAGTGCACCATCGTCGCGGCCCGAAATGGCGTCACCCAGCCCCTTGCAGATACGCTGCGCGATCGATGTTTCGAGCAGGAATTGCTGGATGTCGGGCTCCAGGCCGGCAAACACCTGTTCGGCCAGATAGTCGGCAAGGTCGGTCGAGCGCCGCGTCAGATGATCGAGCGTGTCGACATGGTCGCGCCCGGCCAGCCACAACCGCAGCAATTGCAGTGCGGCGGGCCATCCCTCGGTCCGGTCGACCAGTTCGGCCCACTCGACCTTGCCCGACTGGTCGGCGATGAAGGCGCGTGCCTCGCTGTCCGAAAAGCGGATGTCGCTCTGTTCAATCTGCAGCAGTTGCCCGCTGACGCGCAAGCCCGACAGCGCAATTTCGGGCTGCCCACGCTGTGCGACGATGATTGCCGCGTGCGACGGCATACGTTCGATCACATATTCGAGGAAGCGATTGGTCGCGGGCGACGCGATGCGGTGATAATCGTCGATGATCAGCCGCACTGGCTCTTCGCTGGCATCGAGCGCAAGGACGATCGCGCGCGCGGCGGATTCGGCGGCGAGGCCGGGCAGGCCCGCATCGATCGCTTCATGTGAATATGGCAGGGGCAACCCGGCGCGGTGCAGCGCCGCCATCAGATAAGCGAAGAACTGATCGGCCTCGAACTTCGAATCGTCGACGCTGTACCAGGCGACGGCGACGTCTTCGCTGCGCCACTGGGTATGGCATTGGCTGAGCAGGGTCGTCTTGCCATAGCCGGCGGGTGCCGAGACGACCGTCAGATGCTTGGTCGACCGCGTGATCCGGTCGACCAGCGCCTCGCGCCACAAAAGGTCGATCGACCTGTTCGGGGGAGCCAGTTTCGTCCGGATCAGCATCGGGGAACCATGCCACAATCCGGCCGCTCTGCTATCCACCTTATTGGTGGATTGTTCGCCCCGCTTGCCCCGAGCAGGAAAAAGGCCCGATTTCGAAAGGCGCACGACCCATGACCAAGACCATATTGTTCGTTCTGACCGGCCATGGCGCGCTGGGCGATACCGGCGCCAAGACCGGCGTCTGGCTCGAGGAACTCGCAACGCCCTATCAACTGCTGACCGGCGCAGGTTTCGACATATTGTTCGCGACCCCTGGCGGCGTGGCGGCACCGCTCGACCCTGCCAGCCTGGAGGAGCCATGGCTGTTGCCCGCCGGTCACTGGTTCCTCGATCAGCAGGACGCAGTCACGCAGCTCGAAACGCCGCTCGACATCGCCGATGTCGATGCGGCCCGTCTCGACGCCATCTTTCTCGTCGGCGGCACCGGGACCTTGTGGGACTTTCCCTCCTGCGCTCCGCTGGGCGCGCTGGTCACGGCGCTGGACGAACAGGAAAAGCCCCTCGCCGCCATCTGTCACGGCGTCGTCGGCCTGATGACGGCAACGACGCCCGATGGTGCACCTCTGGTCGCGGGCCGCTCGCTGACCTGTTTCAGCAACGCCGAAGAAGCCATGCTGGAATATGACAAGCTTGTCCCGCTCCTCGCGGAAACCGGGCTGGTCCGTCAGGGGGCCATCTATGACAGCGCAGCCCCGTTTGAGTCAAAGGTCATCGAGGACGGGCGCCTGATCACCGGCCAAAACCCGGCCAGCGCCGAGCCGCTTGCGAGGGCGTTGATCCGTCAACTCGGGGCAGCGCCAAGCTGAAGCAGGTACCCCCCTCGGCGGTTGGAGACTGGCAGCTTTTGGGCGCGAAACAAAGAGAGCGGACGTTCCGGTCAGTCCAGAGCGCTTGCTCTAGATAACGGCCTTATTGTGAAAGCTTTCGGCGAACGAAGCCAAGCGTTCCCATGACACTGGCGAGCTGCATTTCATGCTCGCCCTCGGCCATGGTGCGCCCGAGAATGTCGAGCACTGTGGCAGCGGCGCGGCGGACGGCATCAACCAGCGTCACGTCGCGGGCGACACTGGCGGTCAGAAGACCGGTAAAAAGATCGCCCGTCCCGACCGGCACCATCGGCAGACGCGGCGACGACAGCCGGGTGCAGCTCCTGTCCTCGAAGATGATATTCTCCAGCAAGCCGGCTGGCGTGTCGACAAGCTTGCAACCCGTCACGACCACATCTGCGCCGCGCCGCGCCTGAATTGCCACAACGGCTGCCTCCAGCTCGCGCCAGGTCAACGGCTGGCTGCCCGCGATCAACCCGACTTCGAACTGGTTCGGGGTCAGCAGATCGGCGAGCGGAACCAGTTCTTCGCGCAGGCATTCAACGACCTGATCGGCCACGAAGACCCCGAGATGGGCGTCTCCCATGACGGGATCGCAAATATAGGTGATACCGGGGTTTATCTGTCTCGCCCGCTTGACGAAAGCCGCCACAACCTCGCCATTCGCGCGAGAGCCGAGATAGCCGGAAACGATATAGCGGCTCGTCTCGATGAGTCCGCGTTCCTCGACCCCGCGCAGCAGATCGCCGACAAGCTCGGACTCCAGCACCCGGCCGCGCATGGTCTCGAAACCCGGATGGTTGGAAAGCAGCGTCGTCGGTACCGCCGCGACGTTCAGTCCATGCGCCTGCATCGGCAGAACCGCGGCGCTGTTGCCGACATGCCCGTGCACCACCTGGCTCTGTATTGAGATGACGGAGGTCGTCATAGGCATGGTCCGGGATTTCATTTTGAAACTCCGTCGTTGACGGTCGGGGCGGTGCGCACGCGGCGCGGGAGACAGCCGTTCAGAACAAGCGAGGCGACGAGGCCGATCATCAGGCCCCAGAATGCTCCGCCGATGCCGAACAGCTTGATGTTCGCGGCGGACGCGAGAAAGGTGATCAGCGCTGCCTCGCGGGACGCCGGATCGGCCATCGCTGCCGCAAGACTCCCGCCGATCGTACCGAGGAGCGCGAGACCGGCCAGCGTGGTGATGAAGGTCGCGGGAAACGCCATGAAGACGGCGGCCAGCGTCACGCCGAACACCCCGACCAGAATATAGAAGCAGCCCGCGGCAATGCCTGCGATCCAGCGCTTCGACGGATCTTCATGCGCCTCCTCGCCCGTCGCGATCGCTGCCGTAATGGCTGCGATGTTGAAAGCATGGGAGCCGAAGGGGGCCATGACGAGCGAACCGAGACCCGTCACCGTGACGACGGGATTGGCGCTCGTTCGGAACCCGTCGTTCCGCAGCACGAGCATCCCCGGCATATATTGACCGGTCAGCGTGATCAGGAACAGCGGCAGTGCGACGGAGAGCAGCGCGTTCGGCGAGAAGACCGGCATGGTGAAAACCGGCGCCGCGAATTCCAGCGTCAACCCCGAAAGGTCGACACGGCCTTGCGTCAGCAGAAAGGCGAGCCCGATCAGAAGGATGCCGACGACCGCGTAACGGGCCGAGAAGCGCTTCAGCGCGAGATAGGCGACGATCAGCAAACCGGCCAGCAACGGATCGGCACTCGCGCCGCCGAAGGCCCCGATACCGAACTGGAGCAGGATGCCCGCAAGCAGGCCCGAGGCGATGCCGGGCGGGATCAGGCGGATGACCTTCTCGAAACAGCCCGACATGCCGAGTGCGATAAAGGCGGCCGCCGAGATCATATAGGCACCGACTGCTTCGGCATAAGGCGTCGTCGCCAGCGCGGTAACGAGAAACGCCGCCGCCGGGGTGGACCAGGCCGTGATGATCGGCTCACGATAGCGCCAGCTGAGGAACAGTCCCGTCAGCCCCACGCCGATGGAAACCGACCAGACCCACGATGCCGTGAGATCGGGGCTCAGGCCGGCGACCTTCGCCGCCTGAAAAACGAGGATGAAGGTGCCGCCATAATTGACAATGACGGAAATCAGGCCGGCCACGACAGGATGCACGATGTCGCCGAGGCGGAGAGGAGTTGAACCGGGAGACATGGTGGTGACGACACTCCTGAATTTTTTGTCGCGGGGCGATGAGTCATCTTGACAATTAGCCGGTCAATGGCCGGATATGCCCATCCACTTTTTTAAAGAGGTTCAGACCATTTGTTCAGGCATTCCCAACTGGAATCCGTAAAGGCATGGATTGTCCGCCCCGCGCACGCGGCGATGCCGCTTCATGCGCGGATTCAGCGGGCCATCCGGCAACTGATCGTCGATGGCGCGCTCGGACCGGGCAAACCTCTGCCCGCCTCACGCGCGCTTGCCAGATCGCTGGAGGTGTCGCGCGACACGGTTGAAGCCGCCTATGCCCAGCTGCATGCCGAGGGCTTCATCAACCGGCGCGTCGGCAGCGGCAGCTTCGTGGCGGAAATGACCGAGTTCGCATCAAACCGTCACCTTTCTCAGCGGGACACGCTGCTGCGCAACCAGGCGCCAAATCTCGGCAAGCGCGGAGGTGCCATGTTCCGCAGCGGCGGGGTTCGAGAGATGCTGTCGCCAAGGCCCTTTGCCCACGGCATACCCGAAACCCGAAGCTTTCCCCTCCAGCTCTGGGAACGTCTGGAACGGCAGGTCCGCAAAGAGGTTGGAGCACAAACCCTGCTCCACGGCGATCCGCAGGGGACCGCGCCGCTTCGCCGCGCCATCGCCGACTATGTGAATCTCGAACGCGGCGCGCGCGCCACTGCCGATCGCATATTGGTGCTGACCAGTTCGCAGCAAGCCTTGTGGCTGTGTGCGAATATGCTGCTCGATCCCGGCGACCGGATATTTGTGGAAGATCCCGCCTATTATGGCGCAGGCAAGGCGTTCGATGCGGCGGGGCTGGAATGCGTCCCCGTCCAGGTGGATCGACAGGGCATCGTTGTGGATCGGATCATCACCGAGCCGCGCCGCGCGAAAGCGGTCTTCCTGACGCCCTCACACCAGTTCCCAACCGGCGTCACGCTGACGCTGGATCGCCGCATGGCGCTGATCGAATGGGCCATGCGGCATCAGGCGTGGATTATCGAAGACGATTATGACAGCGAGTTTCACTATGCCGGCAAGCCGACAGCCTGCGTGCAAGGCCTCGATCCGTATGATCGCACCATCTACATCGGGACTTTCACCAAATCGCTCTTTCCCGGACTGCGGATTGGCTATGTCGTCCTGCCGCCCCAGCTCGTAAAGCCCATGACCGTCGCGCGGACCCTGCTCGATGGCCATTCCGCTCCCATGGCGCAACTCACGCTGGCCCGGTTTATGGAGGGCGGGCATTTCGGCGCCCATGTTCGCACCATGCGCGGTGTCTATGCCCAGCGGCTCGGCGTGCTGGCCGACCTCCTCGGCAAGCATCTGTCGGATTTCCTCGAGCCCGGCATTCCCGCCGGCGGACTTCAAATGCCCTGCGTGCTGACCTGCGACATCCCGGAGCGTACTGCTATCGACGCGGCGCGACGCGTCGGAATCGAGCTTATGGGCCTGTCGGCGCTCCACGCCGCCGGTGATGGCAAAGCCGGCTTCCTGATGGGCTTTGCCGCCTACACCCCGCTCGAAATCGAGGTTGCAGTCAAGAAACTCGGCAATGCATTTCGAACGTTAGCGAAGCTTTAGATCGACCCGGACACACGTATCAGCGCAATCAATCTACACCGCTGGGAAAAGAGCGGTCGGTTGGAGACGGTCTGCTTCTAGACATACATCCTATTAAGCGGACAGGCGTCCGCCCCGCGCACTGCAGTCAATTCACTCGTTCTCCGCAAGTTCTCTACCGAGTTTTACCAAGTTGGGCATTATCTATTGAGTAGCACCTTTAGCGGCGTTTCGGCATCCGCGAGCTGCTCCGGGATTGCCACCAAGCCAGCAGTGACGATCATCCGGCCCTGGACATAATCTCTGGTCGCGTTGACGCAGTCGATCGCGATGACCTTGCCTGCCTTGAGGTAGACGACCGAGAAGCTGCGCGTCGCGGGGTCACCGCGCAGCACGGCCTGATCATGCCCGGTCGAGAGGCCCGCGGTTTGCAGCTTCAGGTCATATTGGTTCGACCAGAACCAGGGGATGGCGTGATAGGACGCCTCGTCGCCGACGATGCCCCTGGCGACGACATTCGCCTGATCATTGGCATTCTGTACCGATTCCAGCCGGATAACCGCCCCTTCGGCAAAGCCATTCTCATGCGCCGCACAGTCGCCGATCGCATAGATATCGGGCAGGCTGGTCTTGCAGAGCCGGTCGACAAGCACACCATTGCCGCCTTCGGCCCCCGCTGCGATCAGCGGTTCAACCGCGGGCAGGATGCCGATGCCAACAATGACGAGATCGGCGGGGATCAGTTCGCCATTGGACAGGCGGACGCCGGTGACATTATCTTCGCCCTCGATCGCATCGACGCAGACGCCGAGCCGGACGTCGACGCCATGGTCGCGATGCTCCTTCTCTCGTAAAAGCGCGACAGCACTTCGCCCGCAACGCGTGCGAGCACGCGATCGAGCGCTTCGAGCAGGACAACTTTCTTGCCCGCCTTGGTGAGCACCGCCGCGGCTTCGAGCCCAATATAGCCGCCGCCGATGACGACGATCTGGCCTGAGGTTTCGGATGCGGCCTTCATCGCATCAGCATCCGCGCGCGTGCGCACGCCCTGCACGCCGGGCAAATCGCCGCCGGGGATCGGCAGCATGCGCGGAGACCCGCCCGCCGCCCACACGAGCTTGCCATAGCCTATTGTCTCACCGCCATCGGTAGTGACGCTGTGGGCAGCGGGATCGACACTCACGACGCGCTTGCCCAGCAGCATCGTCACCTCACGCTCATCCCAATATTGGGCAGGCCGCAGCTGGATGCGTTCGAATTCCTTCTCGCCCGCGAAATATTCCTTCGACAACGGCGGACGCTCATAGGGTAGTTCACGCTCGTCGCCGACGATCGCGATGCTGCCGCCGAACTTCTGCGTGCGCAGCATGATCGCCAGCTGCGCCCCGCCATGCCCGCCCCCAACGATCACCACGTCGAAATGCATTGATCCCTATGCCGTCCTTCGTGCGGTCCGGCGGAGGCGAGATTCGACAGCCACCGCGCAAAAAATGCGCCTAATTCAGGAGTTGGCGCTTTCGGCAATTTTGCTGCGGATGAAATCGAACACCTGATGTTCGATCGCAAGCCAGGACGCTCGCCACGCATCTTCCGAGATATCGACCAAGGTCGCGTTGTGCCCAAATTTGAGACAACAGCCCTCGCCTGCCGGCGTCACCACCACGACCCCGCTATAGTCGGTCAGAGGGAATGGCCCGGTATCGACCAGCGTATAGCGGCATATGTGTACCGCTCCACTGCTCTGCTCGACCAGTTGCTCGATAAAGGCCGACCCATCGGGCGTAGTCACGCGGCGCAGCGCCCCGGGGCGCACCTCGGGCCCCGCCGGAAAATCCGCGCTGGTGAAGAACCCGCCTTCCGTCAGCCGGGGCATCCCCTCCCAGCTCACAAAAGACCAGACGAAATCCGCGGGGGCATCGAACCGCGCGGCGACTTCAAAATCGGCCACGGCGTCAGACCAGCGGGCCGGGGGCGAAGAAGTCGGAATCGACGCGCCACGTGTCGTCACACCGCCGCCAGGTTGCGACATAGCGATATTCGACTTCCTCACCGCCGCCTTTCGGTGTCAGATAAGAATTCGAGATCTCATAGGCGAGATCGCCATCGGCGCGGATGAAGCGCGGAACCTGACGCGCCTTTTCAAACGCACCGGTAAAGCCTTCGAACAGCGCGGTGATCGCGGCATGACCGACGAGCGCCGGGCCATCGCCAGCCGAGACGACGGGTTCCAGATCGTCGGAGACATAATAATCGCGCACCAGTCCGGCGGCGTCGCCGGCGGCAAAATTGCGCTCGAACAGGTCGCTACGTTCCTTGATGACCGCCTTGATCGCGTCGGGGGCAGTATTGGACATGCTGGTAACTCCAGAAAAATCAGCGAATGAAATCGGCCGACGGGTGCGCCCGCGGGTAAGTTTGCAGGAAGCGGAAATATTTGCCGAGCGCAGTATCGGCCTTGGTCAGGAAACCGACGCGGTGGTGGATACTGTCGAGGATCGGCTTGTCCTCGGCCGCGGTGCGGGCGAGGAGCATTTTGCCATAGTCGAGCCGCTCCTGAATCGTCTTGCCGCCTTCCATCTCGACGTTACGGACGAGTGCCGAGATGTACACGACGTGCGTCCCCGGCCGCGGCATCGAAAAGCCTGCCGCGATGCCGAGCCACCAGCCGTCGGTCATCCCCTGCTGAAGAAAGATGCTGGTGCCGTAGATGCCGGCTTCCCACGCCAGCTCCTCGTCATCCTGATGCCAGGCGTCGATCTTCATGCGGAAGCCCCAATCCTCCCACGCACAGGTCTTCGAGGGATCGTCGGCCTTGAAACGAAACCCGTGGACAACCGCGACATGCTGGGTATCGGGGGTGTTCGATGCGAAAATCCATGGATCGCAGTTATATAGTTCGGACACGAAAGCGCTGGAGACGAGTTCATCGTCGGCATATTCAAAATCGGGAAGCTGCCACAGCGGCTCGTGACCGTTGAAGACGTAGATGATGCCGAAACGCTCGGTCACCGGAAAGGTGTAGAGGCAGGCGTTCGCGGGGGGCGGAAAGCCCGCGCCGGTTTTCACGCACATACCGTTTACGTCATATTCCCATTTGTGGAAGGCGCACTGGACACGGTTTTCGATGACCGTCCCGACCGCAAGGTCGGCCCCGATATGCGGACAATAGGCGCTCTGGATCCGTGCAACGCCGTCGACGCCGCGATAGATGACGACCCGGCCGTCAAGGAAATCGCGGCCGATGATGGTCCCGACCGGAACCTCCTCTGACAGCGCGATCGGAAACCAGGTCTGGCTGAACAGCCCGTCCTCGCCCTCACGCGGGACGTGCATGCCAGTGACGCGCTTGCGCTCCGCTACCGGAATGGGTTCGCGAATATAGAGTTTGTCCTGCGGATTGGCGGTGGGCGCGTTCATGCTGACTCTCCTGACCATATGGCATCGAAATCACCGCGTTAGTTTCGCACGGTGCGGGATGAGGGCGATCATATGGCTGGCGGCGAACGTGTGTAGCCAACCAAAGGGGGGAGAGCGCCTCCCCCCTCCTATTCATTCTGCCGGCTGTGGTGCGGCGACGAGGCCGCGGACCTGCTCGATCAACGACATTTCCATCGCGCGCCATGTTTCCGCCCACTCCTCTTCGGAGACGAGGACGGGCGTGAATTCGCATTCGATCTTGAGGAAACAGGCGGCGGGCCCGCAAGGCGTTACCCGGACATAGCCTGAATAGTCCGTAATCGGCATCGAACCGCAGTCGATCACGCGGTACCGATAGGTCCGCTCAGCCTCGTCCACCGCCTCGAGGCGTTCGAGCACTGGCAGGCCTTCGGCGAGATGCAGGCGCTTGGTGATCCCGACCTCCGGCACGTCTCCAAAAAATTCGATGCGCTTGAACAAGCCGCCGGCGAGACGTTCGACTCCATGCCAGCTGATATGATTCCACACTGCATCGGCGGGAGCCTCGATACGTTCAGCGACGGTGGCAATGGGCATGATCAATTCACCAGCGAGGGGGACGGCGGGCGGCGGTATGAGCGATCGGTCAAGCGCGTCAGCGGTGCCGCCACATGGCGGACGAGAAAGGGAATTGCGCGGCGCATCGGTAGCGCGCGCGGATCGAGAATGGGCAGACGACATGCGGCGGGATCGCCGCGACCATCGATCAGCCTGGCGTATTCGCGCCCTGCAGCCGTCGCCGCGCCAATGCCCTGCCCCGAAAAGCCCCCGATCGCGTGAACGCCGGGCGCCAGCGACAGCAGGCGGGGGATACGCTCGGCCGATATGGCAACGGTGCCGATCCAGAAATGCGACCAGCGCAGCGCCGGGACATCGCCATACAGGCGCCGGAGCTTGGCCTCATAGGACCGCGCGACCTCGGCCGCGCTCATACTATAGCGACGTGGCGGCAGCAGCGACGCGACGATCCGGCCGTCGGCATCGGTCATCGACCAGAACGGGTTGCTTTTATTGGTATCGCTGACCGGGATGCCAGCCGGCATCATCCGTGCCGCCACTTCAGGCGCTGGTTCCGATGCAATCATCGCCATCGGCACATGATAGCAGCAACGCTCCAGTGCAGGCCACAGCGTGGCGTTCGCCGCATAGCCTTCGGTCGCGATCAGCACATGCGACGCGATCAGTTCGCCCCGGGGCGCTCGCACCCGCCAGCGCTCGCCGTCGCGATCGATGCCGATCGCTGGTTGACCGCAATAAATGGTGACGCCGGCAACGCATGCGGCCTCCGCCAGCCCCGTCGCATAAGCGAAGGGGTTGAGCGTTCCGGCGTCGCGGTAGAGCAGCCCCTGGCTGAAACGGCAGCTACCCGAAATGCGGCGTACCTCTGCATGATCGACGAAATCGACATGGCCGCCGCGCGCGTTCCATGACGCCGCCAACGCACGCATCGCCGCAGCCTCCTTCGGCGCGCCCGAGGCAACCAATATCCCCGACCGCTTCATATCGGCCGCTATGCCATGCGCCTCGATCAGCGAGGGAACCAACCGGGCGCCCTCGGCTATCATCATGTTGAGCGCCCGCCCCGCCGTTTCCCCCAGAAGCGCCTCGACATCATCGGGGGTGCGATCGAGATAGGCAGGAATCCAGCCGGCGGCATTGCGCCCCGAGGCTCCGCCGCCCGGCCGGCCGGACTCCATGACAGCGACCTCATACCCCAGCGTGGCGAGATGCAACGCGGACGACAGCCCCGCATAACCGGCACCCACGATGGCGACATCGGCGGCAGCTCGCCCCCGGAGAAACTGCCCTCGCTCAAAAGGCGCCGTGCGCTGCGCCCATAGCGCGGCAGAAAGAGACTGCGGATCAGGCGGCGGCGTTTTGGACATCTGGAGCAATATTTTCAACGAGCCGCGAAATCTCGTCCATCAGGCTCGTTTCCATCCCGGTCCATGTCCGCTCCCATTCGGCGGCGGTCACATCAACGGGCGTATAGTCGCATTCGATCTTCAGATGGCATGCATCGGGGCCGGCGGGGGTGACGCGCACATAGCCGCAATAATCGGTCACAGGCAGATCGCCGACATCGAGCAGGCGGTAGCGGTAGCTGCGTTCCCCGACGTTCAGTTCCTCGAGCCGCTCGAGGATCGGATTCCCGCCATAGGGATATATGGTCTTGGTAATGCCGACCTGTTCGATGTCGCCATCGAATTCGATCTTTTCAAAAAAGTCGCCGGAATATTGATCCAGTTTTGCGACGCCATGCCAGCGGACATATTGCCACACGGCATCGGCGGGCGCCGCAAACTTCCTCGCCAGAGTTGCTCTTGCCATAGCATTGTTCCTTTCCTGCCATACCGCCGCCGCCAGCCTTGGGGACGGCAGCCGCCTCCAAGGCTGAACCGGGCGACATCTAGAAGTTGATCCGCGTGTTGATGCCGATCTGCCGCGGCGGGTTGCGCGCGCCCAAACCCAGTCCCGCGATGTGGCCGCTCGATGCGGGCGAGACATATTCCATGTCATATGCGACATCGAACAGGTTGTTGGCGAACACCGCCACCTCGAACCGATCGGCGCGATAGGTCAGGCGGGCGTTGGCAAGCCACACCGTATCGCGCCGGTCGGCGTTATCGATCTCCCAATAGTAATGGCCGCCGGATCCGCTGATATCGAAGCGCGGGATCAGCTTGCTGCCATTGCCCAGCTCGGCGGTGTACTGGACAGCGGCGTTAACGCTCCATTCCGGCACCTGGTTGAGGCGGTTGCCCTTATAATCGCCGTTGGTCGAGGTTCCGGCGAACACGCTCGTGTCATATTCATCGATCTTGGTGCGCAGCACCGTGCCGCCAAAGCTGATGTTGAGGCCCTGCACGGGCACCGCCGTCACCTCCAGCTCGGCGCCCACGATGTGCGATTCGGGAATGGGATTGGCGATGAACTGCGCGGCACCGACGCGCAGGTCGAGGCCATAAACCTGACGATCGGTAATCGGCGTGTAAAAGGCAGCGCCGTTCACAAAGAGTTTGCGGTCGGCAAGCGCGGTTTTGAAACCGAACTCATAGTTCCACAATTCTTCTTTCCCGAACTGGCGCGTGACCACCGAATTATTATTGAACCCGCCGCTGCGGAACCCCTTTGCCGCGGTCGCATAGAGGAGGTTGCCACCTTCCAGCTTGTAAGCCAGCGACACTTTGGGCTGCAACGACCGGAAGGTAGCATCATAGATCCGGGGCAAGCCCGGTACCACGGCATAGAGCGGCGTATAGTCGGTCTGACGCCGGTCATCGATATCGTAGCGCAGCGCCGCGGTTACTTCGAACCGATCGGTTAGAGCATAGACGAGCTGGCCAAAGGCGGCATAGGCGTTGTTGTCGTCTTTTGTGGAAAGGCGATCGGCCCGCACCGGAGCGGGGAGTCCTGTGAGATCGGGACGCAGGAACAGACTGGTATCGATCTTCTGGTCGAGATGAAGATAATAGACCCCGGCGACCCAGCGCAGACGAGCCGCCGGGTTATTGGAGGACAGGCGCAGTTCTTGCGTCATGGCATTCACCCTGACGGACTGCGTTGCCGAAAGCAGATCGGCCGGCAACCACTCCAGATCCTCCGAAATATAGGATTTTACCGAAGAATAGGCCGTGACCGACTGAAGGGTCACATCGCCCGTATCCAGTTTGAACTTGACCGACGCATCGCCTAGCTTGCGCGTGCCAACACCCAGAATATTGGCGGTAACCGGCTCGCGCGGGGCATTGGCCGGGCCCAAAGCATAATAGGCCGCGCCGCCTTTCTGGTCCAGATAGCTGCCCGAAAAGTCGATCTCGACCCGGTCGGTCGGCTTTAACAACAGCGAGGCGCGCACGGTGTAAGTTTCATCAAAATCGACATTCTCATCGAGCGTCGTGTTGCGGATTTGCCCATCACGATTGCGATAGCTGGCCGCAATGCGCAGCCCCGCGACGTCGCCGATCGGGGTCGAAATGAAGCCGCCGACCTTGTAATCCTTGCCTTCGGCGTAGCTCGCCTGAACACTGCCTTCGAAATAGTCGCGCGGCTTGCGGGTGACGATGTTGATCGCCCCGCCCAACGCATTGCGTCCATAGAGCGCACCTTGCGGGCCCTTCAGAAACTCGATCTGCTCGATATCGAACAGATCCTGCGTCAGCTGATTCGGCGAAACCTGCTGCACTCCGTCGATCACGACGGCAATCGGCGGTTCGCTGAAACGGCTCTGGCCGATCCCGCGAATATTGACCATTGAAACGCCGGGTTGCTGCGCCTCGACGACATGAAAGCCGGAGACGAGGCTGGACAGGTCATTGACCGACGTGACTCCCGCCTGTTCCAGCGTGTCACTGCCAAAGGCCTGAATGGCATCGGGGATATCGCGGATGCTTTCGCTCTGCCGGCGTGCGGTCACGACGATGTCGCCGATTCCTTCGGCGTCGTTGTCCGCCGCGGCGACGGGAGCCTCCTGCGCAAGCGCCGGACCAGAGACGCCAGCCATCAAAGCCAGTGCCGACGACATCATGAGAAACTTCTTCATTGATCCCTCCTTTTAAGGCGCGTGTTCCTCCGCGCTTTCGGCCCGGACATGATCTGCGTCGTGCCCTGTGTCCCGGGTGCTCCCCCTTTCGGGAGATGCGATTTGGTGACCCTTCAATCACGCCCGCTATCTCTCCCCTAGCCCTCCAAAAGGGGGATGTTGCGGCGCTGCTGCTTTGAGAAAACACACGACAAGACCTCCGCCCGACGGGCGGCGCGACATGTCGCCTATTCTGGAATTTTTCGGCGGAACGCCGCCAATTCCGTCAGATTATCAGCAGCTCGCGCGCTCGTGAAATGGCTTGCGACTTGCTGATGACTCCCAGTTTTTCATGAATTTTCTTGCGATGACTCTTGACCGTGCCTTCTGATATCTGGAGCCGCACCGCGATCTCCTTGGTTAGATAGCCTTCGGCGATCAATGCCATGATTTCGGTCTCGCGCGGGCTGAGCGCAAAATTGGGCGTGACCACCGTGGGCCCGCGCCGCGGGCGCCGCCGCAAGAGTTCGTCGCCTTCGTCGAGTTCGCCCGCGCTGCGCAGCACCTCGTTGACGAAAGCCGCGATAGACTTGGGGACATGGCGCCCGTTGCGGATCGACCAGTCGAACACTTCGATCAATGCCAGCCGGTTGGTGATCGCGCGCCGCATCAATCCTGACTGCATCGCAAGACCGATCGCGACCAGCATATGCTCGACTGCAGCATTATAGCGCCGCAGCCCGAACACCGCGCGCATCGCGAGCAACCGGAAAGTGAAGCGGTGACGCACGTCGCTGTCGTCCAGATAATCCTTGTTCACACGCTCGAGCCAGCCCAACGCCTCGGCCGGCCGCCCCATTTCCAGCGCGAACCGGGCGGCTTCCATCAGCGCCTGTGCCTGAAGCCGCAGTCCGGGCAGATCGTGACAGTCGCGACCGATCAAGTCTGCAAAGACCGGATCGTCGAACCATAGCGCCGCTTCTTTCCACATCTGCGCGCGCACGAGTTCACGCATGCGCGCGATCGCCATCGACTGCGCGAGACGCGGCAGGTCGCGGCGGCGCGCTATCCCCTCGGCCGCGACGAGATATTCATTGGCGGCATCGTAACTTTGCCGAATTCCGGCGACAGCGGCCGCGACCGAATGGCCCGTCGCGCACAGCGCCATCCAGCTTCCGACATGATTGATCTGCGACATCGTCGCCTCGATCAGGACCTGCGCCGCCTCCAGTTCATTGGCTTCGTAATGAAGTTCGGCACGCAAGATCTGCGTCGCCACAACTTCATAGAGGCCAAAGTCGCCTTCCAGACGCGCCAGTCGCAGCCCATCCTCGATACACAGCACCGCCTTTCCGACCGTCTCCTGCGCAAGCGCGATATTCGCCTGCTGGATACGCAGGAAGATCGCAACCTTGGTCGGGCCGATCTGGCGAAGCGCGTTAATACCGATGTCGCAAATCGTCGACGCCTCCGCGAAGCGCGACAATTCGATATAGGCCATCGACAGGAGCGAAGCGATGCTGGCGCCGATCACCGGGTCGGACCCCAGATGATCGGCCATCAACTGTTCGAGCGTTGCGATGCGGGTCGCATCGACCGGTCGATCCTCGGTGATATCGACGACGATTTCTATGATCCGGGCAAAGCCGCGCACCAATTCGGTATCGGTGCTGCTGTCGAGCAATGTGAAGCCCGCGGTCCGGTCGCGAAACAGTTCGAACGCCTGGCGGGCTTCATGCACATGCCCGGTCCGCACCTGCAGATAAACCTGGCTGAGAAATACCATCGGCAGTTCGCACGCCTGCTTGAAGACGGCCGGCTGTTCGGATTCCATGAAAGGTCCGCGGCCCAGTTCGGCCAGCAGCCCGCCCGCGTCCTCGATGATCCGTGTGGCGAGCTCCCCGTCGGTCAGACGGCTCGCGTGGCGCATCGCTTCCATCGGGAAGCCATTGTCGCGAAACCACAACGCGGCGAAACGCTGCAATGTGTCGAACCGGCGAGCATCGGCGCAGCGCAGCCGCTGGCGCAGATGCTGTCCGAACGTCGGGTGAAACACGACCCATCGGCGGGCGTCGTCAAGATATTGCAGGAACTGCCCGGCGCGCAGTTGATCCTCGATCACTTGCCACGAGCAGGCCTGATCCGGAATGCTGGCGAAGGCTTCCGGGTTGAACCGGTTCAGCACGCTCGCGTCCATCAACGCCGCCAGCGTCGCTTCGGGAATACCGGTACAGACAACATCGTCAAAATAATGCGCCATTGCGACCGGGATCGGTCCTTGCGTCCCCTTTTCCAGCAACTGTCTGGTCGCTGCGCCATCCTGCGCCAGGAAACGCAGACCTGCCGCCCAGCCATCGACGATTCGATTGATCTGGTTCACCTGCGCGCGGGGCCATTCGCTGCCCAGCAGCTCACCCGCGGCCTCATCGGTGAAGCGGAAATTGTCGTGGGTGACGCAATGCACGACCCCGCGCAGCCTCGCATCGTGCAACATGCCGCTGCGCAAGGCATGGGCGGTAATGTAACAGCCGCTGCCTTCAGGCAGACCGAGGATGAAGGTTTCGATGAGGGTCCGGGCGGCCGGGCTGCGGATCCGTTCAAACCCGTCGATGAAAATATGGGTGTTATCGGGAAAACCGGGCAGTTCCGCCGGATCGAGAACGCGCTGAAAGGGCCAGTTCGTCATCGCGACCACACCCCCAAAAGCGATCGCGAGCTTACCGGTCAAGGCATCTCGATCATTGTCCTCGTCGGTCAGGGTGACCCAAATGACGTTCTTCCCGCGCGATTCCAACCGTCGATAATGTTGAAGCAGCGCCGTCGATTTACCGCAGCCCGGGGGGCCGAGGAGCAGTTTGACCGCGTCAGCATGATCATCGAGCAGTTCGCGGACCCGCTCGACCTCGACCGCAGAGGTCTTGAGCCGCGGCGGCCGGAACAGCGCCGACGAAAAGCCATGATCAGGCACCGCGGCGCCCTTTGGCGCCGGACCAGGAATAGCTGTCGGCTTCGTCAAATCCGCCCCCTCCTTGTCGGTCGGCGCCGTATCGAACCTCGCCCACGCGAGCTATGTCACGCCTTCGAACAGCCGCCAAGCATCAGGTGGCCGCCTCGGCCCGCGTGCCGAGCCGATCCGCCACGGCCCGCGCAACGAGCGGTGCCGAAGCGGGATTTTGTCCCGTCACCAGATTGCCGTCGACCGCGACATGGGCGCCGAAAGGTTCCGACGCGCAGCCATAGAGACCGCCCAGTTCGACGAGCCGGCTTTCGGGCAGAATGGGTACGACCTTGTCGAAGGTGGTCAGTTCCTCTTCCTTGTTGCTGACCGCCGTCACTTCACGGCCTGCGACGAGGGGCTGGCCATCACGGGCCTGCGCCGACGTCAGGCCGAGAACCCCGTGACATACTGCCGACACAATACCGCCCGCGCGGTCAATGCCCTCCGCCAGGCGGCGCACATCAGCATCGACCGGAAAATCCCAGGCAGCGCCCGCGCCGCCGACGAAATAGATCGCGGCAAAGCTGTCGGGCGAGACATCGGCAAGGCGCGCGGTCGCGGCCAATGCGGCGCTCGCTTTGGCATCCGCCTGAAAGCGCCGCCCGGCGTCGGTCAACCACGGATCGTCGAGACTGGCAGGATCGAGTGGGGCCTCCCCTCCCTGCACCGACGCCAGTTCGACGTCATAGCCCGCATCGACCAGCACAAAATAGGCGGCGGCGAGCTCTTCGAGCCATGTGCCGGTCTTTTGCCCTGTGTCGCCCAGATCCGAATGCGACGTCAGGACGAACAAAACCGAATTAGACATGGCAGATATCCCCTAATCAATGAACCAGCGTCACCTTGGACCATCGGCCCAGGGCCCGCAGCTCAACCAAAGGGGGGATAAGATCATATTGCTTACACGCGTCTTGTCGTCGTCTCGAGGTAGAGACCGCACGTTTTTGCATCGTGTCGATAGCAGCGTCTGGCCGGGTGCGGACAGGCCTCTGTGGATGGCTCCCGCGTTGCAAGCATAAATTGATGATCGGCGTTTTGGTCGGTTGCAGTCGTCTGTCCGGCCTGTTGATGCAGTCGGTAGGGACTGCTGGCCCTGATGGAGTCCGCGAACCGGGTCCCGATCGGCTTTTCAGGCTATGCCGCCTTTGACTGTCCGTGGGTTGTCCCAGCTCCCGGTCTGACCGGTATCGCCATCACATCACATCGCGCTTACAACATCGTTAGGCTGATCTCCGCAGCCAAGCTCCTTCTATTATCCTGCCAGTAATGGGGCGTGACGGGCTTGATAGACCTGCCCCCGCGTCATGAGCGCCCAAGCGATCCGGGCCATTTTGTTCGCCATGGCGACCGTCGCGACCCTCGCGGGCTTCCGAGCAAGCAAGGCAACGAGCCGCGGATCGGCCGTGTCGGGCTTGTATTTCGCGCGGCGGACCAATGAGGTCGCGCCTATGACCAGCAGCCGGCGCAGATATTTGTCCCCCATCTTGCTGATCCGCCCTAGCCGTTCCTTTCCACCGCTCGACTTTTGCAGCGGCGTGAGCCCGAGCCAGGCGGCAAACTGCCGGCCAGAACGGGACTGGTGAGGATCGCTGACCGATGCCGCCAAGGCCGTTGCGCCGACCGGGCCGATGCCAGGGATCGTCGAGAGACGCTGCGCGACCTCATCGCTACGCTGGAGTGCTGCCAGCCGAAGTTCGATCGCGTGAAGTCGCGCATGGATGTCGAGCGCTTGCTGCGAGAGCATCGCCACGATCACCGCCGCGTCCTCTGGCACCTCCGGCCTGCGCTCGCTGTCGACGATCTGACGCGCCATGATCAGCGCGCGATCCCGCCCTTCCGGAATGACGATCCCAAACTCGGCGAGCAGACTTCGGATCATGTTTATCAGCTGCGTTCGCTGCCCGACGAGCAGACTGCGACTACGATGCAGCGCCAGCGCCGCCTGCTGCTCGCGCGACTTCACCGCAACGAAGCGCATCGTCGGGCGCGTGACCGCTTCACAGGTTGCTTCCGCATCGACGGCATCGTTCTTCCCGCGCTTCACATATGGCTTCACATAGGCAGGCGGCATCAACCGCACCTCGTGCCCAAGCGCGGTCAGCTCGCGCGCCCAATGGTGCGACCTGCCACAGGCCTCAATGCCGACAAGGCACGGCCGCGTCTTCGCAAAGAATGGCAGAAGCTGCGCACGATGAAGCGTCTTTCGCACGACGGCATCGCCCGCCGCATCAACTGCGTGGACCTGAAAAACATTCTTGGCCAGGTCGAGGCCGATCGTGGTAATCTCCATGGCGCATGACTCGTCTGCTTGGCCTGCTGCCGGTTTGGTGGACACCGAGATAGGGTGTTTCCACCTATCGGAGGTCCACAATGCAAAGAAGGAAGTTCAGCCGCGAGTTCAAGCTTGAGGCGGTGAGGATGGTCCGCGAACGCGGG
>NZ_JBIXJU010000012.1:0-107225 GCF_052871675.1 Sphingopyxis sp. LARHCG72 | reverse complement strand
CACGATCAACATCCCGTTCTCGCCAACTGATCAAAACCAGTCGGCCGACTAAATCCCCGGGATGAAGGGGTCCTTTTTGCACGCCGATCACCCCACGAAGGGGGTGCCTATTGCACGCTGATCCTCAGACAATCAGCTTCGCAGAGCCGCAGAAGCCCAACCGGTGTGCACACGGTTTATGGCAATTAGCGGTATTGGACCGATTGGTGCATTATCATTTTTTACTGCCGTAGAAGAGCCTTCGCGATTTCCGCGAAATGAAGATATCGGTCCCTTTCTGGGGATGGTGCCTTATTTCAAGCAGTCCGGCCCGATAGTTCGCAGGCGCGGTATAAGCCGGATGGGCAACAAGATGACACGACAGCATCTTGTAAATGCTGCATCGATTCACATGCGTCACGCGCCCGATGATGGCGCAATTCGCGTATGGGGCGAGAATTTGCGAGCGCGCCTTCCCGCTGCGAAGGTTAGAATGGCTGTCGCAAGGAAGCTAGCGGTGGTGATGCTGGCTATGTGGAAGAGTGGCTCTGAATACTCTCCCGCCGGTTACGCCTAAAAAAGCGGAGCGGCGACCGATCATATCTCACTCTGGCTCGGCGGATGCAAATCAGTGCGGATGCCAACCTACATTCCACCTCTTGAATGGCAATCGAGAGCCTGTCGGAAATATTCTCGAAGCTCTGGTCTTCTAGCCTGCAAAGGTAGAACACTTGGCGAGTTAGAAAGGGCAGGCGCGCGACTGCACGTTCAATATATTCGATTTCTGACATCATTAGCGACCGCCTTGATGATGCTGGGGCGGCGAGGTTAACACCAAATGTAGCAGACCGATCGGAACATGGTCCATTTCTGATGCTGTTACACCTCCTCCAACCGCACAATCCGCACCACGCAGCGCGCCGGAATTTCGATGACGCCGCTCATCCGCAAGCCCTCGCCGCCGACGAGCATGGCCGATCCGGCGAGCACCTTTACGCAATCGTCGTCGTGGATCAGGCGTCCGACCGACAGGCAGATTTGCGTGTCGCCGGGATCGAAGTCCGCATAGTCGATGGCGACGGTGCGGCCGAAACGGGCGGCGATGCGGTCGGCGCGGGCTTCGTCGAGGAGGCTCATGCTTCGTCCCCCGCCTGCTGCTGGTCCTCGGCAACGTTCGCCCCCCGTGCCGTTTTCCACGTCGCCCAGCTTTCCTCGCTGTAGGCGGCGTTCCATTCGCGTTCGAGCTCGGCGATCGTGCGTTCGATGCGGCGGCGGGCAGTGTCACGCTCGCGGCCGGTGCCGCCGCCGCTGAGGCGGTTGTCGGCGAGGAAGCCGTGGGGGTGCTGGTACACCGGCTGGCGCGCTTGCTGCCAGGCTTCGGCGCGCTCGCGCAGGCGGTTGGCGGCGGCGCGCATGTCGCCGCGGGCGATCTTGCCGCCCATGAGGTCGCTTTCGCCGGCCTCGCCCTCGACCATATGCGCCTCGTAGCGTTCGAACCAGATTTCGTCCTCGCTGCCGCCGTCGGTCCAGGGGACATGGTCGGCGGGGGGCGGGTTCGGGTTCGACAGGTCGCCGCCCTCTTCGGCATCCCAGTCGATATTGCCCGCGCCCGCGGCGAGGGGGACGATCATGTCGGGGTGGTGCATGTGCCACTCATGCTTTTGCGGGTTCCGATAGGCGTCCTCGCGGCGCACCGCGTCCCAGTCGGTGCCGGGGCCGGTGAGCATGTCCCATGCGGCGCGCTTGACGGGGTCGTGCGAAATCCTGCGCTGGTAGGCGGTGCGGATGATGCGGAGGCGATCGTCGAGGCCGGTCTCCTGCCGGTTGGCGCGCCCGTTGTGTTCGAGCATTTCGGCCCGCCGCTCGGCCTCCCACTCGGCGCGCCATTTCTCGCGGAGGCGGCGGATGCTGTGCGGGATCGCGCTGGCCGGACGGCCGTCGACGGGGTCGATGCCGCCGAAATTCTCGGGAAAGCGGCTGGCGGCGATATGCTGCATCGCGCGGATGTTCGGGCGGCGGCGCTCGAGGATGACCTGCCCGCGCTTCGAAGTCGTTTCGGGGACGCCATAGATGGCATATTCCATCAAGAGGTCGGCGACGCGGCGTGCGCCCGCCTCGACCGCCTTGTCCCATGCCGCGGCGAAAGAGGCGGCGTCATCGCGTTTGCGGAGCTGGTAAAAGGCCGAGGTGGAGTGGCCCGCGACCTTTGCCGCCATGCTCACCGCGCCGCTCGCCGCGAGCTGCGCGATGAACATCCGCTGCTTCTGTGCGGTGATGCCCGTCCAGCGTTTGGCGCGCTGCTCGACGGGGGCGAAGGCGAGCTCCTCGGGGAGGTCGTCGGGGTCGATCGCCGGGTCGGCCTCGGTTTCGATGACGGCCGGGAGGGGCGGGAGGATTTCCTGTTTCACCGATTGGACTCCAATGGTTCGTTGGTATCTATAAACGAACCATATAGGAATAATGTAGGAAAGCAGAAAAGCCGTAGCTTCCGGGTGACGGGGAAAGGGGGCGATGAGGAGGGAAGGGGGCCGGGAAGGCTATACCCAACGCCGCCCCGTGTCAGGTCCGGGGCGACGAGGGGGAGAGGGAGGCGCGCCGGCGCGGCTATATTTCGATGACGATCCGTACCTTCGACGGGGTGGTGCCCGCGGCGCGCGCGATTTCGGCGCGCATCCGGGCGACGAGGTCGGCGAGATGGTCGCCGCCGGGCGCGCTGTCCTGTGCCAGCAGCTCGGCGGGCGAGGCGTCGAGGAGCTGCGAAAGCTGCTGCAACCGCGCGAGCCGCGGCCGCGAGCGGCCCTGTTCCCAATAGCAGATCGAGGTCGCGGTGACGCCGAGCCGTTCGGCGAGGTCGGTCTTGCTGAGCCCCTTCGCGCGGCGGAGGCGCGCGAGCTTGTCGCCAAGGGTTTCGAAGCCGGGGGTGCCGTCGAATGGAGCGTGGATCATCGATCTGCAACCTTTCAGACTTGGACGTGCAACAAATAGCAAGTTAAGCCGCACCCGGCTTTCAACATTTCACCGATATCGCCGCGGGGAAAATGCGTAGCCGGGCGGGGGGCGCAACGGATTGCGGGACCCGCGCGGCTTGCCTATCGTGGACGAACCGGGAGGCCAGGCGATGATCGGGACGACAGGCAGGTGACGCGGATCGACGCGATCGAAGTGCACAGCGCATTGAACGACGGCACCGCGGTCGTCCTGCGCACGATCACCCCCGACGACGAAGCGCTGATCCGCGAGGGGATCGCGAAACTGTCGGCCGAGTCGCGCTATTTGCGGTTCTTTTCCGCCGCCCCGGTGCTGCCGCAGGCGGTGGTGCACCGGCTCGCCGAGGTCGACGGGCACGACCATATCGCGTGGGGGGCGATCTGCGACGAATGCCCCGACCGTCCGGCGATCGGCGCGGTGCACGCGGTGCGCTATCGCCACGACGGGCCGGTGGGCGAATTTTCGGTCGCGGTGCTCGACGCCTTCCACGGGCGGGGGCTGGCGCGGATGATGACCGCGGCGCTGCTCGTCCAGTGCCGCGCCGAGGGGCTCGCGGCGCTCGACGTCCATATGCTCTGCGAAAACACCGCTCCCCGAAACCTGGTGAAGTCGATGGGCGCCGAATGGATCAGCGAGTCGGCAGGGGTCGCCGAATATCGGCTGGACGTCGCGGCGGCGATCGAAGCGCTGCGCGCCGATACCGGTGCGCAAGGGGTGCAGGACGTGCTGCGCGCGCTCGAAGGCGGGCGCGGTGTCGCCGGGGACGGGCGGGATTAGGTCCGGGGCCTAGCCCCTCCCGCCGCCTTGGGTCGCAGGTGGCGACGGGAGGGGTGGTCCGTGAAGCGGTTCGCTGAAAGCGTGTTCCCGTCCCGAATGCGGGATTAACCCTGTTCGCGCGGCGCGGCGGTGATCGCGATCACAGGCCTGTGAAAATGTGGCAGGCGAACCGGACGAGCGCGCACGATAAAGGGCGCCGGAATCGATCCGGCGCCCTTCACCCTGCCCTTTAGGGGAGGCAGCCCTTATTTCTTGGCGGGATCGGCAGGTGCCGTGGCCGGCGCGGTTTCCGACGGGGCGATTTCGCCCTTGTCGTCCATCGCATTGGCCTTTTCCTCGCCCGCGGCTTCGACCGCGTCGGCCTTTGCCTCGGTGGCTTCCTTCGCCGGACCTTCGGGCATCGCGTCAGCCTGATCGTCGATGGCGTCGGCCTGGGCTTCCGCCTGATCCTCGACCTTGTCGGCTGCCGGGCTCTGGCAGGCGCCGAGCGCGAGGGCCGATGTGGCGGCGAGGGTGATGAACATCTTACGCATATCGAGTGACTCCCAAAGTTGACTCCGGGGCTTAACGCGGGGTGAACGCGAGGGTTGCAACAAAATCGTCAAAATGCCGCGGCCACGGCATTGCGGCGGGCCCAAAACGGCCGGTGTCCGCCCGCATCGGGGGCAAAAAAGAGGGCGCCCGAAGCGCCCTCTCTCGTGCCTGGTCCGGTCCCGCGGCCCTTTAGAAGCGCTGTTGGCGCTCGTAGAGGTCGCGATAATGCTGGATGCGCGTGACGCGCAGTCCGGGCATGCCGCTGCGATCGATCGACCGCTGCCAGCCGGCAAATTCCTCGAGGGTCAGCCCATAGCGTTCGCACGCTTCGTCGACGGACAGCAGCCCGCCGTTGACGGCCGCGACGACCTCTGCCTTGCGGCGCACGACCCAGCGGGTCGTCGACGGCGGCGGCAGCGAGTCCAGCGTCAGCGGTTCACCCAAGGGGCCGATGACCTGTGCGGGCCGGATTTTCTGATTCTCGATCATATTCATTCCATATTTTCTACGTCGGCTGGGGGTAGGTCCGACGCGTTTCGTTCTAAATCAGAGGGACTCAACATCGGCTGAAATCCTCTGGTAAACAGGCTGTTCATAGTTTCGGGCAAGGCGTTCACATCGTCGGACAGGTCGAGGAAACGAACGGCCCGCGGCGCTTTTTGTTCCGCCACGCGAACGGTCCCGCACAAGATTTTGCGCAGCGCGTTAAGCGTTGCCGCATGCGATTCGCGATGCGCCTGCGCCCGCACCAGCCGCACGGTCGGCAGCGATGCCTGGCGCACGCCCGAAACGGCCATGATGATGTCGAAGTCGGGCTTCGACAGCCGGGCCGCACCGGCAATGCGTGGAAGTTCTGACGGGACGAAGTTCATGGGACTCGTCTAGCGAAGACCGCCTAAGGTCCAGTAAATGCCCATTTCATGGCTTGTTAGCGAAGCTTAACCCCTGTCAATATCTTGACGCTTTGCGCGGAAAAGCTGGCATTTCGGGGTCCGCATCCCTAGATGGCCGGGCATATGGCAACACTGCTTTCCTCTCCTGCCGGGCTTGCCCAGGCCGACTTCCAGCTCGCCGCGCCGCTCAAGGACCGGCGAATCGTCGTCGCGATGTCGGGCGGAGTCGACTCGAGCGTCGTCGCGGCGCTCGCCGCGCGCTCGGGCGCCGAGGTGATCGGGGTGACGCTCCAGCTTTATGACCATGGTGCGAAAGCGAAGCGTGTCGGCGCGTGCTGCGCCGGGCAGGATATTCGCGACGCGCGCGCGGTCGCCGACCGGCTGGGCTTCGCGCATCATGTCTATGATCATGAAAGCCGTTTCCGCGACACGGTGATCGACCAGTTCGCCGACGAATATCTCGCCGGCCGGACGCCGATCCCGTGCGTGCGATGCAACATGGGGGTGAAGTTCACCGACCTGTTCCGGCTGGCGAAGGAACTGGGCGCCGACTGCCTCGCGACCGGCCATTATGTCCGCCGCGTGGCGGGGCCCGATGGCGCCGAACTGCACCGCGCGGTCGATCCGGCGCGCGACCAGAGCTATTTCCTGTTCGCGACGACGCAGGACCAGCTCGACTTCCTGCGCTTTCCCCTGGGCGGGCTCGAAAAGAGCGTGGTGCGCGAGATCGCGCGCGACCTCGGACTCGGCGTCGCGGGCAAACCCGACAGCCAGGACATCTGCTTCGTCCCCGACGGCGACTATGCGACGCTGGTGCGCAAGCTGCGTCCCGAAGCCGACGATCGGGGCGAGATCGTCCATGTCGACGGCACCGTGCTCGGCGCGCACAAGGGCCTGATCCATTATACCGTCGGCCAGCGGCGCGGGATCGAGATCGGCGGGCAGGCCGAACCGCTCTATGTCGTGCGCCTCGATGCGGACGCGAAGCGGGTGGTCGTCGGGCCGCGGCGCGCGCTCGCGGTGTCGGGCGCACGGCTCGGCGAAGCCAATTGGCTCGCCGCGGTCGAGGGCCGCGACGTGCTCGCGAAGGTGCGCAGCATGGCGAAGCCCGTTCCGGCGCGGGTCGACGGCGCGCGGCTGGTCTTTGCGGCCCCCGAATATGGCGTCGCGCCGGGGCAGGCGGCGGTGCTGTACGATGCGGCCGACAATTCGCGCGTGCTCGGCGGCGGCTGGATCGAAGAAACCTTCGCCGCGGAATAGATTGCACTTTCTGCCCCGATGCCGCAGCCTGCCGGCAACCAAGGGGAGACAGATAATGGTCAATTGGGTCTTGCGCGGCGCCGTCCTGCTGTGGGCGCTTTTCTTCTTCATCGTCGGCGCACGCGGGTTGTTCGACCCCGCCAGCTATTCCGAAACCTTCGGCATCCTGGTCGAGGGGGTGGCGACCAACACCATCCGTGCCGACCTGTCGGCTTTCTTCCTCGTCGCGGCGGGCGCCGCGGCGATCGGGGCGCTGGTGCCGGGCTGGCTGCGCGCGCTGCTCGTCCCCGCCGCGCTGTACGGGACCGCGCTTGCCGGCCGCCTGTTCGGCGTGGCGAACGGCGACCTTGTCAATTCGGGGATCGTGCAGGCGATGATCATCGAAGCGCTGACCGTGCTGTTGATGGTCGGCAGCTGGTGGGTGCTGTCGCGGCCGGCGGTGGCGGCCGACGCCGCGGCCGTGCCGACCGAATAGCGGCCTGACGTCCGGCCGCTCAGCGCGCCGGGGATGCCGCGAGCTTCAGCGCGAAGCCGACGAAGACGACGCCCGTCAGCCTGTCCATGACGGTGACGGCTTCGGGGCGGCGGAGGAGGCGGCCCAGCGGCACCGTCGCGGCGATCAGCGCCGCGAACCACGCGAAGGTCAACAGGACGTGGAGGCAAGCGAGAAAGAAGGAATAGCCTGCGACGCCCGCGCCCTTTGGCACGAACAACGGCAGGAAGGTGATGTAGAATACCCCGATCTTGGGATTGAGCAGGTTCGTCAGCAAGCCGCGCCAAAAGGCGTCGCGGCCATTGCGTGCCGCGACCTGCCCGGACGCATCGCCCATCGCCGTGCGCGGTTTCAGCAGCAGCTGGACCCCGAGCCACAAGAGATAGGCGGCGCCGGCAAGCTTGACGATCGTGTAGGCGAGCTCGGACGCATGCAGCAGGGCGCCGAGGCCGAGCGAGACCGCCGCGCCCCAGATGAGGCACCCGAGCCCGATGCCGAAGGATGCGAGGACCGCCGATCGCCGGCCCTCGACCGTCGCTGAGCGGAGCACCATCGCGGTATCGACGCCGGGCGTGATCGTGAGGATCGTGGCGGCGGCGAGAAAGGCGACAAGCAGGGACGGATCGGACATGCGGCCGCCCTATCAGCCGGCGGCCCGCTCTCCAACCCCGCGGCGGCCGCGGCGGCCCATCCGAAGCCCGGCAAAACTTGTCTTTTTAACCATAATGTGAATTATTGCGCCCTGGGTCGCTGTTTCCTTTTGTGGTGGAAGGGGGAGCGTATGGCATCCGATGAGGATAAACGGGCGAGTCCGGACAGGCGGTCGGCCGACCGGCGGGTCGCGGACGATCCGGATTACAAGGGACCGGATCGCCGCAAGGGCGACCGGCGAACGGGCAAGGATCGCCGCTCTCCCGATTGAGAGGCGAGACGCGCTGGCAGGAGACAGGCTTTGACCGAACCGCGCGTGCCGCGCCTCAGCGTCGACATCGTGTCCGACGTCATGTGCCCCTGGTGCATCATCGGCTGGTTGAAGTTCCGGCAGGTCATCGCCCATTTCGAAGGGCGACTGGATTTTCGCGTCCAATGGCATCCTTTCGAGCTGAATCCCGATATGCCGCCGGAGGGCGAGGATGCGGCGGCGCATGTCATGCGCAAATATGGCATCAGCGCCGAGCAAAGCCGCGCCAACACGGGGCGGCTGGCCGGTGTGGCCGCCGATCTTGGCTTCACCTTCAATCGCGGACCGGGTTTCCGGATGCGCAACAGCTTCGACGCGCACCGCCTGCTGACGTGGGCGGGCGCGCTCGAAGAGCCCGAGCAAGAGGGGCCGACGGGCGTGCAGACCGCGCTGAAGCTCGCGCTGTTCGCGGCGCATTTCACCGACAATCGCGATGTCAGCGATCATATGGTGCTCGCCGACATCGCAGCGTCGGTCGGGCTCGACCGCGCCCGCGCCGCGGCGATCCTTGCGTCGGGCGAGTTCGGCGAGATGGTGCGCACCGAAGAATCCTATTGGGCCGACCAGAATATCACCGGCGTGCCCGCCTTCATCCTCGGTGGGCGGATGCTCGTTCCCGGCGCGCAGGATCCCGAGGTCTTCATTCGGGTGATCGAGAATAAGATACTCGCCGCCGCGGCTTGAGGAACGACGGTCTGCCGCCGCGCGTTTTACGGCTACCCCCTAAAAAAGGAGCCGGCCATGATCGACGATCCCCGCAAGCCCGAAGCAGACGCCCCCGAAGCGCGTAACCGCGAGCAGGATGACGAAGAGGCGCAGGCGCAGGCGCAGACCGTCGCCGAGGCGGCGCGGCGCGACCGGCGGCAGGAGGATAGCGACAAGGTCAGTAGCGGCGACGACAGCGACGACGTGCAGGACCTGGTCGATCATATGCGCCAGATGGAGAGGTCGGGGGTCATCGACATGGACGCCTATCGCGGCGAACGCAGCGACGATGACGAGGATGACGAACTCGGCCCGGGCGGAGTCGAGGACGATGAGCCGCGTGGGGCACCGTAGCAGACCCGTCCTTTCGCTTGTTCGGAAACGGCGCCGTACCGGGTGCGGTTGACGGTCTTTGCGTGCCATAGCGGAGCCGCCTCGTTGGGATTTTGCTAAGGCTCCGCAGCTAGGGTCGGGGGCATGGCCGGACCCGATTTTCACTACCCGCACCGCCGTGGCGTGCGCCACCGCCGGAAACCCGCGCGTTCGTGGCACACGGCCCGATCGAACCTGTGGCTCACCCCGGTGATGGCGGTCGCGTTCATTGCGGCGCTGGCGGGATTCCAGAAGATGCCCGTCACCCTGGCCGCCGACGCACCCGGCGCAACCGCCATGCCTTTCCTGCGCGGCGATGCGCTCTCGGCGCGCTTCGGTCTCTGCCATAGCGGCGGCGGGACCAACTGCGTCGTCGACGGCGACACCTTCTGGTTTCAGGGCGAGAAATACCGGATCGCCGACATTGATACGCCCGAAACACACCCCGCGCGCTGCGCCGAAGAGGCGGCGCTGGGCGAAGCCGCCACCGACCGGCTTCAGCAATGGCTGAACGACGGCGCCTTCACGCTCGAAAGTGCGGGACGCGATGCCGATCGCTATGGGCGCAAGCTGCGTGTCCCGACACGCGGCGGCGAAAGCGTCGGGTCGGTGCTCGTCGACGAAGGGCTGGCGCGGCCGTGGGAAGGGCGCCGTCGCCCTTGGTGCTAGTTCATTTGCCGACGCATCGTGCCATCTCGGCATCGCTTGCCGCCACAGCCGCGCATTTCGCGGCCTTCATGGCGCCGTCCGCCATCGCTTCGACGTCTTCGGCGCTGGTATCGCCGGGCGGCGGCGGCAATCCTTCGCGGAGCGGCGCATTGGGGCCGGCAAGCTGGCGGGCGATATCGGCGGCGATCAGTCGTGCGACCGGATCGTCGCCGAGCGCCGCGAGTTCGTCGCGGCGCGCGGTGAGCGCGGCGGCGCGGTCCTCCTGGGGCAGTTTTGCGACCTCGATATAGAAGCGCACAGCCTGCAGCCAGGGCGCGTCGTCGGTCAGCACATCCTCGGCCCAGCGGCTGAAGGGGCCGCCGGCTTCGCGCCATGCGCCATCCTGCCGATCGAGAAAGAAGAGGACGCGCGATCCGCGCGGAAAGACATAGCGGGTGCACGCGCCCGCAAAGCTCTGCGGATGCGCTTCGTGCAATTCATACGGATTGCTCAGCTGTATTTCGGCATCGGTCGCGATCATCGCGGGCAGGGCGATCGGGCCGGAGGGCATTGTGCCCTTCAATGCCGCGACGGGCTCGACCGCGATCATCTGCTCCGGCGTGCCGTCGGGTTCGAAATCGCCGTCGGTGACGGTGCCGAGCAGGATGAGGTCGGCGCGCTCGACCAGCTCGATATTGGTCGGCACGCGATATCCGGGCGCGACCGAGCAGGCGGCAGCGGGAAGCGGCGCGGCGAGCAGCGCGAGGCCGATGAGCGGAAGAAGCGAGCGCATGGCCGAAGGGTAGCGCCGCGCGCGCCGATTGCAAAGCGGACGCAGCTTTCGGGCGGCTCGTCGGGCGCTATGGAGCCGACTCGCCGCCTGTGCGTATGATGGCGAAGCTCCCCCTTCCGGAGCGGCAAGGAGAATGACGATGGCTGAGCATGACCATAGCGCGATCAAGGAAGATATGAATGTCATCGGCGCCGACGGCGTCCACATCGGCACCGTCGACCATCTCGACGGCGAGCGCATCAAGCTGACCAAGGCCGACAGTGGCGACGGCAAGCATCATTACCTGCCCGCGGGCCTTGTCGCGGCGGTCGAGGGCGACACGGTCCGCCTGTCGGCGAACGCCGCGAACGCGATCGACCTGTTCGAGGAAGCCGAATAGCGCACGAGATAAAAGAGGGCCGGCGGCGCAATCGGGCGCGCCGGCACCGAAACTGGCCCGCACCCACCCCCCGGGGGCGGGCCATTTTCATATGTGATTTTTCAACGTCTTGCCGTTAGGCCGGTGCCCGATGGGACAGGGCGAACAAAAAGGCGAGCCGCGCGGCGCGCGCATAGGCTTGTGGAAACTGGCGGCCGCCACGCTGGTTTTCGGCGCGGGATATGCGATCGCGAACCGGTTCCAGCTGACCCATGCGGTCGCTTATCGTTTCGCCGCGGGCGATACGCAGAGCGCGGCCATCGCTTTCCTGTTCATGGCGTTCCAGGCCGCGGTCTTCATGGCGGCGCTGTTCCTGTTTCCGCGGCGCTGGGCCGCGCTGCTGCTGACGCTCGCCGGCGCGTCGATCCTCGTCAACATCGGCTACAGCCAGATTGTCGGCGAACTTGTCGATGGCGGATCGCTCGCGTGGATGGTCGCCGAGACGGGGCAGGCGGGAAATGCCGCGGGCGAATTCGGCGGCGAGTTCCTGTGGGTCGCGGCGCAGGCGATCGCTGCGCTGGCGCTGTTCGTGCTCGCGCGGCGGCTGGTGCGCGGCGCCGCGCCGATGCCATGGGGCCGGGCGATTGCCGCGGCGATGCTCGTGCTGCTTATCCTGCCGGCGCCGATCTATCGCCACACCAGCGCCTGGCCGGAAGCGGCCGAACGCAGCCTCTACGCGCTCGGCTGGGACCTTGCCACCGCGCCGCCGCCGCCGGCGCGCGCCGCGGTCGCGCTGAAACCCGACGCGGCGGCCGCGACGCCGCGGCATATCGTGTGGGTGATCGACGAAAGCGTCGCCGAGGCGCCGTTCCGGCGATTGATTGTGCCGAAGCTGGCAGGGGTGCCGCACAATGATTTCGGTGTCGCCGCGGCGCTCGGCCATTGCAGCGCGCCGGCGCAGGTGGCGCTGCGTTCGGGGGTCGATGTGCGCCGCGCCTCGCCCGCCACCGATCTTCGGACGACGCCGTCGATCTGGGCTTATGCGAAGGCTGCGGGCTATATGACGATGCTGATCGACGGGCAGACGTCGGGCGCGCCGCAGAACCTGATGCTGCCGCCCGAGCGCGCGCTGATCGACGATTACCGCCCGATGGTCGGCGGGATCGACACCGACCTGAAGATCGCCGACGCGCTCAACGCGCGCATGAAGGGTGCGGGGCGGAGCTTTACCTATGCGGTGCTGCGCGGCGTGCATTTCCAGTATCGCGACCATTATCCGAAAGGGACGATCCCCGCGGACAGCCCGGTCGCGCTGCAATATGACACCGCGCTCGGCTGGTCGAAGCGCGCCTTTTTCGAGCGCCTGCTCGCGGGGGTCGACCGCAGCGCGGTGGCGATCGTCTACACCTCCGACCATGGGCAGAACCTGACCCCCGGCGCGCTGCCGCATTGCAGCCGCGAGGCGGTCGCCGACGAGTTTCGCGTGCCGCTGCTCGCCTTCCTGTCCGAGGCGGGGACCGCGCGCTACGCCGCGGCGCCGCGCGCCGGCCATTCGACGAGCCAGGTCTTTCCCGCGACATTGATCTGGATGGGATATGAGCCCGCAGCGGTCGAGGCGCGCTATGACCGCGACCTGACGCAGCCCACCGCGCGCTTCGTCTGGTTCGGGCGCACGGTGATCCCGACCGGCGGCGACGGCGCGATCGACGTCACCGCGGGCGCGAAATTTCCGGGGACGTGACGGCACCCCGACCCGCCCGGGTTGGGGGACGGGCCGGGGCCGGGGAAAAAGCCTAGCGCGTTTCGATCTCGGCGGTCGTGCGCGCGGTGATTTCGGCGCGCGACAGCTTGGTGACGAGGCCGTGGCTGGCGCCGACCGCGCCATGATAGATTGCTGAAACGGGCACATTGTAGAGCTTGCCGCCGCGGATCACGACCGCGGTATCGCCCTCGACGCTTTGCACGGTGCCGACGCTGTTGCCGCTGGTGTCGTAGAGTTCGGCGCCCGCGCGGACCTGTTCGCGCGTTGCGAGGGTCAGGCTGGCGGTGTCGACCGCTCCGTTCACGGTACTGTCGATGCGCCCCACCGTGCTGCCGACGGGATCGGTCAGATTGCCGACCGCGGCGCCGGTGCCGATCGCGGACTGGGCGATCGCGGGGACTGCGATGAAGAGGGCGGGCGCGGCCGTCAGCAGGACAGCCGCGATCGAGGCGGGGGCGTTGCGCATGTCTGTCTCCATGGTCGGGCACCGGCGCGCGCTCCCGGGGGGGGATGGGGCGCGGCCGATGCCTTCGCGAGGGAAACTTGTGCAAAGTCCGATCGTTGCACCGCGCCGCGTGCCGATGCGACGGACTGCCGCGCGCGGACGACGAGCGGCTGGCTCCCTCAGTGCCTCGGCTGTCGGGGCGGTCCGGCGATCAGCTTGTTCAGCGTCGCGAGGCGCCGGCGCTCGGCGCTCCAGTCGCGTTCGGGGTGCGCCTGGATCTGGTCGAGGAGGACGCGAACCTCCTTGCGGCGGTCGCCTTCGGTTACGGCCTGCATGGGCTTTCTCCTTTCGCCGCGATCATAGCATCGCGCGCGCCGCCGCGCGATCGCCCCGCCGCGCCAACGGGGCGGCAGGCCGCAACGGCCGCGTCAGGAATCGAGCGCCTTCTCCTCGAGGCGCGCAAGCTCGCGCTCGCGCTCGCGGTGGATGCGGCGGTGGAGGCTGTTGTGCCGCAGATAAGCGATGCCGCCGACAAGCGCCGCGACCAGCAGGAAAATGAGCGCATAGGCGATCAGGGTTCTCGGTTCGATGTTCTTCACTCCGAATGGACGATGACCCTCTCCACGCAGCAATACCGTTCGCGCGTGGGAAGGTTCCGCCGCGCGCCGCGCGTACAGGGCGGCATGGCGCAGCAGCCTTTTATGCGCGATCGGGCGGCGACGGCTGGCAAGATGCTCATGCCATGCCTATCTGGGCGGCGATGGAACGCGGGGACCGGAATATGGTAGTGATCGCGCGGCTGCGCGCCGCGCCCCTCGTGGGGTGGCAGTTCGCCTGCGCGGTGCTGCTCGGCGTGCTCGCGGCGCGGCTCGACTGGAGCGGCGATCCGCTCGATGCCTTCTGGAACATGGTCTTCGGACAAACGCTGCTGCTGCTCGGGATCGCCGCGGTGCTGGGCGTCTGGGCCTATATCATCGGCATGTGGCGACGGCGCGGCGATTATCTTCGCCACGACGGGAAGACGCTCTATCGCGGCGCGAGCGCGCAGTGGCCGCTCGCGCTGGTCCGCGATGTCGTCGTGGCGCGCGGCAATCTGGGGCTCGAGTCGCTGCGGCTGGTCGTCGACGACGACAGCGAGGTCACGCGCGAGCTGGTGAAACTCTATATGCTCGAAGGCCCGCCCGAGGTCGTGCGCGACGGGGTGATGTTCGCGGTGGCGCGCGTGGGCGGCCGGCTGGAGGCGGTGACGGTGCATTGAGGGGCTAAGCCCTCCTTACATCTTAAAGACGTTTTCCCGATGCCATGCGAGGAAGCTTGGGTGCGGGCGAAGCGCCGGGTCGAGCGGTTCGATGGCTTTGCGATCGGGCCGGAGCAGCCGGTCGAGGCTTTCGGTGTCGTTGACGTGGCGCGAGACGATGACGGAAAGGTCGTCGCCCAAAGAAATCAGGCCGCGATCGAACATCCAATGCGCAGTGCCCGAGAGGGCGAGGCCATTGTTGACGCTATCGGGTCCGTTTGCGGCCACGGGGCGAATATGGGCTGCCACCACTTCGGCGCGGCCGCCGCCGTTGATGAATTTGAGGCCGGTCATCGCGCAACGCTTGTCATAGGCCGCGAGCACGGCGGAGCGGAAAACTCGGTCGCGAACAATGCGCGAGGTCAGGCTTTCGGCACGGACACGTTCCTGTTCGAAGCGGAACGGGCGCTGGTTGTCGCTGAGGGCGGGCGCCAGCGGCGCGACGGGGTCGCCGACGCGGGGCAGCGTGTTTTCATCATCGCCGAGGCCGAGATTGATGATGCGGGCGAAGTCCTGTTGGCTGAGTGGGCGCACGGCAGCTTGTGCATTGGCGAGGCCGCTTTCGACAAGCTGACCGTCGATCGTGCGCGGGACATTGTGTGCGAAATCGAGATAGGTGTCGGGTTTGATCAGCGCGAGATAATGGCCTTCGCGTGTGGGGTCGGGAACGATGCGTTCAACCCAAGCGACGGCATAAAAGCCCCGGCCGCCAGCCTTTACCGGCTCATAGTAGACCGCCCAATCGCCCTCGAACTGGCTGGCGCGTGAGAAATAGGCCTTGGGGAATTGATATTGCCGATAGGGTTCGTCGGCATAGTGCGTGTCGCGGCGATGGACGAAGACCCCGGGCATGGGCCGTGGTTAGCTCATGCGAGCCTGCTAAGCGACGGCTATTTGGGTGTTATCGTACCCGTAACCGTATCTCCGACATCCGTTAATAGACTGTCGGCGCAGTCTTGGCCTAGTATCGCCAATCGGGAAAACGCTGCTGTATTTGCGGAATAACGCCAACGAGAAAGCACTGCACCATGCCGAATAAACTGATCGTTTCCTCCGACCGCTCATCGGTGGATACTCGTACGTAGAGAGGCATAAGATTACTTACGGAATTGGTAAAAATACGCCGATGGTCAGCGTGACAGTTTCCGAAAGTGAACTCTTCGGCGTGCATGAGTCTGTTTAAAGCCCAGTCGTAACGTTCTACCCATTGGCCAGGGTCGGCCTGCGAGATATCTACGATCGTAACATTGATCGAAGGAAGGCTGTTGATATCCACGGAGCATATCTGGTTTATGCGTCGTGCATGAAAGGCAAATTCTAGCAAGTCTTGCGTGATGGTCTCAACATATGTGCTTTCCCATTCGCCGGGGAACACGGCACCTGCGAAAGCAAAAATCCTCAGGGCCCTAGTCCGGGCGGCGCTGAGGTGAAGTTCCCCTATACGTCTAATGTTGGACATCGCGAGAGCGGCTATTCCTCAAACCGAAAACCCGCCTGAGTTCCGCCGGTTCGAGCTTGCCGCGAGCACCTTCTTGCCCGTCGGGGTCAGCGCCCATTTGGCGCCCTGCTTCACGACGAGGCCCAGCGTGACGAGTTCGTCGCGGATCGGATCGGTGGGGAGTTGGGGGCGGCGGTTCGAGAGGCCTTCGAGGGTCGCGCGTTGCGGCTGGCTGAGGATGAGCAGTTTCTGTTTTTGTTTGTCGGTCATTATGGCCTCTGACGTCTTGTTGCTTGGTGCGTCGGGTGGGCTTTCGTGCCCACCCCGCTGGGACTAGCGGGCGCTGCCCGCAATTCTCGCTGCCCCTCCCGCTTGCGAGAGGGGATTGGTTTTACTCGGCGGCGATGCCGGCTTGCTTGAACATGTCTTCGCCGTCGGCTTCGGCGTCGTTCACCGGCGCGGCGTCTTCGCTGTTCTTCGCCTTCTTGCGGCTGTCGAAGCTGGTCCACACGGTGTTCCAGTCGCCGCGCGTCGCGCCCTTGCTGTATTCGGTCGCGCGCGTTTCGAAGAAGTTGGCGTGCTCGACGCCGTTGAGCAGCGGGGCGAGCCAGGGGAGCGGGTGTTCGTCGATCATGTAGATCGGCTGGAAGCCGAGCTGCCCCAAGCGCCAGTCGGCGATGTAGCGGATGTAGCGCTTGATTTCCTTCGGCGTCATGCCGGGGACGGGGCCCTGTTCGAACGCGAGGTCGATGAACGCATCCTCGAGCCGCACCGTCTTCTGGCAGGTGTCGATGATGTCTTCCTTCACCGCCTTGGTCAGGCAGTCGCGTTCCTTCACGAAGGTGTGGAACAGCTTGATAATGCCTTCGCAGTGGAGGCTTTCGTCGCGGATCGACCAACTGACGATCTGGCCCATGCCCTTCATCTTGTTGAAGCGCGGGAAGTTCATCAGCATCGCGAAGCTGGCGAAGAGCTGCAAGCCCTCGGTAAAGCCGCCGAACATCGCGAGCGTGCGCGCGATATCCTCGTCGCTGTCGACGCCGAAGGTGCCCATATAGTCGTGCTTGGCGCGCATCTCGTCATATTCGAGGAACATGCCATACTCGCTTTCGGGCATGCCGATCGTGTCGAGCAGGTGGCTGTACGCCGCGATATGCACGGTTTCCATGTTGCTGAACGCGGTCAGCATCATCTTGATTTCGGTCGGCTTGAACACGCGGCCATATTTGTCGTGGTAGCAATCCTGCACCTCGATATCGGCCTGCGTGAAGAAGCGGAAAATCTGCGTGAGCAGGTTGCGCTCATGGTCGCTGATCTTCTGCGCCCAGTCGCGGCAATCCTCGCCCAGCGGCACTTCCTCGGGAACCCAGTGGATCTGCTGCTGGCGCTTCCAGAAATCATAGGCCCACGGATATTCGAAGGGCTTGTAGGTCTTGCGGGCTTCGAGAAGGGACATGGCGGCTTATCCTCGGATCAGATCTTGTTCGTCATTCCGGCGAAGGCCGGAATCCATCGATGGGTTGCTCTCCCTCGCGTGGACCCCGGATCAAGTCCGGGGTGACGAGGGAGAGGCGAAGGCTCACTGGCAGGCCAGGCACTCGTCATAGTCGGTGCTTTCGGCGCTCAGTTCGAACTTCGGCGCTTCGGCGGTGTTGTCGGCCTCGACCCCGCCCGCGAAGCCAGCGCGCTGCACCGATTTCGAGCGGAGATAATAGAGCGATTTGATGCCGAGTTCCCACGCGCGATAGTGGAGCATGAGCAGGTCCCATTTCTCGACGTCGGCGGGGATGAACAGGTTCAGCGACTGCGCCTGATCGATATAGGGCGTGCGGTCGGCCGAGAGTTCGAGCAGCCAGCGCTGGTCGATCTCGAAGCTCGTCTTGTAGCAATCCTTTTCGTCCTGCGACAGGAAGTCGAGGTGCTGGACGCTGCCGCCGCGTTCGAGGATCGAGTTCCACACCGCGTCGCTGTTCTTCGCCTTGTCGACGAGCAGGGCTTCGAGGTGCGGGTTGCGGATCGAGAAGCTGCCCGAGAGCGTCTTGTGCGTGTAGATGTTCGCGGGGATCGGCTCGATGCACGCGCTGGTGCCGCCGCAGATGATCGAGATCGACGCGGTCGGCGCGATCGCCATCTTGCAGCTGAAACGCTCCATCACGCCCTGATCGGCGGCGTCGGGGCAGGGGCCGCGCTCGTTCGCGAGCAGCATCGAGGCCGCATCGACCTGCGCGCGGATATGCTTGAAGACGCGGAGGTTCGACGACTTCGCCATCGCGCCCTCGAACGGCAGGCCGCGCGCCTGCAGGAAGCTGTGGAAGCCCATGACGCCGAGGCCGACCGAGCGTTCGCGGCTCGCGCTATATTTGGCGCGCGCCATTTCGGGCGGGGCGCGGTCGATATAGTCCTGAAGGACATTGTCGAGCATGCGCATGACGTCTTCGATGAAGCGCTTGTCGCCGTTCCACTCGTCCCAGGTTTCGAGGTTCAAGGACGAGAGGCAGCAGACCGCGGTGCGATCCTGACCCAGATGGTCGCGGCCGGTCGGCAGCGTGATTTCACTGCAGAGGTTCGAGGTGGTGACCTTGAGCCCGAGGTCGCGATGATGCTTCGGCATCATGCGGTTCACCTGGTCGATGAAGATGATGTAGGGCTCGCCGGTCGCGAGGCGCGTTTCGACGAGCTTCTGGAACAGGCCGCGCGCGTCGACGGTGCCGCGGACGCTCTGGTCCTTGGGCGAGCGGAGGTTGAATTCGGCGCCGTCGCGGACGGCCTCCATGAACTCGTCGGTGATGAGCACGCCGTGGTGGAGGTTCAGCGCCTTGCGGTTGAAGTCGCCCGAGGGTTTGCGGACCTCGAGGAACTCCTCGATCTCGGGGTGCGAGATGTCGAGGTAGCAGGCGGCCGAACCGCGGCGCAGCGAGCCCTGCGAAATCGCGAGGGTGAGGCTGTCCATCACGCGGACGAAGGGGATGATGCCGCTGGTCTTGCCGTTCAAACCGACGGGTTCGCCGATGCCGCGCACCGCGCCCCAATAGGTGCCGATGCCGCCGCCGCGCGAGGCGAGCCAGACATTCTCGTTCCACGTGCCGACGATGCCCTCGAGGCTGTCGTCGACCGAGTTGAGGTAGCAGGAGATCGGCAGGCCGCGGCCGGTGCCGCCGTTCGACAGCACGGGGGTCGCGGGCATGAACCAGAGTTTCGAGATATAGTCGTACAGGCGCTGCGCGTGATCCTGATCGTCGGCATAGGCCGACGCGACGCGCGCGAAGAGATCCTGGTATGATTCGCCGGGCAGCAGGTAACGGTCTTCGAGCGTTTCCTTGCCGAAGTCGGTGAGCAGCGCGTCGCGGCTCTTGTCGGTCACGATCTCGAACCGGCGCGCGTGGACCTTGGGCTCGCTGCTGTCGTTGAGCTTTGCCGCGGGCACCGCCTCGGGAGCCGATTCGCCCTTGCCTTCAGGGGTCGCCGGAGCGTCGCTCTTTGCCAGTTCCATCGTCGCCACGTCGCTTGTCTCCACCCGTTCCGTTTCCCGAAAATCCATCGAATTCGCCCCCGATCTGAACGCGCACATGATGCGCTTTGTTCCTGTCTTGTTCGACTCAGGGCGAAGCCCCGATCCTAGCATCTAAACCTGTCCGCGTGGGCACTTTTTTTGAGCGCAGGAAGGGTTTTCCCGTGTCCATATGGGATGGACGACGGAAATCCGCCACTTGCAGCCTGATACAATTTATTGGGGTGCCCCCGTGGTTGACCCACCACCTATAGTGCCACGTCGGCGCTGCGATGCAAGAGAGTAAATGACAGATTGACGACTCAACTCGTCGATAATTTGATTCGTCTCGTCGCTGCTGATGGACGCTTCGCACGCGGCGGGCAAGGCATTCCGCGGGTTTTCGCGGCGATCCCCGAAATGCCTCTGACAAGGCAGAAATTTTGGCTGTCCGGCCCCGGTGGCGGATTGGTGCGGGTCACGCCGCCAAGGGCGACCGGAAAGGGTTGGACGGTCCGCGC
This sequence comes from Sphingopyxis sp. LARHCG72, assembly GCF_052871675.1. Lineage (NCBI taxonomy): Bacteria > Pseudomonadati > Pseudomonadota > Alphaproteobacteria > Sphingomonadales > Sphingopyxidaceae > Sphingopyxis > Sphingopyxis sp. LARHCG72. The sequence goes on along the minus strand of NZ_JBIXJU010000012.1, from coordinate 87,514 downwards.
CGTCCGCGTGTGCGGCGGGCAAAAAGAAAGGGCCCCGGCGATGCCGGAGCCCTATCTGAAATCTGTTTCCTGCTTAGGCCTGACCGCCAGCACTGTCCGTGCCGGTGCCGCCCAGGAATCGCCAAAACCAACCCATGACTTGTCTCCTGTTCACACTGCCCACGAGGAACAGTTAACGGAGCGTATACCTTAATTAGTAAGGTAAATCGAGTCTTAACTATAAGCATTGCCGCCAGATTGGCAGTTACGCGGTGCGGTTCTGGGGCGGGGCGGTGAGCGTGCTGGCGAGCTCGGAAAACAGTTGAGGTTTCCCAAGATGATAGCCCTGTCCGACGTCGCAGCCGAGGCCGCCGAGCAGCGCCATGGTTTCGGCATCCTCGATGCCTTCGGCGACCGCGACGGCGCCCAGGCGATGGGCGAGGTCGATCGTCGATTTGACGACTTCGAGGTTCCGTTGCGAATCGCGCATCGTCATCACGAATCGCTTGTCGATCTTGATTTCGTCGGCCTCGATTTCGGTCAGATATTCGAGGTTTGACTGGCCCGTGCCATAGTCGTCGATCGACAGGCGGATGCCGGTGCGCCGCAGCTGCGCCAGCGTCTGGCGCGCCTGGCGGCTGTTTTCGATCTGCGCGGTTTCGGTGATCTCGATCGTCAATGTCTCGGGCGGCAGATGGTGTGCGGTGAGCATCACGCGGATCGTGCCGACAAGGTCGCTGTGATCGAGCAGCGTTGCCGACAGGTTGACCGACATGTTGATGTGAATGCCGCGCTCGCGCAGCTGCGCGGCCGAGCGGATCGCCTGATCCATCACGAAGAGGGTGAGGCGATAGATGTCCTGGCTCTTTTCGGCCTGGACGATGAATTCGTCGGGGGGGATCGGACCGCGCGTCGGGTGCGTCCAGCGCGCGAGCGCCTCGACCCCGACGAGCGTCTTCGTCGCGATTTCATATTGCGGCTGGAACGCGACCCAGATGTCGCCGCCGGTCAGCGCATCCTCGAGCTGCGAATGGAAGCTGAGTTGCCAGCCCGCGTCTTCTTTCTGGCGCGAGGTATATTTGGTCCACAGCGAGCGTGTGCGGATCGCGCGTTCGGCGGCAACGAGCGCGGCGGCGAGGCGCTGCGCGTTCGACCCCTCGAATTCGTCGTTCACCCCGAAGGCGATCGCGACGTCGACGCGGAGATCGCCGATCGTGAGCGGCGCGTTGAACAGCGCGGCAAGGCCCGCCAGCTGCCCCTCGATCTGGCTGTGCTGATAATAGGGGACGAGCCAGGCAAAGGTGCCGTCGAGATCATGGTGGAGCGTCGTGCCCTGCGAGGCGAGCTGGAGGCGGCGGGTCACCTGTTCGACGAGCTTGCTGATCCCGTCGCCGGGAATGAAGGCGGCCAGATCCTCGAAATTGACGACCTTGGCGGCGACGACGGTCGCGCTGCCGAACGCCGGCTGCGACCGCAGGGCCTCGAAATTGGGCAGGCCGGAAACGGGGTTCTCGCGCTGCGCCGAACTGCGGCGCCGCGTGCGCGATACGTTGGTTGCGATCGCTGCGATGAAAATGAGCGCGGTCCCGATCCACGCCGTCACCAGCATGGTGCCGAGGAAGACCTTGCCACCGATCAGGACGGCCGCCGTGCCGAACGCGACGGGCGCGAAGGCGCGTTGAAAGCGCGGGAGAAGCGCGAGCCCGATCGCCGCGACGGCAAAGAGGAATGGCGGAATCCAGCCGATGTCCACCGGATTCCCGCGCTTCAGTGTTTCGGCGGCGATGACGTGAAGATAGCCCCCCGGAATGCGATTGTGCCCGGGCAGGTAGAAATAGTCCTGGAAGCTGGACGCCGTCGGCGCAAAGATCACATCCTTGCCGGTCAATTCGCGCGCGCCGACCTTGCCCGAAATCAGGTCCGCCGCGCTATATTCGACAATCGTCCGGGTGTCGTAGCCGAGGTCGAGGCGGAAGCTCTGCGGCGTATCGCTATGCTTGCCCGCGATGATCGCGGCAAAGGTCGGGAGCAGTTTCCCTTCGGCGCGATATGCGATCGGCGCGCTCCAGACCTGCCAGAATTCGCTTTCGACCGCGATGCTCGCCATGGGAACATCGGGCCCGAACTTCTTGCTGGGAAAGATCGTGACCATTTCGTCGCTGCCGGGAACCTGGCGCGTCGAGACGGCGAGGACCGCGCGGTCGCCCATATTGTGGATCGCGTCGACAAAGCGCGGAAAATCGCGATCGGCTTCGCGCCGGTCGAAATAGAAATCGATCAGGAGACGCTTGGCGCCGGCGCGGTTCACGGCGTCGACGACATTCGCATATTGGGTCATCGAGAAATTGTGGTTGGGGGCCTGCGCCATCGTGCGTTCGTCGAGTGCGACGATCACGACGTCGCCCGTAACGGGCCGCGAAGCGAGGCGGCCCACGACCGCGTCGAGCACGCGATCGGCGACCTCGCCGGCCGAAGAAATGCCCACCGCGAGCGCCAGCAGCAGCGACAGCGCGATCGTTCGCCAGCTGATGATCAGACTTTTGACCGGGATGGGCACGCACGTCTCCAGCAATTGCCGGCCCGTGCCTAATGTCAGATGGTTATCATCGCGTTAATCATGAGGGAAATCCTGCGCCGTGCGATGGCGCGTGAGGCGCAGGATTCCAAGCGTTTCAGGCGATTGCCGGCAGCGGTTCCAGCGCTGCGTCGCCCGCGAGCGCCGAGGCGGCGAGGCCGGTCGCCGCGGGGACGATCTGTTGCAGGTAAAAGCGGCTCGAGGCGATCTTCGCTTCGAGGAAGGCCACATCGCCGCTGCCTTCGTCGATCCCGGCGCGCGCCGCCTTGTGCTGGATCGCCATCAGCCATCCACATGTGGCTGTGGCGAGCATGGTCAGATAGGGGTAGCTGCCCGCGAGCCGATCGGCGGTATTGGCCGTCGCCATCCAGTCGGTGACCGCGCGGCACGCGTCGACCAGTTGCTGCAGTTCGGGGGATTCCGCCGAGCCGGCCGCGATATCGTCGATCAGCGCGCGGACAAGATCACCGCCCGCCATGCCGAGCTTGCGCCCGACGAGATCGGCGGCCTGGATGCCGTTGGTGCCTTCGTAGATCGGCGCGATGCGCGCGTCGCGATAATGCTGCGCGGCGCCGGTTTCCTCGATGAAGCCCATGCCGCCATGCACCTGCACGCCGAGGCTCGCGACTTCGCAGCCGATATCGGTCGCGTGCGCCTTGACCAGCGGAATGAGGATTTCGGCGCGCATCGCGGCGGCTTCGTCGCCCAATTTGCCGAAGTCGATCTGCGCGGCGGCATAATAGGTCAGCGCGCGCGCGGCCTCGGTCTGCGCGCGCATCCGCCACAGCATGCGCTTGACGTCGGGGTGGTGCGCGATCGTCACCGGGGTGCGATCGGGCGAACCCGCGAGCGACGACTGGACGCGCTCGGCGGCATAGCGCTGTGCCTGCTGCGTCGCGCGCTCGGCGATCTGGACGCCCTGGCAGCCGACCATCAGGCGCGCGTTGTTCATCATCACGAACATCGCGCGCATGCCGCCCATTTCGTCGCCGACGATCTCGCCAAGGCAATCTTCGCCCTCGCCATAGACCATGACGGCGGTCGGCGAACCGTGAATGCCGAGCTTATGCTCGATCGAGGCGCAGTGGACGCCGTTCGGGATCGTCGGATTGCCAGCGTCGTCGAGGCGGTATTTGGGGACGAGGAAGAGCGAGATGCCGCGCGTTCCCTCGGGCGCGCCCGCGGTACGCGCGAGGACAAGATGGACGATGTTGTCGGTGAGGTCATGCTCGCCGAAGGTGATGAAGATCTTTTGCCCCTTGATCTTGTAGAGGCCCGCGTTCGGCCCTTCGGTGACCTTTTCGGCGGTCGAGCGCAGCGCGCCGACGTCGCTGCCCGCAGCGGGCTCGGTCAGGTTCATCGTGCCGTTCCACTCACCGTTGACCAGCTTCGGCAACCAGGTCTGGCGCTGTTCCTCGGTACCATAAGCCATCAGCGCGTGGATCGCGCCCGCGGTCAGGATGGGGCAAAGGGTGAAGCCCATGTTCGCGCTGCCGAGCGCCTCGATCACGACGGTCGCGAGGGTGAAGGGCAGGTCCTGCCCGCCATATTCGCCGGGGCCGTCGATGCTGCCCCAGCCCGCTTCGACGAACTGCTTGTACGCGTCCTTGAAGCCCGGGGGCATCGTGACCTGGCCATTGTCCCACTTGGGGTTGACCGTGTCGCCGACGCGGTTGAGCGGCGCGTACATCTCGGCCGCGAAGTCGCCGATGCCGGTGACGATCGCCTCGACCATGTCGGGGGTCGCGGCGGCGAATTTGTCGTGGGCGGCCATCGCGTCGACGCGCGCGATATGGTTGAGGACGAAAAGCTGTTCGGTGGTGGGCGGCGTATAGGTCATGGGCAAGCTACTTTGCTGGTGAATCTCGTTGCGCGGGCGCTATAGCGCGGCATGGCCGATGCCTCAAACTCCACAATTGCACGTCCGTTCGATAGCGCAGCGATCGCCGAGGCGGCTGCGCTGATCGTGGCGGGCCAGCCGGTCGCGGTGCCCACCGAGACGGTCTATGGCCTCGCCGCCGATGCGCGCAATGCCGAGGCGGTCGCGCGGATTTATGCCGCAAAAGGGCGGCCCGATTTCAATCCGCTGATCGTACATGTGCCGGACCTCGACGCCGCCGAGCGGCTGGGCGTGTTCGGCGCCGTCGAACGACAGCTTGCTGCGCGCTTCTGGCCGGGGCCGCTGACTTTGGTCGTGCCGCGCGCCGCCGACTGCCCGGTGGCGAGCATCGCGACCGCGGGACTCGATACGATCGCGATCCGGGTGCCGGGCCACCGTGCGATGCAGGCGTTGCTGGCGGAAAGTGGGGCGCCGCTCGCGGCGCCGAGCGCGAATGCGAGCGGGCGGGTGAGCCCTACGAAAGCGGGGCATGTGCTTGCGAGCCTCGACGGGCGGATCGCGCTGGTGATCGACGATGGGCCGACGAGCGCGGGCGTCGAATCGACGATCGCGCGGGTGAGGGACGGCGCGGTCGAGGTCTTGCGGCCGGGGCCGGTGACGACGGAGATGCTGGCGGCGGCGAGCGGGCTGTCGGTGACCGGCGTCGAGGGATCGGAGATCGTCGCGCCGGGGATGCTTGCGAGCCATTATGCACCGGGGAAGCCGGTACGGCTGGGGGCGGTCGATTTCGCGGAGGATGAGTTCGGGATCGGGTTCGGCGCGGTCGCGGGCGACTATGACCTGAGCGCGAGCGGCGACCTGACGGAGGCGGCGGCGCGCCTGTTCGACGCGCTTCACGCCGGGGCGGCGAGCGCGAAGGCGAAAATCGCGGTGGCGGCGATTCCGGTCGAGGGGTTGGGTGCCGCGATCAACGACCGGCTGGCGCGCGCCGCGGTTTAGGCGGCCGCGGGCTCGACCGGATCGCCGTGCGGCACCTTGCGCGCGACGATCAGGCAGGCGGCAACGATCAGCACCGCGCCCGCGATCGTCGGCAGCGTGACCGCCTCGTCATAGAAATACCAGCCGAAGAGCATCGCCCAGAGGAAGCCGGTATATTCGGTGGTGGCGAGGATCTGCGTCTCGGCGCGGGCGTAGGCCCAGCTCAGCAGCAGCAGCGAGGTGGTCGCGAGCACGGCGGCGCCGAGGATGTGCGGTGCGTGGCTCGCGGCGGGCACCGCGAGGAACCATGGCGCGCCCAATGCGAGGATCGCGGCGACGAAGAAATTCTGGAAGAAGGCGATTTCCATCGGCTCGGCCATCTTCGCCTGCCGCCGCGCAAGGATGAGGTTATAGGCGTAGAAGACCGCCGACAGGAACACCGCGCCGACCGCGAGCAGCGCTTCGTCGCTATAGTCGCTGCCGCCGAGTTTGCCCGCAACGATGACGATCACCCCGGCAAGCCCCAGCACGGACGCTGCGATCGAGCGCGGACCGATCTTTTCGCCCAAAAAGATCGCGGCCATGTAAAGCGCCATCAGCGGCGCGACGAAGGCGAGCGCGATCGCTTCCGCCATCGGCAGGCGTGCAAGCGCCCAGAAGAAGCAGAGCGCCATCCCCGCGACGAAGACCGATCGCCAGGCGTGGATCCGCATTGTCGGGCGGTCGGGCCATTTGGGGCGGCTTGCGAAATAGATGAGCCCGGCGACGAGCGTGCCGGTGCCCGTGCGCCAGAGCACGGCGTTATAGGCGCCGATCTCGATCGACAGACCCTTCATCAGCACATCCATCGCCGAAAAGGTCGCGATGCCTGCGCACGCGATCAGGAAGGGAATGACGGGAGAGGGTGAATCGGGGCGCATGGGTGGGCAACTAGCAGAGTCAGCGGACTTTTCGGCCGCTTTCCTTCGCCCGGTTGGCGAAATAGGCCATGAGCTGGTCAAGCCTGCCTTCGATGGCGTCGCTCGGTGGGTCGGGAAGCACGCCGAGTGAGCCATAGCGATGAAATAGTGAATGGCGTCCGCCGATGTCGACGGCTTCAAATATCGACTTTCCGGCGTGCGGGATGACCTCGCCCACCGGGTCAAACGGCAGTTTTCCGGTCACTTCGCCAGGACTATATTCTTCCAGCCATTCGGCAATGAAGCCGCAGTCGGCGGCGCCGAGCGCGAGTTCGAATTTGCCCCGGTCCGGCTTGATATACTCGTTCTGGAAATCAAGGACGACCCGCCCCCGCTTCGGTTTCGGGTTGCCCAATCCATCGCTGTCGTCGGCAGGCAGATATTCGCAATCGATCCGGACGATCTGATAGTTGCTGCGCATGTAGAGCGCCGTCGAACGGAGGTGGATTGCAGGCGCGAGCTGCGCTCTGTTCGAATCGTCATAGGGGCGGAAGGATTCCTGCCCGCGGCGGCGGAGGAGCGGAGCGAAACCCTCTTCGGCATCGAGCAGATCGCCGTCGCAGGTAAAGGCGAGAGGGTCGAAGAAGCTCTTGGCCTCATCGAGCTGTTTACGCGCCGTCTCCTGACCTTCGTCGAGGCCGAGGCAGATCGCGCTCGCAGCGGGCGTGCCCGTCGCCAGCCGCACATCCGGTTCAGCCGCAGGCCCATCTTCCCCCGCCGGCGATGTGATCTGCCCGGCCGCCGGCGCAAGGGGCAGGAGCAACAGGCCAAGCAGCAAGCCGCCGCAACGTATCACCGGAAGGTTGCCTGTCCCGCGCCGTCGATGTTGAGCTTCTGCCCCGAGCAATAGCTGTTCGCGTCGCTGACGAACCACACCACCGCCGCCGCGACGTCGGCGGGGACGGCGACGCGGCCGAAGGGCATTTTGGTGTCGAGGTGGTGGATATCCTCGTTACCCGTGATCGCGCGCGACAGTTTTTCGCCCATGTCGCTGACGGTGAGCGCGGGGGCGACGATGTTGACGCGGACGCCGTTCGCGAGCTCCTCCTTGGCGAGCGCGAAGGCGAGGGCTTCGCCCGCCGCCTTCGCCATCGTGTAGGGCGCGCCGTTGGGCGAGTGGGTGTAGGTCGCGATGCTCGAAATGACGATGATGTCGCTGCGCTTGTGCGTGCGGAGCTGCGGTAGCGCGAGGCGGCTGAGGCGGTGCGGGCCGGCGGCGTGGACGGCGAAGAGCTTGTCGACCTCCTCGGGGCTGGTGTCGGCGACCGATTGCCCGCGGCTCGCGATGCCCGCATTGTTGATCAGGATCGAGAGGGGGCCGAAGTCGGCCTCGACCGCGGCGACCATCGCGGCGCAGGCGGCCTCGTCGGTGACCGAGGCTTGATAGGCTTTCGCCTTGCGGCCGAGCGCCTTGATCGCGGCGACGGTTTCGGCGGCGGCGTCCTCGCCGCGGGTGTAATTGACCGCGACGTCGGCGCCCGCCTCGGCGAGGCCGATCGCGATGCCGCGGCCGATCCCGCGCGAGGCGCCGGTGACGAGCGCGACGCGCCCCGCAAGGTTGCTGTCGGCCATGTCTCTCTCCCTAACTCATCAGTTCATTATAGATGTCGTCGTCGCTGCGGCTCGCGGCGTTGCGCCATTTGGGGGCGGCCTTGCGGTTGAGGACGGTGCCGTTCGCGTCGAGGACCGCGACGGTGGGCGTACCCTTGATCTTGAAGCCGAAGCGCTTCGCGACCTCGGGGTTGCGACCGAGGCCGCGGATGTGCGGCATGCCGATGTCGGCGTAGACGATCTCGTAGCGCGCGCGGACGGGAGCGAAGCGATCGGTCGCGATGAGGTTCGCGAGCCAGGCGCTGTCGTGGCAGCCGCCGGTGCCCATCACGAGGAGGACGGGCTTGCCCGACTGTTTCGCGCGCGCCAGCGCGGCGTCGATCGCGGGCATCGGATCGGCGACGAAGGCATCGCTCTTATAGGCATCCGCGACGCCCGGGAGGCTGCGCGTTTCGGCGGCGGCGGCGGGCGCCATCGCGATCAGCGCGGCGGTGAAGGCAAGGGTGATCGGGCGCGTCATGGGGCGACGATAGGTTTTGCATGACGTTTCCGTCAACGTAAGATAGCCTTCGTCCCATGAGCTGGAAAAAAGAGATCGAAGAGCTGGGTCAACGTCGCGCGATGGCCGAGAAGATGGGCGGCGAGGAAAAGGTCGCGCGCCAGCATGGGCGCGGCAAGATGGACGCGCGGGCGCGGCTCGCGGGGATCGTCGATCCGGGCAGTTTTCGCGAGATCGGCAAGATCGCGGGGCGCGGGCGCTATGGCGCCGATGGCGCGCTGGAAGACCTCGCTGCGAGCAATTTCATTTTCGGGCGCGCGAATATCGACGGGCGGCCGGTCGTGGCCTCGGCCGACGATTTCACCGTGCGCGGCGGCGCGGCCGATGCGGCGCTGCACCGCAAGTTCGTCCAGTGCGAGGCGATGGCGCATGAATATCGCCTGCCGCTGATCCGCATGATCGACGGCACCGGCGGCGGCGGGTCGGTCAAGACGCTCGAGGATATGGGCTATACCTATATCCCGCACGTGCCCGGCTGGGACGAGATCATCGCGAACCTTGATACCGTGCCTGTCGTGGCGCTGGCCTTGGGGCCAACCGCGGGGCTCGGCGCGGCGCGCGTCGTCGCGAGCCATTACAGCATCATGGTGCGCGGACTGTCGCAGCTGTTCGCGGCGGGTCCCGCGGTCGCGGCGGCGATCGGCGATACGCTCGATCGCGAGGAACTGGGCGGGGTCGATGTCCATACGCGCAACGGCGTCGTCGACGACGAGGTCGGATCAGAGGCCGAGGCCTTTACGGCGGCGCGGCGCTTCTTGTCGTACCTGCCCTCGTCGATCCACGACCGGGCCTTGCGCACGCCATGCAGCGATCCGGTCGACCGGCGCGACGAGAGCCTGCTGTCGATCGTCCCGCGCGAGGCGAAACAGGTCTATTCGATGCGGCGCATCGCGGGCGCGGTGTTCGACGCGGGCAGCTTCTTCGAAATGGGTGCGCGTTGGGGCCGCGCGGTGATCACGGCGTTCGCGCGCCTCGACGGTTATCCGGTCGCGGTGCTCGCGAGCGACCCGTCGTACCTCGGCGGATCGTGGGATGCGAAGACGAGCGAGAAGGCCGAGCGTTTCGTCAAGATGGCCGACCAGTTCCGGCTGCCGATCGTCCACCTCGTCGACAATCCGGGCTTCATGATCGGCGGCGAGGCCGAACGGACGGGGACGATCCGGTATGGCGTGCAGGCGATGAACGCGATCTACCGCGCGACGGTGCCGCTCGCGTCGGTGGTCGTGCGGCGCGCTTATGGGATCGCGGGGAGCGCGATGTCGAACGCCGAGCGGTTCCAGTATCGCTTCGCCTGGCCGTCGGGCGACTGGGGCAGCCTGCCGATCGAGGGCGGGGTCGAGGTCGCATACAAGAGCGAGCTTGAGGCGGCCGAGGACCCGGCGGCGCATCTGGAAGCGATCAGGGAGCGGCTCAATCGCGTGCGCTCGCCCTTCCGGACGGCGGAGAAATATGGGGTCGAGGATATCATCGACCCGAGGGATACGCGGCCTTTGCTGTGCGAGTTTGCCGATCTGGCGTGGCGGGTGCTGAGCAGTCGTTCGTAGAAAAAGGCTCGTCATTGCGAGCGAAGCGAAGCAATCCAGAGCGGTTTATGCGACTCTGGATTGCCGCGGGCAATGATGAGGTTGGGGGAGGCCTATGACCGGCGTGCGCCATCTCGGTATGGACTGGCTGCGGATCGGGGCGTTCGGCCTGCTGATCCTCTATCATATCGGCATGTATTTCGTGCCGTGGGGCTGGCATGTGAAGATCGCCGAGCCGCTGGACTGGGTGCAGTTGCCGATGCTCGCGACGAACAGCTGGCGGCTCGCGCTGCTGTTCCTCGTGTCGGGCTATGCGAGCGCGGCGCTGTTCGCGAAGCTCGGCGGAAGCGGCGCCTTTGCCCGCTCGCGCAGCGCGCGGCTGCTGATCCCGCTCGCCTTCGGCATCATCATCGTCATCCCGCCGCAGCCGTGGGTCGAGCTCGTCGGCCAGCATGGCTACACCCATGGCTTCCTGCATTTCTGGGCGCATGACTATTTCCGTTTCGGATCGCTGGGCGGGATCGTCCTGCCGACGTGGCAACATCTGTGGTTCGTCGTCTATCTGTGGGTCTATACGATGCTCGCCGCGGCGTTGCTGGTGGTCGTGCCGGGCGCGATGCGGACGCGGATTGCCGATGGCGCGGCGCGGTGGCTCGGCGGCGCCGGGCTGATCTTCTGGCCGCTCGCGGCGTGGCTGCTCATCTATGCCGCCTTTCCGGACCATGATGAGACGCACGCGCTGTTCGACGACGGGCCGTCGCACCTTCACTACCTGATCCCCTTCTTTGTCGGCTGGCTGCTCCGCGTGCGGCCGCAGCTGTTCGGCGCGGTGGCGCGCTGGTGGCGCGTCGCGCTGGCCATCGCGGTCGCGGCGTTCGGGGTGGTCGCGTGGATATTGTGCCTCTGGCTGACGGGGGCACAGCCCGCCGAATCGGGCAAGCTGGCATTCGATATCGCGCATCTGGTGCAGGGCTGGGCGACGATCGTCGCGCTGGTCGGGATCGCCGATCATTATTGGAACCGCGATCATCGCTCGCGCACCACGCTCGCCGAGGCGGTGTTTCCCTTTTACATCATCCACCAGACGATCATCGTCGTCGTCGGCTGGTACCTGCTTCAGGCCGGCGTTGCGGCGCTGCCCTCCTTCCTGATCCTGCTCGCCGCGACGACGCTGGGATGCTGGCTTTTCTACTGGATCGGGCGCAACATCGGCTGGCTGCGACCGCTGATCGGATTGCAGCGAAAATAGGGAGGACGTCATGGGCGCTTTGAGGGGAATGCTGACGATCGTCGGCGTCGCGGCGATCCTCGTCGGCGGATTGTGGGCGTTGCAGGGGCTCGACATCATACGCTGGCCGGCGAGCAGCTTCATGCTCGGCGACACGGTTTGGACGCGCAATGGCGTGCTTTTGTCGATCTTCGGTGTCGTCCTGCTGTTGCTGGCTCGCAAAAGACCGCAGCCGTGATGAGCCGACTACAAATGTAGTTGTTCTGTATTGCCTATGTGATACACCATGGCCAATCCGGGGTTGGATTGGAGATGAAAATGACGATTTCCCGACGCGTCTTGCCCGGCCTGCTGATGGCCGCCACGATCATTGCCGTTCCGGTGGTTTCCCCGCCGGCCGCGCTTGCCGCCGACGAAGTGGCGGGCGATGTGGTCGCCGAAAAATATGCTGCGCTGCTTGAGCGCGACTATGTCTATCCCGAAACCGGCAAGCGTTATGCCACGGCGATCCGCGCGGGCATCGCGGCGGGCCGCTATGCGACGCTGACCGGCGAGGCGCTGGGGCAGGCGATCGACCGCGACGTCCATGCCGTGTCGCCCGACGGCCATTTGCGCCTGCGGACGCCTGACGCGGCCGCCACGCCGGGCGCTGCGCCGCCGGGCGGCGCTGCGCCGGTCCGCCGTCCGCCGAAGGTGCCGGTCGAACAGGCGGGGTGGATCGCGCCGGGAATCGGCTTCGTCCGCTTCAACGTCTTTCCGCAGGATGCGGCTGTGACGTCGGCCGCCGCGAAATTCATGACCGATCATGCCGATGCGAAGGCGATCATCTTCGATATCCGGACGCACAACGGCGGCGGGCTCGATCAGATGGATGTCATCTTCCCCTGGCTGTTCGCCGAGCCGACGCGGCTGGTGACGATGGCGACGCGCGCCTCGGTCGATGCGCGCGGCGGTTCGCCGATCGATGGCTTGCCCTCGATGCGCGTGGTGAAGGGCGACTCCGGCATGGTGACGCGCGAGCATTGGGCGACGCCGAATGCCGACGCGCGGCTGCGCGATGCGAAAATCTATGTGCTGACATCGGGGGCGAGCGCGTCGGCGGCCGAGCATTTCGCGCTCGCGATGAAGCATACGGGACGCGGAACGCTGGTGGGGGCGCCGACCGCGGGCGCCAATCATTTCGGGACCGGCGAGGATCTGGGCGGCGGCTACGGCGCCTTCATCCCGGTCGGCCGCACCTATGACCCCGCGACGGGCAAGGATTGGGAAGGCGACGGCGTCCAGCCCGACATCGTGGTGGCGCCCGCCGACGCGTTGGTGCGCGCACTGACCGAACTGGGTGTGGCGCCGGCGGAAGCGAAAGTGCTGTCCGACGCGCATGTGCCGAGCTGGCCGATGGAACGGCGCAAGCCGCGCGGGGCGAAGTAAATCATCCTCCCCTCGATGGGGGAGGCAGCGAGACTTGCGAACTTGTTCGCTAGTCGCAGCGGTGGGGGTGTGGTCTCGGCCTGGCGCGCCCGCGGGAGGACGCATCCTCACCCCCATCCAACTTCGCCTAATCGCTTCGCGACAAGGCTGCGTATCCTTCCCCCATCGAGGGGGAAGGGGTCAGCTGGATGCCAGCTTTGTCAGCGCATCGCCATCCACGCGCATCACCGTCCATTCGTCCATCAGCTTCGCGCCGAGGCTCTGGTAGAAGCCGATGGCGGGGGCGTTCCAGTCGAGCACGCTCCATTCGAGACGGGCACAGTCGCGTGCGGTGCAGAGCGCCGCGAGGTGGGTCAGCAGCGCCTTGCCCAGTCCCGAACCGCGCGCTTCGGGGCGCACGAACAGATCCTCGAGATAGATGCCGGGCCGCCCCTCGAAGGTCGAGAAATTGTGGAAGAAGAGCGCGAAGCCCTGCGGCGTCCCGTCGATTTCGCCGATCACGACCTCGGCATAGGGGCGCGGACCGAAGAGCTTTTCGCCGAGCTTCGCCTCGTCGAAGCGGACTTCGTGCGCGAGCTTTTCATAGTCGGCGAGATCGCGGATGAACTGCGCGATAAGCGGCAGGTCGGCGGGCGTGGCGGAGCGGATCGAGATGGTCATGGCAGCCGTCTGTCGTGCCGCGGCGCCACTGTCAAATGCGCTTGCGAGCACGAAGGATGAGGAGCGCGGCGATGACGAGGCCCGGCTGGCCGAGCACGGCGGGGGCGTCGGCCCAGAAGGTCGCCGGACCGCAGATGCCGGCGGCAACCTCATAGATATGGAGCAGACCGTGGAAGGTCAGCCAGAGCCCGCCGACGACGGCGGCGCGCCAGCGAAGAGCCGGGTTCGCGGCGGCGTAGAGGAGGATCAGGCCCGACCCGATATAGGCGAGGCCGATGTCGCGGATGAAATGCGCGTTGGGCGGGCCGGTCGTGACGACGGTGGGGACGAACACATACCAGTCGAGCGGCTTCACGAGCATGAAGACGCCGTTGGCGACCGTCGTGACCGCGGCGATGATCAGCAGGAGTTGGGCGAGGCGGTCGAGCGGGTCGGGCCTGGTGCGGATCATGATGCAATGCTCCGGTAAAAGCGGTCGTAGGCGACAAACAATGCCGCACCGACGAACGAGGCCATTAGCCCGACGACGAGCGAGTCGAAGACCATCAGGGTCCAAACGACGGCATCATGCGCGCCCAGTGCCCATTTATGGTTCATCCCGTGGAGCCAGAAGAGCGGCGCATAACCGAGGGGCAGGAGTAGCGCGAGCAGCAGCAGCCATGGCCAGCTGCGCGCGATCAGCGTCTTCATCGGCGTCGTGCGGTCGCCGAACAGGCCGGCGAGCATCACGAAGAGAAAAGGAAGCGAGAGCAGGCTGGCAATCACGATCGCCGCGAGCGGCGCTTTCTGCCCGGTCAGTGGCGCGACCAGTTCGGTGACCGAGCCGATCGCCATGAACAGGACGAAACCGGACAACAGGCGGCCCCAGGCGATTTGCCGCAGATCGTACCAGCGTCCGCCGTGCGTGCGGCACCACCAGAAACGTGCCGCGGCGATGAAGGTCAGGACGAGCCCCGCGATCTTGACGTAACCGAACGCCCAGCGCAGCGGGGCGTCGCCGGCCGCCTTCGCCGCGTCGAGGCCGTCGAACATGCCGAGCTGAATTTCGGCGACATGCTGCGCGAACTCGGGGAGCACGACGAGTGCGACGACCGCGGGGCCGATCCAGAACAGGCTGACGCCGCGGCGGAAATAATCGGCGATGGCGTTCGCCAGCGCGCGGATGACCGTCACGCCGCCTTGCCGTGCAGCGTGTCCATGCTCACCGAACTGCCCGCATCGATCTCGGCGGCCTTCGCCTCGACGAGCTTCACGATGTGCTGGATCATGTCGGGGTCTTCGACATGATGATCGGTGACCCCCGAGAGGAACACCATATGCTTGCCGTTGCCGCCGCCGGTGATGCCGATGTCGGTTTCGCGTGCCTCGCCGGGGCCGTTGACGACGCAGCCGAGGACCGAGAGCGACATCGGGGTCTTGATGTGCTGGAGCGCCTCTTCGAGCGCCTGCACGGTGCGGATCACGTCGAAGCCCTGCCGTGCGCAGCTGGGGCAGGAGACGACGCGAACGCCGCGGGTGCGCAGGCCCAAGGATTTCAGGATTTCATAGCCGACGCGGATTTCCTCTTCGGGTTCGGCCGAAAGGCTGACGCGGATCGTGTCGCCGATGCCCGCCCAGAGGAGATTGCCGATGCCGAGCGCGCTTTTCACCGTGCCGCCGATCAGCCCGCCCGCTTCGGTGATGCCGAGGTGGAGCGGGCAGTCGACCGCGTCGGCGAGCTGCGCGTAAGCGGCGACCGCGAGGAAGACGTCGCTCGCCTTCACCGCGACCTTATATTCGTGGAAGTCGTGATCTTGCAGCAGCTTGATATGGTCGAGCGCGCTTTCGACGAGCGCCTCGGGGCAGGGCTCGCCATATTTTTCGAGCAGGTCCTTCTCGAGGCTGCCGGCGTTGACCCCGATGCGGATCGCGCAGCCGTTGGCCTTCGCTGCGCGGACGACCTCGCCGACGCGCTCCGACGATCCGATGTTGCCGGGGTTGATGCGCAGGCACGCGGCGCCGGCGTCGGCCGCCTCCAGCGCGCGCTTATAGTGGAAATGGATGTCGGCGATGATCGGGATGCGCGACGCGCGGACGATCTGGCCGAGCGCTGCGGTCGAATCGGTGTCGGGGCATGATACGCGGATCAGGTCGGCGCCGGCCTCTTCGCAGCGGCGAATCTGGTCGATCGTCGCGACCGGGTCGCTGGTCAGCGTGTTGGTCATCGTCTGCACGCTGATCGGCGCGCCGCCGCCGACGGGGACATTGCCGACCATGATCTGGCGGCATTCGCGCCGCGCAATGTCGCGCCAGGGGCGCAGGCCGGGATTGTGATCGCTCATGGATGCTGCTCGACAGAAGGGGGGGTATGCCGCTCTTTAGCCGTCCGGCGGCGGCTTGGCAAAGCCCTGCGCGTCCTGCCGCGCCTGTTGCGCGAAAGACACACTCTGGCGCGGATTCGGCGCGTTGCGCAATTTTCGTTTGTGCGTCGCAACAAAATCGGCAACTTCGAACGCGTTCGTCGTCACAAGCCCGTACGAAGAGGCGTGGACGCGCACGGCAGGCCGGGACGATCCGTTTTTTCGAATAGGGGGATCACCCATGAAGTTTCTTACCAAGGCATGCTTCAGCGTGCTGCTCGCCGCGTCGGCCATGTCGACGCCCGCCTTCGCCCAGGAAGAAGAAGCACCCAGCGGCCCGTTCACGCTTTCGGGCGGCATCGCGGTGACGTCGGACTATCGCTTCCGCGGCATTTCGCTGTCGAACGAAAAGGTCGCCGTGCAGCCGACGCTGACCGTCAGCCACGAAAGCGGCCTCTATGCCGGCGTCTGGGGCTCGACGCTTCCCGACAGCCCCGCCTATGGCAAGTTCGAACTCGACATCTATGGCGGTTTCGCCACCGAAATCGCCTCGGGCACGACCGCCGACATCGGCGTCACCTATTATACCTATCCCGGCAGCGAGGATGGCGGCGCCCCGACCGACTATTTCGAAGGCATCGGCAAGCTGTCGCACGACATCGGTCCGGTCTCGATCACCGGCATGGTCGCTTATGCGCCCAAGCAGAACTCGCTGGGCGACGACGACAATATCTACCTGAACCTCGGTGCAGGCTTCGGCATTCCCAACTCGCCGGTCACGCTGACCGCGGGCGTCGGTTATAACGACGGTTCGCTCGGCCTCGTGTCGCCCGACGGCAAATATATGGATTGGTCGCTCGGCGCGTCTTTCTCCGCCAGCTTCGCGACCTTCTCGGTCCAATATATCGACACCGACGTCAAAAAGACGGGCATCAAGGCGCTCGACACGCTTTACGATCCAACCGTGGTCTTTACGCTGGGCGCATCATTCTGATCGCCTAGCGGGTCAGCGACCACGCGCTAAGGGGGCGGCTTCGGGGGAGGCCGCCCCCTTTTTCGTGCGCAAAAGGGCTACGAATACGCTTCGCCGCAACGCGCTTGACCGCATCGGTGAAGCGTGCAATTTCATAGACGAGTTGAAGCAGCGGAGTTTGATCCCCCATGACCGAGGCCTCTCAAAGCGTTTCCGTTCCTCCCGTCCCGTCCGCGCGAAGCGAGCGAAGTCCCGGCGTCAAGCTGGTCATCGCGGTGCTGATCGCTGTCGCGCTGATGGTCCCCCTCCTGATGATCTACGGCCTGCTCTGGGATCGCCAGCAGCAGGCCGAAACCGCGCAGGCGTCGATCGGGCAGGGCTGGGGCGGGCAACAGACGATCGGCGGACCCGTGATCGTCATCCCGTACCGCGCCACCGAAACGACGACCGTGCAGGAAAATGGCAAGGATGTGACGCGGACCGTCAACACGATCCGCAACCTCTATCTCTCGCCGCAATCGAACCGCGCCGACGTCGTCATCAAGCCCGAAAAGCGCAAGAAGGCGATCTATGAGACCGTCGTCTACGAAAGCCAGATCGCGGGGAGCGCCGAGTTCGTGCTGCCCGCCGATATCGCGCGCTATGGCGTGACGCGCGAGGCGCTGATGCTCGACCGCGCCGAGGTACGCCTCGGCATCAGCGACGCGCGCGGGCTGGTGGATGGCAACAGCCTGTCGGTCGACGGCACCCCGCTCGCGCTTCAACCGGGCAAGGGGCTGCTCTCGACGGGCAATTCGGGCACCTTCGCCTTTGTCGACTGGAGCGCCGCGGCGCCGATGAAGGTCGATTACAGGATCGGGGTGCGCGGGCTCGGCGACTTCAAGCTGATCCCGCGCGGGGTCGATACGCGCTGGACGGTGAAGTCGAGCTGGCCGAACCCGAGCTTCGGCGGCGACTTCCTACCCGCGAAGCGCGAGGTGAAGGGCAGCGGCTTTACCGCAACCTATGCGATCCCGAACCTTGCATTGGGGCAGGCGCAGGTGCTCACCGGCGACCTGTCGCCGCCGGTTGCGACCAATTATGGCCGGCGCGACGCTTATACCGACGTGGCCGTCGAGGTCGCGGCGGCACCCGATGGCAGCACGGGCGAGGCATCGGGCGGCACCGCCAAGGCGGTTGCGATCAGCCTGATCGAGCCTGTCGACCTCTACAGCCAGGTCGATCGCAGCATCAAATATGGCTTCCTGTTCATCGGCTTCACCTTCGTCGCCTTCCTGATGTTCGACATCATCGCGGGCGCGCGGGTGGCACCGGCCGAATATCTGCTGACCGGCATCGCGCTGGTGCTGTTCTTCGTGCTGTTGCTGGCGTTCGCCGAGGTGATCGGGTTCATGCCCGCCTATATGGTCGCATCGGCGGCGATTATCGGTTTGCTCACCTTCTATAGCGCGGCGGTGCTGAAAAGCTGGAAGCGCGCGCGTTTCCTCGCGGCGATGCTGATCGGGCTCTATGCCTTGCTCTACACGCTGCTCAACCTTGAAGCCTATGCGCTGCTCATCGGGTCGGTGCTGATGTTCTTCGCCCTCGCCGGGGTGATGTACATGACGCGCAACATCGACTGGGGCGGGATCGGCAAGAAGGATGAGGTTGCGGTGGCCTGAGTGTTCTCCGGCGAAAGCCGGGGCCCATGCTACCTTGCGCTACACCTCGTGGGCCCCGGCTTTCGCCGGGGTTCACATAATCTGGCTACCGCCAGCGGAGATTATGGGGGCCGAGATCCGCGAGGGTCTTGGCCCCCATCAATTTCATGCCCCTCTCCATCTCGGCGCGGAGCTGCGCGATTGCGCGCGCGACGCCATCTTCGCCCGCCGCGGCGAGCGCATAGAGATAGAGGCGGCCGCCCGAGCAGGCCTTGGCGCCGACCGACAAGGCTTTGAGCACATGTGTGCCGCGCGTGATGCCGCCGTCGCAGATGACCTCGACCCTGTCGCCGACCGCATCGACGATCTCGGCAAGCGCGTCGAACGGCGAAATGCTGCCGTCGAGCTGGCGCCCGCCATGGTTCGACACCATGATCGCGGTCGCGCCGATGTCGGCGGCGCGCTTCGCATCCTCGACCGCGACGATGCCCTTGAGGCAGAAGGGGCCGTCCCATTTCTTGCGGATCGCCTCGGCGCGTTTCCAGTCGAGGCTCTGGTCGAGCATCGAGGTGAAATATTCGGCGACCGATTTGGGGACGCTCGATCCTTCGGAGACATGTGTCGCGAGGTTCGGCAGGCTGAATTTTTCGCGGAGCATATAGTTGAGTCCCCAGCCGGGCTTGGCGGCGTAGCTCAGCATGTTGCCCGCGGTGAAGCGTGGCGGCGAGGTGAAGCCCGAGCGCAGGCAGCGTTCGCGATTGCCGCCGACGATCGTGTCCACCGTGAGCGCGACCGCGTCGAATTTCGCGTCGCGCGCGGCGTCGAGCATCGCCTGGTTGAGGCCCTCGTCGTGGTGGACATAGAGCTGGAACAGCTTGGGGCCGCTCGTCAGTGCCCCGGCCTCGGCGAGGCTGATCGTCGCGAGGCTCGATATGCCGGCGACGGTGCCCGCGTTCGCCGCGGCGCGGAGTACCGCGCGCTCGCCCTGCCAGTGGAAGAGTCGCTGGAGCGCGGTCGGCGAGAGGAAGAGCGGCATCGCGATCTCGCGGCCGAAGAGCGTCGTCTTCATGTCGACGCTTTCGACCCCGGCGAGCACGCGCGGGATCAGGTCGCAGTCGTCGAACGCCGCGCGGTTGCGGCGGCGCGTGACCTCGTCATCGGCGGCGCCGTCGATATAGTCGAACACCGGCCAGGGCAGGCGGCGCTTCGCGAGCGCGCGGAAGTCGTCGATATTGTGGCAGTCGGTCAGGCGCACTTTAATCCCCGTTGTACCCCTGCGAAGGCAGGGGTCCATCACCTGCCGCCGCGTAAAATTCCAGCATCGGAGATGGGCCCCTGCCTTCGCAGGGGCACAGACTCCTTAAAACACCGTCCGCGCCGCCACCGTGCCCTTGGTCGCGAAGCTGAAGCGCGGTTCGACCGCGAGGTTCGCGTCGAGGATATGCGCCGCGACGCGCTTGCCGACCGCGGGGCCGTTCTTGAAGCCGTGCCCCGATCCGCCGCCGACGAGCCAGACATGCTGCTGTCCGGGAAAGCGGTCGATCAGATAGTCGCCGTTCGAGCTATTCTCATATTGGCAGACGCGCCCGCCGATCAGCGGCGCCGAGGCGAGGGCGGGGAAGCGGCGCTGCATATAGGCGCGCGCTTCGGCGATGCCCGCGGGCGAAAGCTGGCGCTCCATCGTGTCGGGGTCGACCGTGGGGCCATGGACGTCGATCGCGATCTTGAACCCCGCGCCTTCGAGATCGGGGATGCCATAGACGATGCGGCCGTTGTTGAAGTCGGCCCAGACAGGCAGTTCGGGCGGCGCGAAGCGGCTGTCCCCCTGCGGCGCGCCGAAATGATAGACTTCCTGCCGCGTCGCGACGATCTTGTTCATCAATTGCTGCGGGAAGAGTTCGGCGATCCACGGGCCTGCGGCATAGACGAGATGATCGGCGGTGCCGCCGTCGGGGAGCGTGTGGCGCTTCGTCCGCTTCGAGAAGAGCGGCGCGGGCATGACGACGCGTTCGACCTCGATCTGCGCGTCGGCGATCAATTCCTGCACCCCGCGCGCGGCGATGAGCGCGCCCGCTTCGGTCTCGAGAATGCCGGTCTCGCCCTGATAGAATTGGATCTGGCGATATTTGTCCTGCAGCCAGCGGACGTCGCCATGCTCGTGGCGCACGCGGTTCGCTTGCAGCCATGCGAGCGACTGCGCGGTATAGGCATCGCCCTGCGGCGCGAACCAGAGCACGCCGGTGTTGTGGAAGATCGGTGCGCTCGCCGTGTCGGAGAGGTCCTTCCAGTATTTGAGCGAATCGCGCGCCATTTCCGAATAGATGGTGTCGGCACCATATCCCATGCGGATGACGCGGCTTTCGCCCCCCGACGACGCGCGTGCGTTGCCCGCGCCATAGGCGTCGAAGAGGCGCACCGACTTGCCCGCGCGGAGCAGGTGCCACGCGGTCCACGCGCCGAACACGCCCGCGCCGATGATCGCGACATCGACATGCTGGACCTTGGGTTTGGCGGGCTTGCGCTTCTTCGGCTTGCGTTCCTTGCGCTCGGCCGCAGTCGCGGCTGCCGCGACGGGCAGCGCGGCGAGGCCGGTGAGGAGCGCGCGGCGCGTCGGACTATCGGCCAACGGTCGCGCCCTCCTTCTTCTTGTAATAGCGATAGCCGCCGATCCATGTTTCGAGCGGGGTCATGCGGCGGATCTCGTCGGGGCTGGCGAGCATCGGGTCGGCATCGACGATCAGGAAGTCGGCGCGCATCCCGGGCATCAGCGTGCCGATGCGGTCCTCGGCAAAACCTGCAAAAGCCGCAGTGCGCGTGAAGCCGTCCAGCGCGGTTTCGCGGCTCACCGCTTCTTCGGGGCGCCAGCCGCCGAAGGGTTCGCCCTTCGCATCGGTGCGCGAGATCGCAGCGGCGATGCCGGGGAAGGGGTTTGCGCTTTCGACCGGCACGTCGGACCCGAAGGCGAGGCGTGCGCCCGCCTTTTCGAGGCTGCGCCAGGCATAGGCGCCCTTCAGTCGATCGGGGCCGAGGCGTGCTTCGGCCATCACGCGGTCGCTCGTCTGGTGGACGGGCTGCATCGAGGCGATGACCTTGAGCGTCGCGAAGCGCGGGATGTCGACGGGGTCGATGATCTGCGCATGTTCGATCCGCCAGCGGCGTTCGCCGGGGAGGTCGGCGGTGAGGTCGGTGATCGCGTCGAGCGCCTCGGCATTCGCCGCGTCGCCGATCGCGTGGATCGCGACCTGGAACTTGTCCATCGACGCGCGCACCATCTTGTTGCGGAGCTGCGCGGGGGTGAGCAGCGGCAGGCCCTTTTGCCCCGGGGCGTCGCTGTACGGCGCCTTCAGCCACGCGCCGCGCGACCCCAGCGCGCCGTCGAGATAAAGCTTCACCCCGACCATGCGCAGCCGGTCGTCGTAGAGCCATGGCGTCGGTTCGGACCCCGCGATGATCGCCATATTGTCGATGTCGCCGCCATAGGAGAGGATGCGCACCGAAAGCTGTTTCTTGTCGCCCGCGCGGCGAAACGCCTGCCAGTCGGCGATGCTGGTGCCCATGTCGGCGATCGCGGTGATCCCCTGTTCGAGCAATTTCTGCTGCGCGAGATACAGCGCGCGATCGAGATCGCGTGCGAGCGGTTTGGGCTTGGCGCTGTCGACAAGCCTCATCGCGGCGTCGACGAAGACCCCGCTCGGCTTGCCGCCCTCCATTTCGATGCGGCCACCCTCGGGCGACTTGCTGGCGGGGGTGATCTTTGCGGCGGCCATCGCGGCGCTGTTCGCCCAGCCGGCGTGGCCGTCGACGCGTTCGAGCCAGACGGGGCGGTTCGGGACTGCGGCGTCGAGATCGGCGGCGGTCGGGAAGCGGCCGAGGCCCCATTTCTCCTGATTCCACCCCGACCCGATGATCCACGGCATTTCGGGATTATCGGCGGCATATTTGCGGATCGCCGCCTGCGCCTCGGCAAGGCTGTTGGTGTTCGACAGGTCGAGCAGCATGAGCTGGAAGCCGAGCCCCATGACATGGCCGTGCGCGTCGATCAGGCCGGGGATCAATGTGCGACCCTTGCCGTCTTCCTTGAAGTCGGGGCGCTCGGGGCGCTTGTCCTTGCGGTCGAGCAGTTGCTTTACCTTGCCCTGCGTATCGATGACGAGGCCGGTGAAGCGGACGAGCTTGCCGTCCTTGTCGAGCGTGATGCCGTTGACGTTGTCGACGAGCGTGTCGGCGTGCGCGGGGGCGGCGAGGGTCAGCGCCAGCGCGGTGAGGATCAGGCGCTTCATTTCGGGAGCCTCGTCACGAGCGAACTGGTGTCCTTTCGCCCGCCGCCGGCCTTTTGCACATCGGCGTAGAATTGGTCGACGAGGCTGGCGACGGGCAAGGTCGCGCCGTTGACGCGCGCTTCGTCGAGCGCAAGGCCGAGGTCCTTGCGCATCCAGTCGACCGCGAAGCCGAAGTCGAACTCGTCCTTGGCCATCGTCCCCCAGCGGTTGAGCATCTGCCAGCTCGCCGCGGCACCGCCCGAGACGGCCTCGAACACCTTGTCGGTGTCGAGCTTCGACGCCTGTGCGAAACGGAGCGCCTCGGACAGGCCCTGAACGACCCCCGCGATCGCGATCTGGTTGACCATCTTGGTCGTCTGCCCGGCGCCGGGGCCGCCGATATGGACCATGCGCGCGGCATAGGCGTCCATCACGGGTGCCGCGGCCTCGAATGCCGCTTTCGTCCCGCCGCACATGATCGAGAGCGTGCCGTTCTGCGCGCCCGCCTCGCCGCCCGACACGGGGGCGTCGAGGCAGAGCAGGCCGAGCCCTTCGGCCTCGACCGAGAGCTGGCGCGCGATACGCGCCGAAACGGTGGTGTGGTCGACGAACAGCGCGCCCTTGCGCATCGCCTTGAACGCGCCGTCGCGACCGAGCGTGACCTGCGCGAGATCGTCGTCGTTGCCGACGCAGGCGAGGACGACGTCGGCGTCCCTAGCCGCTTCGGCCGGGGTCGCTGCCGCGGTGCCGCCATGCTGCGCGACCCAGGCGTCGGCCTTGGCGCGGGTGCGGTTATAGACGGTGAGGGCGTGCCCCGCCTTGACGAGGTGGCCCGCCATCGGTCCGCCCATGACGCCGGTACCGATGAAGCTGATGCGCAATTTTTGTTCGCTCATGCGCGGTCCATAGCATTGTTTGCTTCGCGCGCCAGATGGGCTAGGGCGCCTATCGTTATGACCGATCAACTCACCCTGACCTCCGCTGCCGATCTCCCGGCGATCACATTGGACGATGTGCGCGCGGCGGCCGGGCGAATTAACGGCGCGGTCGTGCGGACGCCGACCTTGCATTCGCAGACGCTCTCCGAGCTGGTCGGCGCCGAGGTGTGGCTGAAGTTCGAGAATCTGCAATTCACTGCGGCGTATAAGGAGCGCGGCGCCCTGAACGCGTTGCTCCTCCTCAGCGACGAGGCGAAGGCGCGCGGCGCGATCGCGGCGTCGGCGGGCAATCATGCGCAGGGCCTTGCCTATCATGGCAAAAGGCTGGGCGTGCCGGTGACGATCGTGATGCCGAGCACGACGCCGCAGGTGAAGGTATCGCAAACCGCGAGTCACGGCGCGACGATCGTGCTCCATGGCGAGACGTTCGACGATGCCTATGCGCATGCGCGCGTGCTCGAAAAGGAGCGCGGACTGACCTTCGTCCACCCCTTCGACCATCCGCATGTCGCGGCGGGGCAGGGCACGGTCGCGCTCGAAATGCTCGAGGATGTGCCCGAACTCGATACGCTGATCGTGCCGATCGGCGGCGGCGGGCTGCTTGCGGGCATGGGCACCGCGGCGCGCGGGATCAAGAACGACATGCGGCTGATCGGCGTGCAGGCCGAGCTTTATCCGTCGATGTACGCCGAGCTTAATGGCGTCGACATGGCGTGCGAGGGCGACACGCTGGCCGAGGGTATCGCGGTGAAGGAGCCGGGGGCCTATACGCGCAAGCTCGTCTCCGAACTCAACGACGATATCGTGCTGGTGGCGGAGCGCCACCTGGAACGCGCGGTCAGCCTGCTGCTCCAGATCGAAAAGACGGTGGTCGAGGGCGCGGGCGCCGCGGGACTCGCGGCGATGCTCGCGCATCCCGAGGAGTTCGCCGGGCGCAAGGTCGGGCTGGTGCTGACCGGTGGCAATATCGACACGCGCCTGCTCGCCAATGTGCTGCTGCGCGACCTCGCGCGCTCGGGGCGCATTGCGCGGCTGCGTATCCGCCTGCAGGACCGCCCGGGCGCGCTGTTCAAGGTGATGAAGCTGTTCGACGAGAAGCAGGTCAACATCATCGAAATCTATCACCAGCGCATCTTCACGACGCTGCCCGCCAAGGGGCTGATCACCGACATCGAGTGCGAGGCGCGCGACCGCGAGCATCTCGACAGCCTCGTCGCCTCGCTGCGCGACGCGGGTTATATGGTGACCACCGTCGAGCTCGCATGAGGGAGTTCACGCTCGAGTTCGTTGCGACGCCCGCGAGCATCGACGAGCTGGGGCATGTCAACAATGCGGTGTGGGTCCAGTGGATCCAGCAGGTTGCGACCGGGCATTGGGATGCGGCGGCGCCGCAGAGCCACAAGGACGCGTATATCTGGGTCGTGGTGCGGCACGAGATCGATTATCTGCGCGCGCTCGGCCCCGGCGAGACGGTGACCGCGCGGACGTGGGTCGCCGACAAGCCGCAGGGCGCGAAGTTCGACCGCTTCATGGAGTTCACCGGCGCCGATGGCAAAGTGCATGTCCGCGCGCGAACGGTGTGGGCGCTGCTCGATAAGGCGAGCGGGCGGCCGCTGCGCGTGACCGATGAGATTGTGGCGCCGTTCGCCGGCGACGCGCGATGAGCGGCGCGGCGGGGTGGCGGCCGATGGACGCCGCCGACCTGCCGATGGTCGTTCGCATTTCGGACGTGGTGCACGGCGATTTTACCGAGCCGCTGGAAACCTTCGCCGATCGCCTTGCGCATTATCCTGCCGGCTGCGCGATCCTCGAACGCGATGGCGAGGCTTTGGGCTATCTGATCAGCCATCCCTGGCCCCGCGACGCCGAGCCGCCGAAACTCGGCGCCGTGCTGGGGTCGATTCGGGCGTCGGACAGCTATTATCTGCACGACATCGCGCTGCTCCCCGCGGCACGCGGAACCGGCGCGGGGGCGACGGCCACCGCCTTCGTCGTGCGCCAGGCCGGCGCCGAAGGCTGCCGCGACGTGCGGCTGGTCGCGATTCAGGGCGCCGACAGCTATTGGCACGCGCAGGGGTTCGCCTATGTCGGGTCCGCGATCGAAGGCCCCTATGGACCGGGGTCGCACCTGATGCAGCGCGCCATCGACGCGATATGACCGCGCTGCTGATCCGCCCCGCCACCCAAGCCGACGCCGCCGCGATCTGGGCGATCATCGAACCGGTGATCCGCGCGGGCGAAACCTACACGCTCGATCGCGACATGTCGGAGAATGATGCGCTCGCTTACTGGTTCGGGGGGGACAGGGAGACATTCGTGGCCGAGGACGGCGGCGGCGTCCTCGGCACCTATTATCTGCGCGCGAATCAGGCGGGCGGCGGCAACCATGTGTGTAACGCCGGTTATATGACCGGCGCCGCGGCAACGGGACGCGGGGTTGCGCGGGCGATGTGCCTGCATTCGATCGAGCGTGCGAAGGCGCGCGGCTTTCGCGCGATGCAGTTCAACTTCGTCGTCAGTAGCAATGTCCGCGCGGTCGGGCTGTGGCAGTCGCTGGGGTTCGAGGTCGTCGGCCGCTTGCCGGGGGTGTTCGATCATCCGGCGGAGGGATTTGTCGATGCGCTGGTGATGGTCCGGACGCTCTGACTATTCCTTGATGCGTTCGGCCAGCGGCTTGTCGGCGAGCGCGTTCAGCGCCTTCAGTATCGCGCCATGAACGTCGCCGACCTCCTCGAAGAGTGTGCGATAAACGTCGCTTATCTTCGCGCTATAGTCGTCGATGCGGCGGAGCTGGTCGCGGCCGGCGTCGGTCAGCCGTAAAATCTTGCGCCGCGCGTCGGCGGGGTCGGGGTGCTGCGTGATGACGCCGAGGCGAAGCAGCGCCGGGCATTTCTGGACCACCAGCTGATGCGACTGGCCCAGCGCGCGCGCGAGCTCGGCCGCCGACGCTTCGCCCGCCGCGTCCAACGCGGTGAGCAGCGAGCAGGAGCGGACGGGGACGGTGATGCCGGCATCGTCGAACAGCGGCCGCGTCTGTTCCTCGATCCGCTGGCTCAGTGCTTCGCTGAGGCGGCCGAGGAACGAGATGTCGTCGAGGTCGGTGAAATCAGTCGAGGCGGGCATAAATTTGGGTTGTTCCGTCGCGGTCGATGCGTTCGAGAGCGGTGACCTTGCCGCCTTTGCGGACAATACGGAAGCGGAAGTCGCGCACGCCCTCGATCGCCAGCAAGTCGCCGCCGAGCGGTTCGAGCGCCAGGCGGAAGCGTTCGCGCCAAGTATAGAGCAATTTGCCGCCGACGAGGTCGATGCGCCGTCCTTCATAGCGGCCGGCGAGCGTCTTGAGTGCGGCGGCGGGCAGTTGCGGGCGCGCCGCAAGTTCGGGCGCGAGCCAGTCGGCGTCGGCGCGTTTGGCCGGATCGGTTTTGGCGAGCTCGGCGAGCGCGAGGCGATGCGCGACGGCGAGCGCGTCGGCGGAGGCAACCGGATGGTCGGGCGTGACGCCCTGACCCTCGAAATCGCCGCGGTCAACTGGATCGCGAATCTGGCCGATCGGCACCTGCAGGAAGAAGTCGGTGCCGACGGGCTTGCGATCGACCGGATGCGCGCCGCCCGCGGTGCGTTCGCCGACCAGCGTCGCGCGGCCCAGCTTTTTCAGCGTGTAGGCGAACCATTCGGCCGCCGAAAAGCTGGTCGAACCGGTGAGGACATAGACGGGTTTTCCGGTCAGGCGTTTCGCGGGCAGCGCGGGGAGTACCCACTGACCGCGTTCGACGCGGCGGCCGTCGAGATTATAATCATAATCGAAGAGTTCCTGGTCCTTGTCGCCGCGGAAGAGCTGGCTCGCGAGCAGCTGCGCCATCTCGAGGTGCCCGCCATTATTGTAGCGCATGTCGTAAATCACCGCGTCGCCATTCTCGATAAAGCGCATCGCGGCCGCGGCCGCGTCATAGGCGAGTTCGGGGTCGGCGAAATGCGTGAGGTCGAGATAGGCGATATTACCGTCGAGGTAGCGGAGGCCGGCAAAGCCGAAATTCTGTCGCGCTTCGCCCTGCCGATCGCTCTCGCGCAGCGCGGCGACGCGCGCGGGGTCCTGCCGCGCGGCATAGTCGGCGACCCACGCCGGATCGACCCCGACGGCGAAATGCAGGTCGTTGCTCGCCTCGATCAGATCGTCGGTCAGCTCGCTTGCGAGTTTGTGCCGGTCGGTCGCGGCATCATAATCGCCGGCGTCGAGGTGGCGGCGCAGCGTCGCGGCGATGGTCCTGGCCTTGTCGGCAAACACATAGTTCGCCTCCAGCGTCTGGCCGAGCTGCTCGACCACGGCGCGTTTTTCGGCGGCGGTGAACGGGGCTTCGTCGGTCGCCGCGACGGTCGCCAGCCATGCGGTCGTGGCGGTCAGAAGGACGGTCCAGCGCTTGTTGTTCATCGATTTTCCTGCCTGTCATGCGATTCGTACAATATATTGCGCAATATGTTGTATTTATCGATGATGCAAGCGATTGCGGCGGATCGGAGGAACGCGAATGGCGGAACCATCTCCGCGCCGTACGGGTTTTCGGGGGCGGCAGGCGGGGCGTGAGAGAGGAGTGAAACGCATGGAAACGCAATTGCTGCACCGCGGCCGCCTGATCGACCATATCCAGCTCGTCGTCGCCGACCTGAAGGCGAGCCGCACATTCTATGGCGCGATCTTCGAAGTGCTCGATGTGCCGATCGGCGGCGAGGAGGCCGATTATTTCTGGGCGGACGAATTGTTCGTGTCGACCGCCGACAGCGCCGCGGCGCTCGGCAAGCTCACCGGCCGGCACCATCTGGCGTTCCAGGCGGTGGACCGTGCCGCGGTCGATACCTTCTATACGGCGGGCCTCGCGGCGGGCGGGCGCGACAATGGCGCACCGGGCGAGCGTCCCTATCATCCCGGCTATTACGCCGCCTTCCTGCTCGATCCCGACGGCAACAACATCGAGGCGGTCTATCATGGCGAGCATGACCGCAGCGCGCCGTCGGTGGAGATCCGCTTTTAAGGGCGCGGGCGCCGCGGGGTCAGCTGTCGAGAAAAGCGGCGACCGCGTCGAGGCCATAGGCTTCGGTGACGAAGCTCTGCCCGATACCGCGCGTCAGGATCAGCGGCAGCTTGCCGCCGCGCACCTTCTTGTCGTGCGCCATATGGCCGGCCAGCGTCGCGCCGTCGCTGTTGACGCCCGCGCTGGCGAGGCTGTGCGGCAGGTCGACGCTCGCGAGATGATCGCGCACGCGCGCGGCGTCGTCGGCGGAGCAGAGCCCGTTCGCGGCCGAGAACTGATGCGCGAGCACCATGCCCGCGGCGACCGCCTCGCCGTGGAGCAGGCGGTCCGAATAGCCGGTTTCGGCCTCCAGCGCATGGCCGAAGCTGTGGCCGAGATTGAGCAGGGCGCGGATATCCTGCGTCTCGCGCTCGTCGGCGGCGACGATGCGCGCCTTGGCGGCGACGCTGTGCGCAATCGCGCGGTGCCGTGCTTCGCTGTCGCCGGCGAGCAATGCCGCGCCATTCGCTTCGCACCAGCCGAAGAAGCCGGCGTCGTCGATCAGCCCATATTTGACGACTTCGGCATAGCCCGCGCCAAGTTCGCGGCGCGGCAGCGTTTCGAGCGTCGTCGGATCGATCACGACGAGCGCGGGCTGGTGGAAGGCGCCAATCAGATTCTTGCCTGCGGGCACGTTGATCGCGGTCTTGCCGCCGACGCTGCTGTCGACCTGTGCGAGGAGGGTGGTCGGGACCTGGATGAAGTGGCAGCCGCGTTTGACGATGCTGCACGCGAAACCGACAAGGTCGCCGATCACGCCGCCGCCGAGCGCGATGACATGGTCGCCGCGCTCGACGCCTTCGCCGATCAGCCACTCCGTGAGGCGCGCGAGGCCGGCCCAGCTTTTGGTGCCTTCGCCGGGTTCGAGCACGAAGGAGGAAAAGGAGATATTCTCCATCGCGAGCGAGGTGCCGAGCGGGGTCAGATAATGTTCGGCGACATGGGTGTCGGTGACGATCATCGTGCGCGGCCGCTTCAGCAGCGGTGCGACATGCTCCCCGATGTCGCGGATCAGCCCGTCGCCGATCAGGATCGGGTAGCTGCGGCTGCCGAGGTCAACGGTCAGCTTTTCCATGTCGCTAATGCCTCCAGGATCGCGCGTACGGTGTGGTCGTGCGGCGTGCTTGCCGAACTGACGCGCAGATGCGCTTCGGCATAGATGGGATTGCGGACCGCCGCCAGTTCGCGAAGCACTTCGCCGGGGTCGCGGTTCTTGAGCAGCGGGCGGTGGCTGCGGCGGCCGACGCGTTCGACCAGCGTCGGAATGTCGGCGTCGAGCCAGATGCACAGGCTGTCCTGCAGGATCAGCGCGCGCGTCTCTTCATTGATGAAGGCGCCGCCGCCGGTCGCGAGCACCATCGGCTTGCCCGCGAGGAGGCGCGATATCACCCGGCGTTCGCCATCGCGGAAATGCGCTTCGCCGAAACGCGCAAAAATGTCGGAGATCGTCATGCCGGCGGCGCGTTCGATTTCGTCGTCGGCGTCGGCGAACCGCATTCCCAGCCGCTGTGCAAGGCGGCGGCCGATCGTCGATTTTCCCGACCCCATCAACCCGACGAGCACGACCGACCGGTCGCGGATCGACGCGGGGATGGCCGGAAGGGGGCTTTTCGGGTTTCGCGACATGGTGCGCGCGGCTATACCGACCATCCCGCGCGGGACAATGGTTTTGCGCGATACGGGACGAACGGTGGGCATGGGATATTGCGCGCGCGGAAGAGTTCGGGAAAAGGCTGGTCGATCATGCGATGGCCGATCGGACCCGAGATGATTGAGGTGGACGTGACCGACAGGATGGCCGAAAGCGCGACGCAATGAGGAAAATGACGTTATCGCTCGTGCTGGGCCTGTCGGGAACGGCGATGGCCGCCGCGCTGGTGCTGCCCGCGCTCGCGCAGGAATCGCTGTTGCCCGAAGGATTCGGCAACCCCGCCGAGACGCCCGCCCCGAAGTCCTCGCCGACGCCTTCGCCGACCCCGACGCCGGCGCCGGGGGCCACGCCGAAAAACGGCGCGACCCCGCCGCCCGTCGCCCCGACGCTTGGCACCACGACGACGACCGCGGCCCCGGCCGAAGAGGGCGAAGAGACCGAGGAAGGCGAAGAGGTCGCATCGGGCGGGCTGAAATATGACCTGCCGCCCGGCGCGCGCCGCCTGCTCACGCGTATCGGGCCACTGACCCCCGAAACGGGCGGGCTCGCGCCCGATGCCTTTGGCGTGCGCGGCCAATATGCCGCCGCGATCATGCGCAAGACAAACGGCCAGCTCGCGTCGCGCTGGGGACAGATATTGCTCCGCCGCGCGCTTGCGTCGGCGATCGATACGCCGGACACGATCAACGGCGCCGACCTTGCCGCCGACCGCGCGTCGCTGCTCCTCCGCATGGGCGAATCGACCACCGCGCGCCGGATCGTCCAGTCGGTCGATTACGACCGCGCGAGCCCGCGCCTCGTGGCTGCGGCGCAGCAGACCTATCTTGCGAATGCCGATCCGGCGGGCATGTGCCCCTATGTTCCCGCCGGCCTCGCGCACGGCGACGAACAGGCGTGGCGGCTGTCGGCGGCAATCTGTTCGGGCCTGTCGGGCGAAGCCGGGCCGGCGGGCTGGGCGATCGGCCGCGTGCGGTCGAGCGGGAAAATCTCGAACTTCGACATCTTGCTGGCCGAACGCGTACTTGGCGCGACGGGGGCGGGACGCCGCTCGACGACGATCGAGTGGACGAATATCGACCGGCTGACGAGTTGGCGCTTCGGCATGGCGACCGCGACAGCCATCCCGGTCCCCGAGACGCTGCGCGCCTCGGCGCCCTCCTATATGAAGGGCTGGACGGTGCTCGCGCCGATGACCGACATGGCGAACCGCGTCGCCGCGGCGCCCGAGGCGGCCGCGCGCGGCGTGCTGTCGAGCGAGGCCTATGTCTCGCTGCTCAGCGCCGCGGCGAGCGAGGAAGAACCCGCCGAAGCGCTGGCGGCGCAGACCGAACAGCTTCGCGGCGCGTTCCGTCTCGCGACCGGGGTCAACCGCTATGCCGCGATGGAGCGGATGTGGAGCGCGGGGGGCACGCCGAACCAGAGCTATGCCGCGATGGTCGCAACCGCGCGTGCCGCGGCGGCGCTGCCGCCGAGCACCGAGGTCGGCGACGATCCATGGCAGCTTCTGGGATCGATGTTGGCGGCAGGCTATGACGAGAATGCCATCGCGTGGGTGCCGACGGTTTCGGTCGGAAGCCGCGCGTGGGGCGTGCTTGCAGTCGGCTCCCCACGGCCGCTGACTGGCATGAGCGCGGGTGCGGTCGGGCAGTTCGCGGGCGACGACGACAGCGCCGATGCGCTGCGCTCGAAATTCCTGCTCGCGGGGCTTGCCGGCCTTGGCCGTCTCGATGCGGGTGCCGTCGCATCGGCGGCGAGCGACCTCGAAGTCGACCTCGGCAAGCAGACGCGCTGGTCGCGTGCGATCCTGGCGGCGGCCGAGCGGCGCGAGCCGGGCATGGTCGCGTTGCTTGCCGCAGCGGGGATGCAGGGCGAATGGTCGAAGGTGCCGCCTTATCATCTCTATTATATCGTGCGCGCGCTGCGCGAGGTCGGCCTGCCGTCCGAAGCGCGGATGATCGCCGCCGAAGCGCTGGTGCGTGTCTGAGGGTTTGATGTTGCGGTCAGACCATGTCTGACGGCGCCCTGATCGACCGTTTTCTGGAGATGATGGCGGCCGAGCGTGGTGCTTCGCGCAACACGCTCGTCGCCTATCGCCGCGATCTCGAACAGGCGGCGGATGGGGTGAAAGGCGCGCTCGGCGATGCCGATGCGGCGGCCTTGCGCAAGTTGATGGCCGATTACCGGTCGCTCGCCGCGAGCAGCGCGGCGCGCAAATTGTCGGCGCTGCGGCAGTTTTTCGCCTTCCTGCTCGACGAGGGCGACCGCGCCGACAATCCGGCGCTCGATATCGCGCGCCCCGCGACGCAGCGGCCGTTGCCGCGTATCCTGACCCATGCCGACGTCGAGCGATTGTTCGAGCAGGCGGGCGAAGAGGCGTCGGGCGAGGCGCCCCCGGCTGCCGCGGTGCGGATGCTGTTGTTGCTCGAATTGCTCTACGGATCGGGGCTGCGCGCGAGCGAACTCGTGTCGCTGCCGCGCCGCGCGATCGCGGGGACAAGCGAATATCTGATCGTCCGCGGCAAGGGCGACAAGGAACGGCTGGTACCCTTGTCGCAGCGCGCGCGCGAAGCGTTCGAGCGCTGGCTGCCGTTGGTCGCCGATGGATCGCCCTGGCTGTTCCCGTCGGGAAAGGCGCATGTGTCGCGCGTGCGGCTGTTCCAGATGCTGCGCGACCTTGCCGCCCGCGCGGGTGTCGATCCGGCCGGGGTCAGTCCGCACGTGCTGCGTCACGCTTTTGCCACCCATTTGCTGGAAGGCGGGGCGGATTTGCGCGCGCTGCAACTGATGCTGGGGCATGCCGACATCGCGACGACCGAAATCTACACGCATGTCGACAGCCGCCGCCTCGTCGAACTCGTCAACCGCCGCCACCCGCTCGCGCATATGGACGGCGTTGACGGCAAGGCGCCTTCGGCCTAGCGCTCTCCGCCATGACAGCCTTTCTGGACTTCGAAAAACAGGTCGCGGCGCTCGATCGCCAAATTGCCGAACTGCGCGAAATGGGTGACGATCCGTCGCTCAACATCGACAACGACATCGCGCGGCTCGAGGATAAATCCTCGAAATTGCTGCGCGAAATCTATGGCAAGCTGACGCCCTGGCAAAAGACGCAGGTCGCGCGCCACCCCGACCGGCCGCATTTCAAACATTATGTCGCGGGACTGTTCGACGACTGGATGCCGCTCGCCGGCGACCGCAATTTCGGTGACGATCAGGCGATATTGGGCGGGCTCGCGCGTTTTCGCGGCCGCCGGGTGATGGTGATCGGTCATGAAAAGGGCGACGATATCCCGTCGCGCATGAAGCATAATTTCGGGATGGCGAAGCCCGAAGGCTATCGCAAGGCGATCCGCCTGATGCAGCTGGCCGACCGGTTCGGCCTGCCCGTCGTGACGCTCGTCGACACCTCGGGCGCCTTTCCGGGAATCCAGGCCGAAGAACGCGGGCAGGCCGAGGCGATCGCGCGCTCGACCGAACAATGCCTTGCATTGGGCGTGCCGATGGTCGCTGCGGTCGTCGGCGAGGGCGGTTCGGGCGGCGCGATCGCGCTCGCCGCGGCGAACCGCGTGCTGATGTTCGAACATGCCGTCTATTCGGTGATTTCGCCCGAGGGTTGCGCGTCGATCCTGTGGCGCACGTCGGACAAGGCGGCCGATGCCGCCGCGGCGATGAAGATGTCGGCGCAGGACCTGTTGGGCCTCAAGGTCATCGACCGGATCGTCCCCGAACCCGTCGGCGGCGCACACCGCGCGCCCGACGTCGCAATCGCCTCGCTGGGCGACGCGATCGAGCAGGAGCTGGGGGCGCTGTCGGGCCTGCCGCGCGACACATTGCTCGCCGCGCGTGAAGAAAAATTCCTTGCGATGGGACGCGCTTAGGCGCGGTCCGGCCGGAACCCGATTGCGGGTTATGGCGTTCCTTTTTCGAAATCGACAGGCTGCGGTCCATCAGGCGGCTTGTCTTGTCGCGCGAGGGGAATATTCCTGAGCGAAGTATCGAGTGGGAGGCATAGATGAGCTGGAAGACCGGAAAAACATTGGCGGCAGCCCTGGCGATGGGCGGCATCGCCTTCACCGGCGCCGCCGACGCGCAGCTTAAAACGATCAAGACCCAGACCAATATCTCGCCCGCCGAACGCAAGCAGGGCAACGAGGCGCACCCGCAACTCCTCCAGGAATTCGGCGGTGCCTATGCCGGTCCGCAGGCATCCTATGTGAACCGCATCGGGCAGAATATCGCGGTCCAGTCGGGGCTGTCGCGGAGCCCGAGCGATTTCACCGTGACGCTGCTCAACTCGCCGGTGAACAACGCCTTCGCGATCCCCGGCGGCTATGTCTATGTCACGCGCCAGTTGATGGCGCTGATGAACGACGAGGCTGAACTGGCGGGCGTCCTCGGGCACGAAGTCGGCCATGTCGCGGCGCAGCACAGCAAGAAGCGCCAGTCGGCCGCGACCCGCAACCAGATCCTCGGCGTGCTCGGCGCGGTGCTGGGCGGCGCGATCGGCGACAATGGCGGCCTGCTCGGTGGTCTCGGCGGGCTGCTCCAGAATAATTCGATGCGCGTCGCGCAGCTTGCGACACTGGGCTTTTCGCGCAGTCAGGAACTGCAGGCCGACCAGCTCGGCGTGCAGTATCTGCGGAGCGCAGGCTATGACCCGCTTGCGCTGTCGACGATGCTGACGAGCCTTGCGAACCAGACGACGCTCGACGCGCGCCTAGCAGGCGGCGACGCGCGCTCGCTTCCCGAATGGGCGAGCACGCACCCCGATCCCGCGTCGCGCGTGCGCAATGCGGAGGCGCTGGCGAGCCGCGTCGGCGGCAGCGGCGGCAACCGCAATGCCGACGCCTTCCTCGCCTCGATCGACGGCGTGCTCTATGGCGACGATCCGGCGCAGGGCGTCGTCGAAGGGCGCGACTTCCTGCACCCCGACCTGCGGCTGCGCTTCACGGTGCCGAACGGTTACGGGATGCAGAACGGATCCGACGCGGTGCTGGTCAGCGGCAACGGCGGGCAGGCGCAATTTTCGACCGGGCCGTATAGCGGCGACATGAACGCCTATATCGCTGCGGCGTTCAAGGCGGTGGCGGGCAACGCGTCGATCAGCCCGGGCGCGATCCAGCGCACGACGGTGAACGGCATTCCGGCTTCCTACTCGACCGCGCGCGTGAACACCCAGTCGGGGCAGGTCGACGTCACAGTCTTTGCCTATGAATTCTCGCGCAGCAGCGCCTTCCACTTCATCACGCTGACGCAGGCGGGCGGCGGCGGCGTGTTCAATTCGATGTTCAACAGCGTCCGGCGCCTGAGCACGGCGGAGGCCGCGGCGATCAAGCCACGGCGGATCGATGTCGTGACCGTCGGCCGCGGCGACACCGTTGCGACGCTGGCGCGGCGGATGGCGTACAGCAATTACCAGGCCGAACGGTTCCAGGTGCTCAATCGCCTCACCGCGTCGAGCCGGCTGACTCCCGGGCAGAAGGTGAAGATCGTCGTCTATGCCAGCCGGTAAAATGTGACGGGCAAGCAAAAAGGGCGGTGGATCGCTCCACCGCCCTTCCTGTTTCGGTTACGCCCGAAGGCGAAGCCGTGACCTTACTTGTTCAGTTCGGTCGAGACTTCGTTGAACGTGTTGCTGACACCGTTGCCGACGGCGCCCATCGCGGTGATGCCGGCGACGGCGATCAGAGCGGCGATCAGGCCGTATTCGATGGCGGTGGCGGCTTTGGTGTCGCGAGCGAATTTCTTGATGAACTTCATGACTGGTCTCCTGATTTCACTTACCCTGTTGACGGTCTGGTCTGGGTCAACATCCGGGGGTTTAGGATGAATAGGTTTTGAAAATCTTAATGGGCACCGGTGATTGCTGGTCCGGCGGCGGTCCTGAAAAGGGACAGCCGCCGCAGAATTACATGTGTGTTTCGGCGGCTGTTGAGACCTTGTTCCACATGGTGTTCGTGGAATTGGCCACGTTGCCCACCGCGACGACGGCGGCCAGAAATACCAAGGCCAGTATCAGCCCGTATTCGACGGCTGTGGCGGCCCTGGTCGACCGCATCAGCCTGTAAAAGCTTCGCATTGTTCCACCCCTGACTAAAGCTATAGTTCCCGAGGGGTCCTCTATTCGCACAGGAAGGTTAACAATTTGTCCGTCTCCAGCCCCGGAAAACTGCCGAAAACGCCGCTGATCGTCGTCGCCGCGGCGCTTGTCGATCGCGACGGACGGCTGCTTGTCCAGCAGCGTCCCGAGGGCCTGGCGATGGCGGGGCTGTGGGAGTTCCCGGGCGGCAAGCTTGAGCCCGGCGAAACCCCCGAAGCGGCACTGATCCGCGAGCTTGACGAGGAGCTGGCGATCGACGTCGATCATGCCTGCCTCGCGCCCGCCTGTTTTGCCAGCGATACGCTGGGCGACAAGCATCTGTTGCTGCTGCTCTATGTGTGCCGCAAATGGCGCGGGACGCCGGTGGCGCAGCACGCGAGCGCGCTGCGCTGGGTGCGCCCCGTCGAGTTGCACGGACTCGCCATGCCGCCCGCCGACAAGCCGTTGATCGGCCTGCTCGAGGCGCTGATCTAGCCCTTTGGCTTCAGCGCCTCGGCAAGCGAGGCAGTGCCGCTGCCGCGCCGCGCCGGTTTGGGCTGGTCGGGATGCGGCGCCCATCCGCTGAAATAGACGATACGGAACGCCTCGCCGATGCGGCCGTCGGGATCGCCCTGTGCGGCGAAGGAAGCGGCGATCCGCGCCGCTTCCTCGCGCGTCAGCGGCGGGGGGGCGGGGGTGAGCCGGCTCGACAGGCCCGCGGCGCGCAGGTCGCGAACGAGCGCGAACCAGTCGCCATAGCGCACGGTCAGCGCCTCGACGTCGACGACGGGCAGGGTAAAGCCGACGCGCTGGAGCAAATTGCCCATCGCCGCGAGATCGATCTGCGGATGCAGCCGCGCGATCGAGCGCACCCCGTCGGCCATCACCGCTCGGCGCAGCCGCGGCAGGCTGCCGTCGCCGACAAAGGCGCCGAGGAGCAGCCCGTCGGGCGCGAGCAATGCGCGAAGGCGGACGAGCGCCCCCGGCACGTCGTTGACGCTGTCGAGCCCGCCGGGCCAGAGGATGAGGTCGAAACTGCCGAAGGGCAGGTCGATCGCGTCGGCCTCGACCGCGATGGCGCCGGTTTCGGCGGCGAGGGCGGGCGCGGCTTCGGCGATGGTGAGCGCGGTGCCGATCGAACGCAGATGCTCGGCGAGCGCCGCGTCATGCGCGCCGACGAGCAAGGTGCGCGGAAAGTCGCGCGTCACCATCGCGAGGCGGTCGAGCAGCGTTTCGGCAATGATCGGCGCAAGGAAATTGGCCGATGCGGGGAGGCGCGCCATGCGATCGCGCTGGGCGCGGTGGCGGGCGGAGGAGAAGAGCGGGCGGGGAGACTGCGACATGCGCCGCTTGTGCCGTCCCCGGCGATGCTTCACAAGCCGGTGATGGCGAGCGCGACGGGGGATGTCGAGGAAGCAGGCGCGGCGACCGGGAAATTGTCCGGCGGGCTGCGCGCGGCGGTGCGCGCGATCGTCGATTATGCGCTGCCCCCGCGCTGCCCCGGCTGCGGCGTCATCGTCGGCGAAGACCGCCAATTCTGCCTCGGCTGCTGGTCGTCGCTTCATTTCCTCGACGGGCCATGCTGTTCGCGCTGTTCGATCCCGTTACCCGCGGCCTTGCCCGGCGGCCCGGTCGCCTGCGGGGCGTGCCTCGCGAATCCCCCGCCGTTCGAAGGCGCGCCCGCCGCGGTCGCTTATGGCCGGGTCGCGCGCACCGTGGCGTTGCGGCTCAAATATGGACGGCGGACCGGACATGCGCGGCTGATGGCGCGGTTGATGGCGCGGCAGCTCGCAGCGCTGGGCGAAACCGGGTCCATGCTGCTGGTACCGGTGCCGCTGCACCGCTGGCGGCTGTGGTCGCGCGGGTTCAACCAGGCGGCGCTGGTCGCCGACGAACTCGCGCGGCTGACCGGTGCGGCGCGGGACCATCACCTGCTGTTGCGGGTCAAGGCGACGGCATCGCTGCGCGGCAAGGCGCGTCGCGAGCGCGAACGGATCGTCGCGGGCGCCTTCGCACTTGCCCCCGATGCGAAGGCGCGCGCGGCGGGGCGGCATCTGGTGCTGGTCGACGATGTCCACGCCAGCGGCGCGACGCTGCGCGCGGCGGCGCGGGCGCTGGGGCGGAGCGGCGCGGCGCGCGTGTCGGCGATCAGCTGGGCCCGCGTCGTTCCGGATGCGCTGATGACCGGCAACATATTTGACTTTGCTTCGTTGGATTCCGATATGACGGACGAAGAGATGACAGGATAGCCGCATGGCCAAGATCGAAGTGTTTACCAAATTCTTCTGCCCCTATTGCACGCGCGCGAAGGCGCTGCTCGATCGCAAGGGCGTGGAGTATCAGGAGATCGACCTGACGACGGATCGCGCCGGGTTCGACGCGATGGTCGCGCGCGCCGGCGGTGCGCGTACCGTCCCGCAGATATTCATCGACGGCAAGCATGTCGGCGGCAGCGATGATCTTGCGGCGCTCGACGCCCGCGGCGGGCTCGATCCCATGCTGGGGCTTGGCCGACCTTGATCGTTTTCGACCTTTGTTGTGCCGCCGGCGATCACCGTTTCGAAGCCTGGTTTGCGAGCAGCGACAGCTTTGCCGAACAGCAGGCGCGCGGGCTGATCAACTGTCCCGTGTGCGGCGACGATGCGGTTACGAAGGCCGTGATGGCGCCGCGGGTGGGCGCCAAGTCGAACCAGCAGCAGTCCGTTCAGGCCCCCGCGAAACCCGCCGCGGGCGACGAACCGTCACCCGAACTGGTGCGCCGGGTGCTGGCCGATATTGCCGCAAAACAGGCCGAAATGCTGCCGCAGTCGCGCTGGGTGGGCCGCGATTTTGCCGACGCGGCGCGGGCGATGCACGAAGGACGCGCGCCCGAGGACCTGATCCACGGCCAGGCTTCGCCCGACGAGGCGCAGGCACTGCGCGACGACGGGATTGCCGCGATGCCGCTGCTCGTGCCTATCGTTCCGCCCGAAACGGCGAATTGATCCCCGCCGATTGACGCTCGGCCCCCCGCGCCGCTACACGAACCGCGGCGCACCCGTAGCTCAGCAGGATAGAGCATCAGATTCCTAATCTTTGATCGGGTCATGTTATCTACCTGACTTTGCGCGATTTCTGTTTCGAGTGTGCCGCAGATTGTGCCATTCGCGCTGCAACTTTGTCGAAAGTGCCCTCGATTTCGTCCGGCTCGACATGCGCGTAACGCTGCGTCGTCTTGATGTCCTTGTGCGCCATCGCTTCCTTGAGCGTCGGCAGATCGACCCCCGCTTTGCGCGCCCATGTCCCGAAGGTGTGACGCAGATCGTGCCAGCGGAAATCGACCAGTTCGAGCGTCTTTTGCAAGCGAGCCCACCGGCGCTTGAAATTCCGCCAGACGAAAACCTCGTCCGCGCCGGAGGGAATGGATCCGGTCTCCGCAAGCGCAGCGGCGCGGCGGCGTTTCAGCATCGCGACGACGGGCGGCGATAACTTGATCACCATGGGCAGCTTTCCCTTCGTCCGTGCGATCGTGACGCTCGTCCCGCGCAAGTCGATCATGTGCCATTGCCAGCGCATGTTACCGCGGCGCAGGCCGGTCGCGACGGCGGCGAGGATGATGTCCGCCAGGTCGGCGTCATCGATCGCCTGCATCGCGTCGAACTCCTCATGAGAGGCGAAGCGGTTGCGTGGCTCGTTTTCGGCCGCCTTGATCTTCGACCACGGCAAATCCGCGATCGGCTGCAGGTGGATGAGCTTCACATATCGGAGCGCGGCCTGAAGATATGCGAGGTCGCGGTTGACGGTCGACGCCGAGACATATTTCAGCGGTCGCTGCGCCGCGCGCTCCTTTGCCTTCTTCGTCTTTGCCGACCGGTGCGCGAGTTCGCCGCGGCGTTTGGCGCGGAAGTCCATGAGCATGGCGCTGGTGAGTTGGTCGACGCGCGTTGAGCAATCGAGACAGCGGTCGAGATTTTCGATGTTCGACCATATCGCATCGGCGCTGTCGGTGTGTGAGGCGTGTTCGTCCCACCATTTGGTGAGCGATTCGCTGATCGTCCAAGCTTGCCCCGCCCGCTTCGCGGCTTCCTTCGCTTGCTGTTCGAGCTGGTCGACTATGCGGTCTGCGGCGACCCGTGCCTCCCGCTTCGGCTTTTTAAGCGGGCTTTTCGTGCTGACGCGATATCGGTGACCGTCGAGCGTGACGTCGAGCCACCAAAACGGGGAGCCGGGCTTTTCATAGAGGCGCATCGGGTTCGGCTTTCGGCGATGAATCGGTCAAGGTCGGCGACGCTGTATCGAATCGCGCCGTCGATCAAGATGTAGTCGATCCGGCCTTGCTGGCGCAGGCTGCGCAGCTTCTTCGTGCAGACGCGCAGTTTTGCAGCTGCTTCCGGGGCTTTTAGGAGATGCTCGGCGTTGTTCACGGCATCAACCAATTGCTCGCCCGCACATGGCCGGGTTGGGGGTGGCGCGGGGTCATGCGTCGATGTTCCTCTGCTCGACGGCCTGCGCCTTGGCGGTCGCAAGCGCATCCTCGACAATCTTGATAGCCTCGCCGACCTGATCATCAGGGGCGCCCGACCACGTCAGGTTGAGGCAAATGCGGGAGATGACGTAGGAATCCTCATCGCGGACCACCTGAAAGCCCGGATGCTCCCGGAAGTGATCGAGTTCGGTTTCCACTCCATATTCCGTGAGCGTGTGACGAAGTGTGCGTCGGCACCCCTCACAGCTTTCCGGGCTGTCGCTCGCGCTCGCATCAAATCCGCCATCTATGCCGCCGCGGATGTTCTCTTCGATCGGGTCGCGATAGTAGAAGGCGATCTCGAACGGTGCGGGGCCGACATTCCCCATTTCCTCCCAACGAGCCTGCCGCGCGCAAGCCCAGCAATACGAGAAGGTCGCATCGCTATCGAGCCAATGGCAGGGCGCCGGGTCGAGGGGTGGAACCAACGCGTATAGTTCGTTTTCGAGGCGATCGAGCGTCTGGTAAGGGGCTTCGGTCTCAGCCATCGGCCTTGTCCTCCTCATGCAGCCGAGCCCTGAGGTCATCGGCAATTATCCGGTAAAGCCGCGCCCCGAGACGGGACGGGCAGCGATCGGCGCGGGTGTCGAGCCATGCCGGCAGATTGCGAAAGGTGCGGTTGTCGCGGTGCAGGACGGCATTCGTCGACCGACCGACGCGGAAGCTGTGGCAGATGGCGCGGACGATCTCGGCGTCGCGGTGATTTCCCGCGGCCTTGAGGCGGTCCTGAAGCTCGACCGCATGACGAAGGGCGCTGTCGGCGCGGCTCACGACGCCCTCCCTTCCATCGCCGAAAGCTCGCGATCGACGAGCATGACGGCATTCGATGCGAGATCGGCGGGGCTGGAGAGTTCAGGCCATGCGACTTCGCGCGAGGCGGAGCGGCGGCGATCATAAAGCGTGCCGGCCATCGTCCAGCCACGAACGAGAACGCCTTCCTCGGTCACGACCAGTTCGATAGTCCGCCGTCCCTGCGATGCTTCACGGGCAAGGCGGGCGGCGGCGCGGAGATTGGCGAGGGTCACAACGTCATCTCCCGCCGATCGACAGGCAACCGCCGACCCCACCGCGACCTCTCTCGGCTCGCCTGATGCTTAACCGGGCAATGGGGCACATATTCCCCCGCGCTGTTGATGTAATAGGCCTTGCCGCCGCTGTAGACGACCTGGCCGGGTTGCTGTCCGCGCGCGCTCATTCAGCACCGCCTTTCTTGGTATCGGCGATGGCGGATATCTCAAACAAATCTATGCGCAGGATGATCGCGGAAAGGGCGAAAAGCTGGAAGGTGTCCATGAAGCCGGCTGTGTTGGTTATGACCGCCATCGCGAGGGCTACATAATAAGAGACGAGCAGTATTTTTTGCTCTTTCTTCATTAGCTCAACTCCCCCTCATCACCGGAGAGGGCGGCGAAATATTCGTCGATCTTCGCGATTTCCTGCTTGGCGCGAGTGGTGCGATAGCCGCTATCGAGCGCCTCGCGCGCCCAACGCAGCATTTCATGGGCAGACCGCAGTCTCTCGGTTTCATCAACCTCCTGTGCGGGGGAAAAGGCTGCGAGAAAACGTTGCGTCCGCTCGCGATATTCTGCCTTCGCTTGCTGCATATACAAGCGCCAGCCGTCGTCATGTTCGTTGTCCCACAGATCGGCACGATTTCCGTTCGCCAGCCAAAGGGCGCGAGCGAGGCGATCTTCTGATCGGTCCATGTTCGCTAACAAAGCGGGAAGCGGATCAGACATCGCTCTCGCCCTCCTGTGCGGGGGTGGCGGAGAGGACACGGCGGATTTCGCGGAGGTCCGCCCACGTCAGTTCGACTTCAACGGCAATGTCGTCGTCGAGCAAATCGCCTTGTTCATCGCCTTCCGGGCATCTCTGCTCGATGTCGCGCATCGCCTCGCGCAGACGGTCCCCCGCACTAGCCGGGGGCAACTCGTGCACTTTTTGCACAGGTTCACCCGGCAGGGACCCGACCCCTTCGCATACGCTGCAATGCGGATCGGTGCCGTTGCAATGGCGGCAGGGGCGCTCGTCCATCTCCTGGCCAAGCCGCTGTAGGGTGTCCATCGCACTAGCCGGGACGAACTTCGCGCCGAGCGTTTCTTCCATGCGCCGGGTGGCATCGCTGATCGCACTAGCCGGGTGGCTCGATGCGGCGAGGGCTGCGGCGGCCATGGCGCGATAATGCGGGTGATTATGCTCCATCTTCTGCTGCCAGTAGATCGGATGCTCGCCCTTGTCCGGGGCGTCCCAAGTCCGTCCGGGGTCGGCAATGTCCCCCTGATGCTGAAAGACGAACAGGGCACGCGCGACCGCTTCGACGTCCGCCCCCTTCGTTGCGTCAGTCATGGGTGTTCCCCCTCTTTGCGATTGCGAGTAGTGCGTTCTTCTCCGCGTAACTTAGGGCTGCGGGATCACGAGATACGGCCCTGCGATCTTCGTATCGGCGCTTGCTGATCGAGAATGCGAGTTCCTGCGCCTGCGTTACGGGTGTTTCGGTCATGATGATGCCTTTCCGTTGGCATCGCTTTTCATGAAAACGAGCCAGTGGGATTTCGCGGTCTTGCCGCAGCGGTTGCCAAACAGCGGCCGCGCGTCGGTGAGTGCTAGAACCTCGCTGACCTTCACCTCGTGCTCGTTCCATTTGAACACCAGCACGCCATCAGGGCGCAGGACGCGGAAGCACTCGGTGAAGCCCCGGCGCAGATCTTCGCGCCAGTCAGCCCCGAGCTTGCCGTATTTCTTGGCTAGCCAGCCAGAGCGCCCGTTGCGGACGAGATGCGGAGGATCGAAAGCTACCAGTGCGAAGGTTCCATCTGCAAACGGCAGGGCGGTAAAGTCGGCTTGAATGTCGGGATCGATGACGAGCGAGCGGCTTCCGCCCCGGCTGGACTTGTCGGTCAATTCGTGGCGCTCCGAGCGAATATCGACGAAACAGGCGTCGGGGTTCGCGCGGTCGAACCAGAACATGCGCGATCCGCAACAGGCATCGAGAACACGCGGCCCCACCGTATGCCCGCCCACAGGGTCAGATGATTGGGTCACGGGCGGTCCTTTCGGGCGGAGAGCATGGCGTCGGCAACGCGGTAGGCATTGAAGGCGATGCGCTCTTCGATGGTCTGACCCGCCTCTTCGGCGGCATCCGACAGTGCGATGGCCGCGAACTCATTGGCGCCAGCGGACGCGACCTCGGCCGCAGCCAGTTGACCAGCGAACCAGTCGCGAAGGGTCATGCCGATCCAGACGTTCGGCCCGCCATCAATCTGGATTGACGGATGGTTCGGGAACGCGGGCGGGTTATCAATCGCGGTCATCGCAGATTCCTTTAGGCAATTGGCCGAGAGCGAGCGGGCGGAGAAAATCGCGCCACATCTCGTCAACCATCTTTTCGTTGGGTTCGGGCAGATCGTCAGCCAGCGCCGAGAATGCGCCGGTTGCCGAGCCTATCGCGGTCGCGGCACCGTAGGCGGCGACCATGAACGCGCCTCGTTGGTCGGCCATAAGCGCCATGTTGCGCCGGATTGCCGCGCCGACATCATCAGAGCATTTGCGGCCGATGTCCTTCGCGATTGCGTCTGCTGCGCTTAAGGGCTCAACCATGCCCCGTCTCCTGATGTTGGAGGGCGCGGAGGGAGGCTGCGACGAGCGCGAGCGCGGGGGTGCGAGCATGCCCGCGATTAGCCTTCGAGCGCCCCTTGACCCATATTTCCGCGCGGTCCATTTGACGGTGCGCGTTGTTCGGGTTGGTGCTGGTGTATATGATCTGGGGCCAATGGTCGTCGCCTTGCGGGGCGAGGGTCATCGCCGCATCTATAGATGCCGTGTAGTGCGGAACGGAGTCGCCATAGAAATAACCGTCGCCTTCGACGACCATATAAAGTCCGGTTTCCATGGCGGGCCGATAGACCTTCGACGGCGGCCATGTGGGCAGGCGGCCGATCCATTTTCCATCGACCGAAAAGTGGATCAGCGCATCAAGCTCGCGCGAACCTTCGCTCGCCGCCTCCACTCTTTCGATCAGGGGGGTGAGATTGTCGGTCATGCGAGCTCTCCGGTGCGGGGCAAAATGCCGAGTTCGACGCTCTCGGCGCGAAGCCGCTCGCCTTCCGTGCGAAGGCAAATGCCGTGGATCTTGCAGAACCGTTGATGACCGAGTGCTTCGACCGAAAGCCGGGGGCCGTGTTGGATCAGGTGCATCTCAGCGATCAGCGGCACTACGATGGAATGCGAACGCAGAAGGCGACCGATCC
This sequence comes from Sphingopyxis sp. LARHCG72, assembly GCF_052871675.1. NCBI lineage: Bacteria > Pseudomonadati > Pseudomonadota > Alphaproteobacteria > Sphingomonadales > Sphingopyxidaceae > Sphingopyxis > Sphingopyxis sp. LARHCG72. Next base: position 42,541 of record NZ_JBIXJU010000012.1, on the reverse strand, counting down.
TGTCGCCGTATGCGGTCGGGTGATGCAGGGTCACGGGGCGCTTGCCGGTCACGAGGCACGGCATGGCTGCAACGCGGTCCATATGGCGCTTCTCGGCCGCAGTCGGCTTCGCGCCGGCCTTGGGCTTCATGCGCTTATGGTCGACTGGCGCGCCCATTACCGACGATCCCCCGCCTTGATGACGTCCCAAATGGTCGCCGCAAGGAACAGGGCGCCGCTGATAAGCGAGGCTGCGAGCTGGTCGGTCACTTCGCGGCTTTCTTCGCGCGCGCCGGACGGACGCGGCGGTTCTTCTCGTAGTCGGCGGCCTTGCGCTGGCGATCGCGCCATGCTTCGACGTCGGGCTTGAGTTCGGCGATGACGGTTTCTGCGGCGCTCACCTGTGCGCGGAGGCCGGTGATCGTGCTGCGCGCCTCCGTCAGTTCCCTTTCGGCCCGTTCTGCACGCGTGCAGGTGTCGCGCACCTGCTGACGGAACTTGTCCCGTTCGTCGGTGACCTTGCTCCATGCCTTATAGGCTTCGCCGTCCTTGCGATCGAGGGCGGCAATGTGCGCCTTCCTGGTCATCAATCCGAACATCGTCATTCTCCTTGTGAAATTCACCGGGCGGGTTATTGGCCCGCCCGGACCTCTGCTGGTGATGGCTAAGCAGCTCGCCGGCCTTCTTCGGCGAGCAGATGGGGTTCGATCCCGGTCCAACGGGACCAGATTTCGATGCACTTGTTCAGATATGCGGCGCGGTCGGCCTCGTTCATCGCGCGGTTGCTGGTCGACCAGCGCTTGCGGTAAACCTCGCCGGACGGCAGGGTTTCCTCATCGAACATGCCGAGCTTGTCGCGCATGATGTCGTGCAAATCCTCATCCGTGAGCGTCATGTTGTGCATGTCGTTCAGGATCGGCGTCACGATTCCGACGAGCACCCAATAGAGCGAGCGGCGGCGCTGATTGGCCTTGCCGCCAGTAAGGGTGGCGCGAACCGTCCCGGTGATTTCCTTCATCGCTTCCTCGGCGGCAGCGTTCGCAGGGAACAGGCCGCCGAGGCGCGCGGTGAAATAGAGAGGGGAATGGTCGCCCATCTTACTTGCTTTCGAGATGCTCGCGGCGCTCGCTCACGGCGGCGTCGATGCGGCTGTTCTCGCCATCGGGCAGGGCTTCCATATGCTTCTGCCAGTCCTTCTCAACCGCTTTCAGGTCGATGATGGTCCCGGCACCGGCGGCACGCTCGATCAGTTCGGCGACGATCGCGGCGTGCGGTTCTTCGCTATCGTCGTGCTGGTCGCCATGATCGGCCTCGGCGCGACCTTCGGCGGCGTTCGGGTTGTCGTCGGTGACGGTATCGATGATCTCTCCGGTGTCTTGGTCGATCATCTGCGCGCGGGTCGGCGGCGTGACATTGCGGGCCTCGACCGGATCGCCGATGATCTGGATTTCAACTTCGTCGTCGGCATAGATGCCCGAGAAGCCGAAGGCATAGCGGGCGCCCTGGATCAGCGCGCGGTGGCGCAGCATCCGGTTCGGCGACTTGTTCCACGGATCGGTGTTGCGCTTACACTCGTCCAGATATTCGGTGACCTTGATCGGGCGGCTGCGATCCTTGCGCCAGATGATGCTCTCGATCGCGTAGAGCTTGCCCTTCTCGTCAACGATGTCCTCGAATTCGATCCCGTCGAACTGGGGATGCTCGTTCATGATGCGAACCCAGCCGTCGATCGACACGAGCGGAACGATGCCGCCACCCTTCGCCGCGAAGGCGTAGATTTCCTTGGTCAGCGGGTTGAGCTTATATTCGTTCGCGACGACGATCAGCGCGGCGAACTCGGAATCGTTGGCGCCTTTGAAGACCGTCGCGCGGAGCGTTTCCTGCAACTTGGCCGGGGAGAGATTGAGGCGCTGGGCCATGGCCTGAATAGCGGTCGGGCGCGCCTTTGCCTCTTCGATCTGGGCGATATTGTTCTGGATGCTTTCCTCTTGCGTGGCGAGGGCGCGGCTGCGGGCGGTATTCATATCGGATCCTTTCAGAACGGAATTTCGTCACCGCGGCGTGCGGCCTTTTCTTCGTCGCGATATTGGGCGAGCACCTGTTCGATGGTCCGGATCGCGATTTGCGTTTCGTGCAGGCGAGGGACGCGTACGGCATCGACGAGCCGCTCGAACTCAGCGAACGACAGAACCACCGCCGTTTCCTCGCCCATGCGCCGGATGCTGGCGTTGTTGATGTTCGTCAGAAATACGCGAACCTCTGTCAGCTCGCTTTCCAAACGCAGATGCTCGCCCGCGCCTTCGTCGATCGACGCCGGGCGTGCGGCGGCAAAACCCTTGAGCCACCAGATAGCGTCGGCGAGTTTGTCGCGCGCGGTTTCGATATCGGTGATCATCGGATCGCCGTCCCGGTTTCGGAGAAGATGCGAACGCCCTTCATCTCGCGCGTCCCGCCGCGGACCTGTGCCGCAATCACCTTGTCGATCGCCTCGACGACCTTGGCGTGTTTCAGGATGCTGTCGGGAAGCTGGCGGACGCTCAGGATTTCATGCTTCCACGTCGTGGTGCGGACGACCTTGGCGCCGTAGTCGCCGCGCACGATTGGGGCGGCGGGCTCGGGTTCCGGCTCGGGCTGAACTTCCACGACCGGCGCAGCGACCTCGACGGCGACAGCCTCCCGCGCCTCGGCGGCGGCGCGCGCGTCCTCGATCGCCTGCAACCGCTCGCGCTCTTTCCTGGCTTCCTCGTCGGCAATGGCTTGTAGGCGCTGGCGCTCGGCCTCCTGCTCGCGACGGATTTCCGCCTGACGCTGGCGCTCCTTTTCCTGCTCGGCGTCGTCGAACGCCTTGACCCGCGCGCGCGCCGTGCGCTCGGCTTCGGCGAGCGGCTGGACGATAGCGTCGGCGCGGCCCTTGAGCGCGCGCTGCGCGTTCAGGAGCGGGCGGTTGAGCTTTTCGCGCTCGGCCTCGACCGCTTTCCCAGCGGCGACCATCTGCTTGATCAGGTCGGCATAGCTGCCCGCCATTTCCGCGTCGGTGATGACGAGCGGCGCGCGGCCGGCGCTGGCGAGCAAGTCGCCGATGCGCTTCGTGATGCCTTCGACCTCAAGGGCTTCGGCCAGGTCGATAACAATCTGCTCTTCTATGGGAGGATTGTTTCCTCCGATGACGGCGCGCGGATTGCCTTCAACTTCGGCGTCGGGTTTCAGGCGCTGGACAATGGCCATTTCTTCTTCTCCTTCAAAACGGGGGCGGCGCGGTCATCGGGTCGATGCGCCGGGTCGGATTGGCGTGCGGGCTGCTCGGCGCATTCTCGCGCGCCCAAGCTGCCCGCTCGGTCAGGAAGCGATATTCGCGGCCGTCGATCGTCTCGCGGGCGCAGCGGGGCCAAACCCGGTCAAGGTCGATCGGCTCGCCGTTCGCTGCCGCCTGCCAGCGGTGACCGCGGTCCATTTCCTCGCCGGTGACGGGATCGAGCGGCGGCCCGAACCAGATGCGAATGCCGACAGGAGCCGCACCGCTGCGCAGGGCCATGCGGTAGAAACCCGCAACAGGGGTTTCGACATCGAGTCCGTCGAACTGGCGCGCGGTCGCGGCACCATCGGCATAGGGGCGAGCCGAGCGGGTCACAGCGTCGAAGCCCACACGACATGCGCCCCGATCAACGCAGTCGCCAGCACGGCAAGACCGATGGCAAAGCGGAGGGTGATGCGGGGCGCGTGTTCGGCCTCGTCGGCCTGAATCGTCTCGGCGGGGATGATTTCGGGCGACAACAGAAGGTTGGCCGGGGGCAGGATTCGAACCTGCGACACGTCACATGCGACGTCCGTGATGCGATCGGTAGCGACCCGACCACAGCGCACGGCTCCCCTACGAGGGCGCGCTACCTCTGCGCCACCCCGGCCATATTGAACATTGCTCATGCTTTCGGCTCCCGCGAAGCCGCCTCGACCGCATGGATAGCGTCGTCGATCAGGTCGGCAGTAAGGTGGTCGCCCCGATGGCGAACGGAATCGCGCCAGCGGGACAGGGCGAGGAGGGCAGCATCAGCGTGCGATTCCTCGGCTTCGGTGATGCGGAGGGCGAGGGCGCTCATGCTGCGGCCCCGACCGGAAAGCCCTCGTCGATGAACTCCTCGACGCTCGGCATATGCTGGATAAGCCAGTGGCAGACCTTCGCCTCGTCGCTGTCGAAACGGACAGGCGGCTTGTCGGCCATGAACCAGTCGGTCAGGCTCTTCTCATACTCGCGGCGAATACCGCGCAGGGTCTCTGCTACGGCACCGCCATAACGCCGGGTGTCGCCCTCGTAGAAGACGGGAAAAGCATCGGGGAGGCGGATATCCAGCACGCGCGGATCGAAGCGCCAGTCGGCAATCGGCGCGCCAAGGTCGATGAGCCGAGCGGTGACGGCGCGGAAGTCGACGCGGCGGTCTTCGATGTCGTGGAAGAGGTGGAAGTTACGCGAGGCCAGAACCGTCTCGGCATAAACGAGCACCGATCCAAGCGCGTCAGCGGTAAAGACTTCGTGGCGGGCCACCGGGGTTCTCCATCTCGCCGCGGGGTGCGGCTGATGGAGAATGTTTAGACACGCTAAACGGATTGATCAAGAAAAAAGTTTAGATGAGCGAAACTTTATCCCGTACCCCGATATGGCGAGGGGTTTCGATGAGGTGAACGAAACGGTCGTTCCCTCTGATTCGTGGTCCTATTTTCCTCGAACATGCCTTTGCAAATCGTCCCATTGCGGAAGGATGGAAAGGCGGCGTTCATCCTGTTCGCGTTGTTTGTAAATCCAGAACGCAGGGGCGATGAAAGCGATCAGACCGACGACGGTGGCGGAAATTCTCCACTCCCATCCGTCGAGCCCAGTCTTGTTCAGAAGCCAAATTGCCCCGGCCACTGTGCAGAGACTGACGAATGAGGAAACGATTCCCCAAGTGGCGTCGAGTTGGAAGCGCCGATCGCGCTCAAGTGACCGTTCAAGATGTTCATGGTATTCGCTTAGCCGCTCTTCCAGATCAGAAAGACGAGCTTCTAACTGCTCTTCCGGCAGCATATAACCTCCCAAGCTTATTTCCCCCCAGTGCCAGTCTTTCCGCGATGGGTCACTTCGGCTTCCGGCTGGCTAGTACGCGGACCTTCCGCGGCGATCCGCAGCGCGTCCTCTCGCAACCTCCTAAGCGCCATCGCATCATCGGGATGCATCAGCAGTTCGTAAGGTCTTAAATTCAGATAGTCGGCCAGCTCGTTTACAGCGTCCCTGGTATACGGCTGCTCACCCCGAAGCATGAGGCTGACGCGCGCCTTGTTCCAATCCAGATCGCGGACAATGTCAGCCTGCTTCCTGCGGAGCGTCGAGAGCCACTCTTTGAGATACCAGTCGTGGGCGGGAGCAACCATGGCGTGAGGATACGCGCACGCACGCGCGAAGTCGTTTCGCTCACCTAAACAAAAATTGTTGCGATCGACGTTTAGACTGTCTAAACGTTCTGTCATGACGCTCGATACATACCTCAAGCGCGACGGCGCATTATCGCTCACGACTCTCGCCGCTGACATGGGGGTGTCCAAGGGGCGGCTCTCTCAGCTTCGAGATTCGACGGACTGGCCGCCCGAGCTGGCGCTCAAGGTCGAGGACGCGACGAATGGCGAGGTTAGCGCGTCGGACCTTTCGCATGTCGTGGCACGCGCACGCCAGCAGGCGCCCGCCCAAGGTGCCGCGGCATGACGCGGTTCGCGTTCGCCTACATCGTGCAACTCGACTTGCCCGGAGGCCCGGTAAAGATCGGCCGCACCGCAAGGCCGCGCTCGCGGTTCAAGGCATTCGATCTCGCGACCCCGGTCGACGCGCGGATCGTCGGCATCACCTTTGACGGTTACCAGCGCGAAGCGGATATGCTCGCGGCCACCGCGGCGCGGGCGATCAAGGGCGAGTGGCGTTACCCGACCCCCGAACTTTATCGCCTGCTCGCGCAGTATCATGACGATGGCGAGTGGTTCGTCCCTGCTGACGATCATCAGGCCCATTTCGACGCCACCGATGTAGAGGCTCGCGTTCATCGCATTATCCCCAAAACCGCGCATCCGGTTTGCCCCCGCGCGCTCAATTACATCTGGTCGAAGGAGGTGCTGACAGCCGTCGCCGCGCATGATCGGATGATCGCGGTCGACTGGGCGGGCTTCACACGCGTCGAAGATGCGCCGTCGCTGTCGTGGCCGACCGTCGAACGGAAAGCCGCCTGACCCATGTCACCCCGGCCACACCTCCACGATCGCATCGAACCCGTCGCATCGCCTGATCGGCGCACCGCTTTCGAGCACGATGTCGCCGGCCAGTCCGCGCAGGTCCTCAAGATCGGCCGGGTCCAGCAGGTTGGACGGGTCCTTGAAGAACTCGACCATCGACCGGCCAACGCGCTCCATCTGGCGCGAGCTGATGACGCCCGCGTCGCGCAGCCCGGTGACCAGCGCCAGCCCCATTTGCTGCGCTCCGATATCCATCTTTCCTCCTGTTCGGTCTGTGGCCTCGCTCTCTGCGGCCACACGGACGCTGAATATGCCGGGAGCTTTTCATGAACCCGCCTACCCATTCGCCACGCCCCCCGGCGAACGTCCCGGCTGACCACACCCCCCCCCTCACGGTCAGCCGGGACACACTCGCACAGGCTTGCGCGCGGGCGCTGAACGCGCCTGTCCAACTGATCGACATCGGGGCGGGCGGCTACGTCGTGCAGCCGCTGCACTTCCATCGCCTGATCGCGAACGGCCGCGCCCGAGTGAAGATTTCCCCGTTTCATTCCGAGCCTATTACCCTGAAGGGCGGTCAAGATAATGTCTGACGCACAGACCATCGGTCAGGATTGTGTCGACCAGCAGGCCGAACTCTTCCGTCTCGCCGAAAGCCGGTACGGCCTGACGATCGCCCTGATCGCCCAGCGCACGAAGCTGAGTACGAGCACGCTCAAAAGCTGGCGCCGCGGTGTCGCGATGCCCGCATGGGCGCTGTTCGCCCTGAAGCAGGCCGGGGTTCCCGATGAACTGCTCTCGCTCGTCTCTCTGCCTTTCGGCTGCTCGGTCACCTCACGCGGCGAGATCGACATCGAGGAGCTTTGCGAGATCGCGGCCGAACTCGACCAGATGTATACCGACGCCCGCCGCCCACACAGCGAGGCCGGAATTCACCTTGGTCATACCGAAAGCGCGCGACTCGCGGAGATCGCCGGGAAGCTGCGCGCGCGGGCAGGGGTGGCGGACTGATGAACGCCTACACCCAGTTCCTCGACGCGAAGACGCAATTGGGCGGGGAGTTCGGTTTTGCGCCGCGCTTCATGCCTGATGACGCTTTCGACTTTCAGAAATCGCTCATCGAACATTCGGTGCAGCGCGGCCGCTCTGCCATCTTTGCGGACTGCGGACTCGGCAAAACGCTCATGGAATTGGCGTGGGCCGAGAATATCTGCCTCGAAACTGGCGGCAATGTGCTGATCCTAACCTGCCTCGCAGTTGCACAACAGATGGTGGAGGAAGCCGAAAAGTTCGGGATCGGCGCGAAGCGGTCGATCGACGGGACCGCGCACCGCATCACGATCACAAACTATGAGCGTCTGCACCTGTTCAACCCGTCCGACTTCGCGGGCGTCGTCTGCGATGAAAGCTCTATCCTCAAGAACTTCGCGGGCGCGCGTAAGACCGAAATCACCGCCTTCATGCGCAAGCGGCCATACCGCCTTCTCGCGACCGCCACTGCGGCACCGAACGACTTCATCGAACTCGGCACGTCCTCCGAGGCCCTCGGCCATCTCGGTTACATGGACATGCTCAACCGGTTCTTCAAAAACGACCTGAACAACAGCGCCTCGGGCCGGATGCGCGGCGAGGTCATCAAATGGCGTCTGAAGGGCCACGCCGAGCAGCCGTTTTGGCGATGGGTCTGCTCGTGGGCGCGCGCTTGCCGCAAGCCTTCCGACCTTGGGTTCGCTGACGACTTGTTCGAACTGCCGCCGCTGCTCGAGCGCGAGCATATCGTTGATGCCCGCACGCTGCCCGATGGCGCGCTGTTCGCGCTGCCGGCGCAAGGTTTGGCGGAGCAGCGCGAAGAGCGCCGCCGCACGATTGCCGAGCGGTGCGAACGCGCTGCCTACATCGCGAACGGCACAACCGAACCGGTGATGCTGTGGTGCCATCTGAACGACGAAGGCGACTTGCTCGAAAGCCTCATCCCTGACGCTGTGCAGGTGTCGGGGTCCGACAGCGACGATAAGAAAGAGGACCGGCTGCTCGGCTTTGGCAAGGGTAAGTACCGGGTCATCATCACCAAGCCGAAGATCGGTGCCTGGGGCTTGAACTATCAGCACTGCAACCGGGTGGTCTATTTTCCGTCGCACAGCTTCGAACAATATTACCAGTCGATCCGGCGCTGCTGGCGCTTCGGACAAAAGCGGCAGGTCGAAGTCGATGTTATCGCCTCTGAAGGCGAGGTCGGCGTCCTGTCTAATCTTCAGCGCAAAGCCGCGCAGGCCGAAGAGATGTTCGCGAACCTCGTGGCCGAGATGAACGACGCGCTCTCGATTGAGCGCAGCAAATCCTTCCCTGCAAAAATGGAGCTGCCAGCATGGCTGTAAGGCATCAGGATATTGGCGCGAACCACGCCATCTATAACGGCGACTGCGTCGAGGTCATGCAGGGCATGCCGGACGCGTCAATTCACCTGTCGGTCTATTCGCCACCGTTCGGCGGGCTCTACCATTATTCGAGCGATGAGCGGGATCTGTCGAACTGCGACGATTACGACCAGTTTTTCGACCATTACGCCTATGTCGTCCGCGAACTGTCGCGCATCACAATGCCGGGCCGAATGACCTGCGTTCATGCGATGGACGTTCCAAAGTCCAATAGCGGGACCGACTGCTACCGCGATTTCCCCGGCGACATCATCCGTCTGCATCAGCGCGAAGGGTGGGAATACGCTGGACGCCACATGATCTGGAAAGAGCCTCTCGAGGTCCGACTGCGCACGATGCAGAAGAACCTCGCTCACGCCTCGCTTGTTGCCGACAGCCTCGATTGCGGCATTGCCTCGGGCGACTATCTTCTTCTCTTCCGCCGCAATGGCGAGAACCCGATTCCGGTCAAGCATCCGGTCGGCCTGCTCGAATATTCCGGTGAGCGTAAAATTCCGTCCGACGTGCTCGGCTTTCGCGGATGGACCGGCAAGCAGACTGAGAACCGCTATTCGCACTGGATTTGGCGGCAATACGCTGACTGCATGTGGGACGATATCCGGTTCCAGCGCGTGCTCCCGTTCCAGTCGTGCCGCGAAGAAGACGACGAAAAGCACGTCCACCCCTTGCAACTCGACGTCATCGATCGCTGCGTCGTGCTTCGCAGCAACCCCGGCGAGACGGTTTTCACGCCGTTCATGGGCGTGGGCAGCGAGGTTTACAGCCCGATCCTGCTCGGCCGTCGCGGCATCGGCGCGGAACTGAAGGAAAGCTATTTCCGGCAAGCCGTGAAGAACGTCCAAGCGGCCGTCGACGGCCACAGGTTCGACCGGCAGAACGGCGAACTCGCCCTTGACCAGATACCCGCATGACGACGGTCTCGATCATGCTGGCGTGCGCTGCATCGTCCGCCACTGCGGCCGCACTGACAGCCCTCTATTTCCGGTCCCGCCTGAACGGGGCGAGAGCATCGGCGAACCTGTTCCGCGAATGGTGGGAACGGGACAGCGGCAAGATGCTGATCGCACAGGCCGAGCTCGACCTGATTGCCGAACAACGCCGTGAAGCGGGGCGCCAGTCGCATAAGGCCGAGCGCGCGCTGATTGCCGAGCGAACCGAAAAGCTGCGGCGCTGTGTCGCGGCGCGCAACAAGCCACTGGACCGCGCCGGGCGGGGAGTTTGCCCGGCGTCATCCCCTGCGCGGGAGGACCAACCCCCTCCTGCGCCTTTGTCTCATCCTGCCGGGGCTCAGCGGCCCGGTCAAAGGGTTCGGTCGGGCGCGCAAGCCCCCGCTCTGGCCGTCAGGACGTCGGCCCCTCTCACCCGGCGCGGTCAACCATCCCCCGCTGAAACCCCCAAAGCGATGAAAGGAGCCTGAGACATGGCGAAGAAAGACGACGGCCCGCAGAATGGCGGGGAAATCGTAAAGCCCGACTTCGAACGCGCGATCAAGGTCATCACCAACGACCTTAATCCCCTGCTCGAACGGTCGGCCAAGGTTCGCGGCGATCAGGCCGCGGGCTGGAAGGTCATCGAAGACGACTGCCATTGCAACAAGAAGGCGGCGAAGCTTTTCCACTCCCTGCTCCGCATGGACCCGGAACTGCGCGACGACTTCTTCCGGACGCTGAGCGGCCTGCTCGAAACGTCCGGCATCGGCATCTCGCGTGACCTCGTCGACCAGGCGGAAGGCGGCGAAGTGAAGCCGGTCATTCCCGTAGTCGACAAGACCCGCCCCGAACTGGCGACCGTAAACTGATGAAGCTGATCTGCCTCGACCTGTCGAAGCGATCGGCGGGGCTGGCCGGCTGGGATGGCAAAACCACCCAGCCGGTCGTCCTGTCCAAACAGCTCGGCAGCACGATGACCAGCCCCGGCATGGCGTGCGCTCGGCTGCACGGCGTCATCAACGATCTCAACATGGTCATCGGCGGGGCGGACGTGATCTATTGCGAGGAGCCGCTGCAGCCAGCGGCTATCCAAGGCCATACGACGTCCGAGACGGTCACGCTCGCCTATGGCCTTTACGCCCATGCGTGGAGCTATTGCGAGGCCAAGGGCATCCGATTCCACCCGACCAATCAAACGGTCTGGCGGCGCTATTTCCTCGGGCCAATGAAGCGCGGCACCAAGCGGCCGACGCTGAAGGCATTGGCGATCGAGCGCGCCCGCCAGCTCGGGGTTAATCCCACGAACGACGACGAAGCCGAGAGCTTCGGCATTCTTGATTATGCGTGTGAGCGCGAGGGTATCGTTCCGCCTTGGCGGGCCAACGAAGTGCTGCGGCCAGCGCTGGGGGGTGTGGCGTGACCGAAGCCATGATCACCCCCGAAACCGACGAGCAATATCGCGCGCGTCGCCGTGCCGAAGCCGAACAGCGGGTCGCTGAATGGAATGCGTTCAGTGCGCGCGTCGCCGCGGCGGGCGAGCCTAAAACCGTCATGATCGGCGATCCCGCGCACCGGAAGCCATATTACAGCATCGGGCTACTCTTGATGGACGATGGCTGGCACGTCCGCCGTGATTACGGATATCCGAACGGCGGCGGCGGAGGCCCCTTCGGTCGCGAAGCTTATCCGACCCGAGATGACGCGCTGGTCAGCGAAGCCCGGCAACTGCTCGATGGATTGGCGCGTGATGCCGCGACCGGACGGACAGGCGCAGAGGCATATCCGGCGACATGGGCGCAATGGGCTATCAACCTCGTCCCGCTCGACCTGTTCGGCGGTGCTGACCTCGCATCCGAATATGCCGAGATGATCGCTAAATATCGCGTGCGGAACGAACTGCGGTGCGCGGCGATCCGGGCCGCCAACGACATGGGCGGCAGTCTCTCCAAAGCCACCTATCACGACGAGGAGGGCCGGGAACGCTCGGTCTATTCGCTATGAGCCTATCGCCCGACCAAAAGCGCTTCCAACGCGACCTTGCCCTGAAGCACGTCGCCCGCGCCCGTGAAGCCGCAAAATCACACCCGATGACCGACCAGCGCATTGCCGCGGCGGTTGCTCCTCAGGTGAGCGCCACGCCCGATCAGGTGCTGTCGTGGATGAAGGAGGCGCGGGTATGACGCTTCCCATCTCCACCAAAGGCGGCCCGCGCGAACGGCCATGGACCCGCGAGCACGACGCCACGCTGATGAAGCTGAAACAGGCCGGACTCACGGTCGAGGTCATCGGCGAGCGCCTGCGCCGCACGCCCGCGGCGGTGAGCAGTCGCGTCTACAATCTCACCGCAGAAGAGACCCAGGTTCACGCCGCCCGCGACTTCCTCGCTGAGCGGATCGACCGCTATCTCGCGCGCATCGCCAAGCTCAACCGGCTCACCGTGCCCGACATGACAAGGGAGTATTACGGATGGCGATGACCTCAGGCTGCACGGTCTGTTCGAAGAAGCTGCATTCGCAGAACACGTCCGGCCTGTGCCGAGACCACTTCCGCACCCATAAATCGCCGGACGTCGCGGCCAAGCGGTCGAAGTCGATGCGCAAGCATTATCGCGAAAACCCTGATTTCCTCGCCGAGAAGCGCGAGCATATGACGCGCATCAACCGGCTCCCGGAAAAGCGCGCGCAAGCGAGCGTGAACGCCAAGGCGAACCGGATATGGGAGATATCGGCAGAGAAATGGACGCCGCAGAAGGAAGCGCGGCGGCGTTCCGGCCTTAGCCGCGCGGCGCTGCCTGATCTGCCACCGCAGTATCTCGACCTCTACAAGTCGCTGAAGCGCAAGAAACTGCTTCGCCCGGAGCGTCTCCGCATTGCGCGAGAGCAGATGGCGATCGACCGCGAGCGGCGCCGGAGGGCGTTCGCGCTGTGACCGTAATTGCGACAGCCTTGAAGCATTTCCTTGCTGCTGGGATGCCCCCGGAAGCGATCATCGCCGCTGTGGCGGAGATGGAAGAGTCGATGCACGCCGCCCTCGCCGAGATGGTTCCCGAGCGGTCAAAGGCCGCGGAGCGGCAGGCCCGGTATCGCCAGCGGGGAGGCGGGCAAGTCCCCGACGACGTGCGGCAGGAAGTTTTTCGCCGAGACGGATACCAATGCTGCGAATGTCGAAGCGACGATCGCCTTGAGATCGACCACATCATTCCGCTGAACAAGGGCGGCCACCCGACCGACATCGAGAACCTGCAAACCCTTTGCCGTCCGTGCAATGCGCGGAAGCGCGACCGCATAAGAAAGGCGGACAATCGCGGAAAATTGCAGACAAATGCGGAATTGGCGGGGAAATCGGAAGGAACGGGCGGAAATCCGCGGACAATTGCGGACACCGGCCCCCTTCCTCTCCCCCCCAATGATAATAATTCTAACCCCCCCACACCTACCCCCGAGAATAATACTCCGCGCGTGCGCGAGGCGGCCGATGGCCATGTGACCGATTGGCTGGCTTGGCGGGAGAAAAACCCGTTCCCGAAGCCCTACTTCTCACGCCCTCAACCTTGGGCCGACTTCCTGAAAAACCGCAAAGAAAAGCGTCAACCGAACACGGTCACCGCTCACGACAAGATGCTGCGCGACGTAGCCAAGATCGCTGCCCGGACTGGCTGGCCACCCGGCAGGGTCTTCCTCGCCTGTGTCGAGGAAGGATGGGCAGGAATTTACGAAACGAACGAGATGAAGGCGGCGATCAATGCGAATGGGAACGGTGGAAATCAGCGAAGCGCTCGGCAAAGCCTTGGAGGACAGCGTGATAACCGAGATGGGTTCAAACGCGCTTGCGACGACTGGATCGACGAGGCTCAACGATCAGCAACTGGCGGTGATGGAGGATCTCGCCAACTTGCCCTTGGTGGCCCCGGTTCCCTGTGACGCGGCTGATTTCGCCAAGCTGATGCGCTCGCTCTCGATCCTGCCGAGCCGCGCCGACGACGAGGTGACCGGAAAGCTGCGGCTGAGCATCTATCACCGGATGATGGGCCAATATCCGCGCGCGGCGATCGCCTTCATGGTCGAAGAGGCGATGAAGCGGTTCGACTGGTTCCCGACGCCGCGGCAGTGCCTCGATATTCTTGCCGACTGGCGCGATCATGACGCCGTGGTCCACAAGCACCGCACAGTGATGGCCGCGAGCGCCGTTCGGCAAGAGCGACAGGCGCGGCTCGGCGACATCATGGAATCCCTCGATCGCCGCGAGCTCGATCAGGGGCAAATCGATGCGCTGCCCGATCAGGTGAAGCAGATCGCGGCCGAGCGTGGCTTCCTGCGGCTCTACGACGATGGCGTTTACCGCGCCCGTCCTGTCCCGGTGCCGGCCAATGGGTAGCCAGGCCCATGCCCTCGCCAACAAATACAACGCCCGCCGCGCCGCCGAAGGAAAGACCGGGATGAAGTGGATCGTCGACGACAGCGGCAACCTCAAGCTGATCAGCATCGGCCGCAATGTCCCGCACGAACCGCTGCCAGCAAGCAAGTCGGAGCGGCTGATATGACCTCGCCCCACATCCCCGCCGCCGCAACAGGAGTGCAATGACCGTGCTGACGATCGACAACGGAAAGGCTGAGTGAATGGCAAGGGCCGGACGTAAGCGGAAAGAGGGGCGACGCGATGCGAAGGGCAAGTTGCGCCCGATCATCATGCCGGACCGCGGCAACGATCGCACGGCAGCCAAGCGGGAAGCGTTCGGCACGGACGGCGGGGACGCCATCGGCCGCGCCTATCGCTCGGGCCTTCTCGGGGAGAATGGTCAACGCCTCATGCAGACCGCCCGCAGCTTTCACCGCGCCTATTGGCCCATGTTCGGCGTCGGGCAAATCGGCTGCACGCTTGGCGATCGATCCGGGGGAGATGGGGATGGCGATATCGACAGGGAGCAATGGGTGGTCAAAACCGTGCAGCGCGTCGACGCGATGGGCCGCGATCACCGTAAGGCCTTCGATGAGCTGGTTTTGGACTTCTGGCCTGACTACGGGCCGCACTGGCTGGACGCGCTCATTGCCAAGCAGGACTGCGAAACCAGCAAGGCGAAGCTGGACTTGGCGATCAAGGTGCTGAATGAATTAGCCGCTTGACGACTGCTCAAAAATTAGGCAGACACGGATTAATTGAACATGGCGCTTTGCGTCACCAAGGGCCGCCGGCACATCGCTCGGCGGCCCTTTCTCGTTCCGGCGTGTTGTTCCCTTGCACGCCCTCCCGCCGCCATCATCCGACGCACCGTAATAGCTCACGCTGGTAAAGCGGTCGGCATCTGTTGTGCGGCGGGAAAAATTCGACAGGAAGCGCGTTCTCCTTGGCCTGACCGTCGGCGGCGGGCTTAACGGCTACTCTGGTTCTTGACTAAACGCCGTGCGCCTCCGGGGGTTCCGATCCCTTCATATGAGCGGCGAAGATAGCAACGCCGACACCCACGATCCGAAACTGCCCACCGCTTGCGGAGCAGAAAGAGAGGATTGGCCCATATGGCTGACCATATTGACGGAGCCCTTCGCGCGGCCATCGAAGAGAGTTTGCTTGAGCGCTTGGCCGATGGCGAAAGTCTCGTGCAGATTTGCCGCGATGACGACATGCCCGATCGGCGGACTGTTCAACGTTGGCAAGATGATGATGAGAAGTTCGATGCCGCAGTTATGCGTGCGCGCGAGGCGGGAATGTTTGTCCGCGCTGAAAAGGCGGTGGAAGAAGCTAAGGCCGCCGAGGATGCTTCGCTAGGCCGCTTGGCCTTCGATGCGGAGCGCTGGTACGTCGGCAAGCTGTCGAACGCATTTAGCGATGACAAGACGCGCCGCCACGAGCTTAGCGGGCATGTTGGCATTTCGAGGGTAGAGCGTGAGGTCGTCGACCCTCAGCATTCCAACGGCTAGGGTTTTCCTGCCGCTGCTGGAGCCAGCACGAGACAAGGTTGCAAGGGGCGGGCGAGGATCGGGGAAGTCACATTTCTTTGGCGGCCTGCTTGTTGAAGACAGTTTGGCGGAGCCGGGGAATTGCGGCGGCGTCGGGTTGTTGTCGGCCTGCCTTCGCGAAGTCCAAAAGGATCTAGCCCAGTCGGCCAAGCGGCTGATCGAGGCAAAGCTATACGAGTTCCGGCTTGGCGAGGCTGACGGCTTCAAGATTTACGAGGATTGCATATCAACCCCAGGCGACGGGCTGGTCATCTTCAAGGGGATGAACAACTACACCGCCGACAGCATCAAATCGCTGGAAGGGTTCAAGCGGGCATGGTGGGAAGAGGCCCACACCGCAACGAAGAAATCGATCAACCTGTTGCGCCCGACAATGCGCGCGCCGGGGTCGCAGCTTTGGTGGAGCTACAACCGCAACCGACCGACTGATGCGGTGGACGTGATGTTCACGGGCGACGAGATTCCAACCGGGGCGGCAGTCGTTGACGCGAACTGGCAAGATAACCCGTGGTTCACCCCTGAGCTTGAACAGGAGCGGCTCGACTGTCTCAGGATGCAGCCGGAGCAATACGACCACATATGGGACGGGGGATATGTCACCGTTGCCGAGGGGGCTTATTTTGCGGCGGACTTGGCCAAGGCGAAGGCGGAGGACCGTATCTGCTTCATTGCCGAAGACCCGCACCTTGTTGTCAGGTTGTTCGCAGATCTTGGCGGCACCGGGGCAAAGGCTGATAATTTCGTGTTCTGGGCTGCCCAATGGGTCGGCCTCGAAATCCGCTGGACCAACCATTACGAGCGTCAGGGCCAACCGATCGGCGCGCATCTCGATTGGCTCCGCACCCAAGGTTACACGCCAGACCGCGTGATCATCTACCTGCCGCACGACGGCGACCAGCAAGAGAAGACAATCGACACGTCGTTCCGCAAGTCATTCGAGGACGCAGGGTACACGGTCGTCATCATTCCCAACCAAGGCAAGGGTGCCGCAAGCCAACGCGTAGAGCGCGCTCGCAAGCTGTTCCCTCGCATGCGGTTCGACGAAACGAGGACAGTCGGCGGTCGCCAAGCCTTGGGCTGGTATCACGAAAAGAAAGACGACGCGCGCGGCATAGGGCTTGGCCCTGAGCATGACTGGTCATCGCACAGCTCGGACGCGTTCGGCGCCGGCTGTGTTGCTTACGAAGAACCACAATCCGCCAAACCGCTCGACCTCAGCCGCCTGATGAAAGGGGTAGCATGAAGCCTGAACCCCTAGACGAAGACGAACTGGTCAACGCGCTCAAGAACGAGGCGGACAGCGCCTGCACGTTCCACGACACCACGCTTGCCGAGCGTCAGGAGCAGTGCCTGAAATATTACGACGGCGATCTGTTCGGTGATGAAGTCGAGGGGCTTTCCCAGATCGTCGTCAAGGACGTTCAGGAAACCGTCGATTACATGACGATCAGCGTCTTGCGGACGTTTGTAGCCGGTGATCGGGTCGTGGAGTTTCAGGCCAAGTCGCCAGACGAAGAGGAAGCCGTCGATCAGGCGACCGAGACGATCCAGCAGATTTTCATGCAGCACCAGGACGGTTATCGCGTCCTGCACGACTGGCTCAAGGCTGGGTTGATCGAGATTATCGGGGTCGTGAAGTCCGCGGTGATCGAAGAAGATGCCGTTGACGAGCAAGTATTCGAGGCTTCGGCTGAGGAGATCGCGGCGGCCGACGAGCGGGGGGAAGTTCCCGAGGATGCGGAGATCATCGACAATGGCGATGGATCATTCCGCGTCACGGTGAAGAGGGCGACCAAGCGGCGCTATTTCTGCGATTACACGGTGCCGAGCGAGGAATTTCGTTTCAGCGCCCGAACCCGGCATGAGGACAAGGCGGACTATCTCGCTCATGTGTGCCGCAAGACGCGCTCCGACCTCGTGGAGATGGGTTTCGACGTCGAGGTTGTTTATGATCTGCCCACCGGCGAGGACACGTTGTGGAGCGACGGTCGATCGCAGGAGCGTGACGAGGATTACGACCGGGGCTGGTCGGACACCCGGCAGGCCTCGATGCAAGAACTGGAGCTTTGGGAAGAGTATATCCGCATTGACGCGGACGGCGATGGAATTGCCGAGCTTCTGAAATGCTTTCGGGTTGGCGACAGGCTGCTTGGTGAGCCCGAGATTGTAACGGATCATCCGTTCACGGTCTTTTGCCCGTTCCCGCGCCCGCATCGCATGGTTGGCGACAGCCTCGCAGAGAAGGCGATGGACATCCAGCGCATCCGCTCTGTCGTCGCCCGCCAGTTGATGAACGGCATGTACCTATCGAACATGCCCCGCTATTGGGTGCCGACGGAGAGTACGACCGAAAACACGATCAATGATCTGCTAACGGTGATCCCGGGCGCTCCGGTGCGAGGGAAGGGCGCTGCCCCCCAAGCGCTTAACGACGGGTTCGACATCGGCAAGTCCCTTGGCGTTCTCGAGTTCTGGAGCGGCGAGAAGGAAAGCCGCACCGGCATTACCCGGATGAATCAAGGCCTTGATGCGGACGCGCTGAACAAGACGGCGACCGGAACCGCGTTGATGCAGGCTCAGGGCCAGCAATACGAAGAGTTCATCGCCCGCAACTTCGCCGAGTGCGTGGGCCGCATGTTCTGGCGGAAATACCGTCTGGTCAAGGACGCTGGCGAGCCGTTCACGGTGAAGGTTGGCGGCAGCTATGCGGAGGTTGACCCTTCGACGTGGCCCGACGAGCCTGACTTGATCATCCGCACCGGGCTGGGCACGAACCGCAAGGAATATCGCATCGCCCAGCGGATGCAGTTGCTCGGAATCCAGCGCGAAGGCCGCGAGATCGGTCTTGTAGATAACCAGCGCCTGTTCAACAGCGCCGCCGGCCTTGTCCGCGACATGGGCATTGGGCAGCCGGACGATTATTTCGTCGACCCCAAGAACGCGCCACCCGAAGATCCGAAGCCTGATCCCGAAATGGTGAAGGCCCAGATGGAAGCGGAGTCGCAGAAGGCGAAGATCGAGGGCGAGCAACAGCTTTCCGCCATTCGCATTCAGGGCCAGCGCGATGAGGCTGCGGCAAAGCAGCAACTCGCCCGGGAAGAGGCGGAGTTTCAGGCTCAACTCGCACGGGAGAAATTCGAGTTCGAGAAAGAGCAATCCCGCGACCGCATGATGTTTGAAGCTGCGATGGCCCGCGAACAGGCCTCGCTCAAGGCGCAGACGGCGGTTGAAGTCAGTAAGAACCGACCCGGCGGGGATCTAGACAAATGATGGACCCCAAAGCCCGCTCTGACCGCTGGCGCGCCTTCTATCAGGAGGAGGGCGGCCTTCACGACATGCTGACCGATCTGCGCCGGGCCTATTTCGAGCGCGCTGCGGACCTTGGTGTCAAGGACACCGCCGCGCTGCTTAAACTGTCGATCGCTTCCAAGCTGGTCGACGAACTGGACCGCCAAATCAGTGCCGTCATTTCCGCTGGCGATATTTCAGCCCAGCAGGACGAGCACCTCGCCCGCATCCACAGGGTCGGGAAGTTTTTCTAAGCCGCGCTACGGCGCAAATCATGGAGTAGTGTCATGGCCCATCCGTTCCCTGAGGGTTCGGAAGCCGTTGACGTGTCCGAATCCCTTGGGGACGACGGCGCGGTAGCGGCTTTTGCAGATTACCTCGAAAATGAGGACGACGAATTGCCGGAAGACGGTGAAGAAGCCGAGGGTGATGAACCTGAAGCCGATGATCTGGACGAAGGTGAGGAGGCAGACGAGGACGAGCAGGAAGGCGACGAACCGGAAACGGCCATCGAAGCGCCTGTTAGCCTGAACGCAGACGAGAAGGCGGTATTCGCGCAGCTTCCCCCGGAAGCCCAGCGCGCATGGGCCGCCAGCGAAGCTCGCCGTAATTCACAAGTCCAAGATGCGACCACCAAAGCCGCCAATGCCCAGCGGAGCGCGGAAGCGCACGCAGCGGAGGCGCACAGCAAGGCGAAGGCGGTATTCGCCACGCAGCTTGCGGAGTTCGCAAGCCACCTCGCCCCGACCCCTCCCGATCCCACATTGGCTCGCGAGAACCCGGGCGAATATATCGCACAGAAAGCCCATTACGACGCCCTGAAAGCCCAGCACGACGAGCTCGTGCAGCAAGTATCGGCGCTCGGAGACGAGGCCAGTCAGGAAATCGATCAGGCGTTTATCCAGCAGCGCGACCGGGAACTTCTAGCCATCCCAGAGGTCGCGAACGAGGAAACGCGGATGGACTTCTTCGACCGGGCCTTCGGCGTGGCAGAGGCGCTTGGATATGATCGCGACATCCTCTTGCGGGATGGCAACGCGACCGACTTCAAGGCGCTGGTAGCCGCCCATGGGTGGAAAGACAAAGCTGCGAAATACGACGCCATCATGGCGAAGCAGATGCAGCGTGTGCGGAACGGAAAGACCGCCAAGCCGGGTGCAGCCCAGCCGTCAGGCAGCCGCACAGCCCGTGCCCTCAAAGACGCAACCACGAGGCTCCGCAAGACCGGCAGTGATGCCGACGCGATTGCGGCATTCGAAGCACAAGGATTTTAGACATGGCAGTACCGGGTAATACCTTCCAGCGCGCGGGCAAAGTCGCCGTGCGCGAAAGCCTGCACGACACGATCAGCAATATCGCGCCGACGCAGACCCCCTTCATCTCGAACATCGGCAGCGGCAACGCCAACCAGACCTATGAGGAATGGCTGACGGACACCCTCGCCGCCGCTGATGCCGACAACAAGGTAATCGACGGCGACGACGCTGCGAACGACGCCCTCACCGACGCTGTGCGCTTGGGTAACTATACCCAGCTCATGGACAAGGTGGTCGGCATCTCGTCGACCACGCAAGCGGTCAAATCTGCGGGCAATCAGACCAAGATGGCCTACCAGATGCTGAAGAAGTCCAAGGAAATCAAACGCGACATGGAGAAGCGTTTCTGCGGCAACTTTGCCGCGGTTCCTCTGGCTAACGGCACTGCCGGTGAATCGGCGGGCATGGTGGCGTTCATCCGCACCAACGGCTCGCGCGGTGCTGGCGGCGCGGCGGCGACCCTTTCAGGCACCACGGCGGGCTATGTCAACGCCGCGGCGACAAACGGCACGCTCCGCAACTTCACTGAGGCGCTGATCAAGGATGCCATTCAGGATGCGTGGAACGAAGGCGGCGAGCCGACGATGGCGCTCATGTCGGGCACTCTCAAGCAGACTGCTTCGACGTTTGCCGGTATCGCGGACATCCGTAAGGATGCGCCGGGAAGCAAGGCGGCGACCATTATCGGCGCTGCTGACGTGTATGTTTCGGATTTCGGGAACATCTCGTTCACTCCCTCGCGCTTCACCACAGGCCGCGACGTGTCGATCATCGACACGTCTCTGTGGGAGCTGCTTTACCTCCAGAGGTTCAGCACCGCCGAACTGGCAAAAACGGGGCACGCCGACCGGAAGATGCTTTCGGTTCAGGCAACGCTCAAATGCGCGAACGAGCTGGGCAACGCGAACATCGCGGACGTTCAGGCGGCGTAATGATCCGGGGGAGGCTTCGGCTTCCCCCGCTTTTCAGGAGTGAGAGATATGGCTGCTGGTTCTCCGGTATCTCAACGCAATGGCCGCGCGACGACTTCGCGCCCCGGCACGGTCCTCCAAGGAGCAGTGCAGGCCAACACTGCCGCTGCCGACGTTGCGGCCTTGGTGACCGACTTCAACGCTCTGCTGGCGAAGCTTCGCACGGCTGGCATCATCGCAACCTGAGGATAAATACCATGACCACCGACACCAAAAAGACCGACACCACGCTGACCGTCACCGAGGGCAATGTCGCCTTCGACAAGGACGGCAAGAAGTGTCTCGCGGGCGACGAAATCGCGCTGACGGCTGAGCAGGCCAAGGTGCTGAAAGACAAGAAGATCGTCGAATGAAGAAGTTCCTGCTCGACTACGACCCGTTGAATGGCGTTCGCCAGTATTTCGGCGTGGACGCAGACGGGCAGGAATATCTTATCGACGAGATCGACGCTCCGACGACGAAGGCGGTTCTTGATCAGAACGCCCGCATTGAGGGCCAAGGGATGGGCAAGGACATGCGTCTCGCCGCCTCGATCCCGGTTCAGGTGCAATTCGAATGGATCGACAAGTACGGCGTCAATATGTGGGATCCGAACCACAAAGAGGCCGTCAAGCGTCTGCTGAACTCGTCCGAATACCGCTACCTTCGTGTGAACCACTTCCAACTGTGAGGTCGCTATGACGATTGTTATTTCGACCGAAGACAGCGTTCGTTTCCAGACGTTGGCGGGCCTCAAGGAGTCGATCTCCGCGCGTCTAGATCGCACGTTCGACAATGACGACTTGACGGACTTCATCTACCTTGCAGAGCGCGAAATGGAGCGGGTCTTGCCCGTCGCTGCTCGTGAGGTGACGACCGCACTTTCGGTTAGCGCGCAGACCTCGCCGCTGCCGATCGATTTCAAGGCTGTACGGCATATAACCGTAGGCTCTGGCGTGCCGCTGAGCCTCGCCGCTGCCTCCGTCGTGGCAAACAACCAGTGCACCGGCTGCCCCAACGCCTATGCCATCATCGCGCAGCAGCTTTGGTTCTCGCCCATCCCGAACAGCACTCATAACGGGACGCTGGTCTATGAGAGAAAAATTCCGGCGCTGACCGAATCTTCTCCGTCGAATTGGGTTCTCGACAAGCACCCCGACGCATATTTCTACGGCGCCCTCGTCCAGGCTGCGGATTATATCGAGGATCCGAACAAAATCGGCCGTTACCGCACCATGTTCGAAACGGTGCTCGGGCAGATGATCGATGAGAGCGAACGCTACCGCAACAGCGGCGCCCCACTCAAGCCCACGATGATAGGCGTCGTGTGAGGATCGATCTCCCGGCATATCTGCCGGATCAATCCCTCAATAGCGGCGTCATCACAGTGGCAGAGAACGTCTACCGCGCGGTCGACGGGTATCGGCCTGTGCGCGACTTCCTCACCGGATCGGATGCGCTGCCGAACCCCTTCAACGGCGGCGCCGCGTTCATTTCGACTGGCGGCACTAGCTACCTTCTGGCGGGGACGACCGACGAGCTTGTTCGCTACTCGGCAGGCGGATGGGTTGACTTGTTGACGGGCCTCACGGTTCCGGAGCGCTGGGCCTATACGCAGTTCGGCGATTATGTCGTCACGGTCAACGGCGGTGTCACGCAGGATGTTGATCTGAACGCGGGAACGGCGGGGGCGCTTGCTGGCGCTCCAACCGGAACGTGCATTACCGTTGTCGGCGATCAGGTGGTGATCGGACAGGCCGACGGGAACATACTGCTTATCAAGTGGTCGGCGTTCAATGATCACACTGGATGGACACCGGGAACCGATCAGAGCGGGTTCCAGCCGATGTTGACTGGTGGCGAGGTCATGGGACTGGCCGGCGGAGAGTTCGGGGTTATTCTCCAACGCCAGCGCCTCGTTCGCATGTCGCGCACCGGGGATGCAAACGCACCGTTCGCCTTTGATGAAATTACGCCGAATGTTGGCTGCGCGTCGAAGGGCAGCGTCGCACAGGCAGGGCGATCGGTTTTCTTCCTGTCTGACCGCGGGTTCATGGCGTGCGAGGATGGGCAGATTCCGGTGCCTATCGGTAATGAGAAGGTCGATAGGGATTTTCAGTCGCAAATCCCCCGCGACGAGTGGCACCGCATCTATTCAGCCGTTGACCCGCGCAACACGCTGGTCTGGTGGATGTTGCCCGGTGTGATGGGCAAGATTTGGATTTATAACTGGACGATGCAGGAGTGGTCGTTCGGTTCGTTCTCGTGCGACGGTATGTTCTCAGGCTTCACCTCGTCGGTCGACACGGACAATGCCGGGATCACCGACACCGACGCCGACCCGGCGCTGACCGTCGACGATCCCCGCTTCTCGGGAGGGGCACCCCGGCTGTTCATGGTGCAGGACGGCGAGATCGGAACTATGGAAGGCGTTCCCCTCAAGGCTCGTATCGGGCTTGGATTCGTCGAATTCAGCAAGGACGCCGTTTCGCGCATTCGCTCGTTTCGCCCGGTTGGTGATATGACGGCGGCCGAATGCGTCCTTGATTGCCGCCAGCGGCTCGGCGATGCAGAGAACCTTGTGACAGCAAGCCCTTTGCGCGCGAGTGGTATCATGCCTTGCCGCGCCACCGGGAAATACGTCAAGACGACGATGACCATCCCAGCCGGAACAGAGTGGAACTACTGTCGGGCCTTCGAATATGAACTGGGCGCCGGGGGGCGGCGATGACGATCCCGAGCTACAACCGCACAGCGGATTGGCCCCGCCTTGTCGCTGCTGCGATAAACGCGCTTGAGAACAAGGTCAGGACGCTGCTCGGAATGACGGCCTACACGGTCGAGACTGTTACCTTCACGCCCATTGCAGAACCCGTCAGCCCTGTTGAAGGCATGACGTATCTCGACAGCGCGTCCGGCAAGCTGCGCACTTACGCTGGCGGCATATGGAACGACCACTGGTGACCCCTTGGGCTTCCGAGTGGTGGCCCGAGATAGTGAAATGCGCGGAACAGGGCGGCCACACGGCAGCGGAGATTATCGAAGAGGTTTCTACGGGCAAAGCAATCGGCTGGCCCGTCTCGAACGGGTTCCTGTTGCTCGCTCGCACGGCTGACGATGCGATCTTGATCTGGGTCGGCGTTGGCCAGGGCGTCCGCGATTGGTGCGGTACGGCAGAGGCAGAAATCAGCGCCTTCGCCAAGGCGGTGGGGTGCAAAAAGTTGAAAATTGAAGGGCGTCGTGGCTGGCAAAGGATCTTGCCGCACTGGACGCGCGTGGGCGATGATTTGGAGTTGCCGGTGACATGAAAAGCAAAACGAAGCAGACCAATAAGCCGATTTACTCGGCGCAGGTCGAAGGTGCTGCGAACAACATCACGGGCGCCTATAATCAAGCTCGCCCCGGCCTTGAAGCTGGCGCGGCCAAGTTCGGCGGCGTCCTTGATAGTGTCATGGAGCGCTATAATCAGGGTGATCCCAATATCGCGGCTGCGCGCGGCTACAATGCTGACGTTCTCGGCGGTAAATATCTGGACGCTGGCAATCCTCATCTTGAGGAAATGGTGGCCCTCACCAATAACAACGCCCGCAACGGTGTCGCCGCCTCTCTCGGCACGCGCGGCCTGACAGGCGGCAGCGATTTCGCGAGCCTCATCACGAAGCGCCTTGCTGAGAATGAAACAGGCCTCCGGTATGAAGATTACGGCAAAGAGCGCGATCGCATGGGCCAAGCTGTGTCGCAGGTGCCGGGTCTCATCGCCGCGGAGAATGGCATCCTTGATCCGGCGTTCGCAGCTTACGAAGCAATGCAGGCGCCGGTTCGCGCTGCTGTCGGGGCCGGTCAGGGGATCGGCGGCCTACTGTCGCAATACCAAACCGTCAAAAGCACTCAGAAAGGTAGCTTGGCAGGCCTTTTGGCGCAGCTCGCGGGCAACGCGGCCCAAGCTTACGCGACGGGGGGCTGACGATGGCACTGGCACCCGGATTGACGCAGCAGCGTCCGCGCGGCCTGTTCGGGGCGTCAGCGCGCGTCCCACAGCAGGCCCCCGCCATGACGGCCAGCTCGCAACCTCAAAAGCGGGGTTTCGACTGGGGCAAGGCGCTTGGCGTGCTCGGAGACAGCCTATCGATCATCGGCGGGGGACAGGCTCAATATGTCCCCAGCCTGATCGACCAACGCAATCGCCAGCAGGCGCAAGCCTATGCGGAGCAGCAGTACCAGCGACGCCGTGGAGATGAGAACGCCGACTGGATCGCCCGGCAGGAATGGGAGGCGGCAAATCGTCCCGCACCGCAGCCCACCGAGTTTGAGCGCTTGGTCGCCGCATCCGGACTGTCGCCAGAAAAGCAGACCGAGGCAATCCAAAATTACGTCAGAAGCCGTGCGAACCCTATCGACTGGATCAGGGCAGACAATGGTGACGGGACCTATCAGCTTGTGCCGATGGGACCAAATGGACCGATCAATGCGGCCCCGCAGGCCCCGGCCCAGAACGCGGCACCCCAACGTCCGAAAGGCAAGCTCACCCCGTACAATGGAGGTCAGACGGCAACCCCGTCTGGCAACTTTCGCTAAGCCCGCACCCGCTGGCTTTGTTCCACCCGCCCGTCTCAACGGCGGGACAATGACAAGCGGTCGCCGCACCCCGGAAGGCAACCGGATCGTAGGTGGTGTCCCGAACAGTGCGCACCTTTCCGGCAGAGCCGTTGATTATGACGGTCCGAATCTTCCCGCGCTGCTTGAACAAGCGCGCAGGCTCCCCGGCGTCCGAAAGGCCTTCATCCACAAGGGCCATGTCCACACCGAGGGCGAGGGCTGGAACGTTCCCTATTATGGCGCACGCGGCACGACAGGATTGAAACGATAATGCAGCAGATGATCGACGAGGACGGCAACCTGTGGAATGTGGGTGCCGATGGCGCCCCCGTATTCGCAGGCCGCGCGCCACAGCAGCAGCCCCCGCAGCAAGTTGGTCCGCGTCCATTCACGGTTGGCACGCCCCGCCCACCTGAGGCAAAGGCGCCGTACCGCTTTGAGTCAAACGATGGTTCGATTTGGGAGGTTGGCCCCGATGGTCAGCCCCGGCAGTTATTTCAGGACAACCCTGCCCCGAAAGTCGATGAGAAGGGCGATGCGCCGTCGCCGGCGGCTGTGCGGGCGGCTAAGCAGCTTTTGTCGCGCCTCCAACTTCAAAATAAGTCGTTTGTGGAGAATTTCAGCGGTGGCGGCTTGGGGGCAATCGGGGAATACAACCCCTTCTCTGGCGTCGTACAGGAGTTCAACGACTACAGCACGCAGATGCTCCCTTTCGCCAAGCAGCTTAGCCGCTCGCCGGGTGAGGGGGCGCAGTCGGATCGCGACGCCGCCGATTATCGCGATCTGCTTCCGTCGAATACCGAGCGCGATCAGACGAACGTCAATCGCATGACGAACCTTCGTGACACCGCGATTGAAGTTCTGCGTTCTGCAGGTGAGGACGTGACTCCTTACGAGGCGTTTGTGCCCGGACAGATTACTCCTAGCGCCGCTCAGAACCCTGTGACTGGCGCCGCAGCGCTTCCGCGGGCAGTCGGCGCACAGGCCGACATGGGAGCATCGCCTGACGGCGTCACGTCGTCGGGTGGCTTTAAATATGTTGCTGGCCTTCGCGGGATTGATCAGGCTGTCGTGGACATGATCGGCAAGGGTGCTGACGCTCCGCAGGTCATCAGCTTTCTGAATAAGGCCTATGAAGCCACGAAAAACGAGCACGGTGGCAATCTCCGCGTTGGCCCCGATCTCGCGGCATGGGTTGGGCAGCGCGTTGCCGAGCATCGCGCCAATCCTCAAAAACCTGTCCGCTCACTGGGGCAGGGCTGGGAAATTCTCGGAGGCTATGAAGATCCGACACCCCCGTCATTGATGGGGCGTATTGCCGACACAACGGCTGGCAATTTTGCGATGAATGCTGCGAACGCAGCCACAGCGGGTTTGCCTGCCTATCTCGCTGGAGATCAGGGCGCCGCAGTTATGCAGGCTGCGGCATTGGAGCGCCCCGGATCGTCAATCGCGGGCGAAGTGGCAGGCGGTGTTTCCGCGCTTATGGGCGTTCAAGGTTTGGCGGGTCAGGCGGGGCGTCTCGGGACGCTCTTAACGCGCGGCGGAGGCTTGGGGGGAGACGTTGCGTATGGCGCTGCCCGCGGCGGCTTCGACAACGGCCCTGCTGGCGCTCTGACCGGCGCTCTCGCGGCTGGGGTAGGAAACAAGGTCGGATCTGGCCTGATCGGTGGAGTTGGACGGCTTGCGCGGGGCATTTCAAACCCGGCAGTAGACTATCTTGCTTCCCGTGGCGTCCCGATGACGGCAGGCCAACTCTTGGGCAATCGTGGAATTGTCGGACGCGCGATGAGCAAGATGGAAAGCCTGCCCCTAATTGGTGATAGCTTGGCCGCCCGCCGGATGGACTCATTCAACGCCTTCAACCGCGCTGCGATCGACGACGCCGGGGCCGGGATTGGCTATTCACCCAGCTCTAGCGGCCTTGCAGGCATCGAGGACGGCTTGAAGGCGTCTGGGCAGGCTATAGACGACGCCACGGCTGGTGTGAATATTCAACTCGATGACCAGTTTCAGCGCGAACTATCCGACGCGTTGGCTCGCGGCGAGGCGCTGCCGCCTGACTTCGCCCAGAAATTCGCGCTTGTGAACCAGAACAAGGTCCAGCCTGGCGTGTCGTCCGGGACTCTTTCTGGTGACGATTATGCAGAGATGACGAGGGGAATTAAGGGCTACCGCGCCGAGCATCAGAAAGCTGGGTTCGAAGGCGACTACCGTGACGCGCTTGGCCGCGTTCAGTCGGCTCTGGACGGCGCCATCGCTCGCGGCGCTGGTCCGGAAGTAATCGAGAATCTCGGCAAGGCGCGAACATCATATCGGGATTACAAACTTCTCCAGAATGCTTCTGAGCGCGGACAGGGCGGCGCGCAATCGGGAACCCCCGAGGTATTCACCCCCGCGCAGTTGCAGGCGGCGGTTCGGGCTAGCAAATATGCGCAGAGCGGCACGAATGCCCCGTTCTACCAATTGACCAAATCAGGTCAGGAGGTCTTGCCTTCGACTGTTCCCAACACAGGAAGCGCAGATCGCGGGATGGCTGGGCTGCTGCTTCCCGCTACGCTCGGCGGCGGCGCTGTAGCGGCGGGGCAATACCTAGACCCCAAAATTGCCGCTCCGTTGGCCTTGCTCGCGGCGCTATCGTCCAAGGCCGGGGCGAAAGTCGCTCAAAAGGCACTGACCGGGCGCGGCCCGACCGCACGTGCTATTGGCACTAAGCTCGTTCAACAGCGTCGCAAAGCGGGCCTTTTCGGCGCGGCGACGGGCGTCGCGATGCTTCCGCAGCTTTCTCAATAGGAACCGACGCTTCCGACGAGCCATCCAGTCGGTCAGCAATATCCTGATTAGCACCGCTATCCCGATTGCGATCGGGACCATCACGCTTCGATCCATCCCCGCTCCATAATCCAAAAAGGAACGCAAGGCCATGAGCTTTAGCGCCTACTCCCTCACGCCCAGCGCGAACCTCACGCTGGCGGGGCTTTCGCTTGCCGAAAACAGCACGGCACTGGCGAGCTACAACAACCAGATGCGCCAGATCATGGCGGATGGCAAGGAGCTGTCCAATCAGGTCGTCGCGATCGGTAACCCGCTGTTGCTGACCGGCGGAATGGTGACAGGCAACATCATCCGTTCGGGCTGCGGCGGGCATTATTACGCCAACGACGCCAGCCACACCGGTCCCCGGATTTACACGCTGGTCGACGGCTCGGCGGCCCCGACATCGCCGCCTGCGGGCTCTCTGGTCATCTACCATGCCGCTTAACGTCGTCGTCGGCACGGCCGAGAAAGCCTGCGTCAAGATCGAGGTAACCAAGGGATCGCAAAAGCGCGCGACCCGGATCGAGGCATACGACGGCAGCGCGTGGAAGCTTGTGCAGTCTTTCGCTCCGCCTATCTCGCTCGCGGCCAGTCCAGCATCCAGCAATGCTTCACTTAGCTCGCCATCGGTCGCCGTCGTCACGAGCGTTCCCGTTACCGCGACGGTGACGGGCGGCACCGGGCCATACACCTATCTTTGGGCGCAAACCGGCGGCCCTGCCGCTTCGGTCGACTCTCCGTCCAACGCGACCAGCCGGTTCGCGATGGCGCTTGGCCCCGGTTCCAATGAGCAGGGCATTTTTACCTGCACGGTCACCGACAGCAACGGCCTGACGGCACAGGCCCTTGCGACAGTCACCTTCCGAAACATCAGCGGGGCATAAATGTTTAAATACACCAACGCCTTCACCAATCGCAGCGGCGACTCTCTGCCGGGTTATTTCGCGCGTCTCTATGACAGCGACGGCAACCAAGTTGACCTATTCGCCGATGCGAGCGGCACGCCCATTGCGACGATCTCTGGCGTAGCAAATGCCGCCTTGAGCGACGAAAACGGCATGTTCCGCTGGTATGTCGCGAACGGCACCTATGACATTCGCTTTTTCGACGCGAACGATGTGTTCGTTGCGCCTGCGGAAATCGGCGTCCCGATGTTCGAGGCCAGCCAGGTGCTTGTCGACCTTTCAGGCGATGACGGGGCGACACTTGTCGGGACACCCACGGGAACGGTGCAGGATGATTTAGATGCCGCGTCCGCAGCCATCGCAGAGCGTCCGACGTCGGTCGCGCTCGCCACATCGACTGGCGGGGATGGAATTGGCTTCCTGCAAAGCGGCACGGACGCTCTTCTGCGCTCCGTATCGGACAAGCTCCTCGGCTTTGTCGATGTGCTCGACTTCATCCCGGGCAGCCTGCACGCGAATATCCGCGCCGGGACCAATACCACTGACCTGACGACATACATTCAGAAGGCCATCGACAGTCTCCAAACACGGGGCGGGACCGTCTACTTCCCCGCTGGCCGCTACAAGACGACGGACACGCTAACGATGCGGTCCGGGGTCGATATTCTCGGCTCTGGTCGTCACATTGATTTCAACGGAGGGCTTAACCTCTACGGGAGCTGGATCGACTACCAGGGCGCCACCAGCGATCCTTGCCTGAGTTTCTATGGGCGGGAAGCGATAGCCTATTCCAATATGGGCATTCTCTGTGTGGAGGCCTCGAACCAGACGGCGATATTCATTGGGTCCGACAATGCCCCCGCAGCGAAGCGCCTAACGTTCTCCCACTTCACAATCGTCGCGGCCGATATCGGCGTGCAATGGGGCAATGCGAACGCAGACAACCCGCTAGAGCAGTGCGACGACATGACCTTTTCAGACGGCTATTTCATTAGCTGCGGGGACGGCTTCGTGATCGATGCAGCGAATGCCGCCGACTATTCCAAGGTCGAGCGGATCAGTTTCGAGAACGTGAAGCGCACCGCGTTCTATATGAAGAAGGCCGCCTTCATTCGGATCGCCGACTGCGCGGCGGGCCTCATCTTCAACACCTCCATCATGTTCAAGCTGGAGGGGGTTGGTCCAGACCCTATCGTCATTTCACTTTGCCAGTCCGAAGCGGGCAACGGCAAATTCCTGACGTACAATCCGATTACCCCCAACGATCAGGGTCAAGTGATTCTGGATGCCAATATCATCAACCAGCCCGTCGAAATCAACGGCAACGCCCGCGCCCTAAGCCGCGGAAACTTCAACAATTCGACGATCACCACAACTGGTTTCGTGCGCTTCAAATCAGAAGATGACGTGTGGGACGGTGTGTACGGGCAACCGATCCATGTTCCTCAGGTCATCGTAGCTTCGCCGGGGCAGTTCTCCGCCCGCTGCATGAAGAACTCTGTCAGCTATTTCGGGCATTCGCTGCCGAATAATTTCCGCATCGAGAACGGCGAAGCGACAGCGGGGGGCTTCGAGGGCGTTGTCGTCACCCGGGCCGGTGTTCACTGCACTCCATTCATTCCTGCGGGTGAATTCGGCGCGGGCCAGTATGTGCAGCCGACCGTCGACAATACGCACGCTTATCTTGTCACCGTGGGCGGTACGACCGGGACCGAGCCGTCGTGGCCGACCGGCTCCGGCGCAACCGTCACCTCTGGCACCGTGACATTTCAGGAAGTCGGAACGAACGCGATCCTCAAGGGCTACGGAGCAATCGCGGCATGATCCTAGGCGGCAATCTCAAGCTGTGTGCCGATGCTTGCGGCCAGCTCTACGCATCGGCGCGAGCGGCTTTTGACGCGCTTCGCCGGGGCGCCAAAGTAGATGGTCCATTCCTCCATAGGTTTAGCCGAGAGCGACTGCGCACCCAGCGTAGCGCCCTCTGCCATGTTAGCCCCCGGAAGGAGGATGCTGTTCGCCCCGATCAGCGTAAAATCGCCCAACGCAATCGGGCGCCGGGTGGCTCTGCGCAGCTCGGCGGGAACCATCGGCCCCACCAGTCCACGCCCGGTGTAATCGTCACTGGCGGTGTAAATTTTCACGCCCTGACTGGCTCCGAAAAAATCACCCATCGTAAGCGGCTCGGACGCGACGAAATGGCAAAGCCCACCAACATGGATGCGGTTTCCGAACGTCATCGGCGCCGCAGCAACGAGCGTCGTAAATCCATCGATCCGCACATGGTCGCCAAAGCTGATGTGCTCAAGACCGATGATTGTGCAGTTCTTGGCGATCTGCACATTTTCGCCAACATGCGCAAACCCGAAGCCGCGCAGTTCTTCGGAGCAGTAATACCCCGGATCGAAGGGATTTTGCATGGCCGGAACATGCTGGAATCCGCGCCGAAAGTAAAGGCGCCGTGATGTCGGACGGTGCCGGTAATTCCGAGATGGTCCGCGTCATTGCGGAACAGCTTTTCGAGGTCTGGAAGCGCGAGCAGGAGCGCGAGGCGCGCGAGGGCCGCCGCTGGTGGCAGAGCAACGCGAGCGGCTGGGTCGCGATCATCGTTGTGGCCGCGACCGCCATCGCGACGGGCAACGACCTCTACAACCTCGCCTCCGATGCAAACGCCCGATCGATCAAGAACGAAAACGCCATCGTCCAGATGCGCGTGAGCAACAGCGACCGCCTCGCCCGGATCGAGACGAAGGTTGATCGCATCCTCGAGGAGCGAAGCAAATGAAACTCGTCCCCCACTGGCGCATCCTCTGGCGCTCATGGTCCGTCCGCCTCAACGCGCTCGGCATCCTGATCCTCGGCTGGATCGCGATCGACCCGGTGAGCTTGCTGGCGGTCTGGAACATGATGCCCGCCCCGGTGCGCGACCTCATCCCGGAACAGCTTCTGTCGACCATCGGCGCCGTCCTGTTCGCGTTGTCGATGCTCGCTCGCCTCGTCCGCCAACCGAAAATGCAGGAGAAGATCGATGCCGCAGCGAAATAATCCGATCCAGCCGATGGACGCCGGCGAGAGCGCGTCGAAGAAAAAGGCAATTGGCGTTCTCGGCGCCGGGGCATTGCTGCTGGCAACGCCGCTGATCGCGCAATGGGAGGGCAAGCGCAATGACCCCTACCGCGACATCGTGGGCGTCTGGACGGTCTGCTACGGCGATACCCGCGGGGTGGTTCCAGGCCAGCGCCAGACGGACGCGCAATGCAAAGACCGTCTCTATGCACAAATCGCCGATCACGCGCGGCCAGTGATCAAGTGCGTGCCGCAGCTCATGGGCCGCGATGCGCAGCTCGCCGCGTCGGTGAGCCTCGCCTACAATATCGGCACCGCAGGCTTCTGCCGGTCGACCGCTGCGAAGAAGTTCCGCGCGGGCGACTGGCGCGGCGGATGCAATGCCTTTTATGCTTGGCGCTATGCAGGCGGCAAAGAGGTGCGCGGGCTCGCCAATCGCCGCAAGCAGGAAATCCGCCTCTGCCTCACGGGCCTGTCGTGATTCCACCGTGGGTCTACCTCGCAGGCGGCGCGCTTGCCCTCTCGGCATCTTTCGGCGCGGGCTGGACCGTGCGCGGCTGGAAAGCCGACAGCGACGAGCTCGAACAGGTGACGCTCACACGGGCGGCGATCGATGCGCAGCGCAAGGTCGCCGATGCGGCCGCCATGGGCTTCGAGGACACGCGGGCCGCGCTCGACCGGCAAGCCTACGACACGCAAACGATCATCCGGGAGACCTATCGTGAAATCGCTGTTCCCGCTGAGTGCGCCGTTCCTGCTGCTGTCGCTGACAGCTTGCGAGACGCTACCGAAGCAACCAACCGAGCCGTTGCCGGCCAGCCTCCGCGCGCAATGCCCGCCACTGCCACTGCCTCCGGTGCCGCTGATTGATCCGGCGCGCGCGGCTTGGGAGGCGGCGCTGATCCAGATGTATGGCGAATGCGGCGCGCGGGTCGCGGCCGGGGCGAAGGCAACCGAATAACCGATCGCCGAGGGGGCGTGCAGGGAGCGCGGGATAGTTTCGGCTATCTCGCGCTTTCCTGTGTGCGCTGTGCGGCCGCCATGCCGCGTCCGGTCAGGTGGGTGAACTGCTCGCCCATGATACCGCTGAACCGGCGCACGAGGTGTTTTTCCACCAGATCCTCATCACCGTCTGCCCATGGGAGCGAGTTTCCGGCGCGAGCCAGAGCGATGAGGCGGTGGCGCTGGCCGGGGGTGAGGTCACTCAACGCGCCAGCCCGATATGACGCTCATGCCGGGCTTCTGACGCCCTTCCCAATAGTGAGCGCAGGTGGCGATGGCTGCAAGAAGCGCCTCGTCCTCGCTGGCGCCGCGCCCCACATAGCAGGGCCGAGGCGTGTCATGCGGGTTCCTGATGCAAGCGGTTGCTTTCCAGCCCGCACCTTCAGGCTCGACAGTCGTTTCGAGCTCGCACCCGTCCGGTAGGCTGTCGAGCAGCTTCTGTCCGGCGAGTTCGGGCGAATCGGGCATGGGCTTGGTGTAAAGATTTCGCCGGAATTTTTACAGGTCATAGCGGACGTGTTAAATCGCCCGGCATGCCCCTACGCGCCGACCTCGAACAATCCGCGATCACCCTTCCCCTCGATGTGGTGCTGGACCTCGCTGCTGCCGCTCAGGGCAAACTCTCCGAAGAGACGGAAGCCCTGCTCAAGATCGAGGTCGCTTCGGTACTGACGTCGATCCCCGGTATCGAGGATGAGGTGGTGAAGGCGATCTTCAAGGATGCGTTTGGTTAGGGCTTCGATCAAGCGCGGCTGATCGGCGTCATCTCACCGCAGCGGCGGCATTTCGTGCGCATGCGCCCGTCGAGCCGCTTCATCTCGTCCTGATACCGCGCCTGCGATTCCGCCATGCGCCGATCCTCGGTCGCCAGTCTGCCGAGCACCCACATCGGATCGAGCTTCCCATTGCAACGGCCGCACGTCACTTCCGCCCCGCCGTCCTCGATGAGATAGGTAGCGAACAGATGATTGCACGGCCCGGCGCGGCCAGCCTCCCATGCCCGCATGATTGATCGACCCTCGGGTAGGGGCGTCTTGAAGCGGACCGGCAGCTTGGAGATATTGTCGTCGTTGTTCATGGCCG
Organism: Sphingopyxis sp. LARHCG72; assembly: GCF_052871675.1. Classification (NCBI taxonomy): domain Bacteria; kingdom Pseudomonadati; phylum Pseudomonadota; class Alphaproteobacteria; order Sphingomonadales; family Sphingopyxidaceae; genus Sphingopyxis; species Sphingopyxis sp. LARHCG72. The sequence continues at coordinate 7,981 of NZ_JBIXJU010000012.1, read as the reverse complement.
CGCCTCCCCGGCACAGTGTGCCGCAAAATGTGCCGCCAGTGTGCCGCAATGTGCCGCGTCTTTCCGTTTTGTTCCCACCAGCCCTTGACGCGCTTTCCTTGCCATCCTAGCGAGAGCCCCGGAAATGCTGGCGTTTCCGAGATGCACCCGTAGCTCAGCAGGATAGAGCATCAGATTCCTAATCTGGGGGCCCCGCGTTCGAATCGCGGCGGGTGCACCAATTTTTCAACGACTTAGCATGAAAACGGCCTGAAATCGTGTTGCATCCTGTTGCAACAAGTTTCCCTATGTTTTCTGTCCGTTCCCCTCCGACTCCGGCCACTCCATGCAACAAGGATGCAACAAGAAACGCCCCGGAGAGGGGCGCTCGCCGGTGCGCTGTAGGCCGTTCGTTCGTGATGACCTATTCGGGGACTTCGACCCCGACCTTGCCCTTGCGATGGGTGAAGTCCGCGCCAGCGTCCGATAGCGCCTTCTCTACCGCGGCGATCGAGGCGTCGGCCACGGGCTTACCAGATTCCATGCGCGCGATCGTCACTCGCGAAACCCCTGATTTTTGGGATAGGTCGTCAGCGCTCATCCCGAGCCCGGTTCGCGCCATCTTGCATTGCGTCGGTGTCATACCTTTACATTTAGTATCAAAAAGGCTTGACGTCCAGTGTTAACCGCCTTTACAAACCATATCACCTTGGAGACGTTTCAAGGCGGGCCAGAGCGATGGTTGCAGCCTTCGCCCCGGCCCTGATCGAAACCCTGCTACGAAGGGAAACGACTATGGGAGCCGATAGCACCCGCGCGCCTGATGGCGCCACCGTTTTAACCAAAGACAAGCCCGACGCCGACATTCTCGCCGCATGGGGCCGCAGATCGGCCGCGTGTGCGATCTACGGAACCCTGCCATTCTCGGAGTGTCCGAAAACTCAATACACGCCGGAAGAGCAAACGCAGATCGACGCAATGGATACGGCTGAAATCCAAATCTGCAAAGCGACGTCCTCGACCCCGCAGGGCGTAGCGGTCCAGCTCTGGACCGCGCTCGCGCATATCGAACAGACCCGCGAGGCTGAAACGGCGATCAATATCATGGATCTCGACTGGTTCTTTATCGACGAGACGCAGTTCGATTGGAGCGTGCGCCTCATCCTCGCCGCGCTGCGTTCGCTCCGCGCGATGGGAGGTGCATCATGAGCATGGCCATTAACGAACTCGAAATGGCGGCGGCCGATCTCGAAGTCGCGGGTGTCTTCAAGGAGGCTGCGGAAAATTTTCTCGAAGAACTGCGCACGTGGCTTGCGCCGGACGGGGATTGCCCGAACGCCCCGCTTCATCGGGAGGTTATTAAGGCGCAGACAATGCTGATTGAGATCGACAGTCGCCTTTTCAATGCCAAGGAGCGGCTGGAAAAGGCGATTGCGCAGGCAGGTTTGGCATGAGCCGGCCGATCAACCTCACGCCGCTTCTCCGCGGCGTTGCCGAGCCCGAGCTGTTGCGCAGCCTCGCCGATCAAGGTCGGCCGGCGCTCGAAAGCTTCATCGAGGCCGCCATCGCGGTGCTCGATGTGATCGACGGCGACCCGGATATCGAAGATGCCACGGACGCCGAGGATGACTTTCACCTGACGAAACAGGCCATCGGCTACACCAAGGGCGTGCCAGGCTGTCCAGTGGCCGACACCGACTATGGCATCGAAGATCAGCCGCAGGACGAGGAAAGTGACCTGACGCCCGACTGGGGCATCGATCAGCGGGAGCATATACCTGACGCGATCGTCACCGCTTCCGACCGGGAAGCATCTAGGCCGCACCGGGACCGGATTCGTCGGACGCGCTGCGTGCCGAAATATGTTCGGTGGTACGACTGGAGCGCGAGGCAAGAGCGGAGGACGATCGATCGTTATGCATTACTTCTGCCGCCGACCTCGCCGACGCGCCGCCAGCTTCTCAAACGCAAGCGCGGAGTGCCCCGTCGACCGAGGGCGTGAGCCTGAATCGATCGACTTTGAATAAAAAAGGGCGGCGAGGCATCGAGGCCCGCCGCCCTGCCAATTTTTCCGAGTTGCGAGCGCGACTGTGCTCGTATGATCTTGGCCATGACTCGCCGGTACCATCCGACCAAAATCGGCCCGATGCCGGACTCGGCCACCTACGCGCGAATGCGGAAAAATGCGTTTCACTTGATCGCGCAAGGGTACTCGAAGTTGAGCCTCCAAGAGAGGCTGGGGCTGACCGGGTTTTCTGCAAAGCACTATATTGAGGTTTTTCGCCGTCGGTACCGCGCCGCTGGGATACCGCTTCCTCCATGCAGATGTGGCGGCCCCCATAATCACCGAGGACACTGCATCGAGAAAAGACATGGGTGTCGGAATGGACTCCATCCGATGCCGGATGATTTCTTAATAGTCGCTCCGACTTTGACCAAATGCGGCGTTGATCGTCATTATCGTACTACCCGTCCCACTCGTGATCGCTGGCTGCGCGAAGCGCCTGAGGTAATACTGCGAGGGAGAAATTTGCGAGCGCTCCGATCAACGGGCAGGGCATCTTCTCGGCTTAAGGATGACCTATACCGAGAGATTGACCGGCTCATTCCTTTGGGCTTCGCCGACGATGTGAGATCGGACGCAATCTCCGAAATTTACCTTTCAGTCCTAGACGGGTCATTGCCTCGAGATCGGCTGGCCGAGAAGGGGCGTGCGATCGTGAATCGTGTGGCAGATTTTTGCGGTCTTGGAAGTCGTAGCCCAGTCAGCCTTGACAATATGCTTTCCGAGGACGGCAGCTCTTTTCTGGATATGGTTGAGGATGAAGGTGCGCTGGCGGCCTTCGATAACATTTTCGACCCTGAGGAGTAGCGGCCGGTAGGCGGAAAGGTTTTCACCGTGTCTCGCTTTCGGCGCGGGGACTGTCCCGCGATCCCCGGCTAAGCCGCCGTGGCGGCGGCGTTGCGCGTCCCGCCTCGTGTCCCGCTGCTGTCCCGCGCCGTTGCTGAAACTTTGCGTGGACCGGCATGTATGAGAGGTGGAAGTTGCTTCCGTTTTGTTCCAGATGGCGTTAGCACCTCTTGAATAAGAGGGGCGGGGTAATTTGTTTGCACAACACATTGTAAGCGGTATCTCGCTGTTACGACGCGGTATGGCGCGCACCGGGGAGATAGGCACTGTGGCCGCGTTCGCCGACGCCATTGGTCTCTTCCCGCAGTTTTCAGACCTTATGTCTGACCCGCAGACATCTGTTGGCGCCATTCTTGCTTGCATGGGCTTCAGTGCGCTTTTCGATTGCGTCGAACTGGTCATAAAACCCGATCTAGCCGCCGGCCATTGCGGCGATGACGAAAACACACTAACTTAGGAGCGAGCAATGGAATATTTGATCGCCTTTGTCGTAGGGTATTTTGTCGTTCTGGCATCGCTTTCGCTTGTGGCGCGGCCCGCTCGCTTGCGCCTGAAGCGAACCGGCGGCGCGCTCTTGGCCGAGTACGCGCATGACGAAATGATCACTGGGTACATCCGTGACCAACTTGGTACCGCCTACTCGTGGAGGGCCGCGGCGATCGACTCTTTTGTCCTGATCGCTGCGCTCATCGTCCCCACTGGGGCGTTTTGGGATAAGGCGCAAAGGGTTGAGTCTGAACATCCTGAGATGTTCACCGACAAGCGCTTTGCCGAGTTCGAGCGAGACTATAATGTATCCATCGTCGCGGTTAACCCGATCTTTGGCGCGTTGATGCTGATCGCTGGCATGATCCTGACGGTTAAAGTTATGACTTATCGCCGGAGCGCCAACGTGCGTCATCACATCCCGCCCGTGGGATTTCTAAATCCGGCTTGACCGCTGTAATCTGGCTCGACGTCAAGTATCGCCCTAACCCGGCGCACCTTTCCCGCGGAACCGAGCCCACGCCCGAGCGTTTGCGATCCATAATCCTGGAACCCTCAAATTGACCCCGCCGGACGTGTACCCGGCGGGGTTTTCTCTGCCTTGACTCCCCGGCCTCCAGAAATATCATATCGGCAAAAGGGCTCTCTTGCGTAGCCATACCAAGAGACGGAAGGGCCGCGCTAGTGCAGTGCGCGGCCCTTTTGCTTGTTCGGGCGGGGCAGAAACGAAAAAGGGCGCCGGATCTCTCCGACGCCCCTACCGCCCCCGGCGATACTCTCAATTTGAGGGTTGTTCTGCTTGCGAACCGGTGCAGATTTTGCACACGTTGCGCCCGGCTGGTCGGCGCCTGTCGTGAGAAACGGGAGCCTTAGGGCGTGGCGTTGGGCGAACCTACGGTGGTCACCTGCCTTAGTTTTGGCCGCGCCCGCCAGTCGTAACCATATCGTGACAACGGCACCCTGCCGAGGCTGTCGTGCGTCACCATAAGGTGACACGCGAAGCGCGGCACGTCACGCCGGGGTCGGCGACTTCGGCGTCACGAACTGTGCGGGCCTCGTGGACATCTTTGTGGGTCAGGCCGATGTCGGAGGCGCCGACTGCTTCTTCCCGTTCGGAAGAAGCATGTTGATTGTCCGCCCGAGACCGGACCTCGCCCCGCGCCTGCGCAGCGTCGTACCTAGCGCCAATTGGCGCGACGTCTGTTCGCGCGCCCTGCGGCATCTTGGCGCTTTGCGAGGCTCTCGATTTCAAGGACGTCAATCGTCGCCGCGAAGGCCTTTGATGGTCGCATCGAAATGCTCGAGGATTTTCTCGCGCACCGCTTCGCGGGTAACCGCATTTTCCGACTGATCGCCGGGCGTGCCGATGTCCTTCGCGGCTTCGAGCGCGTCGACGATGCCCTTGCCGACCTGAATCGCCACGGCCGCGCCGGGCACGATCTGGGGCAGCACGGCCTTGCCGGCCGCGATGAGCAGCTTGATTGCGTCGTCCATGTCAGTGCTCCAGTGCCTTGAGGAGGAGGGAATAGGCGGCCCTGGCCTTCGCGAACGCGCTGTCGGCCTTCGCCTGATCGCCCGCGGTCTGCGCCGCATCCGCGACGACGAGCCAGCGCTTCACGTCATCGGCGACGTCGGCGAGCGCGCGCGCCTTGGGACTGCCGTCCACGATCCAGCCGACCGACCGCATGAAATCGACGACATAGAGGGCCGTGTCGGCCGTCGCGAACGCGAGGTCGATGGTTTCGGCGGCGACATGGTTGCCCGCGATCGGCGCGAGGATCGGCGCCAGCGTCTCGGCCGGGGCGGGAGGGGCGGGCGGCTTGCCGCTGCCCGTCGTGGCGCACGCGGACAGGCAGAGCGCCGCCAGCGCGGCGATCATCATCTTACGCATGGTCATTCTCCTTTTTCGGGGGTGGTTTCGGTCGGCGAGGACCCGCCGCGCTTGATCGTGAACCACGACGCCATGGCGAGGCCGACGAGGCCCTGAACGACGACGGCTTGCGCCAGCGTCTTGAAAAGGTCGTCCTTCGCCAGCTCAGGCTTGAGCGCGACGAGGCCAAACACGGCGCCGGTGAGGATGCGGTCCTCGGAAATCCGCGGACTCCGGTGGAAAGACGTGGACTTCAAAGCGAAGACCATCACCGTTGCGCAGCGCGCCGACAAATATTGCCATCTCGGCCCCCCAAAGAGCGAAGCCGGTTATCGCACCATCCCGATCGGCGATGCGCTGGTCACCGAATTGAAACGGTGGAAGCTGCGGTGCCCTATCGGCGACTTCGACCTCGTTTTCCCAAACCGTGCGGGCAATGTGCAGGACTATGGTCACCTCCTACGCCGCCAGTTCTTCCCCCTGCAAATCAAGGCGGGGGTCTGCGATCCGGTGCTGGTCGACGGGAAGCCGAAGCTCGATGCGAAGGGCCAGCCGGTTCAGGCGGCGCGCTATGGGCTTCACAGCCTTCGCCACGCGGCCGCCAGCGCGTGGATTAAGCAGCGAATCGACCTCAAGCGCCTTCAGGTCTGGATTGGCCACGAGAACATCGAATTGACTCTGGACACGTATGGCCACCTGATCATGGACGCCGAGGGCGATGCCGCGCTGATCGCCGCGGCACAAGCGGAGCTGCTGGCATGACCCCGCTCGAACGCGCCGCGCGTGCCGTCTATAAGCTCGACGACAACGGCCCCTATACCCTCGCCGAAGAGGACGAGCAGTGGCACCACCATGTCGAGACCGTTCGCGCCGTCCTCACCGCGATCCGCGAGCCGTTTCAGTCTTTCGATGATCCTATTGCCGTTGCCGGCGGAGAAGTGCTCGGCGTCGGGAAAGACAGGCCTCTGCATTGGTCGAATTTCGACGAGGCCAAGCGGGTCTGGCAAGCCATGATCGACGCAGCGCTGGCGGAGGGTGAGGATGAGCACTGAGGCCAGCAATCCCGATTTCCCCACCATGACCGCCGTAGACGTCTATGGATTTCTGCGTGGCGTCTTGGCCGCGAACCCGGACGCACGATCGGTGACGCTGACATGCGACAGGTCGACCGGCGAATATCGGCTTATCATCGCATAGCCTGACCCGGCGTGTTTGGCCCGATGCAACATGGATGCAACAAGGCTGGCTGAATGCCAGCTTTTCTGCGGCCCAATCTCAGATTCCTAATCTGGGGGCCACTGGTTCGAATCCAGTCGGGTGCACCACTTCGGAACAAAGCTGGGCACGGCGCCCGGCTTTGTTTCGGCGGCCCCCGCGATCAGTGCTTGCAGCAGATTGCTCTTCGAGCCGAGTATCCGAACCTCTCCGACATCGACCTCTACCCGCTGCGCAAGCGCGCGGACGTGTTCGCGACGATAGCCGCCGCCCTCGATTCGCATCCTCTGGCGCGCGGTGTTGGCGAACTTCGCCAGCATGTCGGGTGCGATCGACTTTTGACCCGCAGCGCCGAGCGATGCCGCCACGCGCTCGGCATCCGCCTTCGCCTGATCGCGCGTGGCCTTGAGCGTTGCAATGCGATCCTTGAGGTCGGGATCGTTCACGTCGGCAATGCCATTCTCGATTGCGTCAAAAAGCCGCTTGAGTCGCAGGTCAGTTTCGGTAGCGCGCTTGTTGAGGTCGGCCACATGGGCGCGCTTGCGCGTCGCCTGTTCCTGCCGTCGATCCAGCACCGCAGACAGGATGGCTTCCAGTCGGTCGGGTTGGAGCAGCCGGTCTTCCAGATGCTTCGCCACCAGATCGTCCAGCTTCTCCATCGGCACCGACATGCCGGTGCAGGCGGTTGGCCCCTGCCGGGCTTTGGTCGAACAGGCGTAATAGCGATATTGCCCACCCTTACCCGTGCGGATCGTCATGGCACCACCGCACTTCGCGCAATGGATTAGCCCTGTAAGCAGCGTAGGACCGCTGACGACCCGAGGCGGCACCTTCTTAGGGTTGCGGGCCTGCAAGTGTGCCTGCACCGCGTCATAGGTCGCCTGATCAATGATCGGGGGGACATCGACCACGACCGCCTCGGCCTTCGGCTTGAGCTTCCTGTCCTTGCCCCGCCGGTTGAACTCGTGGCGCCCGGTGTAGGTCGAGCGGGTCAATATCTGGTGGACGGCACCGAGACCCCAGCGCCCGCCATCGCGGGTGCGAATGGACCTCTCGTTTAACCACGCCGCGATTGCCTTGACGCCCATCGAACCCGATACACCGTCGCCTCCTAGGGCAAGCCGAAATATCGAGCGCACGGTCTCGGCATGGAAGGGGTCAATCTCCAACCGCTTCTTGACCTTGGCGCCGCGCTGCTCGGCGGCAACGACGCGGTAGCCGATCGGTGGTAGCGATCCATTCCAGAACCCTTGCCGCGCATTCTCGCGCATCGCGCGAAGCACATGCTTGGCGGTCTCCTTCGACTGATATTCGTCGAACAGCGCCATAATCTGACGCATCATGACGTGCATGGGATCGTCGCCCATTTCCTGCGTGATCGAGACGAGCTTCATGGCCTGCTGCCGGTTTGGTGGACACCGAGATAGGGTGTTTCCACCTATCGGAGGTCCACAATGCAAAGAAGGAAGTTCAGCCGCGAGTTCAAGCTTGAGGCGGTGAGGATGGTCCGCGAACGCGGG
>NZ_JBIXJU010000011.1:0-118521 GCF_052871675.1 Sphingopyxis sp. LARHCG72 | reverse complement strand
GAATGCTTCTACAACCCGACCCGGCGTCACTCGACCCTGGGTTACCTCAGTCCTATCGACTTCGAACGTGAAGCTGGGGTAGCCTGAATGAACTTATCTCGGCGTCCATCAAACCGGCAGCAGGCCAGTCGGCCGAGCCATAACCCGTGTCGCCGATCAGCTTGCGCGGCCAGAGCCCGAGGTCGTCATGCACGCGTGCGATCATCCGCTTCGCTGCGGTGACCTCGGCCTGACGCACCGCGGTGCTCGCCTCGACATCGACGATCACCGCATGCTCGACGTCGATCAGATAGTTGGTCGCATAGCAGAACTCGGCGCGGCCGCCGTGCGCCGAGGTGTAACGCGACGCCGGATCCGACGGCGATATACGCGGCGGAACCGCCTGGCTCGCAGCACCGAACGCTGCATCATCCAGTACCGCCAGATACTCGTCAATCGCGCGCGTCGACAGCTCCGCCGGCAAGCCTTCTTCACCGCTGTGGAAGGTCTGGCGGTTGGCCTCGGCCCGGATCAGGCTCGCATCGACCGCGAAGCCTTCGCCGCCGACTAGCCCCTCGGCCATGCAACGCGATACCGTCATCTCGAACAGCTTGCGGAGCAGATCGCTGTCACGGAAGCGCCCATGTCGGTTCTTCGAGAAGAGCCTGCCCCCGCGGAGGCGGGGGTCGAGTGATCAGGAACCGCGCCGTCGAGCCCCAGCCGGCAGAACCAGCGATAGGCGAGGTTCAGATGCACCTCTTCACACAGCCGGCGCTCCGATCGGATCCCCATGCAATAGCCGATGATCAGCATCCGGATCATCAGCTCCGGATCGATCGAGGGCCGACCCGTCTCGCTATAATAGCGCCGCAGATGCTCGCGCAGATCACCCAGATCCACGAACCGGTCAATCGACCGCAGCAGGTGATCTGCCGGCACATGATCCTCGAGGCTAAAGCTGTAGAACAGCGCCTCCTGCATCACTGTCCGTTCACCCATCATCACCAACATCTCCCGATACCAGAAATGCTGAATCAGGACTGCGCCATCACTGCAAGGGGGACTTTTTCAACAACATCGGCCAGTAGCAGCATCTGGATTCGAGGTTACAGGTGTCCGCGGTTTGATCGCTCGGTTTACTCCATCTTCATCGATGCCCTCTAAATTGCTGGGGCTCTCAGCGACCCAGAGAGCAAACCCGCCCCGTCGAGATTTGCCTCGGCGGGGCTTTTTTGCCTAGCGCAAAAGATAATCGGCGAGCTAGGGCATGCGGATGATCCTCGCGCTCGTGCTTGCTGTAACCGTCGTCCCGTCGGGCCAATCGTTCAATTGCACGCCCACTGCAGTATGGGACGGTGACGGTCCGATCTGGTGCGAAGAGGGCCCGCATATTCGCCTTTCGGGTATCGCCGCTCGCGAAATGGACGGGACGTGCAAGCCGGGTCATCCTTGTCCAGATGTCGACGCCCGCGCGGCACGCGATTACCTCGCGCGACTGGTAGGCACGCCGACCGGCACGCTGCGCACCGGGCACATAAAGGTGGCGGGCCCGACAATGCGTTGCCGATCGGCGGGCGGCGCCGGGGGCAATCGCACTGCGGCGTTCTGCAGTTCGCCCAAGTCGGGCGATATTTCCTGCGCCATGGTGCGCGATGGATATGCCGAGCGATGGGACAGATACTGGCGGGACCACAAATGCCGATGAGAGGCTGTCGCTGATTCGACTCTTCGCGTTTGCCGTGGCAATCTGCGCTCATGGGGAAGAGGGGGAACAGCAACATCGGGACAATTGTGATCGTCGCGCTGGTGGCGTTCGCAATCGGCGAACTGTCCGACGATGATTCCGGGTCCGAATTTGAAGATGCGCCGCAGGCGTTCATAAGCCCGGCGCCAACCGACCAACAGCCCACTTGGACCTATGCCGACCCGGCGCCCGTTGAAACCACGCGGCAGCGTTTCATGTCCGACGAGCCGCAAAGCGCATTCGGAAGGCGGTCGTTTCGCAATTGCTCCCACGCACGCGCCGCCGGTGCTGCCCCGGTCCGTGCAGGTGCCCCGGGCTATGGATCACACCTGGATCGCGATGGCGATGGCGTCGGCTGTGAATGACCGCTTAGGGGTGGAAAGCGGACGTTGCGAAATCGCTCGAGTAATGCGACCTTAGCCTATGTCTCGCGCATCTCTCGCAATGCTGTTAGCGATATTCGCCCTGCACGGATGCAGGCCGTTAGACGATCAACGCGCGCAACTTGATGACGCATGCGCCGTCGCGATCGTACATGCTACTAGCTTCAAGCGCGACGAAGTTCGGCCAGTGGCCGTCCGGACCCGGGCTCCCCCCGTCGGACCGACAATAGAAGAGCTTGACGCGATCCTGCTGGAGACGCCGCAGGTCCGTAAAGATCCTGTTCTGCCACTATTGCGGAAAGCGGTGGAAACACGGAATGTTAGCGTCGTTGACCGATGCCCTTCCCTGAAAACTTGGCTTTCCAAGAATGCCGTGATTCATAGCGACCCGGAAATAGACAGGCTCGTTCGGAAAGAGCCTTGGCCGGTCTCCGTTCTTACAATGTCGTTGCCGGCAATCTCGGACGATGGTTCGACAGCGATGCTTTATGCCAGCGAGTATTGGGGAGGCCTTGGCGGCGGGACCGATCTGGTAATCTATCGCAAGGAATCGGGGGTGTGGGAATTGCAGCGGCGGGACCAACTGGCAATCAGTTGACCGTCCGCAATCGGTCGTTTGCTGCCATTCGTGTCGATCTGGATCGAATGACCGGAATCGACCGGATGGCGGACATTGCTGCAATAGGATTCTGCCGCCATGTTCAACACATGGTCGATTCTTCTTTGTCCTTTGCCGATGCTCGCCTTCGAGAAGCCGTCGACGCGGTCTACCGTCATTTCGCCATGACAGCACCTTCGACGATAGAAGGATGTCCTTGTTGCGTTGGCACGCGAAACGTCGATGTTTTGCTGACGACGCCCCTGAGGGACATCACCGCCGAAGCGCTATGGCGTTATGTGTCCGGCGTGTATTACACGATCGGTAGCGATCGAGACTTCCGATACTTGCTCCCGCGTATTTTAGAAATATCTGTTAGCGATCCGGGTAATGCCAACAGCCCGGAGATCGTACTGAACAAGCTAGGCTTGGCAAGCTGGCGGTCGTGGGCGCAAGACGAACTGCGGGCGGTAACCGAGCTTTTGGACGCTTGGTTCGAGCGGGCGCTGATGCAAGACTTGTCGGAAGCCGAAGATGGTTGGGTGGGCCGGGAAGCCGAAAGCGTCATTTGCGGAGCTGCGCTTGCCGGGTTTCCGCTCAACCGCTGGCTGGCCCGTTTGACGGAACCATTTGCGATGCCGGTCTTGGCAGATTTGAAGAACAGATTTCCCAGTGAGCTATCGGCGTTCTGGGAGCAGTCACCAAGCGGGCAAAGGGAGCTATCGACCATCCTGACTCAAGGGCGGGCCTAGGTCCGCTTTCCACCCCGTTTCGGCCGGAGGGCAAGCTCGCATCCCGTCCCGAAACTGACAGGCTTCTATCCGGGAATATCTGACGAACGCTGCCCTGCTGCTAACGACCGGTTGCGGCAGACGGAGCGTTCTTCAAATTCGCCCGATAGCTGCCGGTTCAAGGGAAAGCCTTGGATATCGGTCGATCCAGCGCTTGGAAGCAACGCGATGCATAAAAATTGGGAGCTTTTCGGTGAGGAAGCGAGGGGTTGGGCGCAATCGCAACGCAAACAAGTCATCGAGTCCGTGAGGCGCACTAACCTCTATCGAGGATAGCAAAAGCCGGGCTGCGACCGCCGTTGCCGTCTCGGGCCAATGCCGCATGGCGTCGGCTACCGACGTGTAAGGAATATCCCCGTTGCGAAGATGCATCCGAGCTTGGTTCTTTACCGACCAGCACAGCTTAGGCAATGCACCTCGCAACTGCTGCTCAATGCCACGGTCAACATCGGCCTGTGGCGAGGCCGCGTCATACCATATGACATCGACATCGCCAGTTGGGTCAGCAACGTCGTAACCGTGCAAATGATCCCATACGGCATCTCGGACGAAGCCCGCGCCAATCCAGCAATCCGGAAGATCGAGCGCCGCCACGGTCTTTAGGGCGCTAAGTCGCAGAGAGTCGCCTGATAGGAGCATTTGAAGGGCGGCAGTTTGATCCATTTGGAGCTGCATAGCTAATTCCACCGGTCGCCGCTTTGTCTATTTGGAGCGCCGAAAGAAGTCAGACCGCTTCCCATCTGTGGACGCCCCAAGAGACGCAAGCGGTTTTTTAGAGGTAATGCACGTAGTCGGATGCTGCCATCTGTCCGGCCTCTGATGCAGCATCGGAGGCTGCGGGCCCGTATGGGAGTTCGCGGACCGGAACCACATCACCCACGGCGTGCTCGCGGCACAGTGGGAAGCCCTGGTTCTTCCGGCCCCGTCTCGCCGACTGTTGTGCCATACTCTCCTTCGACCGACTGCGCCTTCCGGCGACCTCTGGTCCGCCTTGGCTTACGCCGCGGCTGCGACCGGAGCTCTGTAATCCTCTTCCTTCACAAGCACGGCCCAGATGATCCGCGCTGTCTTGTTGGCAAGGGCAACCGTGACCAGCATACGCGGCTTTCTCGCCATCATCTGCTCGAGCCAGGAGCCCTGAGGCGCACCTCGCTTGCTGGCCTGCAGGACCACCGCACTGCAACCGATGATCAGCAATCGCCGCAGGGTGCGCTCGCCCATTTTGGATATCGAGCCCAGCTTCTGCTTGCCCCCCGTCGACATCTGCCTTGGCGCCAGCCCTAACCATGCCGCAAAGTCCCGTCCCTTGGTGAAGGTTTCTGCCGGCGGTGCCAGAGCCGCCAATGCGGTGGCCGTAATCGGTCCAACCCCAGGGATCGTCATCAGCCGCCTCGCGACGGCATCCTCACGAGCCCGGCGCGCAATCTCCTTGTCGAGATCGCCGATCTTCTCGTTCAGTTCCTCCAGCAGATCGAGCATTGTGCGGAACATCGACCTGGCTGCCTCGGGTAGCGACGATCCCACCTCGTCCGCAAGCAGATCGCCGAGCATCGCGACGTGCGAGGGACCCTTGGGCGCTACCCAGCCATATTCGGTAAGATGACCTCGGATGGCATTGATCAGCTGGGTGCGCTGCCGCACCAGCAAGTCACGGGTCCGGAACACCAGGCCTGACGCCTGCTGCTCTTCACTCTTGATCGCCACGAACCGCATGCTCGGGCGCTGGGCGGCCTCGCAAATCGCCTCCGCATCCGCCGCATCATTCTTGTTCCGCTTCACGAACGGCTTCACATACGCGGGCGGGATCAGCTTCACCTCGTACCCCAACCGTGTGAGCTCTCGGCCCCAATGGTGCGCGCCCCCACAGGCTTCCAGCGCGACCGTACAACGCTGGTGCCCAGCAAAGAACTCCAGCAGCTTCCCTCGGACGATCTTGCGGCTGAACAGTGCCCGCCCGCTCGCATCAGCGCCGTGCGCATGAAAAACATTCTTGGCGATATCCAGACCGATTATGCTAACTTCCGACACGGACGCCTCCTCTAGTGGTGTGACAACACCTCCACTATGGCACAGCGATGCCGCCGGGCGGCGTCCACCCCATCACCCCATTTCCCGTCATTCATCGTTGGACAAAACAGACCCCGCCGAAGCGGGGCCAGTTTAAAGGAGGGGGTTTCCAAGATGCCGCCGCCACGTGGCATGTCAGGATGCCGTGCGGCGGGAAAAATAGGTAACGTCTGCCCGGCCTAGGCGTTCCAAGCGAAAACGCTAACCTTGACTCGCGCCTTTCCCATCATATTATTTCTGCATGAGCGCCACCTCGCAAGCGAGATGGCCGACAGGATTCCTATAGCGTAGCCATACCGAGAGGACGGAAGGGCTTCCTCTTTGGCGGAGCCCTTCTAGGTCGGAGCGAAATAGTGATCACCGCTGAGCGAGAGCTTTGGGCGTGCGCGTTGCTGGTCGAGCGAGAGCAGGGTGACAACGCTGCGATCTACATTGCGGAGCGCATAGGCGCCCTTGCATCGGAAGGTGACGCCGCTGGCGTGGCGAGATGGAAGGCGATTGCTGAGAAACTGTCGCTGCTTTGGACTGGCGAGCGACCAATGCCGATGTGAAGGCCGCGCTTGGCTACCGCCAATGAATATCGGGCTCCGAACAAATGTCACGTTTATGCTTGGCTTTGATCTCGTCGCAGATGAAGTCCGCCCCCGCTTCGAAATCTCGTTCAAGATAAGCCGGCGAGCCTGGGCGGAATGTCTCGGGGTACATTGCTTCCATCGTGCCGTTGTTGACCACTGCGCCTTCATCTTCAGCACGCTGAGCCTCGTCGACGATCGCGGAATCGCAGGCGGACGTCAGCAGGAGCAGCGGAATGCAGAGCCGCAGGATTGGCGGTGTCCTGCGAGAGGCGCGCTGGTTAGCGATATGGTTCACAGGCAATCCCGTCGTTGTCGCCGTCCATGCTTTCGCGATAGCCGGGCTCCCCGCGATAGATGGGGGCGGTGCCAGCGGCGCGAGCGTCGTCGCAACCTCGCCAGTGATCGCCAGCCTGCGGTGCCCGCTCGCGCATCATGCCGACGTCAATTGCGACTTCCTTCGCGTTGCTCATGAAAGCCTGTTGCTGCTCAGGATCCGTCATTGCCCAGCCGCCACCCACTACTGCCCCGATCAGACAAACTGCAGCGAAATAACCGCCGACAGGCGAGGATCGCCCTTGCGGGCGCCGTGCCGCCGCAGCGTAGCGTCGTGGTTCATGGTAGCGTCTGCGCCCTCTCATGGCGTCGATATACCGCCGACAGGGAAACGACGGGGAGGGGAAGGCCGAAACTAGCTCGGTCGATTACGTGGCGATTACGTGAACCCGAAAGCAGCCCCCGAGGGGTGGCGCTTGATCGGTCAAAATTGGCGGAAAAGTTATGGTGGACGCACTAGGGCTCGAACCTAGGACCCGCTGATTAAGAGTCAGCTGCTCTACCAACTGAGCTATGCGTCCACTGCCGTTTTCCGGCGTGCCTTGCGGCGAAGAGGACCCCTCTTTGCTGCGAAGCGAGCGGCCCGCTATCATGCCCCTGTGGGGTTGGCAATGCCCCCGATGCCTTTTTGCCGATTTTTTTCTCAATGAAAGCGGCGGCTGCCCGTTTTGCTGTCGTTTTCGATCGCCAGCATGATGCCGACGCAGGTCATGATCGTGAGCATCGACGAGCCGCCGTAAGAGAAGAGCGGGAGCGGGATGCCGACGACGGGGGCGAGGCCCATCACCATCATCAGGTTGATCGCGATGTAGAAGAAGATCGTCATCGTGAGGCCCGCCGCGGTGAGCTGGCCAAAGCGCGTCCGCGCGCGCAGCGCGACGCGCGTCGACCAGCGCAGCAGCAGGAAGAAGCCGAACAGCAGCGCGAGCCCGCCGATCAGCCCCCATTCCTCCGCCATCGTCGCGAAGATGAAATCGGTGTGGCCTTCGGGCAGGTAATCGAGATGGCTTTGCGATCCGTTGAGGAAACCCTTGCCGCCGATGCCGCCCGAACCGATCGCGATCTTCGACTGGCTGATATGATAGCCGGCGCCGAGCGGGTCGCTTTCGGGATCGAGGAAGATCAGCACGCGTTTCTGCTGATAATCGTGGAGGAACGAGAAGAGCACCGGCAGCGCTGCGATCCCGGCGACCGCCGTGCTGCCGAACCACCAAAAGGGAAGGCCAGCGACGAACATCACCACCACGCCGCCGATACAGATCGCGAGCGCGGTACCGAGGTCGGGTTGCAGCATGACGAGCGCCGCGGGGAGGCCGATCATGATAAGCGCCGGCCAGAGCGCGGTGAAGGTGCGCGTGTTGCCGGGGGGCAATTGGGCATAGAAATGGGCGAGCGCGATCACGATCGCCACCTTCATCAGCTCGGACGGCTGCAGGTTCATGAAGCCGAGGTTGAGCCATCGCTGGCTGCCCCCGCCGACGAAGCCGAGCAGTTCGACCGCGATCAGCAGAACCAGGACGCCGATATAGCCGATATAGGCGAAATCCTCGAATATCCGGAGCGGGAAGCGCCCGATGACGAGCGCGGCGCCGAGGAAGACGAGGAAACGCACGCCCTGCTGCCACGCCCAAGGCGACCAGTTGCCGCCTGCGGCCGAATAGAGGACGAGCAGGCCGAAACCGGTGATCCCGGCGAGGATGGCGATCAGCTTCCACGGAATGCGCTGGATGGCGGGCGGGACAGGGATCATTGCGGCACCCCCGGTTCGGGATCGCTCGACGCGCCCGCCTTCCACGCCGCATAATCGCGGTCCATACGTTCCTTGATCGTGCCGCCCCAGCCGGCTTCGAAAGTCTCGAGCGCTTCCATCGCCTTTTCGCGGTCGAAGAGAAAGGTCATGAAATCCTTGGCCACCGGCGCTGCTGCGCGCGATCCGCCCATGCCATGTTCGATCACGACAGCGGTCGCATAGCGCGGGTTGACCACCGGCGCGAAGCCGATGAACAGGCCGTGGTCGCGGAATTTCCACGTGCCGCTTTTCCCGTTCCCGGTGCCGAGGCCGCGCACCTGCGCGGTGCCGGTCTTGCCCGCCATCGTGATACCGTCGAGCGGCAGACGGCTGCGCACCGCGGTGCCGGCGCCGTTGACGACAAGGTCCATGCCGTGACGCGCGACGGCGAGCGCTTCGGGCGAGAAGGGCAGGGGCTCATTCTTGAATTCGCGGTTGACCAGCCGCGGATAGAGGTGGCGGCCCGATGCGATGCGCGATGCCATCACAGCAAGCTGGAGCGGGTTCACGCTGACATAGCCTTGCCCGATGACCGCGTTGAGCGAGTCCGACGCCGACCATTGCTGGTCGTATTTCTTCATCTTCCACGCACTGTCCGGGATGGTGCCGTAACGCTGGTTGCTGCCCGCGAGCTGGAATTCCTCACCGAGCCCCAGAAGCCGCGCGGTGGGGGCCATCGCGTCATAGCCGAGGCGATGCGCGAGCCAGTAGAAATAGCTGTTGCAGCTTTTCATAATCGCCGACGGCATGTCGAGGCTGCCGTGCGTGCCGAGGCAACGGAAGAAGCGGCTGCCGAGGCGGTAGCCGCCGACGCAGGTGTGCCGTTCGCTCGGGTCGACGCCATGTTCGACCGCGGCGATCGCCGCCATCGGCTTCAGCGTCGAACCCGGCGGATAGAGGCCGCGCGTCGCCTTGTTGATCAGCGGCTGATGGTCGTCGGCGCGCAGCCAGGCATATTCATTGCTGCTGATGCCGTCCGAAAAGCTGTTCGGATCGAAGCTCGGCATCGACACGAAGGAGAGGATGTCGCCGTTCTGGCAGTCGATCACGATCGCCGCGCCCGATTCGCGTCCCATGCGCCGCGCGACATATTCCTGCAGGTCGGCATCGATCGTCAGGTGCACGGTCTTGCCCTGCGTATCGGGTTTGACACCGAGTTCGCGCACGACCTTGCCACGCGCGGTGACCTCGACGCGTTTCGCACCGGGTTCGCCGCGCAGCATCGGCTGGAAATATTTCTCGAGCCCGTCCTTGCCGGTGCGGAAGCCGGGGGTGATGTAGAGCGGGTCCTTGACCTTCTGATATTCCTCGGCGGTCGGCGCGCCGACATAACCGATCAGGTGACCGACCGCGGCGCCGGTCGGATAGTTGCGCGCGAAGCCGCGCTGCGGCGCGACGCCGGGCAGTTCGGGCAGGCGGACGAGGATCGAGCTATATTCGGCCTCGGTCATGTCCTCCTTGACCGCGACGGGCTGGAATCCCGATGCGGCCTTCAGGTCGCGATTGATCCGCTCCATCGCGTCGCCGTCGAGGCGCAGCAGCGTCTGGAGCTGGCCGAGCACCAGCTCCTTATTGTGCAGCCGGTCGGGAATGATGTCGATGCGCAAGGACACGCGGTTGTTCGCGAGCGCCTTGCCATGGCGGTCGACGATCCAGCCGCGCCGCGGCGGAACCAGCGTCAGGTTGACACGATTGCTTTCCGATTCAAGGACATATTTGTCGTTGTCGATAACCGATATATAGGCCATTCGCGCCGCGAGCGCGACGCCGACGGCCGCCTGCGCACCGCCGACGACGAGCGCGCGGCGGGTGAAGGTTATGCCCCTCCAGGCTTCGGTAATCGGCGGGCTCTTCTTTTTCGGCATCGGGATTTTATCGACGTTTCAGTCGGAAATTGTCAAACTTGCCGGTCAGGCGCATGAACAGCGGGACGAGCAGTGCCGAGACGATGATCTGCGGCACGATCAGCCCGAGCACGCGCCCCGTATCGGCGTGCGGATGGACGATGAGCGCCGCGAGCGACTGGATGATCGCGATCAACAGCGCCGCAATGGCCCAGTCGTGGAGGAAGCCGCGCCAATAGATGCGCTGCGACGAATAATGGATCGCGATGCTGGCGATCGTCCACAGCCCCGCCGCCGTGCCGATCGGCTGGCCGCTGAACAGATCGTCCCACAGCCCCAGCGGCAGGCCGATCCACACCGGCCACATTTCGGTGCGCAACAGCTGCCAGCACAGGAAGAACAGCAGGCCGAGCGGCGGCAGCACCGGCGAATTGGCGATCAGCGGCAGCATCAGCGGCAGCGCGGAGGCGAACATCACGCTCGCGACCGGCACGATGCGCATCCGCCACAGCGACGCCGGTTCGCCGAGGCGCGGGCCTTTCTGGTTCATGGCGCGCCGGTGGGGGCGGGGGCTGGCGCGGGACCCGGCAGCCCCTGCGCTTCGATATTGTCGGGGGTGTAGGGACGCAGCACCGACACCGCATCGACCTTGCCGGGGTCGGCGAGCGGACGCGCGAGCGCGCCGTCGTCCTGGCGCCGCACGACGATCGCAACGGGGATGTTCGGCGGATAGAGCCCGCCGGTACCCGAGGTGACGAGGATATCGCCCGGCTTGAACGGATTGTTCGCGATGTTGAGCGTGCGGATGTCGAGGTCGCCGTTGCCGCGGCCATAGGCGAGCGCGGGCAGGCCGTCGCGCGCGCGGCGGACGGGGACGATATTGTCGACGTCGGTGAGCAGCAGCACCTGCGAAACAGAGGGCCCGCTCGACAGCACGCGCCCGATCAGCCCGTCGGCGCCGCGCACCGGCTGGCCCGCGGCGACGCCGAGGTTGCGGCCGATGCTGAGCAGCGCGATGCGCTTGCTGCTCGTCGAGGTCGAGGTCAGCAGATAACCGTTGGCGAGCGCGGTCTTGTCGGTTTCCTGGAGCTTGAGCAGCGCTTTCAACTGGCGATTTTCTTCCTGCAGCGAACTGGTCGCGACCAGTTCGCGCCGGGTGTCGGCCAGTTCCTTGCGCAGCCGCCGGTTCTGCGTCCCCGCCCGCACATAGGCGCCGACAGTATCGTCGATCCCCGAAATCGACCCGATCGCCGACCGCGACGCGCGCGCGATCGGCGCAGTGATTTCCTGGCTCGCCACGCGGAGCTGGGCAAAGCCGACGGGGTCAACGACCGAAAGAACGGCCAGCAACAGGCCCGCCACTGCCCCTGTCACCGCAATGACATAGGCAACGAACAGGCTGTACTGGGCCTTTCGGGATTGCCCCGGACGCCGATGTGCCGGGCGGACCATGGTTCAGCGCCTTGGTATCAGGCTTGCTGCAACACGCCGCGGAAGGCGGGGTCTTCCATCGCGCGGCCGGTGCCGATCGCGACGCAGGTCAGCGGATCTTCGGCCACCGTGACCGGCAGGCCGGTAGCGTCACGCAGCAGTTCGTCGAGCTCGGCGATCAGCGCGCCGCCGCCGGTGAGCACGATGCCCTGATCGACAATGTCGGCAGCAAGTTCAGGCGCGGTGTTTTCGAGCGCGATGCGCACGCCCTCGACGATCGTGCCGATCGGTTCGGACAGCGCTTCGGCGATCTGTGCCTGGTTGATCGAGATTTCCTTGGGGACGCCGTTGACGAGGTCGCGACCCTTGATGTGGATCGTCAGCCCGACGCCATCGGCGGGGATGCGCGCGATGCCGAAATCCTTCTTGATCCGTTCGGCGGTCGATTCGCCGATCAGCAGATTATGGTGTCGGCGGACGTAGGATACGATCGCTTCGTCCATCTTGTCTCCGCCCGCGCGGACCGAGGTGGTGTAAGCGAGACCGCGGAGTGAGAGCACGGCGACTTCGGTCGTGCCGCCGCCGATGTCGACGACCATCGAGCCGATCGGTTCGGTGACGGGCATGTCGGCGCCGATCGCGGCGGCCATCGGTTCTTCGATCAGCCACACTTCGCTCGCGCCAGCATTCGAGGCGGCGTCGCGGATCGCGCGGCGTTCGACGCTGGTCGAGCCCGAGGGGACGCAGATCACGATTTCGGGGCTGCGGAACGCGTTGGGCTTGCCGCCGTGCACCTTGGTGATGAAGTGCTTGATCATCTGTTCGGCGACGTCGATGTCGGCGATGACGCCGTCGCGCAGCGGGCGGATCGCCTCGATGCTGTCGGGGGTCTTGCCCATCATCAGCTTCGCGTCGTCGCCGACGGCCTTCACCCGCTTGATGCCGTTCAACGTCTCGACCGCAACGACCGAGGGTTCGTTCAGGACGATGCCCTTGCCGCGCACGTACACAACCGTGTTCGCGGTGCCGAGGTCGATAGCCATGTCTTGGGAATTGAATTTGAACCAGCGGGAAAAGAAGGACATCGATATTGCTTCCTGTCAGCGAAGCCGCGCCCTTGATGGACACGCCCCCTATCGTGATTTCATCCGCGCGCCCGGCCGGCGACAGCTACAATCAGGGGGAGATTCCGGCTCGTCCACGAAGGGTGGCTGGACAAAATGATCAGGGCTGTGCGGATGGGTCGCGATTTGCGTTCGACTGCGCTAGGAGAGCGGCCATGTCAATACGTCGCCTGCCGGAAAAGCTAGTAAATCGGATCGCAGCCGGTGAAGTGGTTGAAAGACCCGCTGCGGCGCTCAAGGAACTGGTTGAGAACGCCATCGACGCGGGTGCGACTCGCATTTCGGTGCGAATCGCCGAGGGCGGGATTTCGCGGCTCGAGGTCGAGGATGACGGGTGCGGGATGACCGCCGCCGACATGGCGCTCGCGCTCGAACGCCATGCGACCTCGAAGCTGCCGACCGACGCGATCGAAGATGTCACGACGATGGGTTTCCGCGGCGAGGCCTTGCCATCGATCGCGAGCGTCGCGCGGCTGACGCTCGAAAGCCGGGTCGCGGGCGGCGACGGATGGAAACGCGTCGTCGACAATGGCGCGGTGGTGGCCGAGGGGCCGGCGGCGCTCGCGAAAGGCACCCGCGTCGCCGTCGAGGACCTGTTCGCGCGCGTTCCCGCGCGGCGCAAGTTCCTCCGCAGCGGACGCAGCGAATATGCCGCGTGCCTCGATGTCGTGCGGCGGCTCGCGATGGCGCGTCCCGACATCGGCTTCACCCTCGAGCATGACGGGCGGCGCGTTCTCGACGTGCAGGGCGGGCAGGACCAGCTTTCGCGTGTTGCGGCGCTGACGCAGCGCGAGCTGGTGGCGAACAGCATCGGCGTCGATATCGACCGCGGCGAGGTCCATCTCGGCGGCGTGATCAGCCTGCCGACCTACAATCGCGGCATCGCCGACCATCAATATCTGTTCGTCAACGGCCGCCCGGTGAAGGACCGGCTGCTCATCGGCGCCTTGCGGGGCGCCTATGCCGACCTGCTCGCGCGCGATCGTCATCCGGTCGTCGCGCTGTTCCTCGACGTGCCGACGAGCGAGGTCGATGTGAACGTCCATCCGGCGAAGACCGAGGTGCGCTTCCGCGACCCGCAGCTTGTGCGCGGGATGATCGTCGGCGGCCTCCGCCGCGCGCTCGACGAACATGGATTCCGCAGCGTCCAGCGGCCCGCCGAAGCCGCACTCGCCGCCTGGCAGCAGGAGCCCGTCGCTCCCGAACCCGCGACGGGTTTCCTGTTCGGGCACCGCAGTGAACCCGCGGTGCACCTGTTCGGCACCGACATCGCGCCGCCGGGCGAGGATGTCGCGCGCGTCTATGACCGCATCACGCCCTTTGCATCCGCCGCGCCGCTCGCGGGGCGTGCCGAGGTCGCGACGCTGCCGCCGCCCGAGGCCGAGGCGCATCCGCTCGGCGTCGCGCGCGGACAGATTGCGAAAACCTATATCGTCGCCGAGGCCGAGGACGGCCTGGTCATCGTCGACCAGCACGCCGCGCACGAGCGGCTCGTGCTCGAGCAACTCCGCCGCGGGATGAGCGGGCAGGCGGTGCCGTCGCAGGGGCTGCTGCTTCCCGAGGTCGTCGAACTCGACGAGCCCGCGTGCGACCGGCTCGAGGCGGCGGCGTCGCAGCTCGCTACGCTCGGGGTCGAACTCGAACGTTTCGGCCCCGCTGCGGTGATGGTGCGCGCGACCCCCGCGATGCTCGGCGCGATCGATTGTCGCAAGCTCGTCACCGATATCGCCGACGATCTTGCGGGTTACGACGCGGCGCTGGGGCTGAGCGAGCGGCTCGAACTGGTCGCGGCGACGATGGCGTGCCACGGATCGGTTCGCGCCGGGCGGACATTGAGCGTTGCCGAGATGAACGCGCTGCTCCGTACGATGGAGGTGACGCCGCACAGCGGTCAGTGCAATCATGGGCGGCCGACGTGGGTGAAGCTCGCGATGGAGGATGTCGAGAAACTGTTCGGGAGGAAATAGGATGAAGCTTGGGATCATCGCCATTTCACTGGCCGCATTGTCACCCGCGACGGCGTTTGCGGCACCGGCCGAAAAGCCCGTAGCGGCCTGTCCCGCCGCGCCGGTCCTCCCGCCCGAACTCGCGGACTGGTCGCGCGATGCGGCCGGCAAGACGATCTATGCCTATGGCGACGATCTCGGCGCCGGCTGGTCGCCGCTCGGCGCGGCGCGGACGGCGTTGCCGCTGCACAAGTTCGAAAGCCTGCGTTATGGCGTCGCGCCCGAACGCAAGCCTGACGTCCATAAATTCGGCGGGATGATCCCGATCGATGTGAAGAGGGCGGGGCGGCTTGTGGTCGCGCTCGACGCGGGGGCGTGGATCGACCTCGTTCGCGATGGCGCCATAGTGAAATCGATGACCCACGGGCATGGCCCCGCCTGTTCGGGTATCCGCAAGATGGTCGAATTCGACGTGATGCAGGGGCGCTACCAGCTCCAGATCGTCAACGCGCCGACCGCCTCGATTCACGCGATGGCGGTGCTGCGCGACTGGCTACGGTAGGCGCTTGACCAGCAGGCCCGTCGCATCGCTGGGCAGCGGCGCGACGCCGATGAGCCGCATCAGCAGCGGATAGACCTCGATATTGTCGACGATCCCGATGTCGCCTTTGAGGCCGGTGCCGCTGGCGATAAACAGCGCGAGCATCTCGGGATCCTGATTGTCATAGCCGTGCGCGCCGCCCTTCACGGGCCATGTCGGGGTGCCCGCGACGATCGACCAGCCGGGTTCGGCGATGCAGATGATCGCTGCGACGCGCGGGTTCTGGCCGTAGTGCAGCCGTTTGGGCAGCTCCTCGCGGCGATTGCACGCCATATGATCGTGCGGTTTCAGCAGCGCCTTATACACGCGGTCGTCGGTTCCGGCGGCGGGTTCGATGGCGGCGTAAGGGCCGGTCTCGACCGCGATGATGCTTGGCAGGTCGATCAGGTCGGCGAGCTGGATGATACGGTTCTCGTCGATCGCACGCATCCCATGGTCGGCGACGACGATCATCCGCGCGGGCTGTCCCATCGCGGCAAGGCCGGCGGTGAGGTCGCCGATGCGCGTATCGACTTCGGTGATGGCGGCGTTGACCTCGGCGCTGTCGGGACCGAATTTGTGCCCGGCATCGTCGACCGCTTCGAAATAGAGCGTGACAAAGGCGGGGCGGATATCGGCGGGGCGGCGCATCCAGTCGAGCAGGGTGTTGACGCGCTGCGCATAGTCGACATGCGCGTCATAACGCATCCAGTCGGGTGGGCGGCTCTCGTGAATCGCGACCTCGCTGCCGGGCCAGAACATCGTCGCGCTGCGCACCCCGGCCTTGCCCGCGGTCACCCATGCCGGTTCGGCCTCGTCCCACCAGAAGGGATCGAGCGACTGTTTCGGATCGCCGAGGCTGAACCGCACATCGGGGCGCCGCGGATCGATCATATTGTTGCCGACGATCCCGTGATTGTCGGGGCGCTTGCCGGTGACGATCGCATAATGGTTCGGGAAGGTCTTGGTGGGGAACGAGGGACGCAGCTTGCCATGCACGCCTTCGGCCGCGAGCCGCGACAGGTTCGGCGTGATCCCGCGATCAAGGTAATCGGCACGAAAGCCGTCGATCGAGATCAGGATCGTGACGGGTTGGCGCGCGCTTCCCTCCTGCGCCTGCGCGGCGAGGGGAAGGAGGAGGGCGAGCAGCAGCGAAAGGAGGCGGTTCATGCCGGGTCCGCTATGGCGCTTATGTGACCGTCCCGCGACACGTCACGCCATCTTGATCCCGGCGACGTCGCGCTCGACGACGCCCGTCGCGCGTTTCGACAGCGTGTTCACCGGCGTCGTCACTTTGTCGACGACCATGAAATGCGTCTGCCACGCGTCGCGATTGACGTCGCACACGATATAGCCGCGCTGGTCGTTGGCGAATTTGAGCTCGGGGTTGAGCTTGAGGAAGGTATCGGTGCCGTTTCTCTGATCGCTGCCGTCACCGCCCGAGGAGATCGAGGTCGCGACGAATTCGGCGCCGACGACCTTGTCCTTCGAGACCAGATCGCCGCAGAAATTCTGATGCTCGTCGCCGGTGAGGACGATATTGTTCTTCAGCCCTGCCATGCGCGACAATATGCGTTCGCGCGGCGCTTCATACCCTGCCCAGCTGTCGAGGTTGAGGATCTTCTTGGGCTCGTCGGGCTTGCGCCGCCGGTCGAGCGACATCATCGTCACCTGCTGCGCAAAGGCGTTCCAGGTCGCACCGCCCTTCGCGAGGTTGCGGCCGAGCCATTCCTCCTGCGCCTTGCCGAGCACCTGCGCATTCTTGTCATAGACTCCCGGGCAGGCGGGCTTGAAACCGTCGTCGCACGGCTGGTCGTCGCGATATTGCCGCGTATCGAGCAACTGCATCGCCACCAGGTCGCCGTACCGGAATTCGCGGTTCATCGCGACCATCCCGCCGCGTGGCAGCAGCGCCTTGCGCACGGGCATATGTTCGTACCACGCCTGCATCGCCGCCTGTTTCTTGAGCATGAAGATTTCGGGCGACGCGGCTTCGGGGTCGTTGACGTCGAGCCCGAGCTTCCAGTTATCGACGTCCGAGACCCAGTCGTTGCGGATCTCGTGATCGTCGAAGCTCGACAGGAAGGCATGGACCGATCGCGCTGCCTGCAGGTCGATGTCGCCAAGCTGCTGCGCATAGGCATTGCGGAAATCATTGACGTCGACGAGCGCGCGGAAGGCGTGTTTGCGTACCGGGCGTGTCGGCAGCCCGGTGTTGAACAGATATTCCTCGCTATATTCGTAGATGAAGTCGCCATAGTGATAGACGAAGGCGAGGTCTTCGCGCGCGAGGTGGCGATAGGCGCCGAAAAAGCCTGCCTCGAAATGCTGGCACCCGGCGACCCCGAATTTCAGCGCGTCGGTCTTCGCACCGGGCGCGGGCAGGGTGCGCGCGCGGCCGCGCAGGCTGCGCTCGCCGCCCGCGGTGAAGCGGTAATAATAGGGGCGGTCGGGTTCGAGCCCCGCAACCTCGACATGGACGCTGTGCGCGAGTTCGGGGCGCGCGAGTTCGGTGCCCTTCGCGACCACGCTGCGAAAGCCGCTGTCGCTCGCGACCTCCCAATCGACCGGGAAGTTTGCCAGCGGCATCCCGCCGTGGCGTTCCATCGGTTCGGGGGCGAGGCGCGTCCAGATGACGAAACCGTCGCTCGCCGGATCGCCCGCCGCGACGCCGAGGCTGAACGGGAACTCACGGAAAATACCGCCCTCGGCGCGCAGGATCGCGGGGGCGGCAAGGCCGGCGAGCGTGGCCCCGGCAAGGAAATGGCGGCGATTGAACATGGCTGGGCTCCGTGGGGGCGAATCGAAGCCCCTGATAGCCCAGCCATATGTTTCATCAATGACCGATACGGGAAGGGATCAGAACCACATCCGCGCCATCCACAGCGCCATCGCGACCATCATCACATTCTCGGTAAGCGAGACGAAGCCCAGCGGCACCTTGCTGCTGCCGCCGACGCATGCGCATTTGATGTCGCGCTTGTCGATATAGACCGCCTTGAACACCGACACCGCGCCGATGCCGCCGATGAACAATGCGAGGGGGATCGAGAGCCAGTTGAACGCGTGCGCCGTCATGAGCACGCCCGCGAGACCCTCCGCAAAGGGATAGATGCTGGCGTAAGGGACCCAGCGCTTGGCGAGCAGGTCGTAATTGAGAAACATCGTCGCAAATTTGTCGACGTCCTGCAGTTTCAGCAGCGCGAGCACGATCATGCTGAACGAGATGAACCATTCGGCGGCGCGGAGGGTGAGGGCGTCGCCGTAGACCGAAAAGCTGGTCGCGAGCGCCATCAGCGCGGTCATCGCGAACAGCGCGATCACCGGCGTGTAGCTCATCGCATCGGGATCGGCGACCTTCAGCCCGAAATGGCGGCGGAGGTCGTCGTAACCGCCGATGCGTACGCCATCGATGAAGGTCTGCGGCGTCGTCTTGACGTCATGCTCGGCCTTGAATGCGTCGGTTTCCTCGCGCGTCGTCAGCCAGCGGTCGTCGACCGCGAAGCCGCGGCTTTCGAGCAGATGTTTTGCCTTGAGGCCATAGGGGCAGGTGTGCCCGGGCATGACCATGCGATGGAGGGTTGCTTGCTTTGTCATGCGCCCCATATAGCGTCCGTACCATGGTACGGAGTCAAGCGATGCAATGGACGATCGGCAAATTGGCGGCGGCGGGCGACGTCGGGGTCGAAACGGTGCGCTATTACCAGCGCCGCGGGCTGATGGGCACGCCCGCGCGTAGTGGAGGCGACGGCTGGGGCGGCGGCGTACGGCGCTATGATGCCGACGACCTGCGCCGTCTCAAATTCATCCGCTCGGCACAGGCTTCGGGCTTCACGCTCGACGAGATATCCGAACTGCTCGCGCTCGAGGCGAGCGACGATCGCGTCCGCGTGCGCACGCTGGCGCGGGCACGGATCGAGGTTCTCGACGAAAAGATCGCGCAGATGACCGAAACCCGCGCCGCGCTCGCGCGCCTCGCGGACCAATGCGCGGCGAGCGACAAGGGGCCGTGTCCGATTCTGGCGGCATTCGAGCCGTAGGACTTCGTCGGAGCTTGTTACGAAAATGTCCGCTTCAAAAACGAAGCCAGTCGTCGCCCCCGCGAAGGCGGGGGCCGTTGGAGATATAGCTCAGGCCCGATGGCGGCCCCCGCCTTCGCGGGGGCGAGGGATTGTTTGGACGTCAGCTTCCCACCCCTTGGACGACATTCCGCCGAAGGTCTGTTACAGCCATTGCGGGCTGTGGGCGCCAGCCGCGCGGAAATCGTGAGGGAGCAGGGCGAGATGATGGAGAGTTTCGGGGCACTAGTCGGCTGGACACACCATGATGCGGGTGATCGCATCATGCTCCGGCTCGAAAGCGTGCAGTCTTCGGAAGCCGCGAGGAAGCACGACCCCGATCTTTTTCGGTTCCTTATGACGAGGCAGCAAGCGGCTATCCTGGGAAACTACCTGGTGCAGCTTTCGGGTCAGCCCCCGATCGTTCCGAAAAAGCGGGGCTGGTTTCGTCGTCGGTTCGGCTGACCGGCCTTTCGGTCACGGCGTGGAACGGCCCGCTCGATCCCGGCCGAACCTCGCAATGACGGCTTCGGATCAGCTGTGCAGGAAGTGCATCACGTCGCCGTCGTGCACGACATAGGCCTTGCCCTCGGCGCGCAGCTTGCCCGCTTCGCGTGCCTTCGCTTCGCCGCCCAGTGTGACATAATCGTCATAGGCGATCGTTTCGGCGCGGATGAAGCCCTTCTGGAAATCGCTGTGGATTTCGCCCGCGGCCTCGGGCGCGGTCGCGCCGGTGTGAACCGTCCACGCGCGCGCTTCCTGCGGTCCGACGGTGAAGAAAGTGATCAGGTGCAGCAGCTCGTAACCGGCGCGGATGACGCGTGCGAGGCCGGTTTCGTGGAGGCCCATTTCCTCGAGGAACTCGAGCCGGTCTGCCATGTCCATCGTCACCAGCTCGCTTTCGATCGCAGCCGACACGACAACGGCTTGCGCGCCTTCGGCCGCCGCCTTCGCGAACACCTTTTCGGAGAACGCATTGCCGTTCGCGGCGCTGCCTTCGTCGACGTTGCAGACGTAAAGGACGGGCTTCGAGGTCAGCAGCTGCGCGGTGCGCAGGACGCGCGCTTCCTCGTCATCCTTGGGTTCGACCAGCCGCGCGGGCTTGCCTTCGCGCAGCAGGTCGAGCGCCTGCCCGAGGACCGAGGCAGCGATCTTCGCTTCCTTGTCGCCCTGCGCGGCTTTCTTGGCAAAGGCAGGGACGCGCTTTTCGAGGCTTTCGAGGTCCGACAGCAGCAGTTCGGTCTCGACCGTTTCGGCGTCGGCAACCGGGTCGACCTTGTTTTCGACATGCTGGATGTCGTCGTCTTCGAAACAGCGCAGCACGTGGACGATCGCGTCGACCTCGCGGATGTTGCCGAGGAACTGGTTGCCGAGCCCTTCGCCCTTCGACGCGCCGCGCACGAGGCCGGCGATGTCGACGAAGGCGAGCTGCGTCGCGATGATCTTCTTGCTCGTCGCGATGGCGGCAAGCTTTTCAAGGCGCGCGTCGGGCACCGCGACATTGCCGATATTTGGCTCGATGGTGCAGAAGGGGTAGTTCGCCGCCTGCGCTGCCGCGGTTTCGGTCAGCGCGTTGAACAGGGTGGACTTGCCGACGTTGGGCAGGCCGACGATCCCGCATTTGAAACCCATAAAAACTCCGTGAGGTTCGGCGCGCGATTGAGTGAGGCGCCGCTGTTGCAGCGCCCCTAGCGCCAGATTGCTTCCGGCGCCAGTCCCTGCCGCTGCGCTTTGCCGTTGCGGCCCGTTCAGACTTGCGCCTTTATCGCACTCGCCATGACGCAGCCTCGCCTCCTTTTTGCCGCCACTGTCCTTTTGTCTCTTGGCGTGACCGTCACAGTCGCGGCGCAAAGCCGGTTCGAGGAGGGCGTTTTCACCGAACTCAATCGCTTTCGCAGCGATCCCGCGGCCTACACCGAATATCTGCGCGACTATCGCCCGCGCTTCGAGGGCAAGCTGCTGGTTGCCGACGACGACAGCGAGATCGACATCATGACGCGCGAGGGCGTCGTTGCGGTCGACGAGGCGATCCGCGACCTGCGCCGGGAGAAACCCTTGCCGACGCTGGAATGGAGTGGTGCGCTGGCGCGCGCCGCGGCCGACCATGTCGCGGTCCAGTCACGCTCGGGCGCGGTCGGCCATCATACAAGGGGAAGCGGCCCCGGCGAACGGATGAAGGCGCGCGGCGGCGGCCCTTATGTCAACGAGGTCATCACCTATGGCCATCACACGCCCGAAGGCGTCGTCGATCAGCTCCTCATCGACGATGGCGTGCCCGATCGCGGGCATCGTCACAGCCTGCTGCGATCGACGCACCGCTATGCCGGCGTCGCCTGCGGGCCGCATCCGGTGCATCGGACGATGTGCGTGATCCTGATGTCGCAGACGCGCGACGGCTCGCCGCCGCCGCCGCCGCAAAGAAAAGCCCCCTGACCCGACGTCTTGCCAGCTGTATTGCGGTGATATAGCAGTTCAGAGTGGCAGATCGGGAGATTGCGATGCGCGACGCGAAACTGGCGTTGGCTTTACCGCTGTTGATGACCACGAGCGCCCAAGCGACGCCCGTCGCCGACCAAGGCGTGGCCGACCCGGTCACCGTTGCGAAAACCGCGCAACAGGCGATGGCGGCGACCGGTGCACGGGGACTCGCCATCGCGGTGATCGACAAGGGCAAGGTCGTCTCGGTCCAGAGTTTCGGCGAGCGCAACGCCAAGGGCGAGCCACTGACCCCGCAGACGATCATGTACGGCGCCTCGCTGACCAAGGTGGTCTTCGCGTATACGGTGCTGCGGCTGGTCGACGAGGGCAAGGTCGATCTCGACAGACCGATCGCCGCGATGCTGGCGAAGCCGCTTCCCGACTATGGCAACATCGAGGCCTATGGCAATTGGGGCGACTTGGCAGGGGACGAGCGCTGGCGGGGGGTTACACCGCGCCATATCCTGAATCACAGTACGGGTTTCGCGAACTTTTCTTTCCTCGAACCCGATCACAAGCTGCGTTTCCATTTCGATCCAGGCAGCCGCTACGGCTATTCGGGCGAAGGGATCATGCTGCTCCAGTTCGGGCTCGACAAGGGGTTGGGGCTCGACACGGCCCAACAGGTGCAGCGGCTGGTCTTCGACCCGCTCAAGATGCCCAATAGCAGTCTCGTCTGGCGCCCCGATTTTGCGGCCAACTATGCCGACGGCTGGACGCTCGGCGGCAAGGTCGAGGCGCATGACGAACGTGGCCGTGTGCGCATGGCCGGATCGATGGACACGACGATCACTGACCTCGCCAATTTCGCGGCGGCCTTGGTATCGGGTGAGGGGCTGTCGAAAAAGGCGCGATACGAGTTGTTCCGTCCGGGCCTGCCAATCCGTTCGGCTTCGCAGTTCCCGACGCTCGCTGGCGACGTGGCCGAAGCGCAGCAACATAAAGGCTTGATGGCGAGTGTCGGCCTGATCACCTTTACCGGACCGAAGGGGGCCGCTTTCTTTCGCGGCGGACACAACGATTCGACGGGCAACGCGCTCGTGTGCCTCGTGAATCAGCGACGCTGCGTGCTTGTCATGTCGAACGATGTCCGCGCCGAAGCCGCGTTCCCGATGATCGTGCGTGATATCCTCGGCGAAACCGGCGCGCCCTGGCGCTGGATCTTCGGCGATATGAAGTTCGTCTGAGGCTCGCCGCCCGCTCCCCTTGCGAGAGCGGGCGGCGCGCGATCAGTTGCCGACCGGCTGGTTGTCGGTGCGGCGTACGACGACGGTCGACGAACGCGGCTGTTCGCCCGCGACCGGCCAGTTGCCCGTCGGGTGCTGGATGTTGACGAAGAAGGTCTTAAGGTCGGGCGTGTAGGCGAGGCCCGTGATCTCGCAGCCGAGCGGGCCGACGAGGAAGCGCTTCGACTGCTTGCTCGTCTGGTCGACATAGAACATCGCGTTATGACCGAAAGCCTGGTCGATCGTCCGGCCCGCGACGCCCGAATTGCCCGGAACGCTGTGGTCGGTCTGCACCCACATACGGCCCTGCGGGTCGATGCGGAGGCCGTCGGGGCTGGAGAAGGTGTCGCCGTTGATGTTGCCGACAAGGTTGCTGCCCCCCGATGCGAGCGACGGGTCGCCCGCGGTCAGGAAGATTTCCCAGCTGAACTTGGTCGCCAGCGGCGAATCGCCTTCTTCGCGGAACTTGATGATGTGACCGTGCAGATTGCTGACGCGCGGGTTCATCGGGTTGGTGACGCGGCGGCCGCTGTTGTTCGTCAGCGTGACGAACACCGCCTTGTTGTCGGGCGCGACGGTGACCCATTCGGGGCGGTCCATCACGGTGCCGCCGGCGACGCGCGCTGCCGAAGGCGTGTTGATCAGTACGTCGGCCTGATTGTTGAAATTGACGATCGTCGGGGCCGGCGGGGTCGTGCTCTGGCTGGTATTGCCGGGGTCGGATGCGCCGGCGGTCAGGCCGTTCTGACCGACAACGAGCGCGCGCCATTCGCCGGTGCCGTCGCCGTTGAAGCGCGCAACATAGAGCGTGCCATAGTCGAGCAGGTCGGTGTTCGCCGCGCGGTTCGATGCGCTGTACGCACGATCGGGGACGAATTTATAGATGCAGCCCGGGGTCGAATCGTCACCCATGTAGAATGCGACGCGGCGATCGGCGTTCGCCATATAGGCGACATTCTCGTGGCTGAAGCGGCCCATCGCGGTGCGCTTCGTCGGCTGCGCGAGTTCGCGCAGCGGATCGATCTCGACCACCCAGCCATAGTTGGTCGCAGGCTGCGTCGGATCGAGATAATTGTCGGTCGTTTCTTCGCAGGTCAGATAGGTGTCCCACGGAGTGCGGCCGCTCGAGCAATTGTTGAGCATGCCCTTGATGCTGCCCGACAGCAGGCCCGCGGCGGGACCGCCCGCGCGATAGCTGCTGTTGCCGGTATAGCGGCGGTTATAGGTCGATCCGGCCTTCACCGCCCATTTGCCGTCGGTGCCCTTGGCGATCTCGACGACGCCGATGCCGACCGCGGACAGCGCGAGCGCCTTCTGGTCGGCGGTCGCGGTCGCGGCGTTGTAGCTGCCCGCCATCAGGATGTTGAAATCGGGATATTCGTAATTCATCGCGAGCAGGCCGCCATTGTTTGCGTCGACGCCGGGCAGGGCGAAATATTCCATCCCGTCATGGTTGCCGCCGGCCCATTTCTCGGCGACCGCGGGGGTAGGGAAGCTACCCGAATAGGCGGTGCCGGATTCGACCGAATCGCCGGCCTTCAGCAGCACGTCGACGGTGTAACCCGCGGGTACGGTGACCTTGTCGTCTTGGTTCGCGGCGACCGCGGCGAAATTGACCGCATAGCTTACCGGGGGGGGCGTCGGGGTCGGCGTGGGCGTCGGGGTGGGCGTCGGCGGAACCGTGACGGGCGGGGTGGCGCCGTCGCTGTCACAGCCCGCGAGCACGGCGGCTGGAATGACGGAAAGCCCGAACAGCCCGTTCCTCAGCAGCGTGCGGCGCGACGGGTTTTCGGCGACGATCGCCTCAAGGCTGCCGGGCCCCGGAAGGCTATCGGTTTCGCCGCGATACGGCGCGCGGGCGTCATCGGTAAGATGTGACATGCAGTTTCCCCTGTTTTTCGGTTGAACCCCGGGACTCGAACATCCCGGTTTGGAGGTGGCGCACCGATTGCAGAGGTTGATGTCAGCCGCGTTGCTCGAACGCGTCGAATTGCAATGACTTATATGACGGACTTGTGACGGGCGTCAGTCGTGCACTGCCTTGACCAGCGGGCCGAGCTGCCCGCCGCCGAGCCATGCGAGCTGGACTTCGGCCGAAACGCGGTTGATCGCTTCCTGCGGCTTGTTGCCGGGATGCACCGCCCGGCGCAGCGGCCGCTTGCCGGCGGGCATCGCCATGATCTCGGCGATCGCGCGCGGCACATCGGCGGGA
This sequence comes from Sphingopyxis sp. LARHCG72, assembly GCF_052871675.1. NCBI lineage: Bacteria > Pseudomonadati > Pseudomonadota > Alphaproteobacteria > Sphingomonadales > Sphingopyxidaceae > Sphingopyxis > Sphingopyxis sp. LARHCG72. The sequence goes on along the minus strand of NZ_JBIXJU010000011.1, from coordinate 93,363 downwards.
TCGGCGCTGCGGCCGCTGCCGTCCTCGGTCCCCATGCCGCGGGTGAAGGGCGCATAGGCCGCGAGCAGCGCGGCATCGCTGCGATCGCGCAGCGCACCCGTATAGGTGTTGCGATTGACCCACACCTTGGTCGGATAGCCGCCCGGCTGGATGATCGTCACGTCGATCCCGTGCGGCACCAGTTCATAGGCGAGCTGTTCGGACAGCGCCTCGACCGCGAATTTGGTGGCCGAATAATGCCCCCCACCGGGCACGATGACGCGGCCCAGCTGTGACGAAATGTTGAAGATCTGCCCGCTTTTCGCGCCACGCATCTGCGGCAACAGCGCGCGGAGCATCCGCTGGATGCCGAGGACATTGGTTTCGAAAATCAGTCGGGTGGCCTCCATGTCCTGCACCTCGACCGGTCCGGTGATGCCGATACCCGCATTGTTGACCAGCGTGTCGATGCGCCCGCCCGCAAGTTCGAGTGCTTTTGCCGTTCCCGCCGCGACCGACGCGTCGTCGGTGACGTCGATCTCGACGACCTGCACGTCGAGCTTGCCCTGCGCAGCCTCGGCGGCCAGTGACTCTGCCTCGGGTCGCGGGATGTTGCGCATCGTCGCGATCACCTTCGCGCCGAGGAGAGCATAATAAAGCGCCCCGATGCGGCCGAAACCGCTCGATGCGCCGGTGATCAATACCGTGCGGCCTTTCAGCGACGGCACCGCGGCCGGCGGCGTGGCATGGAGAAGGGCGGGGGCCGCGGCGGTGAGCGCGGCAGCCCCCGCGATAAGCTCTCGGCGGCTGGGGCTGTGACGATCGGACATGTGGGGGCTCCTTTCGGGGAGCCATCATGCATCAGCTGGCGCAAAGCGCAAACTTCGTTGCGTCAGCCCTGCAAACGCAAGGCAAGGTCGCTTTGGAATCGCACATCGTCGCCGTCGGCGAGCCATTTCGCCTCCGCCGCTATCGCGCCGAGCAGGTCGATCAGCGGTTCCATTTCGCTCTTGTGGTAATTGCCGAGGACATGGCCGGTCACGCGGTCCTTGTGCCCCGGATGGCCGATGCCGATGCGCACGCGGCGGAAATCCTCGCCGATATGCTGGATCATCGACCGGATGCCGTTATGGCCCGCCGCGCCGCCGCCCTGCTTCACCTTGACCTTCATCGGCGTGAGGTCGAGCTCGTCGTAGAAGGCGGTGACGTCCTGTGGGGCCAATTTATAGAAATCGAGCGCGGCGCGCACGCTGCGGCCGCTTTCGTTCATGAAGGTGCCGGGTTTGAGCAGCAGGATGCGCTGCGATCCGATGCGACCTTCCTGGACCCAGCCCTGGAATTTCTTCGCGGGCGCCGGAAAGTCGTAGAAATCGGCGATGACGTCGGCGGCCATGAAGCCGACATTGTGACGGTGCATCGCATATTGGGGCCCGGGATTTCCGAGGCCGACCCAGAGCTGCATGAAAGTGCCTTTCCCGGGTCCGGTGGAAACGCCCCTCCCGCATAGGGGAGGGGCGGTCCGAAATGCTTAGGCTTCGTCGCCGCCTTCGGCAGCTTCGCCTTCGTCCTTCGTCGTGTCGCCGTCGCTCGACTTGAGCGCCGACGGGGCAACGATGGTCGCGATGGTGAAGTCGCGGTCGGTGATCGCGCTTTCAACGCCCTTGGGCAGGGTGACGTTGCTGATGTGGATCGAATCGCCGACGTCAAAGCCGGTGACGTCGATCGCAATCTCGTCGGGAATCTTGTCCGCGTCGCAGACGAGTTCCAGTTCGTGGCGAACGATGTTCAGCACGCCGCCGCGCTTCAGGCCCGGCGAGGCGTCTTCGTTCGCGAACACGACCGGCACGGCGACCTGGACGGTCGCGCCCTTGGCGATGCGCAGGAAGTCGGCGTGGATCGGACGATCCTTGACCGGGTGGAACGCGACGTCCTTCGGCAGGGTGCGGATGGTCTTGCCACCGACTTCGATCATCACGACCGAGTTCATGAAGTGACCCGTCATCAGCTGCTTCATCAGCAGCTTTTCTTCGACGTGGATCATCAGGGGTTCTTCCTTGCCGCCATAGACAACGGCGGGGACACGACCTTCACGACGCAGTTCACGCGAGGCTCCCTTGCCTCCGCGTTCGCGCGTCTCGGCCGTCAGCGTCAGCTGATCGCTCATCATATTTCTCCGAGATTCGGTTACACAGTTCCGCCACGCCTCCAGGGATGACCATGACGGAAGCCGCGGCGCTTAGCGGGGAAGCGGCAGAAATGCAAGCGCCAGCGCGTCTATTGCACGCGGGTGACCTTCAATCCTTCGGCTTCGAGCATCGTCGGCACGCCGTCGCTGCCGACCAGATGGCCCGCGCCGACCGCCATCAGTACGGTTCCGGGCTGGCCCATACGCTGTTTCACCCACGCGCTCCAGCGCCGGTTGCGGTCGGTAAGGATCGCCTTGCGCGCGGCAGGAACAGCGTCGATGTCTTCGTTGATTACCTTTTCCAGCGTTGCGATATCGCCGCGGCTCCACGCCGCGGTCAGCGCGCCGACTTCCTTCACGGCGATGTCCGCTTCCTCCGCCGTGCGGACCAGCAATGCGCGCTGCGTCGCGGCGTCCAGCGTCTCGAACAGCATCAGCTGCTCGCGCGCGGTTTCGAGGCCGCCTACGGGTTTGCCCGCGGCATTGAATGTTTCGGTCAGCTGCGTTTCGACCCCGTCGGCGGGCGACAGTTCGGCATTTTGCGCGACGCGCTGGCCCATCAGCACCATCACCGCCCAATCGTCGAACCCGTCGCCGCTGAAGCTGCGTCCGCTCGCTTCCAGCGCGCGATAACCGATCAGCGCCTTGCCCGCGAGGCGTGCTTCGATCGCGAGCGGGGTCTGGCGCGGGGCGAGCTCCTGAAAGACTTCGCCCGCGGCGGCGAGTTCGGCGGGCGGCAGTTCGAGCACCAGCTCGTCCGCTGCACTGATCGCGGCGGCGACCTTGCCATCGTTCCAATCGGTCCCGCGCGGCAGCGCGTGCATCGTGCCGAGGATATAGATGCGGGTGTCGTCATCCTCGACCAGCCACATCGCCGGCCGTGCCTGTTGCCCGGGTTCGGCGGTGCCGCATCCCGCCAGCAGCAACGCCAAAAGGGCCGCCGCAAGGCGGCGACCCCCTTGTCCGATACCGGCGGCGTCGCCGATCAATATTTTACACGCTTCACGGTCAATCCGTGTGCCTTCAGATAATCCTGCACGCTCTTGTCGCCGGCGAGGTGGCCCGCGCCGACCGCGACAAAGACGGTGCCGGGCTTGTCCATCCGCGCCTTGATCTGGTCGGCCCAGCGCGCGTTGCGATCCCACAGCAAGGTTTTTGCGAGTTCGGGCGTCGCGGCCATGCTTTCGTTCATCGCCGTGGCCAGCCCGTCGGGGTCGCCCTTCGCCCACAGCAGGACCATCTTGTCGAGCTGCGGTCCCAGCTTGTCGAGGTCCTTGATCACCGAGTTCAGGAACGCGACCTGCTGCGTTTCGGGCAGCGTATCGAAAAAGCCGAGCTGCTCGGTAAAGGTTTCGAACCCGGCGACCGGCTTGCCGCTGGCCTTGGCCTTGCTGGTGAGCTGCTTTTCGGCGCCCTGTTCGGGGTCATAGCCGAGCTTGGTGAGCGGCAGCATCGACAGGGTGATCGCGGGGAACCAGGGCTCGAACGCGTCGAACTGCGCCGCGGGCAGGCCGACGCTCGCCATCGCTGCCTGATAGGCCGCGAGCTGGTGAGGGTCGAGCCGCGACGACAGCGTCTTGCCGCTCTGGTCGAGCGCCAGCGGCATCATTTCCTTCGCGACCTGCGACGGGTCGTCGGGCAGCACCATTTCGAGCATCAGCTGGTCCGATTTGTCGAAAGCGGTTTTGACCGCTTCGTCGAACCAGCTGAGGCCGGGTTTCAGCACATGGACCGTGCCGAACAGATAGATGGTCGTATCCTCGTCCTTCACCACCCACAGCGCGGGATCGGCGTCGGTCGTCGCGACGATTGCCGGTGGGGCGGTTGCCGCCACGGGTTCGGCCGCGCGGGCCGATTGGCCGCCGGGGATCATCGCGCATTGGGCAAAGGGAATGACCGCGCATGTGGCGGCAAGCGTCCGGAACCAGTTTTTCATCGAAGTCGGCCTTTCTTGGGTCGGCTTAAAGAATTGCGGGAAAAGCGGAAAGGGTCAGCGAAACTTCAGCCATAGATAGACGATGCAGTTCACGACCAGCGAAAAGACGAACAAAATCATGGCGTCGGCGGGCGGTGCCATGTCCGCGCGGTGGAGTACCCACCAGACGGGTGCCGGAAAGATGAACGCGTACCATCCGGCCGTGCTGGCCCAGAGCCAGGCATGTTCCTCATGATCGTCGATCGCGCGGTGATAGATAATCATGCAGATCGCGAGACCGATCGCCCACGCCGCCGAGGCGCCGATGGCGAAGCCCGGCGTCAGCGCGCCGCTGAAGAGTTCGGCCGCGGAGCGCGGTGCGTCGGCCTGATCGGCAACCATCCAGCCGCCGACAATGCCGCCGATCACGCCGGCGAGGCCGAGCGAGGTCCAATAACGCTTTTGCCGCGGGGACATGCGGCGGCGCGGTTTCGAAGTCTCGGCGTCAGTCATTATTGCTTCCTTCATGGCCGTCATCGAAAATTTCTTCGATCGGCATTTCGAACAGTCGCGCGAGCTTGAAGGCGAGCGGCAGCGACGGGTCATATTTTCCCGTCTCGATCGCATTTACCGCCTGCCGCGAAACATCGAGCCGGTCGGCGAGTTCCGCCTGGCTCCAGTTCCGCATCGCGCGCAGCACTTTCAATTTATTGTTCATCGGTGCCTCGCCAGCATGTTCGTCGGGATGGTCACACCCTTCCCATAGAGCATCGAAATGTCGGGGAAGCGAAATTTTGTCCATCCGTTCGATGTGGTCGGGTTGGTGGCGGCAGGCCTGGACGGTAATAGGCCTGCCAAGAGACTGGAGCGCTGCCACCGGGGAGGAGAGAGCGCTCCAGTCCAGGTCGCCGGCCGTCACCGGGGAGGCCCGGCCGGAACGAAGCCGTCCTGTCCCGCCGGTTAGCGTGCGGCCTCGACCATCAGCAGCGCGAGCTGCGTGCCGCCCTGCGCCTGCGCAATAGCGCGCTCGGCCTGCGGCGCGGCATTGGCGAGCGCCGCCGCGACACACGCCGACTGGCGGGCGTTTTCGGCGGTGCCGCGGAGGCCCGAACGGCACAGGCGGCGCGCGGCGCTCTTTACGCGGGTGTCGAGGCGTTCGCGGTCGGCCGCCCGGGTCAGGTCGAGGCCGGCGGTGCTGACGGCGGCGGTGGTTCCTTCGGTCTGCGCGGCGGCGGGAGCCGTAGCGACGGTGAGCGAGAGGGCGAGGATCAGGGTGCGGGTCATCATGTCTAGGTCTCCTTGGTTCGTTGGGTTCGTCACGTTAGCCTGTCTTCATGTCAGGTATGCCTGACTATATGTCGCGATTCGCTGACCATGTCAACAACGCCTTACAAAAAGTTTTGGAAACCTGACTAAAGCGCGCATTTTCGCGCCGCGACGAAGGGACGGGAGCCTTGACCGTGCGCCGCCGCTGGGCCAATGCGGCGGCGATTTTTGCACCTGCGAAGGATATTGCGGCCGTGGCCGACGGGGCGGACAAGACACCACTCAGCTTTCAGGACATGATCCTGACGCTGCACGCCTATTGGGCGGCGCGCGGTTGCGCGATTTTGCAGCCCTATGACATGCGTGTCGGGGCAGGAACATTTCACCCGTCGACGACGCTGCGCAGCCTCGGCCCCGAGCCGTGGAACGTCGCTTATGTCCAGCCGAGCCGCCGCCCGACCGACGGCCGTTATGGCGAGAACCCGAACCGGCTCCAGCATTATTACCAATATCAGGTCATCCTGAAGCCGTCGCCCGCCGACCTGCAGGAACAATATCTGGGCAGCCTCGCTGCGATCGGCATCGACCCGCTGCTCCACGACATCCGCTTCGTCGAGGACGACTGGGAATCGCCGACGCTCGGCGCGTGGGGGCTGGGCTGGGAAGTCTGGTGCGACGGGATGGAAGTCACCCAGTTCACCTATTTCCAGCAGATGGGCGGTTTCGACTGCAAACCCGTCGCGGGCGAGCTCACCTACGGGCTCGAACGCCTCGCCATGTATATCCAGAATGTCGACAATGTGTACGACCTGCGCTTCTCCGACGCGGTCGGCGATGTCGCGGCGGTCAGCTATGGCGACGTCTTCCTCGAGAATGAAAAGCAGTTCTCGAAATGGAATTTCGAGGTCGCCGACACCGATACGCTCTTCGCGGGCTTCAAGGCCGCCGAGGAAGAGTGCAAGCGCGCGATCGCGGCGAATGTGCCCTTGGCCGCCTATGACCAGGCGATCGAGGCAAGCCACCTGTTCAACCTGCTCCAGGCGCGCGGCGTGATCAGCGTGCAGGAACGCGCCAATTATATGGCGCGCGTCCGCGACCTTGCGAAGGGCAGCTGCAAGGCGTGGATCGACAGCCAGTCGGAACGCTGGACCGAAAAATACCCGGGGTGGACGCTGTGACCGACTTTCTTCTCGAACTGCGCAGCGAGGAAATCCCGGCGCGGATGCAAGCCGGCGCGCGCGCCGAGCTCGAAAAACTGTTCCGGGCGCAGCTGAGCGCCGCGGGGCTCGATGCGGGCGACCTCACCATTTGGTCGACGCCGCGCCGCCTCGCGCTGATCGCCAAGGGCTTGCCCGAAGCAACGGCGGCGGTGAGCGAAGAACTCAAGGGTCCGCGCAGCAGCGCGCCGCCGCAGGCGCTTGAAGGCTTCCTTCGCAAGACCGGCTTGACGCAGGACCAGCTCGAGGATCGCGACGGCGTCTATTTCGCGGTGATCGACAAGCCCGGCCGCGCGACTGCCGACGTGCTCGCCGAGGCGATCCCGGCGATCGTCCGCGGCTTTGCCTGGCCCAAGTCGATGCGCTGGGGCAAGGCAAGCGCGAGCAGCGAAAGCCTGCGCTGGGTGCGCCCGCTGTCGGGCATCGTCGCGATTTTCGGCGAAGAGCTTGTGCCATGCGAAGTTAGTGGGATTTCCGCCGGTTTCGCGACGCGCGGCCACCGCTTCCACTGCCCGGGCGAAATCACGATCGGTTCGGCATCGGATTATGCTGAGAAGCTCCGCGCGTGCCACGTCATCGTCGACCATGAGGAGCGGCAGGCGATCGTCCGCGACGGTGCCGCCAAGGCCGCGGCCGACGCCGGGCTGACGCTCGTCGAGGATGAGGGGCTGGTGATCGAGAATGCCGGGCTTACCGAATGGCCGGTGCCCTTGCTCGGCCGCTTCGATGAAGCGTTCCTCGAAGTCCCGCCCGAGGTCATCCAGCTCACCGCGCGCGTGAACCAGAAATATTTCGTCGTGAACGGCGCCGACGGCAAGCTCGCCAACGGCTTCGTCTGCACCGCGAACATCGACGCGAAGGACGGCGGCGCCGAGATCGTCGCGGGCAACCGCAAGGTCCTCGCGGCGCGCCTGTCCGACGCGCGCTTCTTCTGGGAACAGGACCAGAAGAAGACGCTCGCGCAGCATGCCGAGAAGCTCGCGAACATCACCTTCCACGAAAAGCTGGGCACCGTCGCCGACAAGGTCGAACGCGTCGCGAAGCTCGCCGAATGGCTGGCGAGCGAAGGCATCGTCCCGAACTGCGACCCCGCGCTCGCGCGGCAGGCGGCCGAGCTGGCAAAGGCCGACCTCGTCACTGAAATGGTCGGCGAATTCCCCGAATTGCAGGGGCTGATGGGCGGCTATTATGCGCGCGCCGAAGGCCTGCCCGATGCCGTCGCCGACGCGATCCGCGATCATTACAAGCCGGTCGGGCAGGGTGATGACGTGCCTACGGCGCCGGTGACGGTGGCCGTGGCGTTGGCGGACAAGCTGGATACGCTGTCGGGTTTCTTTGTGGAGCAGATGCCGCCATCGGGCTCCAAGGATCCCTTCGCCCTCCGTCGGGCGGCTCTGTCGGTAATTCGGCTGACCTTGGAAAATCAACTGCGGTCGTCGATTGAGACGATCCTGCTTCGATCCACGTATCATCTGTACGAACAACGCATGGATGAAACTCGCAGGAAGATTATCGGCGACGTAATGCAAGGGCTTGCCAAAGTTCTTAATCGAAACCCCTCGAGAAAAGAGCTTCTGGAGGCAATAAAATCTCGTGGGCCGTTTGATCAGGAGCCTTTAGTCCTAGGCCTTCAAAGCGCGCTCGACCCATTGCTCGACTTCTTCGCCGACCGCCTCAAGGTCCAGCAGCGCGAAGCCGGTGTCCGCCATGACCTGATCGACGCGGTATTCGCGCTCGGCGGCGAGGATGATCTCGTCCGCTTGCTTGCACGCGTGAAGGCACTGCAAGCGTTCATGGCGACCGAGGACGGCACCAACCTGCTCGCGGGCTACAAGCGCGCCGCGAATATCCTGAAGCAGGCGGGCGAGGTGAGCGGCACCGCCGCCGCGACGCCGCCGACCGACGCCGATGCCGCGCTGCTCGCCACGCTCGACGCCGCCCAACCGGCGGCCTCCGCCGCCGTCGCTGACGAGCGCTTCACCGACGCCATGGCCGCGCTCGCGTCGTTGCGCGCGCCGATCGACGCCTTTTTCGACGGTGTGATGGTCAACGACCCCGACGAGTCGGTTCGCGCCTATCGCCTCGGCCTGCTGTCGCGCTTTACCGGCGCGGTGCATGGCGTGGCCGATTTCTCGAAGATCGAGGGCTAGAGAGGCCGGCGATGAAACAGGATTTTCCTGTCTGGCTGGCCTTTCTGTTCCCGGTCTTCTTTGTCGCGCTGTGGGTGTTCGTGATGCGCGTCGTCTCGTTGATGGGCTGGTCGGCGCTTGCGGCGCGCTTTGCGTTTGATCGGCCCGTGCCGTCCGATGCCGAACGCTATGGCTCGCAGTCGATGTCGATCGGCGATTCCTTCTTCACGATCGCGAACTACGGTAATTGCGTCAACGTCTGGGTCGACCCGCGCGGCTTCTACATGCGTCCGCAACTGTTCTTCCGGATGTTTCATCCGCTGCTGCATATCCGCTGGGACCAGATCGCGAAGGCCGATGTTCGCAAGGGATTTCTGAACGGCGGCACGCGGCTGACCTTTCGTGCCGACGCGCCGCCGCTCGCGATGCGTGGACGGTCGGCGCGCGCGGTCGCCGAACGATGGCAAGCTTTCGGTACAGGCAACGCTGCCTGATGCCGCTAAAGGAAAACTGAATCGACCCGGCGGGCAACCGCCACTATCCAGCCGCAACCTCCTCCCCGGGGCAGCAGGAGTATATGATGACGAAGATGGTGCATTTGTTCGGCGGCGCGGCCACGACGGCCGAGCGCTCGAAGGAATTGCTGGGCGGCAAGGGGTCGAACCTCGCCGAAATGGCCTCGATCGGCCTGCCGGTGCCCCCGGGCTTTACGATCACCACCGACGTCTGCACTGCTTATTACGCCAATGGCGAACAATTCCCGGCCGGATTGGTCGAGGACGTCGCCGCGGGTATCGCGCATATCGAGGGCATCACCGGCAAGAAGTTCGGCGACGCCGCCGATCCTTTGCTCGTATCGGTCCGGTCGGGCGCGCGCGTGTCGATGCCCGGGATGATGGACACGGTCCTCAACCTCGGGCTCAACGACAAGACGGTCGTCGGCCTGTCCGACGCGTCGGGGGACCCGCGCTTCGCGTGGGACAGCTATCGCCGCTTCGTCCAGATGTACGCCGACGTCGTCATGGGTCTCGACCATGCCGAGTTCGAGGAAGCGCTGGAAATCGCGAAGGAAGACAGGGGTTTCTATCTCGACACCGAGATGTTGGCTGAAGACTGGCAGGCGCTTGTCAAGGAATATCAGGCGATCGTCGAGCGCGAGACCGGAGCGCCCTTCCCGCAGGAACCGAACGACCAGCTTTGGGGCGCTGTCGGCGCGGTGTTCGCGAGCTGGGAAAGCGATCGCGCGAAAGTCTATCGCCGCCTGAACTCGATCCCGGCCGAATGGGGCACCGCGGTCAATATTCAGGCGATGGTGTTCGGCAATATGGGCGACACCTCGGCGACCGGCGTCGCGTTTACGCGCGACCCCGCGACCGGCGAACGCGCATGGTACGGCGAATGGCTGATCAACGCGCAGGGCGAGGACGTCGTCGCGGGCATCCGCACGCCGCAGTACCTCACCAAGATCGCGCGCGAAAAGGCGGGTGCCAAGCCGGCGTCGATGGAAGAGGCGATGCCCGAGACCTTCATCGAGCTCGGCCGCGTCTTCGACACGCTCGAAACGCACTATCGCGACATGCAGGACATCGAGTTCACCGTCGAACGCGGGACGCTGTGGATGCTCCAGACGCGCAGCGGCAAGCGCACCGCGAAGGCGGCGCTGCGCATCGCGGTCGAAATGGCAGCGGAAGGGCTGATCACCGAAGAGGAAGCCGTCGGCCGGGTCGATCCGGGCGCGCTCGACCAGCTTCTCCACCCGACGCTCGACCCGAACGCGCCGCGCGATGTGCTGACCAAGGGGCTTCCCGCGAGCCCCGGCGCGGCGTCGGGCAAGATCATGTTCACCGCCGATGATGCTGAAAAAGCAGCCGAAATGGGCGAGGCGGTGATCCTCGTCCGCGTCGAAACGTCGCCCGAAGATATTCACGGCATGCACGCCGCCAAGGGTATCTTGACCGCGCGCGGCGGGATGACCAGCCACGCGGCGGTGGTCGCACGCGGCATGGGCCGTCCGTGCGTCTCGGGCGCCGGCGGGCTGTCGATCGACGGCGCTGCCCGTGTGCTCCGCGTCGGCGGACGCGAGCTGCGCGAAGGCGATATCCTGACCCTCGACGGGTCGACGGGCGAAGTGATGGCGGGCGAGGTCAAGACCTTGCTCCCCGAGCTCGTCGGCGATTTCGGCACGCTGATGGCATGGGCCGACAAGGTCCGCCGCATGAAGGTGCGCGCCAACGCCGAAACGCCGCAGGATGCACAGGTTGCGCGCGATTTCGGCGCCGAGGGCATCGGGCTGTGCCGCACCGAGCATATGTTCTTCGACGCTGCGCGGATCACCGCGGTGCGCGAAATGATCCTCGCCGACAGCGAAGCCGGCCGCCGTGCCGCGCTCGCCAAGCTGCTCCCCGAACAGCGCGGCGACTTTGCCGCGATCTTCGGCGTGATGGCGGGACTGCCCGTCACCATCCGCTTGCTCGACCCGCCGCTCCACGAATTCCTGCCGACGCGCGAAGAGGATTTCGCCGATGTCGCCGCGGCTGCGGGCGTAGGCATCGAAGCGCTGAAGGCACGGGCGAACGAGCTCCATGAATTCAACCCGATGCTCGGCCATCGTGGCTGCCGCCTCGGCGTGACCTATCCCGAAATCTACGAGATGCAGGCGCGCGCCATTTTCGAGGCGGCGTGCGACGTCGCCGCCGAAACCGGCGCTGCGCCGATTCCCGAGGTGATGATCCCGCTCGTCGCGACGCGCCGCGAATTCGACCTGATGAAGGCGGTCGTCGATGCGCAGGCGAAGGCGGTGTTCGCCGAAAAGGGCCGCGAGATCGCCTATCTGGTCGGCACGATGATCGAACTGCCGCGCGCCGCGCTGATGGCCGGGGAAATCGCCGAAAGCGCCGAATTCTTCAGCTTCGGCACGAACGACCTGACGCAGACGACGATCGGCATCAGCCGCGACGACGCGGGCCGCTTCCTGACACAATATGTCGACAAGGGCATCTTCCTGACCGACCCCTTCGTCAGCCTCGACGTCGAGGGTGTCGGCCAGTTGATCGAGATCGCGGCCGACCGCGGGCGCAAGACGCGTTCCAACGTCAAGCTCGGCATCTGCGGCGAGCATGGCGGCGATGCGCCGAGCATCCATTTCTGCGAAAAGACGGGCCTCGACTATGTCAGCGCCTCGCCTTACCGTGTCCCCATCGCCCGGCTCGCGGCCGCTCAGGCTGCGCTGAAAAAGGGCAAATAACCGGGGGGGAACGCGCATGAAGGGCTGGCACCGCTATACGATCACATTGGTGGGCGGATTGGCGGTGGGGCTCGGCGCTGCCTGGGCGCTCACCAGCGGCGGGTTGCAGGATGGCCAGATCGCCAACGGGCCGTGGACGACCTCGCTCGGCTACGGCACCAAGGCGACCGATCCGATAACCCGCGCCGCGGTGGCGCGCGCGGGGCTGCTCGCGCTTCCCGCGAAGGAAACCGTCTATTGGTCGGCGAAGAGCGATGCTGCGGGCGCGGCGCTCGACGGCAATTGCCGCTACAGCCTCTCAGGCACACCGCTCGACGCGCGCTGGTGGAGCGTCACCATCTATGACGAGGCGGGCTATCTCGTCGCCAATTCCGCGAACAGCTGGTCGGTGAACGGCGCCAATGTCGCGCTCGATGCCAAAGGCGAATGGCGCGTGACCATCGCGCCGGCAAAACCCGCCGAGGGGGCATGGTTGCCCGGGACCAAGGGACAGCCCTTTCACCTGACGCTGCGCATGTATAATCCCGGCAAGGCGTTCCGCGCCGATCCCGCGAAAGCGGTACTCCCGAAAATCGTGAAGGAGGGCTGCTGAGATGCGGAACTGGCTCGGTCCGCTCGCCTTCGGCCTGATCGTCGCCGGATTCACCGCCTATGCGGCGATCCTGGCGATTCCCTATGGCCTGATGAATGTCGCGATCGAGCGGCTGGGGCAGGGGGGCGTCAACACCATGTCCTATGGCAATCTCGCGACCCCCGCGCGACAGCCGGTCGTGCGGCCCAGCCCCGATCTCGCCTATTCGAGCTGTCCCTACAATATCTCGGATGGCCCGATCGCGATCGACGTCACCCCGGTGCCGGGCCGTTACAGCTCGCTCAGCATCTTCGACGCAGCGACCGATGTGATTTTTGTGCGCAACGATGTCGAGGCGGGCGGCAAGCCGTTCCGAATCATCGTCGCCCGGCCTGGGCAGGCGGTACCGAAAGGCGCCGAAATCGTCCGCACCAACCATGATCATGGCATCGCGCTCGTCCGGATTTTGCTGAAAGACCCCACGGAAATCGGCGCGCTCGACGCGATCCGCCGCCAATCGTCGTGCGGAACGGTCACAAAGCTGAAATAGGGGGTTGCGCCCCCGCGCAGTGAGTCTTAAAGGCGCCTCTCCACGCACCCGTAGCTCAGCTGGATAGAGCATCAGACTACGAATCTGAGGGTCGGACGTTCGAATCGTTCCGGGTGCGCCATTTCCCTCCGACAGGTTTCGCAGGGCCGGAAACTCCGGATTTTATTCCTTCATCCGAACAGGAAAATCGCCGCAAACGCGTTGCGTGCGGATCAATCCGGCGCGCCGGTTTCTGACATTGTCCACCCGCCCCCCATTGCCTGGAAGAGCTGGATACGCGCGGACAACGCGTCCGCGCGAAGCTGGATCAGCGACAGCTCGGCGCCGAGCAGGCCGCGCTGGGCGTCGAGTTGTTCGAGATAGGGCGAATAGCCCTCGCGATAGCGATTGGTGGCGAGGCGAAGGCCTTCGGCCAGCGCGTCGCGCTGCGACTGCGCGAACAGGAGCTGCTCGTCGACCCGGCGGACGGCCGCGAGTGCGTCCTCGACCTCGCGAAACGCGGTCAGCGCGGTGCGGCGATAGGCGAAGGCCGCCTGATCGCGCTGCGCCCCCGCGGCGTCGGCTTGGGCGGTCAACCGGCCGCCCTGGAAGATCGGCGCCAAAATGCTGCCGCCGATCGACCAGATCGAGATCGGGTCCGCGAGCAGGGTCGAAAAGGCCGCCCCTGCGGTCGCGTTCAGGCGTAGTTGCGGGAGAAAGCGTTTGCGCGCCGCGGCCAGATTCTTGTCGGTCGCCGCGAGTTGATATTCGGCCTGCGCGACATCGGGCCGGCGGCGGAGCAGGTCTGACGGCAAGTCGCCCGGCACCGCGGGCACGGTCAGGCGGCCGAGTTCGGCGCCGCGCCCGATCGCCTGCGGTGTCTCGCCGACCAGCTGGCTTAGCCCGTCCTCGACGCGCGCGATCGCCAGTTCGATTTGCGGCACGATCTGCGCCGTCGCATCATATTCGGCTTGCGCCTGCTGGAGCTCGAGCTTGGGTGAATAACCGGCCCCAACGCGCGATTTCGCGATCCGCAGCGATTCGGACCGCGCTTGCACCGTTGCGCGTGCGACCGCCAGCCGGGCGTCGAGACCGCGCAAGGTGACATAGTTGGCCGCGACGGCCGCGGCGACCGAGAGCTGCACCGCGTCATGCGCGGCCTCGCTTGCAAAAAAGGAATCGCGCGCCGCGGATTGCTGGTCGGCGAGGCGGCCGAACAGGTCGACCTCATAGGCGACCTGGAGCTGCGGCTGCGCAAAATTCTGTTCGGACGGCTGGCCGAAGGCGTTGACCGATCGTGATCGCCCGCCGCTGAGGGCTGCGTCGATACTGGGCAGCGTCTGTGCCCGCGCGAGCGCGAGATTGGCGCGCGCCTCGCGGGTGCGCGCCGCGGCGATCCCGATATCGCTGTTGTTCGCGAGCGCCCTGTCGACGAGCGCGGTGAGCGCCGGGTCGCCGAACGATTGCCACCAGCCGCGTTGCAGCGGCGCGCCGACATTCGCGTCGGTCCGCCATGCGGCTGGCGGTGCGACCGGCGGCACGTCGACGGTCGCGACGTTTGGCCCCGCGCAAGCGGAGAGCGCCGCCGCGAGCAGGGCCGTTAACGCGAGGGGCCGCCCCTTCATCGCTGCGCCCCGCCGCGCGTATCGACGCGTACCTCGACCGACATGCCGGGCCGCAGCCGTTTCGCCAGCCGTTGATCGCGATCGATCGCGATCCGAACCGCGATCCGCTGCGCCACCTTGACGAAATTGCCGGTCGCATTGTCGGCTTTGAGCACCGCAAATTCGGACCCGGCCGCGGGCGACAGATTTTCGACCCGCCCGGTCAGCTCGGCACCGCCCAGCGCATCGACGCGGAACCGCACCGGCTGGCCCACCGCCATGTCGCGCGTCTGTGCTTCCTTGAAGTTGGCGATGACCCAGACCTTGTGCGGGACGATCGAAAGCAATTGCGTGCCTGCGGTGACATAGGCGCCCTGGCGCACGCCGATTTCGGACAATTGCCCGTCGGCCGGCGCGCGGATGACGGTGTTATCGAGGTCGATCTGTGCGAGGCGGAGCTGCGCCTTCGCCGAGGCGACCGCGGCTTCGAGCCCGGCGCGCCCGACGACGACGGTGCGGACATCCTGCGTGCCGATCGCCCGGCTGGCGCGCGCCTGTTGGAGCCCCGCCTGCGCCGCGAGCAGCGCCGCGCGCGTCTGGTCATATTCGCGGGTCGAGATCGATCCGTCCGCGACGAGCGCGCGCGCGCGGCGCATGTCGGCTTCGGCCTTGGCGAGCTGTGCCTGCGCGTTGGCGATCCCGGCATTCTGGCTTTCGGTCGCGACCTCGCGTGACCGCTGCGCCTGCGCCGAATTGGCGAGCGAGGCCTCCTGCGCCGCGACATTGGCCTCGGCCTGCGCGACGCGCGCGCGATAGATGCGGTCGTCGATCGTCGCGAGCACATGGCCTGCCTTGACCTCGGCGAAATCTTGCACGGCGACGCTGGTGACATAGCCGCTGACCTGCGGGCTGATGATCGTCACGCGGCCGCGGACGTAAGCGTTGTCGGTCTCTTCCGACCAGCCCGAGAAAGGGGGAAGGTTCCAGGCGTAGAGGATCGCGAGAATCGCGAGCACCGCAACGGTAACGATGACGACCACGGTCGTCCGCGACTTGGCCGGGGGGTGCCATGACGACGGTGGCGGATTGATCTGCGGATCGGATTCCGGTGCGGGTTTCGGTGCGTCGACTTTTTCGTCGCTCATGTCATTGCCCCTGTTGAGCCTGCGGTTGGGCCTGCGATTGCAGGCGTTGGACTAATAATATTACCGGTGACGGTTCGTTCCGTCGACGGATCGACCGGCTGATCATGAAGCCCCAGATCGTCGCCAGGATCGCGAGCACGCCAACGAGCAGGAAGACATCATTATACGCCAGGATATGCGCCTCGCGCGTGACCTGCTGGCTGAGCAGCGCGACACCCTCTGCATTGCGCAGCGCGGGGTCCCCGATCGCCCCCGCGACCGCGCGGCTGCCGGCACCAAGCCGCGCCGCGACCAGCGGATCGGACGCGACGATGTTCTGGACGAGCTCGTGCGAATGAACTTTCTCTCGGACGGTCTGGAACGTGCCGAGCAGCGTGCCGCCCACGAGGCCACCGATGCTCTGGCTCAGGCTGAACAGCACGATGAAGCTGACGAAATTCTTGCCCCCGGCGAGCAAGGTCCGCGCGATGCCGATCACCATCGCCTGTGCGAGGAAGAGCAGCGAGGCAAAGCCGATCAGCGCCTGGCTGAGATAAAAATGGCTGGGCCGGGTGAGGTTGGTCGCGCTGGCATCCATGAAGGATGCGATCACGATCAGCACGACGGCGATGATGATCGGCTGCGACAGATGCGCGGGGCGAAAGGTCAGCACGGCCGTCGCAAGGCCGGCGATCGAGGCGAGGATGATGATCAGGTTCAACGTCACCATCTGGTCGTTGAGCATGCCGACGACGCTGAGCAGCCCGACCGATCCGAACGCCTGCTCGGACAACAGGATGCGCACCGACGCCGCGACGGCCATCAGCCGCAGCATTTCGCGCGTGCCGAGCCAGCGCGTGTTGATCAGCGGGTTCTTGCGATGATGTTCGACGAGGACCGCGGCGGTGATCAGCGCGACGCTCCCCGCCAGCGACCAGCCGATCCACGGGCGTTCGGTCCACCATTGGATGCGTCCCTCGGACAGCACTGCGATAAGCAGCCACAGCCCGGGCGCAAGCAAGCCGAAGGTCAGGAAGTCGGCGGGTTCGAACACTTTCTCGCGCTCGCTGGGCGGCAGCGGCTGCGCCATCACGGCGGCCAGCGTCGCCAGCGCGAGCCCGAATTCGAACCAGTAGAGATTGTGCCAGTCGCCCCACTCGAGCAGGCCCGGCGACAGGACGCGCGCGAGCGGCGTCGCGAGCTGGGGGATGCCTATCCCGATCATCACCGCGGCGAGGCGCTTCGGAGCCGGGAGTGCCTGGAAGAAATAGAGGATGGTGAGGGTGGTCAGCCCGCTCGTCGCGATCCCGCTCATTGCTCTGACCGCGACCGACGTCCAGAAATCATGGACGAACAGGTGCAGCAGCGCGGTGACAGCATAGGCGCCAAGGGTGTAGCGGATGAACGGCTGGAGCCCGAATTGCTGGCGATATTTGATCAGCAACAGGTTCGCAGAGATGTTGGTCATGAAATAGGCGGCGGTCAGCCAGGCGCTTTCGTCGCTATTGAGCCCCAGCGTCCCTTGCGCGAAATTGAGGTTCACCGCGATCAGCGCGTTGCCGAGCCCGGCGGTGATCCCGATCAGGCAGCCGATCAGGAAATAAACCACCATGCGCCGCTTGGGGTGTTCGGGGTTGGCCGGCGATCCCGGCATTGTCGGGCGTTCGTGCGGCTTGAAGACATATTCCGCCATGGGGCGCTAGACCCGCCCGGCTGTCATGGACACCCGGTCGCCGGATACGCGGCGGTCGCGGCGAGTCGGATCGAGCAACATGCAGGTTCCTTACCGCATCAAAGGCATCGGTGCAGCCACTTCGCTGCGCAATAGCGCCTAGGCGATCATGCTGCCGCCAAAGTCGCGCACGATCCGGCCAGCCCTCACCGGCCCTGACGCCGCTTGGTGCCGTAATCGATCCGGATGCGGACCCAGGCGCCTACTATTGGCTGCCCACCGCGTCGCGGAGGGCGCACCTGGAACGACCAGGCCGCGGCAAGCACCGCGCGATTGATCTGCGATCCATTCGGATATTCGTCGAGCCCGACACAATCCTCGACCCGGTAATCGGGCGCCGTGCGGCAGGCTATCAGCCCCCAGCCGGGTCCGCTGGCGGTGGACAAATAGCCACGAAGCTCGTCGTCCCGCGGCTCGCGATACCACGAGGCGGCATAGAGGGGCTCGCCATTGGGCGCTGTTCCCACCCGTTCCGTATCCCCGGACGAGGAGGAGGAGGAGGAGGAGGAGGAGGAGGAGGAGCGCTTGGTATCGGGCGGTCCATAGACGGCGCCGCCGGGTGGGCGCGGGAGGATCTTGGGGACCGCGGGCGATGGCGGCTGTTCGCTTGGGGGCGCCACTGGCGGCGCGGCTTTCGAAACGACCGGGGGCGGGGGCAGCGGTTGTGGCGGCTGGGGCTGGTCGGGCGCCGGTTGCGGTGACACGGGCTTGTCGTCGGCCTGCTTTTGCTCTGCGCTGTCGGGTTCGTTCGTTTCTTCCGAAATCTCGGTAGCCGAGAGGCTCACCACGCTGATCGGCTCGTCGCGCACGCTGGGCGGCTTTCCGGGGCCAAAGGACAGCAGCATGAGCAGCAGGAGCGCGGGGATAAGGACAGCCAGGGTGATCGCAAGCGCGCGGCGTCCTGCCCCGATACTGAGCTGGTCGACATAGGGAGTGGCTGGAACAGGGCTCAGCTGAAGCAATCTTTTGTGGCGGCGTCCGGTGGTCGAGGGGCCCGGTGGTTGCGTTCGCGAGGGGTAGTGGGGTGCCCGGCCTTTGACAAGGGTGCGCACCGGATTTCGTGATCGGGAATCCATCCGACCGTTTTCGACATCTGCTTTGCGCCGTGTTGAATCGATATGGAATATTAGCGAGAAATTTCCGAAGCATCCTCCATTACAGCGGTTCTACGCCGCAGGGCACGCCCGGGGAGCATGATGAAACCTATCCTTCGCTATATCATGGTGCTGCTCGCCCTAATCCTGCTCATCGCTGCGGCAGGCTGGTTGACGGCGAAACCCGAAAACGAGGCCGTTTCGCGTCCGGTTCTCGCCGCCGACGCGGCCGCGGGGACGCGCGGTGCCGCCGCCTTTCTTGGCGCGGGCTTCGGGGGCATTTCGGTCGAATCGCTCGACAGCAGTGCGATCCCGTGGAAGCTCGCCACTGCGGCGCTCGTTCTCGACGAACGGCAGCGCGACCCGTCGGCCGCCGCCGATCAGGCGACCGTGCGCCGTGTGCTGCGGCGCTTCGGTTTTCTTTTTCCGGACCAGATCGCCAATCTGCCGCCCGGAATAGTCTGGCGGGGCGGCGAAAAGCCGCTGGGGATCACGCACGGCTCGATCGCCCCCGTCGGCGGCACGAAGGTCGAGGTCGCCAATCTGGGCTGCGCCGCTTGCCACGCCGGGGTGACCTATGACGCCGCGGGTGCTGCGCGGCCCGATCGCGCCTGGCTTGGCACGCCGAACAGCGCACTCGATCTCGAAGCCTATACCCAGGCGGTCTATGACGCGATGCGGCGCCATATGGGATCCGACGCCCTGCTCGAGATGGCGGCAACGCTCTATCCGGAAATGGGCTGGCGCGAGCGGCAGAGCCTGCGCTGGCTCGTCATGCTGCTGGCGAAGCGCCGGCTCGCCGAGCTTCGGGGGCAGCCACGTCCGCTGCCCTTTCCGAACGGGGCTCCGGGCAGCACAAATGGTGTTGCGGCGCTCAAATATGCGCTCGGGGCGCCGCTTGCGGGCGGCGGACCGGGCGACGACGGGGTGGTTTCGGTTCCCGAGCTTGGCCGCCGCGAATGGCGAAGCGCATTGCTCACCGATGGCGCCTATGCCGTGCCCGGCACGAAGCCCGGGGCGACCGTCGAGGCCGACCTGACGCCTGAGCGGCTGCGCGCGCTTGCCGCGATCACGAGCTTCTTCACCGTGCCGAGCATGGGAGTTCACCCCGACAAGGCACAGCACCGGCTTGGCGACACCGAGGCGATCTTCGCATGGCTGCGCGGCTATGAGCCGCAGCCCTTTCCGGGCTCGGTCGATGCAGCGGCCTCGCGACGCGGGGAGGCCGTCTATGCCGCGCGCTGCGCGTCGTGCCACGGGGACTATCGATGGCGCGAGGGCGAGAAGCCGCGGCCCGCCGCTTTCCCCAACTGGATCGGCGACGTCGGCACCGACCCGCTGCGCGCGCGCCTGTTCGACGCGGGGCTCGTCAAGGCGGTCGACGCGACCGCATATCGCGCGCTGATCGACGTCCGGGCCGGGCGTGGTTATGCGGCCCCGCCGCTCGCCGGGCTCTGGTCGTCGGCGCCTTATCTGCACAATGGCTCGGTGCCGAGCCTTGCCGCGTTGCTCGATCCTGCGCAGCGGCCGCCGCGTTTCCTCGTCGGCGGGCATGCGCTCGACTTCGGCGCCATGGGGCTGCGGCTGGCGCCGGGGGGCGGATATCCTGAGGGTTACCGGCCCTATTCGGTGCCGCGCTGGACCGACACGGCCAAGCCCGGGCGCGGCAATGGCGGGCATCTGTTCGGGGCCGAACTGCTGCCGGCCGAACGCGCGGCGCTCATCGAATATCTGAAGCTGCTTTAGACGAGCACCGAGGACAGCGGCAGGCGCGCGCGCGGATAGCCGGGACCCGAACGCCGCCCGATGCGAAAGGCGCTGACCAGCCGGTTCTCGCTCGGAATATCATGTGCGGCGACAATCTCGCTCGCGGCTTCGCGGTCGTCGGCGAGCGCCGCGAGCACGGCGGCGCCGAACCCCGCGCGCTCGATCGCAAGCCACAGGCGGTGGAAATGACGGCCGCTTTCATAGGGATCTTCGCCCTCCGGCCGATGAAAGAGCACGACGGCGGCACCGCGCTCGACCTTGCTGCCTTCGGCAAGCATGGTGCGGGCAAGCCCGAGCTTGTCGAGCCATGCGAACAGCGGGCCGAGCACAAGTCCGGCGCCCAGTGCCTCGACGCGCGACAGCGCCATCGCCTCGGCATTGAGGCCGTCGTTCGACCAAAGCGGATGGCTGCGCCCGAGCCGCATCCAGCTGCGCAGCTCGCCGCGAAAGTCGCGCCGGCGCGTGAAGCCATAGCTCGCGCGGTCGAAACGGCGCGCAAGCGCGGCGAGCGCGGCGGGTTCGGCGGCGACGCGCGCGTCATCGGCTTCGAGTGTGGCCGCCGCGGTCCGGTCGGCTTCGGTCGGGGGCAGGAAATTGCCCCGCCAAGATGCGCGTTGCCCTAGCCACTCGGCGAGCGGGTCGATCGCCGCGCCCGGCTCGAAGCGAAAGCGCGCGACCGGGCGGAGTGTGTCGGTGGCGGCGGGCAATTCCGAACGGCTTTCGATTGCGAGCAGTCCCGCGCGCGACGCCGCGAGGCGCAGTCCTTCCGCTGCCGCACCAAGACTCATCGCCGCATCGTTGCCCGTCGGATCGCCGACCGCCAGCCGGCGCGACATATCCTCAAGCAAGAGCAGCGTGTCGCCTTCGATCCGCCAGCGCGCCGGCTGGACATTGTGGACGCTGGGCGCCACGATCGCGGCTTCGACGAGCTGGTGAAGCGGAATTTCGGTCATGCCCATGTCTTCCGGAACAGGTGCAGATGATGAAGCGGCTCGGCGCCGAGCTTTTCCATCTGCCGCAGGCTCGCCTTGTTCGCGTCGGCGATCCAGGTGATGCCGAGCTGTTCATAGCCCGCTTCACGAAGGCGGCGGATCGTGCGCGCGAGCATCGCGCCCATCAGGCCGCGCCCGTGACGGTCGCGCACGACCGAATAGAAAATGATCACCGCGCGCCGGCGGCGCAGGCGAAAGCGCAGGAAATGCCAAGGGGTCGAAAGGCCGATGCGCGAGCGCGTCGCTGCGAGGAAGCCGTTGAGATCGGGAATGCAGATGATCGTCCCGACCGGGCGCCCGTCCTCGATCAGCACCGATGACAGCCGCGGGTCGAGAATGCTGCTCATCTCGCCCGCCTGAAACAGGAACTCGGCGTCGGTCAGCGGTACGAACATCGGATTGTCGGCGAAGCCGTCGTTGAGTACCGCGCGGGCTTCCTCCATCCGCTCGGGAAAGCTGCGCTTTTCGATCCGCGCGAAACCGAAAGCTGCATCCGTCGTCGCGGCCTCGTCCGGCAGCGCGGCGTTCGCGAGGTCGAGTTCGAAGGTCGTCATCGGGAATATGGCCTCGAAGCCATTGGCTTCGAGCAGGCGCGGGAGATGCGGCGCGCCGACGACCATGTCGGTATAGGCGCGGCGCCCGAAGCCGCCCGTCATCACCCCACATTGCTGCATCGCGGTGAGGTTGAAATTGCCTACCAGCTCGGAAAGGCCCTGTGTGCGGGCGAAATCCTCGGCCGCGCCGAGCAAGGCGGCGGCGGCCTCCGCGTCGTCGGCGCAGTCGAAGAAACCGAACTGCGCGCGGCTCCAGCCATGCGCCCTGTTCGACTGGCGATGAACATGCGCGACGATCCGTCCGATCGGGCGGCCGCCGCGATGCGCGGTCCAGAAGCGAAAGGGATTGCCCGCGGTCCATAGCGGGTTCTTGTCGCGGTCCAGCATATGGACGATGTCGCTCTTGAGCGGCGAGACATAACCGACCGACGCGTCATAGGCGTGAAAGGGCGCGTCGAAAAAGGCATCGACATCGTCCGTGCGCAATTCGACGCTCATGCCGCCCCCTCGATGAGCCGCGCGGCGATTTCAAGCTCCTCGTCGAGCGCGGTTTCGGCAAGCCCGCCGGCCGAGATTGCGAGGAAGCGCGGCGGGTCCTGCGATAGCCGAACAAGGTGGCTCGCGGCGTGGCGGCCAAGCAGGTCGAGCGCGGCCTCGCCGAGCATCGGGTCGTGACGCGCCATTGCGCCGCTCACCAGCCGGTGCCCGGCGAGCCGCTCGACAAGCGCGGGCGGATAATCGGCAAGCCCGTCGCCTTCGACCACCACGCCGCGATCGAGGAGCGGGTGCGCCGCGAGCATCGCGCTGCGGCGGTGCGGGGATGCCGCGAGCGCCGAAAGCAGGTCGGGTGCGGAGGCGTCGTCGCGCGCGAAGCGCTCGGTCAACAGGAGCAGCGCAGCGCCGGCGACCGCGCATGCGACAACGGGCAGCGCCTGCGCGGTCGTCAGCGGCAACGCCGCCAGCGCGAGCGCGGCGATTCCGCCACCGCCGAGCGCAAGCGCGATATCGGCGAACAATTGGCGCGGCCGTCCTTCGCCGGCAACGAGCCGCGAGGTCGCGAGGATGAGGATCAGCACGGCGAAGCTGCCGCCGCGCACCGGCAAATCGGGGAAAATGCGCTGGAAATCGGTGAGGACGAGCGGAATCGCGAGCAGCAGGGCGACCGTGAACAGATCCGCGGCCTGCTTTTCGGCGAGCGAAACATCATGGCGTCCGCCGAGCAGAAGCGCGATCACCGCGACGATCGCGAGCGACTGGAAAGCCGCGAGCGCGATGATGGCCGCTTCGCTCCAGACCAGCCCGAGCGTGACCGCAAGAAAGGTGAAGGCGAGCGCGCCGCCGAGCGCAGCGAATTTGACGAGGCGTGGCGCGTGACGCCGTACCAGTTCCTCGGCGAGCCTGAGTACCGCTACGGGCAACCAGGCGGCGGCGATCATGACGGTGGCGGCGACCGGCGCGACGGGCCAGGCGGCGTAGAGCAGGCGCAGCGCCAACAAGACCCCGGTCAGCCCATAGACCAGTCGCAGCCGCGCGGCGACCGGCGAGCGCCGTGCAGCGGCCGCGATCCCGCGCCGCGCGACAAGCGTCGCCGCGAGCGCGATCAGCGTTAGCAAGGTTGCGGCGGGCAGCGTCATCCCATCAGCTTCTTCATGAAGCGGCGGACCAGCCAGCCTTTCATTGCCGCCACCGGCGCGGGCAGCGGCTTTTCGATCTTCACCGCATGCGGGTTGAAGAAATAGCCGCGATAGTCGGTGCCGCCAGGGCGGCCGAGGATGACGCGGATCGCTTCCTCGGCCATCATCGTCCCCGCTTCGGTCACCATGGTCGAAAAGGAGAAGCGCGATCTTTTGCCTGCCGCAACCTCGGCGGCGACATCGAGGTCGACATATTTGTGACTTGAACTGTGCGTCAGCACATATTCGATCTCGCGCATCAGGCACTCGACCGCCATGTCGCGGTCGATCGCGCGCCAGTCGACGCCGCGCGTCGGATAGCCGAGCCGCTCCTCGATCCGGGGATCGTGCGGGCGCACGACCGTGACCGAGGGCAGGGGGGATGCGTAGGCGTCGATGAGCGTCCGCCCGTGCGTCCGCGCCTTGCGATAGAGCTCCGCCCCCGCGGCGGCATCGTCGGTGCCGTTGATGACGACCGCGGCGGTGGGCAGGATGCGGTCGAGCGCGTCGGTCCATTCGCCGCCCAGCGCCTCGATGACGAGCTCCGGGTTGATCTCGAGCGCGAGATCGCGCGCGGCCTCCACCTTGGGTCGGCCGATCGTATCGGCGCGGCTGAACAGCTGGCGGTTGAGATTCGACACCTCGAACACGTCGATGTCGGCGATGATGAAGCGCCCGACGCCCGCGCGCACCAGAGCCATGAAAGCCGCACCGCCCATACCACCGACGCCGGGGATGAAAACGGTGGCCGCACGCAGTCGCTCTTGCTCGGCTTCGGTCACGAAGCCGCGGTTGCGGGTGGTCATTTCGGCATAGGCAAAATCGGTCATCGGGCCGGTCTCAATCGTCCAAAGGGCGTGCTCGCATCGAGCCACTGGATCAGCGGCGCGATCACCGCGCCGGTTGCAAGGACAAGCGCCTGCACCGCGAGCTGGGGCAGCGCGCTACGCGGGATGCTGCGCGACAGGAAGCGCTGCCCGGCGCGCAGGTCGATCGTGCCGATCTGCAGCACATCGTCGCCGCGGCCGTAGTCGAGTGCGGCGGCGCAATATTCATTATAGCTTTCGATCCGGTGCTTTGCGGCGATATCGAAGCTTTTCTTCAGATTGTCCGAGCCGCCGGTATAGGCGTTGGTGATCACCTGGCGCTCGGCGTCGAAACCCGCATCCTCGCCGACGCCAAAGGCGGCACGGTGGTGCTGCATGATCTGGTGCGCAAGATGGCGGTGCGCGAAACTCTGGGGCGTGCCCTCTTGAGCCGGATAGATATTGTTGAACGTCTCGGCGACCATGCCGACGACTGCGGGGACCTGCGTTACGCTGCTGACCCACAGCGGCCGAAGCCCGCCGCGCAGGAAGAGAGCGAAGCAGGTCAGGCCGTAGAGGATCCACGACAGCCCACCGCTGCGCTCGGCAGGGTCGACCATCACCAGCCCGAGATGCAAGACATGCTCTTCGCGTCCTGCGCGCATGACTGGAAGCTGGGGCATCGCATTGAATGCGATCGGCGCGCCGTCGCTGCTCCGGCAGATGAGCGTGATCACGCTGCACGACCAGGCGCTGCTGTCCGGGGCGAACAGGCCATAGTCCAAGTCCCGTCCGTCGAGGCACGCGCGCACAACCATGCGGCACTGGCCGATCAACCGTTCGAGATCGTCCGGCGGCAGGCATTCGCCCGGTCGCTCATAAATATGGACGACATGTTCTGGCGAGGCGCGAAACCGAAGGAGCAGTCGTCGGCGCCGAAGCGCTCTGATAAATTTGATCATCGACAATCAGCCCCGAACCGCTTTCGGACGCCAGTGTAGCTTGGGTTGGTTAATACGCGATGGACTTTCGCATTGATTCCTGGGGCCTGCTTGGCGTTTGCATTCGGTCAAGGGTCGACTTTCGACATGCCGGGTGATGTCGAGGAACCGGAATTTCGTCGCGCGAGATACGGCTTTTGTCGCGAAACCTGATTTCGGGCGCTCGCGGGGCCGCCCCGGTCGCGCCGACCGCGACGCCAACCTGCGCATTTCGCATCGTCCGGATCGACAGATTCGAGGAGGACGATGTGAAATATCCAATGATCGCCGCTTTGCTGGTG
The DNA here is from genome assembly GCF_052871675.1 of Sphingopyxis sp. LARHCG72. Lineage (NCBI taxonomy): Bacteria > Pseudomonadati > Pseudomonadota > Alphaproteobacteria > Sphingomonadales > Sphingopyxidaceae > Sphingopyxis > Sphingopyxis sp. LARHCG72. The sequence goes on along the minus strand of NZ_JBIXJU010000011.1, from coordinate 67,700 downwards.
GCGGGACCGACTGTTGCCGCCTTTTTCCCGGCGACAGCGCAGGCCCAGGAAGGATGCGCCGCGCAGACTGCGAAGAAAAAGCGCAGGGTCGGCCTGCAACTGGAAAGGGGGCTGAAAGGTTCGATCGAGGGCGCGCTGCGCGGTGACGGCGATCTCGCTTCCGAGGTGCAGGGCACAGCCGGGCAGGCGGGTGAAAGGCGCGCGCTCGATGCGCGAGCCACGGCCGACTGCGACAAGACGCCGCCCGGGGACCGCGCGGCCAACGCGTCTGCGCCCGAGACCGCCACCCAGCGCGCGCAGCGCAAGATGGCGGCGAACGACGCCAAATATCCAAGCCGCATGACGATCCCCGACGACTGGAAGACCGCCAAGGCGGCGTATGACGCATTCGGCAAGGTGTCATGCACCGGCTGCGAGGGGGGGTATACTTTCGCGGGCTGGCCCGATTGGCCGCGCGACGAATTTTCGGGCAAATATAATGGCGCTGAAACGCGCCTGTCGCGCCTTCCGGTCGGCCACGTCCATCGCTGGTCGTCGAATGGCTTTGCTGGAACGCTGACGGTCGACGGCGAGGAACAGGTGAACGGTTTCCGTTGCCGCAAGATGACCTATCGCCTCGAAAAGGGTGGCAAGAGCGCCGCGCGGCCCAGCCTGATCTGTTGGGGCAAGGCCAATGAATATGCCGGCAGCGATAGCTGGGTCGGCGTTTTCTGAACCAGTGCGGGGAGATCCGTAATGTCTTCGCCTACGCTTGCGGCCTCCGCCACGGCTGCCGCCATCCTGTTGGCCGCCGTCGGGGTGGCCGCGCCCCGCGATGACGGCGCGCGGTCTGTCCGCTCATTGGCGCATGAGGAGGAACAGCTCCCGCGCGTCGTGCCGACAGAGCGCGTGCTTTTCGCCGCGGCGCCGGGGGGCGAACCTCTTCGCACGCGCGGGGCCGGGACGGGCGCGCACTACCCCGCATTGACCGATTCTCCGAAAATGAAGGGCTAGTCCGATGAACAGGATTCCCATGCTCCTCGCGGTGGCTGCGAGCGTTTCCGTCGCGGGGTCCCCCGCGCTTCTTGCCCAATCGGCACCGGCCGGGGTCGCCGGCCGCTGGACGCAGGCGAGCAGCGGCAAGGAGCTGGTGCTCGCCCCGCGCGTCAAGCTTCAGCCCAATGTCGGCCCCTCCTATGGCACCAATCTGGGCGGCACCGTCGGTTATGGATCGATGACGCGCACGACGATCGTCACCGAACCGGTGATGATGGACGTCGCGCGTTCGATGACGCTCGCGATCGACGCCGACGGCGGGTTCAAATGGACGATCGTCAAACGCCATGGCGAGCGCGAATATTGCAAGGTGACGACGACGCAGGTGAAGCAGGGGCGCGTCGAGCAAAGCGGAAGAAAAATGAGCTTTGCTGTTAGTGGTGGCACCGAAAGCTTCGTATCGAGCTGCGGCCGCCGCGGCACGACGCAACTCGGAAAATCGACCGAATATTATGACGTGCAACTTGCGGGGAACCGCATTGTCCTGAGCGGCGGGTCGAGCCGCTGGACCTTCACGCGGGGTTAGGCTCCGGGGCTGTCGATCAGTCCGAAAGGGCGGCGACGACCGCCTTCGCGTAATTGGGGCCCACCGCCACTTCGGCGCCGTCGCCGAGGACCAGCGTGACCAGCCATTTGTCGACCCGGCGGATTTCGGTGACGCGCGCCAGCCGGACGAACGCCGAGCGGTGGACGCGCATCAGTTCGGCGGGATCGATCCGCTTTTCGAGCGCCGACATGGTCGTGCGCAAAAGATGGCTGCGCAACGATGTATGCAGCATCGCATAGTCGCCCGCGGCTTCGATCCAGTCGATCGAGGCAACGGGTACGCGCGTTTGCCCTTCGCGGACCGGCACCCAGATCGCATCGTCGAACTCCGACGCCGCGGCCGGCGCGACCGCCAGCAAGGCCGCACGCCGGCCGGTCTGCCGGCGCTTCGCGCGCTCGACGGCCTGGCGCAGCCGGTCGAGCCGCACCGGTTTGAGCAGATAGTCGGCCGCCTCGACCTCGAATGCATCGGGCGCAAATTGTTCGAACGCGGTGACGAAGACGATTTCGGGCCGCTCGTCGAGCGGCAGGGTGCCGGCGAGCGCCAGCCCGCCCATTTCGGGCATCTGGATGTCGAGCATCACCAGATCGGGGTGGAGTCGCTCGATCGCCGCCTGTGCCTCGATCCCGTTGACCGCGGTGCCGACGACCTCGGTGCCCGGAATATTGGAAAAAAAGGCCGCGAGCCGCTCGATCGCGGGGGGTTCGTCATCGACGAGAAGGACGCGCATGATCCCGCTCACTCCTCGATCGGAAAGCGCAGGCAGGCGCGAAAGCCGTTGTCCGTGGGCGCGGCATCGAGCGAAGCCGCCGGGCCATAGATCGCCGAAAGCCGCTCGCGGACGTTGGCGAGGCCGAGCCCCGTCCCCGGAGCGACCGGCGCACGCGCCGCGCCGCCGGCATCGTCGGTGACGCAGATGCGCACCCCGTCGGCGACCCGCGCGACATCGACCGAGACCGCGACAGGGCGGCTGGTCGAGCCGACGCCATGCTTTATCGCGTTTTCGACCAGCGGCTGAAGCAACAGCGCGGGGACGGGCACCTCGCGTAGATCGGGCGGGCAGTGCATTTCGACGTTCAGCCGGTCGCCCAGCCGCGCACTCTCGATCGCCAGATAGTCGGCCAGCGTCTGGAGCTCGCTCTCGATCGCGACCATGCCGCTTGCGGGCGCGGTCAATGTCGTGCGCAGGAAGTCGGAGAGCTTGCCCAGCATGGCCTCCGCGGCGTCCGCGCGCCCGGTAACCACCGACGACGAGATGGCGTTGAGCGTGTTGAACAGGAAATGCGGGTTAAGCTGGTAGCGCAAGGTTTCGAGGCGCGCGGAGGTCGCGGCGCGCTCGGCCTCGGCGGCGGCTAGCGCCGCGCGATTCGCGGCTTCGCGCGCCGCGGCGACCTCGCGCGCGTGCGCCGCCAATTGCTCGTTGTGGATGAGGATCAGGTAGATGGCGGCGATCAGCGCGAACAGCGGCGCCCAGCCGGCGAGGTTCGCGAGCGCGCGAAACATCACGCGCTCGGGCGCCATGCCGGGATCGAGCAGGCGCATCAGCCAGGCACCCTTGTAGGCGTCGAACATGGTCACCACCCCGGCAACCGCCATGGCGATCGCCCCTGTCATCCCGTAACGCCGCCAGGGCGGTGCATCGCGAAATCTGAGGGCGCCCCAGAAGACGATTGCCGAGATCGGAATGCCGAGCGCGACGGTGGTCCCGACACCCGCCAGCATCGATGGGGGCATGGGGTCGCCGAGCAGCATCGGCGGCAGCAGGAACAGGCCGGCGGTCGCGACCCACAGGCCGATCGTCAGCAGCGCGGCCTGGCGCGCGAGGGTCCGGTGATTGGATCGCATCGGCCGCAACCGTAGCGCGCCGCCCGGCGCAGTGCGAGAGTGCCGGTCGCACCGAGGTCGGTTTTTGTCGCGCCTCGCGTCCGCTTAAAGCGGGACTTGCGTCCTCATCCTGCCTTCGACCAGGTCGACAGGACGACTTCGCGTTCGCTCCGGTCTTCGTTTTGCAGTTTGAGCGTCCAGTTCCCCTTGGCGACCGGACGTCCGACGAACAGCGACCGGAACATTTGGCTGGCTTCGGGTGTGCCCTTCAGGTTCGTTGCCACGACCGAACCCGTGTCGTCGATCAGCGTTGCCGACACCATGTTCGCAGCGACGAAGGTGAGGCCGAAATTGAGCGCCTGCCTAACCGGGATCACCACCTCGACGGTCTGGCCCGGATCGAGTTTCAGGACCTTCGAGAAATCGGCCTCGGGCGACGCGGGCTCTTCTGCTCCTGTCAGCATGAGCCGGCGTGTTTTCGAGCCGCCCCCGGCTGTACCCTTCTGCCTATCCGGGCCGACCGCAACGCGCGGTTTCACGAAGGACGAGAAGACCGCGGGGGTCGCCATGTTAATATGGATAACGTCCTGCTGGGCATTGTCCTCGATCGTCCAGATCGCGGACGGCACGGTCACCACGCCGTCATTGCGGTCGAACATATAGCAGATGGTCGGCAGCGGGTTTCCGGCGAGGATCGAGAATTCGACGCCCTTGCGGTTCGTGTGCTCGGCGTTGAACTGCGCGACGACGCTCGGCCGCAATTCGCGCAGCGCGTTCATCGTCCGGTCGGTCGCCTCCAGCGGCGCGCTGATGATGTCGGCGCAGCGGCTCCCCATATTGGGCGTGCCGAGCATGACGAGATGCGACACTTGCGGTTTGCCGTCGGGATAGGTCGGCATCGCCGCGTGGATGTAGCGGCGGCTGATCAATCCGCCCATCGAGTGCGCGACGATGTCGATGTGCCAGGCGTTGCGGTCCTTTTGGGCATAGTTGATATAGCTGCGCAGTTCGCTGGCATTTTCGGCGATTGTGTTGGTCGGCCCGAGATTGGCGACGAATTCGCCGGTGCTCATCTTGCCATGCTCGGGTCTTTGACCGACCGGGAATGCCTTCCAGTCGTAGCTGTGGCTGGTGGTGAGAATATTCTGCCAGCTCTCCCACGCTTGCCAGGTCGACCACAGGCCATGCACGAGCACGACCGGCTTGGGCGCGACCTTCAGATTCTTGGTGGCTTCGTCGACCTTCTTGCCCGCATCGACGAGCTCGGCCTTGATCCGCTGCGTCAGCCGCGGGCGCCCATCGTCGTACCAGGCATAGCCCGAGCTATCCCATTCGAACGTGACCTTGCGCTCTTCGCCGGGCGGCACGGTGACCGACAGCTCCTCGATCAGCCCGTCGGGGCGCGCGCCGTCCCATTTGTCGCCCTTGTACGTATCGCGAAACTTGACCGAGGCCATCTTCTCTTCGGGACCGTCGTTGGCGACGACGGCCGTCATCTGGACCAGATTGCCGTCGATCGTGCCGGTCTGCTCGACGATTTCCGCCCATTCACCCCAATTGGGGAAGCGCATATGCTCGAACTTGACGTCGACGAGGCGCAGCGCGCCGCCGCACCGGCTGAGGTTCCAGCGCAGCGTTTCGGTGACGCCGTAAGAGGTCACCGAATGGCTGCCCGACAATCGGTCGGGGCTGGACGGATTGACCCGGTCATCGCCGCTGCTGGAGAAACGCACGCCGTCGACGCTCGTCGGCATGTCGGCGATATTGTCGCTCGAACCTTGCTTTGCGGTGCATTGGCCGCCGAAGCTTGACGATGATGATCCCGACACGGTTCCTGAAACCTCGGGGAGCCGGACGCCGACGGTGTAGGCGCCGTCCGAATCCATCGAGATGTCGACATCGGCTTCCAGCCCGCTGCCGCCAGCCCGGGTCTGGCTTTGGGTGACGAAGCTCCCGGTCATCGAGCGCGGCGTGCGCTCGTGGGGGCAGATATAGCGGTCTTCGGCGCTTTTGCTCTCGGTCGAGGTCGAGGTCATGCTGATGTTGGCGCGGCCGGTGCTGACATCCGGATCGGGCGTCGCGCGGACGGCGACCTGCGCCGCATATTCATAGTTCATCGACCAGTTCGTCGTTTCGGTACCCTTGCCCGACACGCGCTTTTCGGTCTTGGAATCGCTGTTCGCCTGCGACCGCGAATATTGCACCGATCCGGCCCAGCCGCTCGCGCACTGCGCCGCCGCCGCGGCGACGGGAGCGCCGCCGCCCGACAGTATCAAACCGGCTGCCAGCACGGGGAGATTGCGCAAGACCATCGTTTCTATTCCTTGTCGTCGTCTATCGCCTGCGCCCTGTTCCAGACGCGAGGACCCCGTCGCAGTGTTCCGCGTTTCGGGCGTGGCGGAGTGCCGGGCGAGGGGTCGATCTCGCCGGCACTCCTTGGCCGTGGCGATCAGGCCTCGGGCTTCGCTTCGGCTTTCGCGCGCGCCTCGGGCTTCGCTTCGGCCTTGGCGCGGGCTTCGGGCTTCGCCTCGGCCTTGCGCGCTTCGGGCTTGGCCTCCGCCCGCGCGCGGGCTTCGGGCTTCGCTTCGGCCTTGGCGGCCAATGCAGGCATTGGCAGGCCGAGCGCGAGCACGGCGGCGAGGAAGGGGAGTTTGCTCATATATGTCTCCATAAGCAGTGAGGGAGAGCAGAGACGCCGACCGCTCGCCGCAAGCGGCGGTGGACGGGCCGACCGTCTCTGCTCGCGGCTGGATGCCGCACTCTCACGCTATGGAGATACGAACAAAGGCGCTCCGCCCATGCTTTGAAACCCGATCATCGCGCGACCTGAACATCGCCGCGTCGACAAAAGCGGACGCCGATGCGACGAATGCCTCAGGGCAGGCCGAGCCGGTCGAGCACGGCCTTGACGTAACTCGGCCCGACCTGCACGATTGCGCCATCCTCCATCTCGAGCGCGATCAGCCCCTTGCCGATCCGCTGGACGGCTGTGACCAGGGCCGGCCGGATGAAGGTCGAGCGATGCACGCGCATCAGTTGCTGCGGGTCGAGGAGTTGTTCGAGCGCGGCCATCGAGATGCGGTGGATGTAGCTGCGCGTCGCGGTGTGAAACAGCACATAGTCGCGCGCGGCCTCGATCCATTCGATCTGGGCGATGGGGAGGCGCAGGCTACCGCTGGCAACCTGGACCCAGATCGCCTCTTCGCGAATTTCGGCGGGCGGCGCGCCCGCCAGCCGGTCGGCGGCATCGCGCATCGCACGGCGGCGGCGCGCACGCTCGACCGCCTGGCGCAGCCGGTCGAAGCGGACGGGTTTGAGCAGGTAATCGGCGGCATCGACCTCGAACGCGTCGGGTGCATATTGCTCGAAAGCGGTGACGAAAATGATCTCGGGCCGCGGGTCGGCGACCAGGTCGGCGGCGACGCGAATACCGCTTTTCCGGGGCATCGAGATGTCGAGCATCACCAGGTCGGGGCGCAGCGCCGCGATCCGCTCCTCGGCTTCTTCGCCGCTCGACGCGGTGCCGATCACCTCGACATCGTCGATATCGCCGAACAGCGTTTCGAGGCGGCGGAGCGCGAGCGGTTCGTCGTCGACGAGCAGGACCTGGAGCGCGCTCATGCCGCAACCTCGCTGCGCTGCGCCAGCGGCAAGCGAGCGATCGCGAGGAAGCCGCGCTCGCGTTTCAACGTTTCGAGACTGCCCGCGGCGCCATAGAGGGTTTCGAGCCGCTGGCGGACGTTCGCGAGGCCCACGCCTGTGCCCGGGCGCGCGTCGGTTTCCTGGCTCACGCCGTCGTCCTCGACCGCGATGAGTAGCACGTCGTTGTCGCGCGACGCTTCGACCTTGATCGTGACGGGGGAGGTCGATGGCGCGAGCGCATATTTGATCGCGTTTTCGACCAGCGGTTGGAGGAGGAAACTCGGCACTAGCGCGCCGTTGAGCGCGGGCGGGCAGACGAATTCGACCGCGAGCCGGTCGCCGAAGCGGACGCTTTCGATCTCGAGGTAATGCTGCAATGTCACAAGCTCGTCCTCGAGCGGCAGCAAGGCGTCGGGTTCGGACGACAGCGTTGCCCGCAGGAACTCCGACAGCTTGGCGAGCATTGCGTCGGCCGTTCCATACTCCTTCGTGACAATCAGCGACGAGATGGCGTTGAGCGTGTTGAACAGGAAATGCGGGTTGAGCTGGTAGCGGAGCGCCGCAAGGCTGGCGGCGCTTGCGGCGGCCTCGGCGCGGCTCGCGACCTCGCGTGCGACGGCAAGCTCCAGTTCGCGCTCGCGCGTCAGCTTGTTCGCCTCGATCACGGTGAAGGCGGCGCCGAGCAACGCGAACTGCCAGACAAGCGCGATAAAATTATTGGTGGCGCGGAGCGCAAAGGGGGCGGACTTTTGCGGCGACACGACGAGCCGGCCGATCCACTCGCCCGTCGCCGCGTCGACGAGCGCGAGCACCCCCGATGCGAGAAACACCGCTGCGCCCATCGCGGCGAGCCGGATCATCGCATTGCGGCGTCGTGTCGTCCGGACCGCCCAATAGACACCACCCGAAAGCAGCGCTCCCATCACGCAGATATTGATGACCGAGATGGTGACGTAAAAGCTGGCTCCGCTGAACAGGTGATAGGGGATGAGGTAGAGCACCCCGGACAGGATCCAGGTCGCAGCGACCAGATAGAGTGTCTGACGATGTTCGGGTTTCAGCGGCATGGCGATTCCATTGTGTAGTTTGTGCCAAGCATAAAGGAAGTGCGGCCGGCTGACGTCCTTCCCCGTCGCACCGGCGTCGGCCTTCGTCGCGAGCGGACCCGCTCGGACGAGAGGGTATCGGCTTTCGTCGCAGCGGCGTGGAGCGCGCCGGGAACGCGCCATACTCGCCCTCCTGTTCGCGGCACCCCGCCGCCAGGAGATCCAGCATGGCAATCGCCCGCTACCGTAACAGCCTGCTCGCGTTCGGCCTGCTCGGCGCGCTCATCGTTGCCGAACAGGCGCGCGCGACCGCGCCCGAACAGCCGGCGGCGCTCGCCGCCCCTTCGGTACCGATGCAGCCGCTCGAAATACTGCCATCGGGCCATCCGGTCGTGCTCGTCAGCATCGATGGTCTGGCGCCCAGGCGCTTCGTCATCGACACCGCGGCGAGCAGCACGACGATCATGCCGAAGCTGCGCGCCGAAATGCCCGGCCTCGTCGCCAAGCTGTCCGACGATCCGCTCGATGGCGCCGCGGGCCGGAGCGACGTCGAAACGACGGTGGTCAAGCAGGTCGAGGTTGCCGGACATCTGTTCCGCTCGCCCGAGCTGATGTTGCTTCCGCCCGGGCCGACCGATCGTTTGGGCACCGACGGCATATTGGGCGCCGACATCATCGCCGATTTTGCGGTCGAGATGGACATGCCGGCGCGCCGCTGGCGCATGACGCGGAAGGTCGAGGCCGGGATGCTCGACGGGCTTTCGGCGTCGGTTCCCTTCGTCCTCGACGACATGCGCGCGCCGCGGCTGACGATCCGCCTCAACGGGGTCGAGGTCCCCGCGATCCTCGACACCGGCGCGCGCGGGACGATCATCAACTGGGCGGCGGCGAAGGCGATCGGCCTGTCGCAGGACAGTCCGGGGCTTGCCAAGGCAACCGACATCAAGGGCGCGACGAACCACGCGATGGCGAGCGTCGAGGCCCCGATCGATGCGCTGGCCATCGGCGACGCGCGGGTCGAGGGACGCAAGGTGCGCATCGCCGACCTGTCCATCTTTAAGGTGCTGGGTTTCACGCTCGAGCAGCCCGCGGTGATCCTGGGGATCGACATGTTCGCCGACCGGCGCTTCGTGATCGATCATCCGGGGCTGCGCCTCCACATCTCGCCGCCGTCCGCGTCGGCCCCGAAGCAGCCCTGAGAAGGAACTCCGACATGAAAAAGATGATGATCGGCGGCGCCGCCGTGAGCGCGCTTGCCTTTGCCGCCGCAGCCCTCGCACAGCAGGCGCAGAAGCCGAAGGTCGAGGCCGTCTACTGGCTCTCCGCCGAAACCGTGTCCGGCATGGCGACCGGCCAGCCCGCGGGCGTTGCGAAAAACCTGTCGCTCCAGCTCGGTTCGGCGCGCCGCAGTCCCACGCCGAGCGCCGAACATCTGCCGCCGCAGGCCTTGCGCGCCGGCGACCGCCTGCCGCTCGTCACGCCGACCGGTGCCGCACCCAGGGAAGACGGCAAGCCCGATTACCGCCCCGGCCCCGCGGGCGCGCCAAAGGGGCGGATCGAACTATACTGGGGCTGCGGCGAAAATGCGCCCGCGGGCCAGCCGGTCGTGATCGACCTTGCGACGATGAACCCCGGCGCGGCGTCGCCCTTCGGCGCGATCCCCAATGTGAAAGCGATGGTGCCGCCGTCGGCGGGGCGTCACGCGACCTATGGCGAATGGCCGGGGGGGAAGAATGGCACACGCGTGCCGCGTGCCGCCTCGCTCGTCGGCGATCATGTCGTGCAGGGCAGTTATTCGCCCGAGATGCGCTTTGCCGTCGCCGGCGGGAATGATTTCCTCGCGCCGCTCACGCCGCGGAATGCCGAACTGGCATCGGGGGCGGTCAAGGTCAGTTGGCCCGCGCTCGCCCATTCCCGCGGCACGATCATGACAGTGACCGGTGCGCGCGAAAACGGCACCATCGTGATGTGGACGTCGAGCGCGGTGCGTATGCCCGGCATGGCGCTCCCCGACTATCTCGAACAATCCGACATCGCACGGCTCGTCCAGCAGCGCATCCTTCTCGCCCCGGAAACCACCGAATGCGTCATCCCGGCGGCGGTCGGCAAAGCCTCGGAATCGGCAATGCTGATGATGACCGCCTATGGCCCAGAGGCCAACTATGGATCGCCGCGCGACGTGCCTGCGGGCTGGGCCGTCAAGCTGCGCACCAAGGCGACGCACATGGGGATGCTCGGCGTCGACCTCGCGTCGCTGACGGGCGGAGTCACCGCCGATGACGACGCACCCGCCGATGCCAAGCCGAAAAAGAAGCGCGGCCTGCTGCGCGGAATCGTCGGCGGCGCACTCGGCGCGCCCGGCTGATAGCTCCTTACGGAAAGCCAGATATCATGAAAAAATCCCTGTCGAAGCTTGCCATGCTCGGGCTCTTATTCGCCGCGCCCGCGATCCCCGCGGCGATGGCCGCACCCGGCGACAGTCGCGCGCCGAAGAAGCTGATGGCGCGTTGGACCGCCGGCACGCCGGATCCGGGTGCCGGTCTTCCCGGCTGGTATTCCAAGTCGCCCGACGTCCATGTCCACCAGCCGAACAATCTTGCGCGGATCCCGGTTGCCGAAATCGATTTGCTCCGTCGCCGCGCGATGGTCGCATTCGATGCGCTGATGCAGCAGCCGTCGCTGCGCGACGTGCGCGGGACGAGCCTTCAGGCCGATATCAATATTTCGGTGGTGCCGACGCTCGATGGCGTGCGGCTGGTCGGCGCGACCTTCAGCATCAGGGCCAAGAGCGTCGTCGAGGGCAGGCCGAAAACGGTCTTGCGCGATGGGCGCTATATCGACCCGTCCGAGGAAGGCGCCGTGCTGAATGTCTTTCTCAACCCCTATGACATGATGGCGCGCCGCCGGGTGCAGGCCGAGGGCGTCCAGGGCGGCGGGCTCCAGATCCGCACCGGTTCGGCCTATGGCCTCTATGTCGCTGATCGCCTCCCGGCATATGACGCCAATTCCGAACATGCCTGGGGCCCGCGGCCGCTCGCGCTGGAACTGCAACATGATCGCAGCTGGTATCAGCCGGGCGCGGCGGGGGTACATCCGCTCCTCGTCCATATGTCGAGCTACTCGCACGAAAATGACGACCTGCGCAGCGACCGCTTGGACCCCGAACGCCCGGCCGCGCGTCTTGCCGCGGCGATGTTCATGACCGACTGGGAAGATGTCCGGCGCCGTATGAAGGCGGTGGTATGATGCGGCGCTTTTCCTGCACCGTGATCGCGTTGGCGTTCGCCGCTATGCCGGCTGCCGCCCTTGCCCAGCGCGCCGACGACAATGCGACGACGAGCGCCGAGGATGCCTTCGGCACGTCGATCGGCGGCGAACAGATCGGCATCTATAACCCCAATTATGTCCGCGGCTTCTCGGCAGCCGAGGCGGGCAATATCCGCCTCGACGGTCTCTATATCGACCAGCAGGCAAGCTTCACCGACCGGGTGATCGCGGGCCTCCAGATGCGCGTCGGATTGTCGGCGCAGGGTTATCCCTTTCCGGCGCCCACCGGCATTGCCGATTACGACCTGCGCAAACCCGGCATGAAGCGGCTGCTGAGCGTCAGCGGGCGCGTCGGTCCGTTCGGGACCAAGGTGCTCGAACTCGACGGACAGCTGCCCGTCACCGACCGGCTTTCGATCGGTGCGGGCTACGGCATCTTTTCTGATCGCAACCATACGGGCGGCAGCGCCGACTTTCGCACCATGGCGCTCATCGCGCGCTGGGAGCCCGTCGACGGCGTCGAGATTACGCCCTTCTGGAGCCGCATCGGTATCCATGACGAAGAACTGCCGCCGCTGTTGCTCACCGCCGGCGACCATCTGCCACCGCGGATCGAGCGCGTGAAGCGGCTCGGCCAGAAATGGGCGGCCAACGAGGGCGAAACGATTAATGCCGGGATCGCGACGACGACAAGGCACGGCGACTGGACGCTGAAGGCCGGGGCGTTCCGTTCGATCCTCGACCTTGACCGCCAGCATACGCAGCTGTTCCTCAACGTGCGGCCCGATGGCGCCGCTGACGAGGTGGTGATCGCCGAACCGGGCCGGCGATCTGCATCGACCAGCGGCGAGGTTCGCCTGTCGCGCCGGATCGAAGACGGGCCGCGCCTGCACATGCTGCACCTGTCGTTGAAAGGGCGCGACCGGTCGCGCACCTATGGCGGCGGCCGCGAAATATTCGTCGGCAATCATCCGATCGAGGACCCGGTGATTTTTCCCGAACCCGTGTCGGTCTTTGGCCCCAAAACGCGCGACACCGTCCGTCAATGGACAGTGGGGGTCGCTTATGAAGGGCGCTGGAAGAATGTCGGCGAGGTCAGCGTCGGATTGCAGAAGACCGATTACCGCAAGCGTGTGTTCGGTCCGGGCGTGCCGGTCGTCACGACGAAGGACGCGCCGCTGCTGCTGAATGCGACCGCTGCCGTCCACGCCTCGCCGTCGCTCGCTTTCTATGGCGGCTATACACAGGGACTGGAAGAGAGCCCGGTCGCCCCCGGACACGCGGTGAACCGCGACGAGGCGCCGCCCGCGATCCGGACACGGCAGGTCGATGCCGGCCTTCGCTGGTCGATCACGCCCGCCATCCGCCTCGTCGCGGGCGTGTTCGAAGTGCGCAAGCCCTTTTACTCGCTCGACACGGCGCGGGTCTTTCGCCAGCTCGGCAACGTCCGCCATCGCGGCGCCGAATTCTCGCTTTCGGGCCAGGTCGCACCGGGGCTGACGGCGATCGCGGGCACTGCATTGATCGACGCCACCCTGTCGGGCGATGCGGTCGACAGCGGCCTCGTCGGCAAGAAGCCAGTCGCAAGCTTTGGCCGCCTGTCGACCGCGGTGCTCGATTACCGGCCCACTTTCGCGCCCGCCGTCTCGGTCGACGTCGTTGTCGAGAGCACGTCGGATCGGGTCGCGAGTGTCGACGGCAAGCTCGTCATCCCCGCGCGCGCGATCGCGTCGGTCGGCGGCCGCTATCGGTTCAAGCTTGGCAAGGCACCCGCGACGCTCCGCGTGCAACTTGCGAATATCGCCAACAAATTCGGTTGGGCCAATGGGTCATCGGGAATTTACCTCTACAATTTCCCGCGCCGGCTGACCGCGACGCTCACCACCGATTTCGGCTGACCGGCCGCGATCAAGGCCATCAGTATCAGGAGCTTTTATGCGACATGCGTTTCGTACGGCCGCTGCCGTCATCGCGCTGCTGGGCGTCGCCCATGAAGCGCACGCCCAGGGGCTTTTCAAGCGACTGGCCGACCGCGCGATCGAGGAGGCCGAACAGCAGACGCAGACAATCGTCAGGGAAACGATCGCCGACGGCCTCCGCGGAGGGAACCGCAAGGAATCCGAAGCCGACGAAACGCCGTCTCGAGAGGAAAGCGATGGGACCCCCGACGCCGAGGTATCGCCAGCGGCGGCCCCGCCGAAGGCGCCGGCTTACATCGACGGCCTGAAAGCGCCCGCGGAGGTCGAAGCGAAAAAGGCGGCCTACAACAAGTTCGGCGAAGTCAGCTGCAGCGATTGCGAAGGCGGGATCGACTTCGATGGCCGTCCCAAATTCCCTTACGACCAGTTCAGCGGGCAATATGGCGAGCGGGCGAAACGCGCCGGCAGCTGGTCTATCGGGCATGTGCATCGCTGGCAGGGCAAGGCGTCGACCGGCACGCTGACGGTCTTGCGCGAAGAAAATGTCGACGGGTTCCGTTGCCGCAGACTCGAATATCGGCTGATGAAAGGCTCCGCCTCGGCGAGCCGCCCCGGCCTCATCTGCTGGGGACTGGCGAACCGGTCGTCGGAGATCGAGAACTGGCACGAGATCTATTGAACTCGCAAACTATTCGGATGCCGTGCCGTCCAAAGGCGGGCGGACAGCTTTCCGCCGGAGGCGGCGATTCATTTTCCGGCGTCGAGCGCGGCTTCTAACGGCCCCAGCCACCGCCGATAGGCATGCGAGCGGTCCTTCTCGTGCTGAATGGGGCGCCGAACCTGCTGGGCGCTCGGGGTGTAGATGGCACGCGAATTCTCTTCGGGCCTGAAGCAGGAGGGCGAGAAAGACAGCTGCAAGAAGCCGAGCAGGGTCCGGATTTCCTCCTCTGCATCCGCGACAAGCCGCGCATGGTCGAGGCGGTGCAAGCTGCCGGGCGCCACGCCCTGTACCATTTGCATCATCTCCAGATAGTGTCGATGATATCGACCCAATTCCTCGAGCGTGTTCGGAAAGTCGGTGTGGCGATTGAAATAGGTCGCGTAAGCCGAAAAACAGCAGGCCAGCGGGTCGCGCCGTACATCGATGATCCGCGCGCCCGGAAGGATTCGCCGGATAAGCGCGACAAAGCGCCAGTTGGCCGGCATTTTATCGGTGAAATAGGAGCGATCGGTGCGGCGATAGCGCTTCGCTCTCCCTAGATAGTCGGCACCGAGCTGCGCGGCTTCGGCGTGCGTCAGTGTCTCCAGCCGGCGGACAAAGGCTTCGGGGGAAGCGAAGGCACCGATCGAGGCGGCGACTTCCGGCAAGGCGAACAATTCGCCCGCGCCCTCGACTTCGGGATGGCTGGCGAGGATTTGTTCGACAAGCGTCGACCCGGAGCGCGGCATGCCCACGATGAAGATTGCGTTATCCGCTTGCGGGGAAGCGGCAGCCGTTGCGGCGAACAAGGACGGCCGCGCTGCGCAGTGAGCCTCGACGAATGCCGCGAGCCCCGCTCCGTCGTGGGGGGCGAGCGCGCCACGCAGGGTGTTGGCTTCGGAAAATTTCTCGAAGGACTTGTCGAACGCAGCGCGCGCGCCGTGGGCGCGACCGAGCGCGAACAGCAGCTGGACCTTGTGATAGGGGTCGCCCGCGATGGTGAGGCCGGCTTCCATCGCCGCGATATCGGCCTCGTCGAACGGTCCGATCGGCAAATTGGCAAGCCCCAGCCACGCGGGGCCGAAGCCGGGTGCGAGATCGACGGTCTTCCGAAAGGCGGTCGCGGCATCGCCCACATCGCCGACGGCGGCGAGGTCGCTGGCGAAATTCGCCCACAGGAGCGGCACATCGGGGGCCATGGCGACGAGTGTCCGGTGGAGCTCGATCGCTTCGGCCGCGCGGCGCTCGGCGGACAAGATGCCGGCCTTGATCGATAGCGGCCAGACCTTCGCCGGCTGACGGCCCATTTCATGGTCGAGATGGGCCAGCGCTTCGTCGACACGGCCGGTGGCGCAGAGGAACGACGCAAGCGCGGCATGGGCATGGGCTGCTTCGGGATGCTCGACCACCGCGATACGGAGGTCCCTTTCATTTGGCGGGGAAGCGGAATTTGCGCTCATCGACGGAATGCGGGTCAACATGGTGTCGGGTTTCTACCGATGGGCATGCGGGCTGTGCAAGCGTCGCGCGTCCGGCGAAGGGTTCGGGACGGGGGGGGCGCCGATGTTACCCCAATCTCAGCTTTCCGTATCGATACCGTAACATGCCTCCCTTTACTGGTATCCGGTAACTGTTTGATAATAATTCATTCCGTAGTCGACGGCCCGCGCCATCTTTTCCGGCCTTGCCGGGCGGCTGGGTTGGCTTGGTCTTCCGCAGGGACGCGCTTCGGCGACGGAAGGTCGGTGGTGGGACACGGGGTGCGGGCGTTCCTATTCGGCGCCGGGCACACCGAAAGGAAAGGCGAGGCGCGCGTCCTGCGGGCCATGCCGTAACCGCCGGGGGGGCGTATGATCAGCGATGGTGCGTTTCATTCTGTGCTCCGCGCGCCCGACTTCGCAGCCGTTGCATCCGGCCCCGGATGGGCAGCGGCCTTTACCATCAGACAATCCGTCCTCCGTGACCCGCTCACGAACCCCGAACCGTGCCCGAAGGAAATATCATGACGATCGACCGCGCCTCTGCCGCCCGTACCAGCAAGGGCCCGTCGCTGTCGCGCCGCCTGTTGTGCGGAGCTTCACTTGCCGCGGTGCTCGCGTGCGCGCCGATGCCTGCGCAGGCCGACGATCGTTACTGGGATGCGAACGGCACTGCTGTCGGGTCGGGCGGTACCGGCACCTGGAACCTTGGCAACCTCAACTGGAGTCCCAATGGCGACGGCGTAAGCGGTCCCTTCGTCGAGCCGTGGAACAATGGCGATATCGACAATGCGACCTTCGGCGGCACCCCGGGCACGGTGACCGTCGCGGTTCCGGTCACGGTCGGTAACATCACTTTCAATTCGGCGGGTTATGTCCTGAACGGCAGCACGCTGACGCTGAGCGGACCGGCGCCGACGATCACGACCAATTTCAACAACGCCAACGCTACGATCAATTCGGCGATTACCGGTTCCGCAGGCCTGATCAAGGCGGGCAACGGCGGGTTGATACTGAACGGCACCAACAGTTTCACAGGCGGCATCACGATCAACGCCGGCAGCATCTACGCGGCCAGCGACGCTGCGCTCGGTGCATCGAGCAACAATATCGTTACCGCCGCGGGCGCGACGGTCCGACTGTCGATAGCGGGCGCTTCGACGAGCCGCGCGGTTGCGATCGGCGATGGCGGCACGCTGATTCTCGAGGGGAGCGGCGCGGGTTCGGCGCTGATCTCGGGCAACGGCAGGGTTTCGGTGGCGGCCAGCGGCGTCACGATGAGCAACGACCTCAGCACTTACACCGGCCAGACCATCTTTACGGGTTGCAACGGCACCTGCTCGGCGCGCTTCACCTCGCTCCGCAACCTTGGAGAGGCGAGCGCGCTTGGCGCCCCCGTCACGGTGGCCGACGGCACGATCATCTTCAACCAGCAGAGCCAGTACAGCGACAGCCTGATATACCTTGGCGACGGCGACAGCTCGAACCGCAACTGGGACATCAATGGCAATGGTGCGATCATCCGCAACCAAGGCACGGGCACGCTTTCGATCACCGGCGATATCGATGTTTCGGCCGGCGCCACTTTCATTGCCGATACCGCCAATGTGGAACTGCTGGGCGTCCTGAGTGGTGGTGCTTACGGTTTCAACGGGGCGGCCGGAAGTAGCGTCACGTTGGGCAACGCCAACACATTTACCGGACAGGCGACGATCGCCGGGCTGGTGAAGGCGGCGGTCCTCGCCGACACGGGCGCCGTCAGCTCGCTCGGCGCGGGATCGACCATCGGTCTCAGCATCGGCGCGCTGAACTATGTCGGAACGGGCAACAGCAGCAACCGCAGCTGGGTGGTCCACGGCACGTCGGGTATCCAGAACGACGGGACCGGGGCACTTGATTTAAGCGGCAATGCATCGTTCGTCGCGGGTGGTATCGCCGACAGCCTGACGCTCGGCGGCAGCTTTACCGGCGAGAGCCGGTTCTCGGGGGTGATTTCGGGCGCCGGAAACCTCAACTCGAACGGCAGCGGCACTTGGATCATGGGTGGCGCCAATAGTTTTACGGGCAATGTCACCGTTACGTCGGGCACGTTGAAAGTGGGGAATGCCGCGGCCTTTGGACCCGCGAACGGCCTGATCGTCAATGGCGGCACGCTCGACCTTGGCGGTTTCGACCTCGTCGCGCCGTCGCTGACCGGCACGGGCGGTACGGTCGCACTCGGTGCGCAGACCCTGACCGTCGATGCAAAGACCGCGCAGGTCTTTGGCGGCAGCATCACCGGAACCGGCGGATTGCGCAAAAACGGCGTGGGATCGCTGACGCTGACGGGGGCGAACAGCTATACCGGCGCCACCACGATCGGCGGCGGCCGGCTGACGCTCGATTTCTCGGGTGCCGGCGGTCCCGTGGGCGACATCATCTCGGCATCGTCGCCGCTCGTTCTGTCAGGCGGCACGCTGGAGGTCACAGGCGCGGCGGGCGAGACCAACAGTCAGGGTTTCAGCGGCCTGACGGTCAATGCCGGCAGCAACACCGTTCGCGCCGTCAGCGGCGCAGGCGGGATCGTCAACCTCAATCTCGGCGCGATCACGCGCGCGGGTGGGCTGGTCAATTTCGTCCTCCCGACGGACGGCGCGATCACGACGAGCAATGCCGACGGCGTGCTTGGCGGCTGGGCGACAATAAACGGGTCCGACTATGCCAAGGTTGTCGGCGGCGGCATTCTCGCCTTCGACGACAGCGATTATACGACCAAGGATGACGCCTCGACCTGGGCGGACGGCGATATCATCAGCGATACCGCCAATGCGGCGAATACCCCCTTCTTCGGCACCGTGAACGGCAATGTCCAGCTCGGTGGCTTGCGTTATACTGCCGCCGCCGGATCGAACGTCGCGATCGGCGCTGCAAATACGCTGGGCATCGACGGCACGATCATCGTCGGGCCCAGCACGCTTGCCACGAACCAGAGCATCACCGGCGGTTCGCTGACCGGAAGCACAGGCGGTGGCACGCTTGGCGTCCAGCATAATGGCACGGGCATGCTCACGATCGGCTCGACGATCGTCAATAACGGCGGGGCGACGGCTTTTGCCAAGAGCGGCGGCGGTACCGTCCGCCTGACCGGCGCCAACAACTATACCGGCGGAACGACGCTGAGCGGCGGCCGGCTGGAGGTCACGCAACTCGCCAGCGGCGGCGCCGCGAGCAGCATCGGCGCGTCGAGCGCCGACGCCGCGAACCTCGTCCTCGAAAGCGGCACGCTGGCCTATACGGGCGGCGTCGACGCCGCCACCGATCGCGGCATTACGCTCGTCAACGGCGGTGCCGAGCGCGCGATCCAGGTCGACGCCGGACGAACCGTCGAATTTTCGGGGTTGGTGACCAGCCCCGACGATGCGGGGCTGACCAAGACCGGCGCGGGCACATTGGTCCTGTCGAACGCCGCGAACGATTATACCGGCGTCACGACGATCACCCAATCGTCGGCCGCCGGCAACAGCACGCTGTCGGTCAACACGCTATCCGACGGCGGCATCGCGAGCGGGATCGGCGCGGCGAGCAGCGATTCGGCGAATCTCGTCATGGGCAATGGTGCGCGGCTGCAATATACCGGCGGGACGGTCGCCATCGACCGCGGCTTTACGCTGGCGGCCGGGCAGGGTGGCATCGATGTCGCCAATGCGGGCACGACGCTGACGATCGGCGGCATCGCGACAGGCGCGGGGTCCTTCTTCAAGGATGGTGCGGGAACGCTCGTCCTCAGCGGCACGAACAACTATGCCGGCGATACGACCGTCAATGCCGGCACCCTGCGCGCGGGGTCGGCGCGAGCCTTTGGCGCCGGCGGCCGCTTCATGACCGTGAACAGCGGCGCCACGCTCGACCTCGGCGGGTTCAACATCGGGGTAGCGGCGGTTATCGGCGGCGGGCTGATCGATCTGGGAGGGCGGACGCTGACGACGGGCGGCGGCGGCGGTCTCTTCACGGGCCGGATTACCGGCACCGGCGGCTATACGCGGACCGGAGGTTTCACCCAAACGTTCAGCGGCTGCAACAACGACTATACCGGTGTCACGACGATCGGCGGCGCACTTTCGATCGACTGCATCGCCAATGGCGGGCAGGTGAGCGGTATCGGTGCGTCCTCGGCAGCGGCGTCGAACCTCGCCTTCGCTAACGGCACGCTTGTCTATACGGGCGCCAGCGTTTCGACCGATCGCGGCTTCGCGATGTCGGGCAACGGCAACCTCAACGTCTTCAACGCGGGGACGACGCTTGAATTTTCGGGCAATATTACCGGTGCCGGGCAGCTCAACAAGGATGGCGCGGGAACGCTGCTTTTGTCGGGGATCAACAGCTCGACCAACCTGCTGCGTGTCATAAACGGCACGGTGCGGGTGGGGTCGACGACCGCTTTGGGCAGCGGCGGGGTGTCGCTCGACAACACCGCCGGGGTTCTGCTCGACCTCGACGGCTATAACAACAATGTCCTCTATCTGACCGGCGGCGGCGCGTCGGGCGGAAACATCGCGCTCGACGGCGCGACGCTGACGCTCAATGCCGGCGGCAGCGCGGCGGCCAATTACGGCGGCGCAATCTCGGGAAGCGGCGGCCTGATCAAGAACGGCGCCAACTTCCAGCAGCTGTCGGGCTGTGCGAGCAGCTACGGCGGGCCGACCGTCATCAATGGCGGCACGCTCGCGGTCGACTGCCTCGGCGACGGTGGCGGGAATAGTTCGATCGGTTCCTCCTCCTCGGCGGCGAGCAACCTCGTGCTGAGCGGCGGGACGTTGCGATATGTCGGGGCAGGCGGGGCCACGAACCGAGAATTCACGCTCGGCGCCTCGGCCGCGAGCAAGCTCGATGCCTCGGGCACGGGCGCGATCGCCTTCACCCATGCCGGCCCCCTGACCTTTGCGAGCGCGAATACGGCGCAGACGCTGACGCTGGGCGGCACGAGCACGGCGAACAACATTCTCGCCGCACAGGTCACCAACAACGGCACCGGGGTCACGCGCCTGACCAAGACCGACGCCGGCACATGGATTCTCACCAATCCGGGCAGCACCTATACGGGCATCACGACGATCAGCGGCGGTGTCCTCGGCGTCGACAACCTCGCCGACGGCGGTATCGCGAGCAGCATCGGCGCCTCGTCCGCCGCCGCCGCGAACCTCGTCATCGGCAATGGCTCGACGCTGCGCTACACCGGTGCGGGCGACAGCACGAACCGCCTGTTCACTCTGTCGCAGGGCGTCACCTTCATCGAATCGTCGGGCACGGGCGCGATCGTCTTCACCGACACCGGGCCGGTCACGCTCGCGAACAACAACCAGGCGCGCACGATCGCGCTCGGCGGGACCAATCTGGGTAACAACACGCTGGCGGGCTCGATCGGCAATGCGGGCACGGGCGTCACCACGCTCGCGAAGAACGACAGCGGCAATTGGGTGCTGACCGGCAATAACAGCTATACCGGGTCGACGAACGTCAATGGCGGCACGCTGTTCATCGGCGGCGGCGGCACGACGGGGTCGATTGCCAGCGCGATCGTCAACAATTTCGGCACGCTCGGCTTCAACCGCAGCGACCTTCTTTCCTATGGAGGGCAGATCGGCGGCACCGGATCGGTGCGTCAGGCGGGGACCGGCACGACGGTCCTGACCGGCACGAACCTCTACACCGGCGGTACGACGATCGAAGCGGGCACGCTCCAGCTCGGCGACGGCGGCGCGACGGGCAGCATCGTCGGCGACATCGTCGACAACGGCCTGCTCGTCTTCAATCGCTCGAACCTCGTCACCTTTGCCGGAACCATCTCGGGCAGCGGGGCGGTGCGGCAAATCGGCAGCGGCACCACGGTGCTGAGCGGCATCAACAGCTACGCTGGCGGCACGTCGATTCTTGGCGGCACATTGCAGGTTTCGGCCGATGCGAATCTTGGTGCAGCAGCCGGCGGGCTCGACTTTTCCGGCGGCACGCTGCGCACGACGGCATCCTTTGCAAGCGCACGGAACAGCAGCCTGACCGGCGCCGGGACGATCCTGACCGACACCGGAACGACCTTTTCGCTCAATGGCATGATTTCGGGGGCGGGCGGCCTCACCAAGTCGGGCGCGGGCGTTCTGACGCTGACCGGCGCCAACAGCTATGCCGGCGCGACCGCCGTGAACGCCGGTACCCTGCTGGTCAACGGCAACCAGTCGGCGGCGACGGGCCTTTTGACCGTCGCTTCGGGGGCGACGCTGGGCGGCAGCGGGACGATCGGCGGCAGTGTCAATGTGCTAAGCGGCGGCATCCTTGCGCCGGGCAACAGCCCGGGTACGCTCAATATCGACGGCGACCTGGCGCTAGCGGGCGGTTCGGTCCTGAACTTCGAATTCGGTCAGGCCGATGTCGCGGGCGGTCCGCTCAACGACTTGATCAACGTCGGGGGCGACCTGACGCTCGACGGCACGATCAACGTCAATGTTTCGGCCGGCGGCAACTTCGGCGGCGGCCTTTATCGCGTGTTCAACTATGGCGGCGCGCTCATCGACAACGGGCTCGCGCTGGGTTCGATGCCGCCCGGTAGCAATGTCACCGTGCAGACGTCGGTCGCGGGCCAGGTCAACCTGATCAACTCCGAAGGCCTGTCCTTAAGCTTCTGGGACGGTGCGGCCGGGCCCAAGTTCAACGACGCGGTCGACGGCGGCAGCGGCATCTGGCATCTGGGGGGCGCCGACAATAATTGGACGGGCGCCGATGGCAGCATCAACGCGGCGTTTGCCGACGGCACCTTTGCGATTTTCGCCGGCGCGCCGGGCACGGTCACGGTCGACAACAGCGGCGGCGCGGTTACCGCGACGGGAATGCAGTTCGCGGCGGGCGGTTATGTGATCGACGGCGCGCCGCTGACGTTGGTCGGACCGGAATCGCTGATCCGCGTCGGTGACGGTACCGCCGCGGGCGCGGGTTTCACCGCGACGATCAGCGCCGACCTCATCGGCGCGTCGCAGCTGGTCAAGACCGATGCCGGCACGCTCGTGCTGACCGGCGCCAACAGCTACACCGGCGGCACGCTGATCAGCGGCGGCGTGCTTTCGGTCGCCAACGACAGCTTCCTCGGTGATGCTGCGGGCGCGATCACGCTCGACGGCGGCACCTTGCGTATGACGGGCGCCAATTCGGTTAATGCCCACGCATACATTCTGGGGGCGAACGGCGGTGCGATCGACATTGCAAATGCCGCAACGTCCAACGGCGTCCTCAATGCCATGACAGGTAGCGGGGGATTTACGAAACTCGGCGCCGGTTCGCTCGCGCTCAATGGTGAGAATAGCTATACCGGCGGTACGACGATCGAGGCCGGTACGCTGCAGATCGGCGGTCTTGGCGGCACGACCGGCTCGATCGTCGGCGACGTGGTCAACAATGCCCGCTTGGTCTTCAACCGCTCGAATGCCTACACTTATGCGGGCTCAATCACCGGCACGGGCAGCGTTCAGGTAGCAAGCACTGGCGTAACCACGCTGACCGGCGACAGCAACTATGGCGGCGGAACGCTCATCAACGGCACGGGCGGCGAGCTTCGTATCGTCGGCGGGGCGAATGTCACGTCCGGGGGCGCCACGACGATGGGGCGCTCGACGCTGAGCGTCGACGGCGCGAACTCGGTCTTCAGCACGACCGCCTTCGGCGGGAACAATATTCCCTTTGCGGGTTCGGCTATCGTGAACGTGACGAACGGCGGTACGCTCCGGATCAGGGCGGGCGATCTGGATCTGCGTACCCTTGCTGCCACGACGCAAATCAACATTACGGGTGCGAACTCGCTGGCCGATGTGTCGGGCGGCATTCGGGGCAGCACAAGCTTCAACGCGCCCCTCAGCATGACGATCGGCGCGGGCGGGACGCTGCGCACCGGGGGAGCGAGCCAGATCGGTACCCCGACTAGCAGCACCAATCCCATCGTCGTCGCGATCACCGGCGCGGGCTCCAACTGGACGAGCGCCGGTTCGCTGCTGATGACCGCCGGCGATTTCACGGTCAATCAGAACGGTGCAGCGACCTTCGCGTCTGCGACCTTCGGCACGGCGCCACAGGCGGCCAGCCTGACGGTGTCGGGCGCGGGCTCCCGTTTCGCCACGACGGGCGATCTCGTTATCGGTAGCGGTACCGGCACCGCGGTTCTGACGGTCGCTGATGGTGGCCGGGTGATCGCCGGGTCTAGCCTCCAGATTGCAGCGCAGGGCGGTTCGGCCGGCACCGTCAATATTGGCGGCGTCGAAGGCGGCGCGGCTGCGGCCGTCGGCTTCATTGATGGCAACATTAATTTTGGCCTCGGCGCGAGCGAACTGAACTTCAACCACACCGAGACCGACTATCTCTTCGCCAACAGCATGACAGGCCTTGGTACGATCAACCATGTGGCGGGGACCACTCGCCTTACCGGCGACAGCTCGGCCCTGATCAGCACGACGTCGGTCGCGGGCGGCACGCTGCTCGTCGACGGCATTTTGGGGGCCGGAGTGAGCCTCGTCAGCGTGGCGACGGGCGGTACGCTGGGCGGCACGGGTGCGATCGGCGGCGATGTCGATATCTTTGATGGCAATCTCAATCCCGGCGACGTCGGCGGGGTGCCGGGCAGGCTGACAATCGCAGGCGACCTATACCTCGCACCGGAGGCGACGCTTAACGTCGACTTCGGCCAGGCAAATGTCGTCGGGGGCGCCTTCAACGACCTGATCGACGTGGGCGGGGACCTCGTTCTCGACGGAACGCTCAATGTCCAGGAAACCCCCGGAGGCAGTTTCGAACCGGGCGTTTATCGCATCATCAACTATGGTGGATCGCTGACCGACAACGGATTGACGGTCAATGCGGGCTATTTCGTGCAGACCTCGGTCGCGAACCAGATCAACCTGGTCAACACCACGGGCCTCACCATGCGCTTCTGGGACGGCGCCAACGGGGGCAAGAATGACGGCGTCATCACCGGCGGCGAGGGTTTGTGGCAGGCAAGCGCCGGCAACGACAACTGGACCGAGTTCGACGGATCGGCAAACGCGCCCTTCACCGACGCGGCCTTTGCGGTCTTCTCGGGCGTCGGCGGGACAGTAACCGTCGACGCTTCGCTCGGCGCGGTCACGGCTTCGGGGATGCAGTTCGCCGGCGACGGCTATCTTGTCGCGGGCGACGATATCGCGTTCGTCGATGCGGCGGCGATCATTCGCGTTGGCGACGGCACGATCGGCGGCGCAGGCTATGCCGCAACGATCGCGTCGAACCTGACCGGCATCGGCGATGTCATCAAGACCGACCTTGGCACGCTGGTGTTGACCGGCGCGAACAGCTTTACCGGCGAAACCAATGTCCGCGGCGGCGAACTGCGGCTCGGCGACGGCGGCGCGCTGACCAATGCGGACGGAATGATCGGCCGCGAAAGCGGCGAGCGGGGCATTGTCACCGTTACCGGTACCGATGGAAGCGGTAACGCCTCGACCTGGACCAACATGGGCATCCTTCGCGTCGGCCGCCTGGGCACCGGCACGCTCAACATCCTCGATGGCGGTCTCGTGACCGTCGCTGACATCACCTATGTCGGCGACGTCGAGGGCAGTCAGGGGATTGTCACCGTTTCGGGGCAGGACGCCAATGGCAATGCGTCGACATGGACCGGGGCGAGCGACATCGTTATCGGCGAATTCGGCAGCGGCACGCTGAACATCACGTCCGGTGGTCAGGTCAGCAACCAGTCGGGCTGGATCGGCTCCAGCGCTGGCAGTCAAGGCATCGTCACCGTCTCGGGCATCGGCGCCAACGGCGTCGCCTCGACCTGGACGAACAACGGCGATCTGCTCGTCGGCAATGATAGTAACGGGACGCTGAACATCGCCGATGGCGGTAAGGTCGTCAGCGTCGGGGGCCACATCGGTGCCAATAGCGACGGCGTCGGGCAGATGCTCGTCAGCGGTACCGGCTCGCTGTGGGAAAACAGCGGACGGATCAACGTCGGCCTGTTCGGTACCGGGACGCTGCGCATCGAAAATGGTGCGAGCGTGGCGAGCAATGACGGCGTTGTTGGCGCTTCGGGGCATGGCGATGTTGTCGTATCCGGTGCGGGTTCGACGTGGATCAACACCCAGCAACTGAATATCGGCAGCTTCGGCACCGGCACCTTGCGCATCGAAAACGGCGCGAACGTGATCAGCAATCAGGGCTATATCGGCGCGAACAACACCGGCAGCGCCGTTGTGACCGGCGCCGGATCGAACTGGCTGGTCACCGACTTCACCATGACCGTCGGCAATGACGGCGACGGTTCGCTGACGATCGAAGATGGCGGGCGAGTCCGAGCCGAAGGGGGTTTCTCCCTCGGCGTGGCGGCCGGCGCTACATCGACGGTGACTTTGCTCGGCACCTCCGGCCGCCGTGGCGTTCTGGAAACCAGCCGGATCGTTGGCGGCCTCGGGATCGTCGACTTCTCGCTCGATGGCGGCATACTGCGTGCGACCGCCGACAACGACTTCTTCTTTGTCGATTTTGATACGCGCGACATCGCGCTTGGCGCGAATGGCGGGATCATCGATACCGACGGCCATGACATCGGCATCTCGCCGCGCTTCGTGGGTGCAGGCGGGCTGACCAAGGAAGGCCTCGGCACGCTGACTCTGACCGGTGCCAACAGCTATGCGGGCACAACCCTGGTCAACGCGGGGACCTTGCTGGTCAATGGCGATCAATCCGCGGCGAGGGGGGGGATGACCGTCTTCTCGGGCGCGACGCTCGGCGGCACCGGCACCATTGGCGGTAATGTCGCCTTGCTCGACGGCGCGATCCTTGCGCCGGGCGAAAGCCCCGGCACGCTGACGATCAACGGCAATCTGTCGCTCGCCGGCGGTTCGATCCTGAACTACGAATTCGGGCAGGCCGATGTCCCAGGCGGCGCGCTCAACGATCTGGTCGATGTCGGCGGCGACCTGACGCTCGACGGGACGATCAATGTGACGGTCCCGACGGGGGGCAGCTTCGGCCCCGGCATCTATCGCGTGATCAACTATGGCGGCACGCTGATCGACAATGGATTGACGCTGGGGACGATCCCCGGCGGCACCGGCGGTATTTCGGTCCAGACCGGAATCGCGGGTCAGGTGAACCTTGTCAATTCGTTGGGACTGGCGCTCAGCTTCTGGGACGGCGCGGCCGGCCCCAAGCATGACGGCTCACTCAACGGCGGCGACGGCGTGTGGCGCGTTGCGGGCGCCCTCAACAACTGGACCGACGCCAATGGCTCGATCAACGCCGATTATGCGCAGGACAGTTTTGCGGTCTTCGCCGCGGCTCCCGGCACCGTCACGATCGACAACAGCGGCGGCAATGTCCTCGCCTCGGGCATGCAGTTCGCCAGCGACGGCTATGTCATTACGGGTGACGCGCTGACGCTAACGGGCGCGCAGGCGATCGTTCAGGTCGGCGATGGCAGCGCCGCAGGCGCAGGCTATACTGCGACCATCGATGCGGAGATCGCCGGCACGGCGCAACTGCTGAAGACCGATACGGGCACGCTCGTCCTGACCGGCGTCAACAGCTACAGCGGCGGCACGCTGATCAACGGCGGCACCGTCCGGATCGGCAGCGATGCCAATCTGGGTGATGCGGCCGGGGGCCTGTCGATCGGCGGCGGCGCGCTCCACACCACCACCGATATTGTCTCGGGCCGTACCGTCACGCTGATCGGCGCCGGCGTGTTCCGCAGTGATGCGGGCACAACGCTGACGCTGACCGGGCGGGTCGGCGGCGCGGGCGGTCTGGTCAAAGCGGGCGCGGGCACGCTTGCGCTTGGCGGTACCGGGTCTTTCACGGGTGCGACGACCGTGGAAGCGGGCAGCTTGTTCGTCAACGGCGACTATTCGGCAGCGACGGGCGCGACCAGTGTCGCCGCGGCCGCGACGCTGGGCGGCACGGGGACGATCGGCGGCAATGTCGACTTTGCCAGCGGAGCCAGGCTGGCGCCAGGCGCGGGCGGCACGGGTACACTGACAATCAACGGCAATCTGTCGCTCGCGGCAGGGACGCAGCTCGATTTCGAATTCGGGCAGGCGGGTGTCGCAGGCGGCGCGCTCAACGACCTCGTCAACGTGGGAGGCAACCTTGTCCTCGACGGCGTGCTCAACGTCAGTGTCCCGACGGGTGGCGCGTTCGACGTCGGCATCTATCGCATGTTCAACTATGGCGGCACGCTGACGAACAACGGCGTGACGTTCGGCACCATGCCGACGGGCGCCAACGCTGCCATCCAGACCTCGGTCGCAGGGCAGGTCAATCTGGTCAATTCGGGTGGCCTCACGCTGAACTTCTGGGACGGCGCGGCCGGCCCGAAGGTCGATGGCGTGATCAACGGCGGCAACGGCGTGTGGCAGAGCAGCGCGGGCAACACCAACTGGACCGACGCGACGGGCAATCTTAGTGCGCCCTATGCCAATGGCGCCTTTGCGATCTTCGGCGGCACGGCGGGTACGGTCACGGTCGATAACGCACCGGGCGCCGTAACGGCCACCGGGATGCAGTTCGCGACGAACGGCTATGTCATCACCGGCGACGGCATCACCCTCGACGGGGTGCAAGCGGCGATCCGCGTCGGCGACGGCAGCACGGCGGGCGCGGGCTTTACCGCGACGGTCAATTCGGCGCTCACCGGCACGGCACAGGTGGTCAAGACCGACACGGGGACGCTCGTCCTCGGCGGCACGAACAGCTACACCGGCGGCACCCAGATCGTCGGCGGCGCGCTCCGCATTTCGAACGACGCCAACCTTGGTGCGGCGAGCGGCGACGTGACGCTCGATGGCGGCACACTCGAAACGACCGCAAACCTCGCCAGCGCGCGCGGCTTCGTCGTCTCCGGCGGTGGCACGATTTCGGCCGCGGTCGATACGGTCTTTACCTACAACGGGCTCTTCTCGGGCGTGGGCGGGCTGACTAAGGATGGCGCGGGCACCTTGCTCATTGCCGCCGACAACAGCGGTTTCGGCGGCAGTACGACGGTCGCCGGCGGCACACTGGCGGTGCAGGGAAGTCTTGGCGGTGCAGTCACCGTCGGCGCGGCAGGCCGTCTCGAAGGCGCCGGCCGCGTCGGCAGCCTCGCGAACGCGGGCGTCGTCGCACCGGGCAGCGGGATCGGCTCGCTGACGGTCGCGGGCGACTATGCCGGCAATGGCGGCGTGCTGGAGATCGAAGCCGCACTCGGCGGCGACGCCTCGGCGGCCGACCGTTTGATCGTGAACGGCGCCACGTCTGGCAATACGCGAGTCACGGTGATCAACCGCGGCGGCTTGGGCGACCAGACGGTGGAGGGGATCAAGATTGTCGACGTCGCGGGCGCTTCGAACGGCATCTTTACGCTCGAGGGCGACTATCTGTTCGACGGCGAGCAGGCCGTCGTCCTCGGCGCCTATGGCTATCGTCTCTACAAGAATGGCGTTTCGACGCCGCAGGACGGCGACTGGTATCTCCGTTCCGCGCTTCTTGCCGGCGAAAATCCGCAAGGTCCGCTCTATCAGCCGGGCGTGCCCGTGTACGAAGCCTATGTCGGGGCGTTGCAGTCGCTGAACCGGCTGCCGACCCTGCAACAGCGTGTCGGCAACCGCTCGTGGGCGGCGTCGCCGATTGCCGGTGCGGGTCTGTGGGGCCGGTTCGAATCGGAACGCCAGCGTCCGGCGGCACTTGTTTCGACAAGCGGCGCCGACCGCAATGCCGATCAGTGGCAGGCGCAACTCGGGCTTGATGCGGTGCTGGCAGAGCGGGGCGACGGCGCCACGCTCGTCGGTGGGCTGACCGCGCATTATGGCAAGGCGGACAGCAATATCGCGTCGGTCTTCGGCAATGGCACGATCGACACGCAGGGCTATGGCGTCGGCGCGACGATGACCTGGTACGGGCCGCAGGGCTTTTATGTCGACGGACAGGTCAAGCTTAGCTGGTTCGACAGCGATCTCGAATCGAACATCCTCGGATCGCTCGCGCGCGGCAACAAGGGCGACGGACAGGCGTTCAGCCTTGAACTCGGCAAACAGACCCCGGTCGGCCGCAACCTCAGTATCACGCCGCAGGTCCAGATGAGCTATGCCAAGGTCGATTTCAATCGCTTCGCCGATCAGTCGGCGGCCGCGGTTTCGGTGGCGAAAGGCGAAAGCCTGAAGACGCGCTGGGGGCTGGCGATCGATCATCAGACGAGCTGGAAGGGCCGCGCGGGCGACACCCGCCGTACGCGCCTCTACACCGTGATGAACCTCGGTTACGAATGGCTCGATGGCGCGGTTGCTGATGTGTCGGGAACGCCGATCGCGAATCGCGATCATCGCCTGTCGGCCGAACTCGGACTCGGCGGCAGCTACAGCTGGGGCAACGACCGCTTCACCCTCTATACCGAGCTGTCCGGCGATACCGCCGTCGCCAACTTCGGTGCAGGCTACAACCTCAAGGGCACCGCAGGCTTCCGCGTGCGGTTCTAAGCTGCGTCGGACACAAGCGAGCGCTCCGGATATTCCGGAGCGCTCGCCTTATGGTGGTTGATGCCGGGAAGACGGCCTAGAAGTGCAATCGCACCCCGGCCGTGCCCTTGAGGTCGTAGCTGCTCCCCAGGTCCTTCAATGAGGATCCGGCCAAAACCTGACTGTAAAGCGTCAGCCGGTCGCTGAATTCCAGGCTGCCGCCAAGTGCGGCATCGCCGCGCAGCCGATCGTTCGCATTGCGGATCGATGCACCCGATACGCTGACGCGCGCGCCGTCGAGCCACTCATGATCGAGACGAAGCAGCCCGTAGAGATGGGCGCGGCGGTTCGACCCGCCGTCGTTCCACGCCCGGTCATGCGCGATCGCAACGCCCCAGTGCGTCGTCAGGCTGTCGCCGTTGCGCGAGGATACCGACGCACCGGCAGGATCATCGAACCCGTCGAACGCGATCGCCTGGTAGGACATCCGGATATGCGGTGTGATCGTCACGTCGCCGCCCTCGGGCACGCGCTTGCCCGCCTCCAGGCTGACGGCGCGCCCGCGTCCCTCATTGCCGTCGGCCAGCGTGCCGAGCACGGCGGAACGGAGCCGCGTGTCGAACCAGCTCTGTTGCGCCTGCGCGTTGGCATAGAAGCCATCGGTCGTGGTGAAGGTCAGCGCCGCGCCGACGCCATAGCCCTTCGCATCGATCCGGTCGTCGCCGAAGGTCGAGCGTCGCCGCGGCATCGTCATACGATCCGGTCCTCGACGCGATGGTGCGCGATATCATGGCGCGGCAGAAGTTGCTCGCGGCCGAGCAGGCACGCGCCGCCGCGATCGACGAGAAGATGGCGCGCGACCCCGCGTTCGGGCGAATGCATCTCGGTGCATGGGATTTCTTTCAGGCTGACCCAGGAGCGAAACCGGGTGAAACCTGCACGGCGGTCTGGATGAAACAGGGCGAGTTGGTCACCATCTCGGGCCCTGGACCCGATTATGACGGAGGCATGCTGACCTTCTCGAGCAACGATATCCCGCACCCCGCCGACATGCAGACGATCACGGTCACGATGAAACAATCGCGCTATCCCGCCCAGACGGTGAAGGCGGTCAACTATACGACGCCCGGTCAGGCATTCGGTGCCATTTCGCTGACCGTGCGCGACATCGACAAGGCGATCGATACGATGCTCGATGTCGAGCAGTTCGAGATACTGATCGACGGCAAGCGCCTTTCCGATATCGGGTGGAGCGGTGGAAACGGCGCGCGCGATCGGCTGCGCGAATGCGTTCATCCCGGTTAGCAAGACCAGCCTGTCGCCGGAGTGAAGCCGGCACAGGCAGCACAGGCCTACATCTTGGGCAACTGCTTGTCGGCCCGGCACGTCTTGAGCGGTAGCGGGGACCCCGAGGCTATGCGGACGACCCGCCGGCTTTTCTTGTCCACCTGCATGTCGAGGCAGGTACAGGAGTAACCGTATCGGCGGCGATCGGCGACCGAGCTTCCACGCCCTATGGCCGGCAGCCGTGCCTCATCCGCGTCCGATATCTGGTAACCACCTTGCTCGCCAACTATCCATCGCCCGTCGCGATCGAAAAATAGCTATTGCCCGGCGACGGATTGGAGAGCCAGCCGCATCGCTTCTGGGTAGTTTCCGGCCGCGCCGCTGCCGGCAAAACGGGGCCGAGGCAGAGGACAGAGACTATGCAGGCGGTCAAGGGGAGTGTGATTTTCATAACGACGGTCTTTCGTATGCGGGTTCGTCCTGCGTGAATTATCGGTTCATTCCGCGGCCGAAAAGGCAATGCGTTCAATCGGCGCCTTAGTTACCGCTGACTTTCCGCCGTTTCGCCAGCTTCCATCGGCTGGTAGCTTTCGAGCGTATAGCCTTGGGACGTGTTGATGATGAGCATCCGCCCGCGGCATTTATAGTCATGTTCTTCCCAACTCGCCCGCCATTCGATTTGGCCGAGATCCGGGCGTGGCCTGCCGTTCGAATACCACACCCGCGCTCCATAGTGCGCACTGGCCTTGCCCGATCGCTCGATGCCATCCGTCCTCCGTTCGATCGTGACGATACGACGATTGCCTTCGGCATCTCTGCTGAGCGGTGCTTCACTCTTGCTGTCTTGGGCGGCGCTGTCCTCGAGATAGGCGAGGCAGGCGTCGAAGCTCTCCATCGTCTGCTGCCGTTCGGGCGACGAGACGGTGCCGCTCGCCGCAACCATTGAAGCGCTGCACAGCAGCATGGCCGCGAAGCTACCGGTCAGCATATGGGTCTTGGGCATAATTATTTCCTCATCGGGCCGGCCGATCAGAATCACCGGTAGGCCGTGCTTTTTTCCGGAATACCGGTAAGAGAATGCTATCCCAGCCTTTCTGGATGCAATGTGATGACCGTCACTGAGCCCGCGCTCGAGACCGTTCATGGCTATGGAGAAGGTATGTGGCATCGCTCGCCGGCGTTTCGCAGGACCCTGAAACCCGTCGCCGGTCAAGGCAAAGAAGTTGTCCCGATGATCTGGAATCTTGCATCGTTCACCGCAATCGCTCTGGCAGGCCTTGCCGGTCCGCAAGACCCGGTCCCGGGCGTTTCGGGCGCTGACACGCCCGACCGGATTTCCTATGCGGGAACCGGCAATGGCTGGACCGGCGGACGCACCGAATGGTGGATCGATCGGTCGGGGCGCGGATCCTATCGAACGACGATCCGACAGCCGATGGATGGCAGTTTTGACGCCGGACCGCGGGGTTTCGAGCGCATCCGGGCGATATTGCAGCCGCTCGAGAGCATGCGCGAACTGCCTTGCGACGGCGCAGTCACCGACCAGGGGGGCGGCGTGCTCAACTGGCGACGAGCCGGTAGGGAAACGATATTACGCTTCGATTTCGGCTGCAATTTCAGGCAGCCTGACGCCGCTCGCGAGCGACTCGGCGAGGCGAGCGAACAGGTGAAGGATTGGGCACGGTCGAAATGACGGGTGGTTCACCGTGCTAGCGGTTTGACGGGCACAATCTGACTTTTTTCTTCTGGGCATCGTCGCAGTTTGGCTTGGCACTGCCTCGCAAAACAATGTCCGCTTATGCCGACGCGAAGCCGAAAGCCGTCAGGCAGCAAGCGGCCAGTATCGGATACGGGCAGTGCTGGGCCGCAATCGGCCACTTTCAGCTAAGCCTCAGCGGCCTGCGGAGCGATTCCAAAATTTGACCGGTGCATGTTCGCAGATTATTCCGCCATTAGGGCAGCGGGGGAAAATCTTGCTCGTACTTCGACATAACCGATGTTTGGCGGTTCTCTTGGTCGGCATCGTGACAATGCTTTTCAGCGAGGCTGCGCTCGCAGCACTCT
Source organism: Sphingopyxis sp. LARHCG72 (assembly GCF_052871675.1). NCBI lineage: Bacteria > Pseudomonadati > Pseudomonadota > Alphaproteobacteria > Sphingomonadales > Sphingopyxidaceae > Sphingopyxis > Sphingopyxis sp. LARHCG72. Next base: position 34,417 of record NZ_JBIXJU010000011.1, on the reverse strand, counting down.
CTGATCCGGTCCCTAGTGATCATTCCCGCTCACCGCTGCTGTCCCATGCGATCGTTGTGGAGAGCGTGAACGCGCGCGTCGCAGCCGCTGAATCAGCCCTGCGTGACGCGCGCTTCGAGGATTGCGTGGTCGCGGCATCGGAAGCGCAGGAACTGGCCCATTCCTACACCGGCTTCCTCAGCGATGGATCGCAGCGTGCCCTTGCCCTGATCGCCGATTGCGCCGAGCGTCGCGGCAACAAGGAAGAGCTTTCCCAAGCCCTTACACGGCGGCTCGTCGCCGAGGGCGGCGAGTTCGGAGAAACCGGACCCCGAGCGCTGCAAGACCTGCGCGTACTGGCCCTTTTTCACACCCTGCACGGCAATAAAGCCGAGGCGCCGCAGTGGCAGGCATTGTACGTCGAGCGCCTGGAAAAGAGTGTCGGCTCCTATGATCCACGCTACCCCACGGCGCTGTTCTTCCTCGATCTGGCTCAGCCGCAGCCGCAGGCCGCAAATGACCGCCTTGCGATAGCGGCGGCCAGTGTCGAGCGCGCCCGCGAGGCGCTGCGCATCGAGAAAGCCATATTCGGTTCGCGTCATCCGGTTTTCGCCGACGGCCTTGCATGGCTTGCCAGTCGGCACGAAGAATGGCTTCAGGCGCGCGGCCGGGCCGAGGATCTTACACCGGGCGAAGAGAAACGGCTTGGGAGGCAAGCGGACAGCTTGTACCGCGACGCGTTCCAGGCAACCCGGCGTGCGCGAGGCGATCAGGCCGCCGAAACGCTCGCGCTCGCCTCGACCCTCTCCGAACGAGCGGCTCCCGCCAAGCGGGTGAAGCTGCTGGAGTATGTTGCGGTTCATGCAGCGCGCAAAGACGGTCCGAACCATCCCGCCGCGCTGGTGGCGGCGTTCGATCACGCAATGGCACGTAAGGAGGAAGCCCAGAAACGCGACGCCCTGGAAGCGATAGCCGAGCGGGCGATCGGGCTCGAAGATACCGGGTCGCCGAACGGATTTTACATGTTCAAGGTCCTCGTCTCCAGATTCGAACTGTGGGACATGGACCAGAAGGAACGCGCACCCGAATGGACGGATCGGATGGACCGGTTGTTCACCGCCGTCTCGCGCCTCTCGGCTAAGGCAGAGGGGTATTCGAACATTCCCTTTCTGCAGCGGCAGCTGCGTTATCGATTGCGGAACGACAGGCTGAAACCCACGGCTGGCGAAACGGCGCGGCAGCTCTATGAGGCGGCTGAGACGAAACGCCGGCAGGAGGGTGAACTGACAGGCACCGAGGGCCAGGAGAACGACGCGGAACTCGCTCCAACCTATCGACTCGTTGCCCAATCCCTCCTGAAGAACCGAGGACAGGCGGATCCGGTCAAAGCCGATGCCGATCTTGCCTTCGCCGCGCTTCAGGCGTCGCTCGTCAGCTCCGCCAGTAAAGCGCAGGCTATCGCCGCGGGGCGAAATGCCGCCGGATCGATGTCCGACGATCTCGGACAACTGGTTCGCCGACGCGAACTTCTTCGCGAGGAAATCCAGACGCTGAGCCGACGCTTTGCCGAAAGCGCGAGATTGCCAGGCGGGCCCGCGTTCGACAGTGATCGCTTCATCATCGTGCGGGCCGAGCTCGAGGCTATAAACCAAAGGCTGCGAAGCGAGTTTCCCGCCTATTTTTCGTTCATCCAGCCGGCGGCACTGCCGATCGCCGATACGATGCGGCTGCTGGCGCCCGACGAGGCTTTGGTGATGTTGGTGCCCGACGGGCGGCAGACTCATGTTTTCGCGGTCAACCACGAGGGCTATGAGTGGGTGGCGGCGACCCACACTTCGCCGGGACTGGAACTTCAGATACAGCGGCTCCTCTGGGACCTGGGCGCCGGGGTCGCCGTCGATCCGCAAACCGAAATTCACTGGGCCAATGAAGACGGCGATCGCTTTCCCTATCATCGGGGCATCGCCTGGCAACTCTATCGCGAGCTCATTGAGCCGGTGTCCACCATTCTGCAGAACCGCAAGCATATTTTCTTCGTTCAGGGCGGTGAGCTCAGCAGCCTGCCGATGTCCGTGCTCGTGACACGCGCGCCCGCAGGCGATGACGCCGACCCCGAGGCACTTCGAAACACCGCTTGGCTTGTCGACGACTATGCGATCAGCATCCTGCCGTCGGTTCAATCGCTCGCCCTGATCCGCGACGCTGCGCCGGGTGCGGATAGTACCAAACGGCAAAGGTTCATCGGCTTCGGCGATCCCCTGTTGCAGGGGCGGTCACTGGCGCGGGGCAAGGAGCGTATGCGATCCCCGCCGGCGCAGGCCGTCTTCCGTACACCGACGCATGGCTCATTTCGCTCCCAAGACGCCGAGGTCGACATCACGCGTCTGCGCTCGATGAATCGCCTCCCGGGAACGGCTCGCGAGCTGAATGACATTTCGAAGATATTCGGTCCTCGCGCGTCTGAACTGTTTCTCGCCGGCGCTGCGACCGAAGCCAAGGTGAAGCAGACCGCATTCAACGATGCGTCGGTGATCGCATTTGCAACGCACGGCATCCTCGCGGGGGAAATTCGCGGGGCGACCGAGCCGGGGCTCGTAATGACACCCCCCGCAGAGCCGTCGATTGCCGATGACGGCTATTTGTCGTCTTCGGAGATCTCGGCGCTACGAATGAAGGCGGACTGGGTCATTTTGTCCGCCTGCAATACCGCCGGGAGCGATGGTCTGGAAGGTGCGCCGGGTCTCTCCGGCTTGGCGCGGTCGTTCCTTTATGCCGGTGCCAGCTCGCTGCTGGTTTCGCATTGGCCGGTAAGGGATGATGTAGCTGCGCGGCTGACGGTGGACGCCATCCGGCGCCAACGGGAGACACCCTCCGGCAGCGCGGCCGACGCGGTGAGGGCGTCCATGCTGACGATCAGAAACGACCGGAGCCGCGATGCCAACCCGGACACCTTCGCCCACCCTAATGCCTGGGCGCCATTTTCGCTCGTCGGCGATTTGCGAATCTCCTCCAAACAGCACTAGCCCGATCGGGATATGTTCCACGGTGCTCTGACTTGCGTTCAGTCATCGCCGCGCAGCGCCGGATTGTCCGCTTTCGACAGATATGTCCCGTAAGCGGACCGTCCGAGACCGGCCATATCGAGCCGCGGGCGGCTGAATGATGGAACCACGGCGCCGAGTTTTAACCTTCTTGCTTCTAGATTGCAGCCACCGCTTATGCATGTGGCGGATATTGATCTATAAACGGCGGCCTCAATCGGGCGCGGTTTGAAAGCAGCGACGCAGGTCTATGGTGGACGATACCGATTCATTGTACGGAGCGCAGCGAAGAATCTGGCGGGCATATCCGGAAATTCTTCTGCCGCTTTCCTTCGTTGCCCTGCATGCGCTCGCCATTGCCGTCAGCGGCAACAAGGCTTGGCTGGCGTCGCTGCTTATCTTGATACTTGCGCCCCTACTGGCGGCCTCCGCCTGCTTCTACCGTGCCCGGCGCGGCGCCTTTGCGGATGGCTGGATTGCGCTGGGCGTCGCGATGCTGCTCTGGGCCGGAGGAATGGTCGGCAACTTGATCGCGGGCTTTCTTCTCGATAGCTGGTCGGGAGCCGCTGGCGTCAGCATGCTCTTCTTCATCCTCTACGGCGTGCCGATAATCTTCATCGTAGCCACCCCGGATCATGAAACTTGGCAAATCCGGCTGATGGATGGCGCGCTCGCGGTAGCTCTCGGTTATCTTTTCTTCCGTCACACATTCGCTTTTGCAACGCTGGCGGACACGAGCGACACCAACCTGCTCGCGTTGCGCCTGATGTTCGACATCGAGAATATATTCATCGCGCTATTCGCCGCGATCCGCTTCCTGGCAAGTGCGGAACCGGACAGGCTCGTCTTCTTTCGCAGCCTGATGATCTTCGCCTGCGTCTATCTGGCCACGGCAGCCTTCATTAATCATCTTTACTCCGACGTCTATTATGGCTCGGCGTCCGACTTGGTGATCGGGATGCCCTTCATTTCGCTTGCTGGTCTGGCTGTCGGCCGCCGGATGCCCGGCAAGGGCAGCCTTCGAACCTCGCAGGTCTTTCCGCATGTCGTGCAGGCAGGAGCACCGCTAATGCTTCCCGCTACTCTGCTGGTGGTATCCGCCTCTTTAGTACGGATTGATCCCGTGCACGCTGTCGCGGGATGCGCGATTGCAATCCTCGGTTATGGTCTTCGCACCATTCTCGTCCAGTTGCGCAGTCTCGATACCCAGACGAGGCTCGATCGTCTGTCCCGGATCGATCCGCTGACGGGGCTTGCGAACCGGCGGCAGTTCGATGAAAGCCTGCGCCGCGAATGGGATCGCGCAGCGCGAACGGGAGCGGGCATGGCGCTGCTGATGATCGATGTCGACCATTTCAAGATGCTCAACGACGAGTTCGGCCATCCGGTCGGTGACGAACGGCTGCGTGCCATTGCGAAGGCGCTGGCCGGATGCGCGACACATGATTCCATCCTCGTTGTGCGATACGGCGGCGAGGAGTTTGCCGCCATCCTGCCTGCTGCCACGCCGGTTCAGGCGATGGACTTCGCGGAAACGATGCGAAATGCCGTCGAACGGCTGTCCCTGCCGTCGCCCGCTGTCGGCGGACGAGTTACCGTTAGCATCGGCGTCGGCCATGTGGGCCGGTCCAACGGCGGGGGCGCCACGGCGCTGATCGCCGATGCTGATGCCGCGCTTTATCGGGCGAAACGGGGCGGCCGGAACCGGTCGGCAATTTTCGCAGCTATGCCTTGATGAACGGTAAGTTCGAAACAGAGTTTCAACTCGATTGCATGTCCGCGTTGGAGCCCTTCGCCGAAACGCATGCGGCAATCTCGGCCTGATGGTGGGCGGGCCGGCCCAAAGGACCGCCAGCGCGCCCCCGCGCTGTTCGACAAAGCCTGGAGCCTGGGCGAGCCCGAGAGCTGCTTCTCGCTGGGGCGGGCCTATCAGACCGGAAACGACCGCGATCGCCACGCTGCGCGCCATCTGGCTGCTGGAGCAGGTTCTCATGCTCGGCCCGAAGACGCCGTCCGCCGCCGAGGCCGAAAAGCCTTGGCGCTCGCCCGGTCGCCGGCCAAGGATCCGGAGACCACGCCGGAAAGCAAACCATGAGAGATATAGAGCAAGATGATGACGCGCATAGTTGATGGCCTGATGTTGCTGCGCGTCGCCATGATCGCGGCGTGTCTCTGGACCGCGGCGCCGGCCTCGGCTCAATGGCAGGCCGAGGAAACCGTCCTGCACTGCCGGTTCGAGGCGCAGGGCCGGGTGGCGTCCATTTCGCTTGCGGGCACTCGGGCGATCTATCGCTATGGCCGCCCCGGGCGAAAGCCAGAACTGACTTTGTCCAGTCCGCTGGCCGAACTCGACTATCGGCGCGAAGACGGTGCGGGCGACACGATCGACGAGATTGCGACCTTCGCGAACGGTGACACCGCCTACCGCTTTGCCGCCGGCTTCAGGAACGGCGCGCAGCCTGATCCGTCCGCCCTGCACCCGTTCGGGCTGTTGACCGTGAGCCGGGCCGGCAAGGCGCTCGCCAAGCTGGCCTGCGTTCCGGAGAGCATTGAGAGGAATCCAGACCGCCTGCTGGCGCGCATGCGCAACGCCGGCCGCGAGCGCACGTCTGACGGCGCGACCTTTCCGAACTATCCGATCGACCCGCCGGTCCGCGCCGCCGACGCGCCCGCCTGCAAGCCGGAGAACAATGTCGATACCTGCTGGAGCCGCGGCGTCGGCGCTGCACGGCGGGGCGACCTGCGCGGCGCGCTCGAACATTATGATATGTCCTGCGACGCCGGCATCGGCACCATGGGCTGCTATGAGGCAGGCAAGCTCTACCTCCATATTCGACAACTGCGCGATTACACGCGCGCGAAGGAGAGGCTCGCCCGCACCTGCTCCGGCGACGATTCCGGCCAGGGGCCTTATGCCTGCAAATATCTCGGCTGGATGTCCTTCACCGGGACCGGGGTCCCGCGCAATCTTGATGAGGCGTTTGGGAGGCTCGCGAAGGCCTGCTTCTTCCACAACGACGCAATTCTTATCGACGCGGAGGGTTGCCACTTTCTGGGCAGGACGGCGCTCGAACTGCGCGGTCGTTCGCCGCGCGATGCGGCCAGGGCAGACCATCTCGCTTACATCGCGTTCGCACAGGGCTGCACGGATAACGCCAAGACCGTGTGCGATGAAGCTCGCGCGCTATATCGTCGCGAGGCTGCACGTGCCGCCAGCTGGATAAAATTGTGCGACAGCGATGTTGGCGAACATGGCCCGATCGGCACCTGCGCTGAACTTGCCATAAGTGGGGAGGATTATGATGCTGCGCAGGCCGTCCGGCGGCAGCTTGCGTCGATGTTCCGTGCCGTGTCGACATCGTCGGAGTAGGTTACCGACTGGTTCGGCGACGCATTGCAGGAAAAGGGGTTTGGCCTTTCGCCTATTCCGCTCAGTTTTTCCGCACCCGAAATGTCAAACTGCCGGCTTCGACAGCATCGATTTCGATAGTGATATCGCGTAATTCGATCACCGTTTGATCGACCGGAAAGCTGAAGCGCTGACTGCTTGCCGGTCGCTCCGGATCTTCGGTTGCATAACCACGAACGTCAAACTGCATCCTTCCACCTTCGATACCTCCAAAAAGAATATCGTAGACGCGGCCCGTTTCGATGGGGCCATGCGCCTCCTCGCGTGGATATCCGGCTTTTTTGGAATAATCGCTCGGCGGAATGACCGGATCGCCGCTCAAGACGAATTGCGTTTTACCGAAGCTTTCGATTCCGGGCGCTGGATTTGTGGCGACCTGAGCGTCGTCAGCGGAGGCCTCGGCATCTGCGGCAGCCTGCCCATCGTCGGCCCGGCCGTTAGTCGCGGCGGCGTAGAGGGCGAGCGCGGCGCCGGATGCGAGCAAAAGCCCGAGCCTTTTCATATCATTCCCTTTCCAGCGGGATTCGGCCGGTTTGCACGGCCCGCTAAACCAATTTTCGCAGGCACTTGATCGCCGATACCCACATCAGCAACATGAATAAATATCTTCGTTCAGTCATCATCGGCGCGGTGACCAGGTCTGTTAAGCCAGAAGGAACTCGCTCGCAGTTCGGGCGTCATCGCCGCATAGCGCAACCCAAATTGGAGGGCAGCAAGGCATGGCCTTGTCGCCCCTTCTGTCATGGGACTCCCGAGCAGCTTATCGCACGACTAGAAGACCATCTTCATCTCCATGCAGGTGTGCACAATAAAATGACCTGCCTGATGGATCGTATCGTCCATCAGGTTTGCGCCGACAAGATCGACGAGCTCGCAGAAGCTGCGCGAGTAGATGTTCCGGCCAGGGTTTCCGCGACGCAGGCTGATTAATCAGAGCGGCAAACTATGGGTGGCTTGTCGCCTGATCGCGACGCGAATAGGCGCCTGCATTGCGTCAGGCGCCGTTGATTGCGTGAAAAGGACGGCGAAAAATGTGATCTGGTCGATGCGCTACTCGGATTAGAGGAGCAGAGGTCCTGAGCCGCCACTGTTGGGGCTCCCTTGCGCTACCATATGCCATTAGGGACAGGACAAGTGAGCCCAGTGACGATCGGATCTCAACCATCTACTCTTGGCCAGATGAAGCCTCCGCCCCAGTCGAGCAGCTGATCCGTGATCTTCAGCGCATCGTCTACCGGCTCGATCCGGTAGACGGTCTCGCCGACATCCCTGCCGATGGCGACGTCGAGAGCGCCGCCCTGAGGGTGGGGAACGGTGAAGTGAACCGCCTTCGGGGCCGGGTCGTGATCGGACGGCCAGCCGAGCGAGCTCGGTTCCCAATAGCTGTCGGTGCGCGACCAGTAGCGGTGGTAGATGGCGAGCTTGCGGTCGATCAGCGTGCGCAGGATGCTGTCCTCGCCGTCATGTTCGTGGTGCTCGCGGTCGATCGGCAGCATTTCAGCATCATAGGCCGTCACCAGCGCATGGGCCGCTTCCAGCATGGCTTCGTCGACCGGCGCCGCGGCGCGAGGCTTGCGGGCGGGCTCGTCGAGGCGGAAGGAGAGGAACACCGACGTCGTGCCGTTGACCATGCCGCGATAAACGCCATCGGCACCGCCCGTCTGGGCAGCCAAGGCGAGCAGCGGCTTCAGATTGTCGAAGGCGACGGTTTGGGTCGGCGTGGTCAGGGCGGCGAGACCGAGCCGTTCTCCTTCGGCCTTCGCGCGTTCGGCATCCTCGCAGATTGCGGGCAAGAGGGAGGGATTGGCCCAGGCCCATAGGAAGCTACGATCGCTTGGATCGAAGCTGCCGAGGATCTGGGCGCGGGCGGCGACTGTGCGGCCGCGCGCGAACTTGAGGGTGAGCTGGCCGGTGTCCTGGTCGAAATCATAATTGCGCTCAAGACCGAGCCCGCGATCGCGGGCAAGGCGGATGTTCTGCCCGATGAGCCAGTCGCAAGCTTCGCGCAGACGGGGCGCCAGGCTGTCATCGGGTGCAAGCACGGGGTGGGCGGGGCCATCCGCGCGGTCCTCGGCAAGCGACAGCGTCTGCGTTACCCGAGTGATGCGTCCTTGCTCGTCGCGCTCCACTTCACCTTGGGACGGCTCCGCGCCCTGGTCCCCCGCCATCAATTTTCGCAGCCATTCCAGCATGCCCATCTCCATTATCCGGGTGGTTGCCGATCCGAAAGCGGTCCCAATGACGCCGCGATGACGATCGGGAAAGGCAGTTGTCCTGCATCTCGGCGTCGGCAACCTGGTTGGCAGTCAACTTCCATTATTGTGCGTGTTCGCGATTTCATCACTGCCATCGTCTGAAGTTAGATGGTCGAGGAGGTTCTCGAGGGTATCGAACTCGACGGTCTCGATGCCGTCCTTTTCATCCACACTGACCCCCTCAACCTCAAGGGCCACACCGAGCTGCGCGCGAATCCAGCTGTCGGGAAACTGTTTCGGCGCGGCAAAGGAGAGAAGGATGGCATCGGCGAAGATGACCACCGAGCATATGCTCAGATCGTCGCGCAGGTCCGTCTTTTCGATCACTTCTTGGTCGCCAACGGCATCCTCTACTTCCTCGGCGATTCCGTCGACAATCTGCCTCCATGCCTCGGTCGGCATTTCGAGAACCTGTTCGATGGCGGCGATCAGCATGTCGGCATCGATGTCGACCTGATCTTCGAGTTCCGGATCCACATTGACATTTACGTCGACGTTGGCGGCCGACAGATGGGCTTTCCCGAAGACGAACCCGTCTCCAACCTGCGGATCGGTCAGAACCGCGCTTGCCGCGATCGCGTCCCGAAGCTGTTCGATCTGTGTCATCCGTACCTTTCCTCATCGATCCAGCCAGACGGTCCGATAACACACCGGATATGGGGATGATCTGGAGCTGTCCAGCATCTCGTCAGACGCTATCACTCGGAAATATGGGGCTAAACACGAGGGCGGCCGTTGACGTGGGTAATTGCCAGTGTGCCTTACCGGTCGTTGTCGTAGCGGACCAACCAAATGTCCGGTTTTCGCGATTTTCGTTCAAGAACCGACAGGCAGCTACCGGCCACGTTACGCCAATGAGCTTCGGTCTACCTCGTCAACGGCCCGCGCTGGCTAAATGTCGCCATAGGGTAAAAACGGCCATTCAGTCCCAAGGGTGATCATCCCTGACGTCTCTCGAATCTAAAGGGCCGATCTTCGTTTTCGCGAACCCGCATATAAACCCTCCAAAGGCCGCCATCGTCCCCGCCCAGCGAGAAATGCATCGCATATGTGAGTGTGCCATCGTGTCGGCCTTCGCGAAAATCGATCTCGTCTAGCCACCATTCTTCATTACCGCTGCTGCTGGTCGGGACCAATCAACGAAAATATCTAGATAGTCCGCCGCCTTCGTTTGAACGATCGGTAAGCTGTCAGCGATCCGCGGTGCGACTTCAAGTTGGGCACCATTCACTGCGCCTTCTTCGTCAGAGAGCCACATGTTCACCTCCGCGCCTGCGGACCCGCCGGTAATTGGCGTCATGTTACCTCTATCCTGCGCGTTCCTTCGCGGCGTGTGTGATAGCAGGCAACGGCTGCGTTTCGGAAGCTCCGTTAAGAGTTCGTACAGCCAGCCTAGGTCAAAAGAATGCGCCGGCACGATGGCCGGCGCATTGCCCCTTCGGGACTCGTAATGCTCAGTCGTTGCGGTCGTTGACGCGATCGGCGCGCTCGCCGCTCTGTGCGGTCTGCGGAGCGGTTTCGCCCTGCGGCTGGCCGCCCGCATCTTCCTGCCGCTCGGCCGTCTTCTTGAGTTCGCCCTTGGTCATACCGGTGACGAGAAAGTCGCCGGATCCGGCAAAGCTCGCGGCGGGAAGCGTCGCGACACGGTTGCCTACCTCGACCGTCACCGCCTGCACGACGCCGCGGCCGGTCTGGCGAACATCCTGGACATATCCGATCACCTTGCCGCGTGCGTCGGTCACCGCCATGCCAGGTTCGATCGCGAACATGCCCGTACCCGAGGCGGCGGCGCTGCCCGCAACGGCCAGCTGGTCAAGGCTGCCCTGAAAACCGCCCGCTGCCGAGCCCGCGCCGTTCGCGGCACCCGAAAGGCCCGAAGCCGCGCCGCCCGCCTGATCGCGAACATTACCGACAGCGCCGCGCGCCGTGTCGGTGACGGTCGAGGCGGTGCCCTGGGCGGTGCCGGCAGCGCCGCGCGCGGTCTGACCGACGAAATCGGTTCCGACCGCCTGCGCGTCGAGGCTGCCGTTGCCCGAGGCATTGCCTGAGCCATTGGCTGCGCCGCCGATCGGATTGCCAAGCAGGTTGACGTTACCGTTCGCCGAGCCCTTGCCGTTCGCATCGGCATTGCCCTTGCCCTGCACGCGGCCCGAGCGGCGGTCGATGTTGGCTTCGCCGCGGCCGGTACCGCCAAGCTCGCCTGCGCTGCCAAGCGTCCCGCCGATGGGGCCCATCGGATTGCCGAGCGTGCCGCCCAGCGAACCGCCAAGGCCACCGGTCAGTCCGCCGCTGCCACCAAGCAGCTGCGCCGAAGCGGGGGCCGAAAATGCCATGGCCGACGCGGCAAGCGCGATAGCCGGGATGAAAATGCGATGTGCCATTGTCCTGCTCCTGAATGTGCGACCCGGGGTGTGTTGAGGGGGGTGGGTCTGCGGAGGGAACGATGGCGCGTCTGACTTTCTTCCAAAATATCGAATAAAGAGTCAGCGGCCCCCGCAGGTGCCGCAAATCAGGCCATGGCCATAGATATTGTCGCGGCCCTTCTTGCCGATGTCGCGCGCCTCCATCACCAGCCCGGCGACAGCCGGACCGATCCCGTCGATCGATGGCGCCGGATAGCGAAGCGCCAGCCGCCCCGCGACGACCGGCGCAGCAAATGACGTGCCGCGCAGCCGGTCGGTGCTGGCGGCACCCGTCGCCGCCAGCACGGCATCGCCGGGTGCGGCAAAATCGACATGCAGCGCGCGGCCGGCCTCGGGCAGCACACGCCCCTTCGCGTCGACCCCGGTCACCGCGAACACGCCGCGATAGGAGGCCGGATAGGCGGGCGGCGCGGCGGGCCCGTCGTTGCCGACCGCCGCGACGATCAGCATCCCGCGCTGCTGCGCGCGCAGCACCGCCGCCGACAGCAGCTTGTTGTCGGGACCGACGAGGCTGATCGTCGTCACCGCGACGCCGCTTTGCGCAAGCCAGCCGAGCGCGCGGGCAATCGCGCTGGCGTTCCCCCCGACGGGATCGGTGCCATAGACATCGGCGGCCAACAGACGCTGCCCGGGCGCGGCGCCCTCTATCGCGCCGCTGCCGACAAGCAGCGAAGCGACGGCGGTACCGTGACGGCTTGCCGACGGGGCACCTTTAGCAAATCCGCGCTGCTCGACACGCCCCGCCAGCGAAGGATGCGCCGCGACCCCGCCATCGATCAGGCCGAGGCTGGCCTTGCCGCCGCCCGCTGCCGTCGCGAGCGCCGATCCGGGCAGCGCGCCGCCGGGGCCGCTCGTGAAATAGAGATTGTCGGCATCGACCGCAGCATCGAGCAGCAGTTTTGCCAATTGCTTGCGCGCGCGGGCAAGGCTGCGCCCCTCGGGCACAGAAAACCGCGCTAGATCGAGATCGAGCCCCTCGATGCGCTCCCGATGGATCAGCGCGAAGCCTGCCTTCGCGGCGCGCCCGATCATTGCGTCGTCGACACCGCTGGCAATCAGGACACCGCGTACCGCCGGTTCGCCGCGATCGTCGAGTTCGATGCTCTCGCGGTTGCCGCGCAGAAGCGCGCCGATACGGTCGAGCCGGACCTGCGTCAGCAGCTCGCTCGTCGCGGCCAGCGGTTCGAGGACGCCGGCGTCGGGCAGCGTCGACAGGACGCGCCCGGCATCGGGCAGCTGCGCCGACGGCAAGGCTACCTGTGCCGCCGCGCGCGGACCGGGGCCACCGATCGCGATGCAGATTGCCGCCAGCCCTGTCGTCCAGATTCGCATCATCGCTCTCGTCCAGTTCCTCCTGCCGGAAAAATTTAGCAGGATGCGGAAGAAACGATAGAAGGTCGTCGTTTCTTCCTCGAACAACCGAAAAGAGAGCGATGCGCTTCGAAGAGGAACTGGTCGATCTGCTACCGCGCCTGCGCCGCTTTGCGCGCGGGCTGACGCAGAGCGCCGGCGATGCCGACGACCTGTGTCAGGCGGCGATCGAGCGCGCCTTGAAATCGCGCGAACAATGGCAACAAGGAACAAGACTGGACAGCTGGATGTATCGCATCACCCGCAACCTCTGGATCGACGACCGCCGCGCAGCGGCCCGGCGCGGCGTTCACGCCCCGATTGACGACGCGATCACGCAGGTCGCCGGTGACGGGATCGCCGAGGTCGAGGCGGGCACGCTGCTCGGCGACGTCGACGGCGCGATGGCGCGGCTGCCCGACGAGCAGCGCGAGGTCGTGATGCTCGTGCTGGTCGAAGGTTATGCCTATCGCGAGGCGGCTGAGATATTGGAGGTGCCGATCGGCACCGTAACATCGCGGCTCGCGCGCGGCCGCGAAACGCTGATGCATCTTTTGGGAGAGGCGGCATGAGTTTCGATCCCGACACCATCGCCGCCTATGTCGACGGCGAACTCGACGATCTGGCCGCGCGCCGGATCGGACGCGAAGCAGAAGGCGACGCCGCCCTCGCTGCCGAGATTGCGCGTCACCGCGCGCTGAGGGCGCAGCTTTCCGCGCACTTCGCACCCGTCGTCGATGAACCGGTGCCCGATCGCCTGCGCGCGCTGCTGATCGGGGATGGCATCGACACCAGCCTGTCTGATCGCCGAAAAGCAAAGCGCGCGCGATTCGCGCCCGCCCATTGGGGCGTGATCGCTGCATCGCTGGTGCTGGGACTGACACTCGGCCTCAGGCCTTGGGCGCCCGCGCCGGACGTGATCAGCGCAAACGGAATCCTGGTCGCGTCGGGAAGCCTGACCTATGCGCTCGACACGCAGCTTGCATCGAGCCAGCCGACCAACGCCGATATCCGCATCGCCCTCAGCTTTCGCGATAAGAAGGGCCGTATCTGCCGTAGCTTCGCGGGACGCGACCTGTCGGGCATCGGCTGCCGCGAAGACGGTCGCTGGGCGCTCGAACGCACCGCAGCCGGGCAGAACCCCGGCGAGTATCGGCAGGCCTCGTCGGGCGATCTTGCGGCCGCTGCGGCGGCAATGATGTCAGGTGATCCGTTCGATGCTGCAGCTGAACGTGCCGCCCGTGACGCTGGCTGGAATCGCTAAAGCGAGTTGTTTTGCAAGGTCAGGGGTCGCTGACCTTCTCCATCATGACCGGCTTGATATTGTGGGGTCCCTCGACGCAGGCGAACTATGGCGTAGATAGGCTTCGGTTCCTCCATCCGGTATTCATCGGCGATACCGTCTGCGCCTCCGCGGAACTTCGCGCGCATCGGCAAGCGAGACCAGCGGCCAAGCCCTGAAGGCCATGCTCTTCTGCTTGCCATCATAGAGGTAATTCCAGCGCCCTAATTTGCCGCCGCTGGGGGTTACGAGGAGCAGCAAACTGCCGCCATCCAACATCTTATAGGGTTTTGAACGCGGTTTTGCTGCTTGACCTTGATATCGCTCAGCATTTCTCTTCTCCGAAGATACCATGTTTTTGGACCGCTGATACCATGGATCAGTACCCGAATTGGTACTGGATGGCTCCGAACGGTTGCGAACCGCTACGGAAAATCAGGTGAGCTAAGCATCGGAATTCAGAGAGAAAAAGCCGATATATCCGGACTTTTACGGACCCCTGCGGACAGGTGTCTGGCGGAGCGGGAGGGATTCGAACCCTCGATACGCTTTTGACGTATACTCACTTTCCAGGCGAGCGCCTTCGACCACTCGGCCACCGCTCCGCATGCACCCGGTCGTTTCGTGCGAAGCACGGAGCGTGAATCGGGTGCTTAAACCAATTCGCACTGGAACGGGCGCCCTAATCGCTTGGCGGGGCTTTCGCAAGCCGATTGGGCGTGGCAGACATCGGCCATGAAACATCTGCTCGTGACGGCCGTGGCGGCCGCATCGCTCATACTGCCCGCATCGGCCGAAGAGCCTGCGCCCATCCCGTCTCCGGGAGAAATTGCCGCCGCTGCGCCGGCGGGCGACTGGGTCGCCATCGCGCCCTCCGATCTGTTGGTGATGGAGCTCGCCCCCGATGCTAAGGGCAAGCCGCGGCGCGTCGTCATCCAACTGATGCCCGCGCCGTTCAGCCAAGGGTGGATCGGCAACATCCGCAAGCTGGCGGCGGCGCACTGGTGGGACGGGACGAGCGTCAATCGGGTGCAGGACAATTATGTCGCGCAATGGGGCGATGCGACCGAGAAGAAAGTGCTGCCGGCAGATTTGGTGACGGTACCGGAGCAGGATTACACCGTCCCTGCGGGCCAGCTGGTCATCCACGAAACACCGGTTCGCGGTGCAACGCCGTCGCCGCATAAGCCGCGCGGTGACGGCTATGCCGAATTTACCCGATTCTCCGGCGGTTGGCCGGTCGCGTATGATCATGGGCGTGAATGGCCGCTCCATTGCTACGGCGCGGTCGGCGTCGGACGGAATATGTCGCCCGACACCGGCTCGGGCGCCGAGCTCTACGCCGTCATCGGCCACGCCCCACGCCATCTCGATCGCAACATCGCGGTCGTCGGGCGCGTGATCAGCGGGATCGAAAATCTGTCGAGCCTGCCGCGCGGGACCGGTGCGCTCGGTTTCTATGAGGATGAGAAGGAGCGCGTTGCGATCGCGTCGATCCGGATCGCGACCGAGCTGCCGTCCGCCGATCAGCCGAAGTTCGAATATCTTTCGACCGAAAGCGACAGCTTCGTGCGCTACGCCGACGCCCGCGAGAACCGTCGGGATCCCTTCTTCATCAAACCGGCGGGCGGGGCGGATATCTGCAACATCCCCGTACCCGTGCGCCCGGTTGCCGCGAAATAGGGCGTGGAAACTTTCACGACCACCACGCCGCTTTGGCGCTGGCAGTCGGCGACCGCGCCCGCCGCATGGTTCTTCGTGACGATCGCGGGCGACACGGCCGACGGGATTCGGCTTGCCGCCATCTCGGGGCAATGGCTCGACGGCCGCAAGGGATTCGGCTCGGCGCGCGTCGACGTGCAGATCGGCGATACGCGCTGGAAGACCTCGGTCTTCCCGCACAAGGAAAGCGGGGGCTGGCTGCTCCCGGTGAAAGCGGCGGTCCGCAAGGCCGAAGGCCTCGTCGAAGGCGACGCGGTGACGGTGACCGTCAGTCTTTAGGCGGGTTTTCGGCCTTGGTATCGCGCGCTTGCGCCTTGCGTTTGCGCAAATTGGCGCGCAGCGCCTCGGCGAGGCGACGTTCGCGTTCGATGTCGGCGGGGGAGGGCGGCTTGCTCACAGGCGGCCAATCTCGCGAAATCGGTTCGCCGTCAAGCCTCGCACCTTGACAGGCGAAGGACGTCCAGCCATAGGCCGCGCCTGCCCGGCGAACTTGCGTTTGCGGGCGATCCGGTTGCTGCTGTAGCTCAGTGGTAGAGCGCGTCATTGGTAATGACGAGGTCGACAGTTCAATCCTGTCCAGCAGCACCATTTTCCTTCCATCATCGACACCCCGCCGGCGGCCGCGCTGTTTTCGGTGCTTTGCCAAAGCCGTTGTCCGGGCTAGGAAAAAGCGGCTGATCTGGCGCAAGAGGGATGGGGCATGACGGACAAGGAAAATTACCGCGCGGCGGGTGATCGCTGGTCCTTCCTCGCCATCCTGATCGCGATCACGCTGGCGTTCGCGCTGGTTCTCGCGCCCTTTTTTGCAGCGATCCTGTGGGCGGTGATCGCGGCGATCCTGTTCACGCCCGCCTATCAGCGCCTGCTCGACCGGATGCCGCAGCGACCCGGCAGCGCGGCGCTGCTCACCCTGCTGCTGATCATCGCGATCGTGATTCTGCCCGCCGCGATCCTGACCGGTGCGCTGGTGGGCGAGGCGACGACGCTTTACGGCCGGATCCAGTCGGGCGAGATCAACCCGGTCCAGATTCTTGCCGATTTCCGGGCAGGACTGCCGCAATGGGCATCGGCGGCGCTCCAGCGGCTCGGCCTCACCAACTTTGCGGCGGCGCGCGACATGCTGGGCGGCGGCGCGGCCGACGGCGTTCGCGCGATTCTCGGACAGGCGTTCTTGTTCGGGCAAAGCCTGTTCGGCTTGCTGATCAAGCTCGCGGTGATGCTCTACCTCACCTATTTCCTGATCCGTGACGGACACAAGATGCAGCGGCGCATCGCCGAAGCGGTGCCGCTGCGCACCGATCATCTCGAACTGCTCGTCAAACGCTTCATCATCGTCGTGCGCGCGACGATCAAGGGCAGCATCGTCGTCGCGATCCTGCAGGGATTCATCGGCGGGCTGGTGCTGTGGGCCTTGGGCGTCGAGGCGCCTTTGCTCTGGGGTGTGCTGATGGGGGCGGCATCGCTATTGCCCGCGGTCGGCACCGGCCTCGTCTGGGTGCCGATGGCGCTCTATCTATTCGTTACCGGCGCGATCTGGCAGGGCGTCGTACTCGTATTCTGCGGGCTGTTCGTCATCGGCATGGTCGACAATGTCCTCCGCCCGATCCTCGTCGGCCGCGAAACGCGCATACCCGACTATGTCGTGCTGATCACGACGCTGGGCGGGCTTCAGCTCTTCGGGTTTCACGGCATCGTCATCGGCCCGGTGATCGCCGCGATGTTCATCGCCGTCTGGGATATCGCCGCCGACATGCGCCGCGAATCTGCCGCCGCCGCCAAGGCCTGATTCGGGGTCAGATTTTCGCGGCGAGCAGCCAGTCGTGGAACAGTTTGACCGCGGGCTGGCGCAGCGCGCGCGGGCGGCACACGAACCAATAGCTGTACGGGCTGTCGACGTCGAAATCGAACAGCCGGATGAGCCGCGGATCGTGCGCGTCGTCGAGATGGTGCCCGTGCATGAAGGCGACGCCGATCCCCTGCGCCGCAGCCTCGAGCATCAGCGGCCCCGAATCGAAATAATCGATCCCCGCCGGTTCCAGATAGGGCATGCCGATCGCCTTCTTCCACTCGGTGAAGGTCTCGGGCATTTCGCGGTGGAGCAGGATCGTCATCCGCTGCATCTGTTCGGGCACCGTGATCGGCCGGTTACCGTCCATCAGCGTTCGCGAGGCGATCGGGAAGACTTTGTCCTGGTCAAGGCGCGCGGCGTAGAGCGCCGGGTCGATCGACCGTGCGAGCGCGATCGCCGCGTCGATCCCGTCGCCTAGCCGCGCCTCGGCATGCGACATGGTGTCGATGTCGATATGGAGCTCGGGATGCTGGCGCCGCAGTTCGGGAAGGCGCGGGAACAGTCGCTGCTGCGCAAACAGCGGCAGGACGTTGAGGTGGAGCCGCAGCGAGGCGTCGGGGCTGCCGACCTGGCCGATCACCGTGCGCAGTTCATCGAGAATCGGCGAAAGCTGTTCGTGCAGCGCGCGCCCGGCTTCGGTCAGGCTCAGCCCGTGATGGTGGCGATTGAACAGTGGACGGCCGACGGCATGTTCGAGCGTCTGGATCCGGCGCGACAGCGCGGGCATCGACAGGCCGAGCTCGATCGCCGCGGCCTTGACCGTGCCATGGCGGGCAACCTCCAGAAAGGCTTCCATGCTGCTGATAGGGGGTAGGCGTGGCATATCCGTTGCCGATGATGACATGACGGCAGCAGACATGCCAGAATTTTGTGCAGTGCGTCATAAATTGCCGCGACGCGCGGGGGTCGTAAATCGGGAACGACCATCCTATCTTCGGCATTCTGACCTTTTTGACGGAGACGCGCATTGGCCGACGCAGCGGTAAAAGAAAAACAGGTAAAACTGCAGGTAGCGAATGCCCGCGCCGAAGAAAGCGGTGGCGGAATCGCCCGTATCCCGCGCTCGGCGATGGCCGAACTTGGCGTTACCGAGGGCGATATCGTCCAGATCAGCGGCAAGCGCGAGACGGCCTCGCGTGTCGTGCTTCCCTATGCCGAGGACGAGGGGCTGGAGGTCATCCGCCTCGATGGCCTCCAGCGCGCCAATGCCGGCGCGGGCGCGGGCGACATGGTCATGCTGAGCCGCGTCGAAACGCGCCCCGCAACGCGCGTCGTGTTCGCGCCGGCGCAGGAGAATCTGCGGCTGCAAGGCTCGGCCAATGCGCTCAAGCGCAGCTTTTTTGGTCGCCCGCTCGTCGCGGGCGATACCGTGGCGACCGCCGGGCAGCAGCGGCTGCCGTCGGGCGACATGCCGCCGCAGCTTCGTCAGATGCTCAATGCGCCCGCCTATGCGCTCGCCGAGGTGCGCCTGCTCGTCGTGTCGGCCAGCCCCAAGGGTGTCGTCTTCATCGACGAGAATACCGAAATCGAGTTGTTGCCCGAATATCAGGAGCCGCAGGACGCGCGCCGCACCGACGTCACCTATGACGATCTTGGCGGGCTGGGCGAGACGATCGACCAGCTTCGCGAGATGGTCGAGCTGCCGCTGCGCTACCCCGAACTCTTCCGCCGCCTCGGCGTCGATCCGCCGCGCGGCGTGCTGCTTCACGGGCCGCCGGGAACCGGCAAGACGCGCCTTGCGCGCGCGGTCGCGAACGAAAGCGAAGCGCAATTCTTCCTGATCAACGGTCCCGAGATCATGGGCAGCGCCTATGGCGAGTCCGAAAAACGGCTGCGCGACATCTTCGAACAGGCGGCGAAATCCGCGCCGTCGATCCTGTTCATCGACGAAATCGATTCGATCGCCCCGAAGCGCGGGCAGGTGCAGGGCGAGGCCGAAAAGCGGCTTGTCGCTCAATTGCTCACGCTGATGGACGGCCTTGAACCGCGCACCAACCTGGTCGTGATCGCGGCGACCAATCGTCCCGACGCGATCGACGAGGCGCTGCGGCGTCCGGGCCGGTTCGACCGCGAAATCGTGATCGGCGTTCCCGACGAAAAGGGGCGGCGCGAGATACTGGGCATTCACACGCGCGGCATGCCGCTCGGCGAGGATGTCGATCTGGACGAACTCGCGCGCACGACCTTTGGCTTCGTCGGCGCCGACATGGCGGCGCTGACGCGTGAAGCCGCGATCGAAGCGGTGCGGCGGATCATGCCCAAGCTGAACCTCGAGGAAGGGACGATCCCCGCCGAGGTGCTGGAGGAGTTGCGCGTCACGCGCGACGATTTCAACAACGCCCTGAAACGCGTCCAGCCGTCGGCGATGCGCGAAGTGATGGTGCAGGCGCCCAAGACGCGCTGGAGCGACATCGGCGGGCTCGACGCCGCGCGCGACAAGCTGATCGAGGGGATCGAACTGCCGCTCAAGAACCCCGAGGCGTTCCGGCGGCTCGGCATCCGTGCAGCGAAGGGCTTCCTGCTCTATGGCCCGCCCGGAACCGGCAAGACCTTGCTAGCGAAAGCGGCAGCGCGTGAGTCCGATGCCAACTTCATTTCGATCAAATCGTCGGACCTGCTCTCCAAATGGTATGGCGAGAGCGAGCAACAGATTGCGCGCCTGTTCCAGCGCGCGCGCGCCGTTGCGCCGACGATCATCTTCATCGACGAACTCGACAGCCTCGTGCCCGCGCGCGGCAGCGGGACGTCGGGCGAGCCGCAGGTGACCGAACGCGTCGTCAACACGATCCTCGCCGAGATGGACGGGATCGAGGAGATGCAGTCGGTTGTCGTGATCGGCGCGACGAACCGCCCGAACCTGATCGACCCCGCGCTGCTGCGTCCGGGGCGGCTCGACGAGCTGATCTATGTTTCGGTGCCCAATGCCGAAGGCCGCAAGCGCATCCTTGAAATCCAGACGGGCAAGATGCCGCTGGCGCAGGATGTCGACCTTGGCGTGCTCGCCGAAAAATCGGATCGCTTCACCGGCGCCGACCTCGAGGACCTGACGCGCCGCGCCGGGCTTGCCGCGCTCAAGCGTTCGATGGACAGCGACACGGTGACGATGGAGGATTTCGAGACCGCGCTGAAGGACACGCGCGCTTCGGTCACCGAGGCGATGGAAAAGGATTATGAAAAGATCCAGGGCGAGATCAAGCAGGCCGCGATGAGCGTCGACCCGATCGGCTTCTTCGCGCCGGGGATGCTCAAGCCCGTTCGCGAGCGCAAGCACGAGGAACCGACAGACTGAGCTGCAAGGATCCTAGGGCTGGTTCGGCTTCAACGCCGACCAGCCCCACAGGACCAGCCAGCCGCAAAAACCGGCCATCAGGCCGTAGGCGACCATCGGGTGCCAGTTATAGAGCAGCACACCGATCGCGGGCGACACGATATAAGCCGACCCGTTGATCGATGCGGTCATCCCCGCGACGCTGCCCTGATCACGCCGTGGCACGGACAGCGATGCGCCGGCTGTAAAACCGGGGCGGAACAGGCCGAAGCCGAGCGAGGCAAGCGCGAAGCCGATCACGATACCGTGGAAATCGAAGGAAAGCCCGGTCATCACGGTGCCGAGTCCGCCGAGGCTCGCGCCGCTGAGCACCGCGGCACGCGGCGACATTTTCAGGAGCGGGATCAGGCCCCATTGCGAGAGCAAAGTCGCGAAGGCACCCGCCATCAGCACGATTCCGGTCATCGCGGCACCCTCGTCGGGACGAAGGCGGAGGTGCAGCCGGTCGAGGATCAGGAAGCCGATCACGCCGAGCATCATCGCCTGTGCCTGGCCGCCGAACAAACCGGCCAGCAGCCACGGGCGCACGCGCGTGTCGGTCCAGCGCAGGGCAGGGGTGTCCGCGCCCTGATCGAGAATCTGATCCTCGGCCTCTTCGGCAGCGGTTTGCGGTGAGCCGCCGGTCGTGGGGTAGGAAACGATCGCACCGCGCGCAGCAAAGCGCGGCACATCGTCTGGCAGGCGCCAGCGCAGCGCGATGAGAACAGCCAGTCCGATAGCCGCGAAAACGAGCAACGGCCCGGCGAGGCCGACGATCGGCAGGATGAAGAAAGGCGCGATTGCGGGGCCGATGACGGTGCCGAGCCCGAATGACGAGGATACGAGCGATAACGCCTGCGTGCGCTGGTCGGGGTCGGTGCGCGCGGCGACATAGGCTTGCACCGCAGGCGGCGCCGCCGAGCCGAGTCCGCCATAGAGGCTGCGGAACAGCGCGAAGAGGATGAAGGTCGTGCCCGCGGCGAGCCAGCCGGCGAGGCCCGACCACAGCACGAGCCCGCACAGCGCCATCGACGACAGGAAGCCGACGACGCCGAGCGCCATCAGCGCCTTGCGCCCGCGCTTGTCCGATTGGCGCGCCCAGTGCGGCGCGGTGAGCACCCAGAGCAGCGCCGACCAGCTGAAGGCCAGGCTGACCCAGACGTCGGGAATGTGCAGTTTTGCGCCGATCGCGGGAAGGATCGACTGCATCGCGGTGTTGCCCGCGGCGGCGACGAGCATCACCGCAAAGAGCACCGCCATGCGGTCAGAGGGGATCGAATGCGATGTGGTCGCCATGTTCGCCCCCCTCCTTGGCTTTGGTCGGTAACGCCGCCTCTCCCTACACGCGAGCGCTCCACTGTCCAGAGTCAAGACAGACTCTTTCCTTGCGCCCCGGCCTCGATTTTGCCACGCCTTTGGTAACCGCAACAACGCGAAAGCCATCATGACCAATCCGCGGGCGCAGGCCCAAGAAACAAAAGCTCCGCTGGCCCGCCGGGTTCGCGAGGGGCTTCAGCGCTTTTTCGGGCCGTGGGGCATGTTCGTCCGCGGTTTCATCAAGCATCCGGTCATGGTGGGATCGATCGTGCCGTCGTCGCCGACGCTGATCCGCCACATGCTGCGCCCCGTCGACTGGAAGAACACGAAGCTGTTCGTGGAATATGGCCCGGGCGTCGGCACTTTCTGCCGCCCCGTGCTCGAACGGATGGCGGGCGACGCGACGCTGATCGCGATCGATACGAACGAAGATTTCATCGACTATCTGCGCAAGGATATCCGGGACAGCCGCTTTATCGCAGTTCACGGATCGGCCGCCGATGTCGAGGACATCGTCCGCGCGCACGGGTTCGAGCACGCCGACTATGTCCTCTCGGGCCTGCCTTTCTCGACGCTGCCCGCCGGCGTCGGCCCAGCGATCGCTGCGGCGACGCACCGCGTGCTGCGCCCCGGCGGTGCATTCCTCGTCTATCAGTTCCGGGCCCGCGCGCGCGATTTCCTCGCCGCGCATTTCAACCGCATCGACAATGCGTTCGAATGGGTCAACGTCCCGCCCTGTTTCCTGTTTTGGGGCTGGAAAGACTAGACTTCCGGGTCGGGATCGCCGAGCCCGAAGTTCAGTTTTCGCGACACCGTATAATCGACGAAGCCGACGACGAACCAGGCGAGCGTCCAGCGTATGCGCGTCAGCCAGTTCCCGCGCGCCTTGTGCGAATTCGGGGTGACGATGTCGCAATCGGGCTTCAGGCTGCCGAGGAAATTGCGCATCTTTTGGGCAAAGCCCGCATCGGCGACGCGCACCATGATCTCGACGTTCACGAACAGGCTGCGCACGTCGAAATTCGCCGACCCGATATAGACGACATCGTCGATGACGATCAGCTTCATATGCAGCCGGCACGGCTGATATTCCCAGACGTCGGCGGTCTTGCGCAGCAGATAGCCATAGAGCAGTCGTGACGCGCCGATCGTCGCCGGATTGTCCGACTTGCCCGCCATCACGAAGCGCGCCCGCCCGCGCTGCGCCACTCGGCCGAGCCGGCGGAGCATGCCCTGTCCGGGCGAGAAATAGGCCATCGCCATATCGAGCTGGCGCGCGTTGGCGAGATCGGCGCGCACCGCGCGTGCCCACGGCGACAGCCGCTGGGTCGGGCCGCCGACGAGCCATGACACCGTCCCGCCGTCGACGGGCCATTCGCGGATCATCCGCCGCAGCATCAACAGCTTGCCGTCGTCGTTGACCGCATAATCGTGGATTTCGTCGAACCATCGCGCCGCGCGCGCCACGGTCGGTCCCTTGACGATCATCCCGATGTCGAACCAGCAATCGCCGCGCGGCGGGCTCAGATAATCGTCGGCGATATTGAAGCCGCCGGTGACCGCGACATTGTCGTCGATCAGGATCAGTTTCTGGTGGTTGCGGATCAGATAGGTCGACCGC
Organism: Sphingopyxis sp. LARHCG72; assembly: GCF_052871675.1. Classification (NCBI taxonomy): domain Bacteria; kingdom Pseudomonadati; phylum Pseudomonadota; class Alphaproteobacteria; order Sphingomonadales; family Sphingopyxidaceae; genus Sphingopyxis; species Sphingopyxis sp. LARHCG72. Next base: position 10,862 of record NZ_JBIXJU010000011.1, on the reverse strand, counting down.
CAGCGGCGCGAGAAGAAGGTGACGCTGCCGCCCGCTGCGCGCAGCGGCGTGAACAGGCTGTCGGGCGTGTCGCCCGACCCGAAGCTGTCGATGACGGCGCGCACGCGGACGCCGCGTTTCGCCGCAATCAGCAGCGCGTCGACGATGCGCGTGCCCGCCGCGTCGCCCTCGAAGATATACATGATGATGTCGATGCTGTGCGCCGCGCCGTTGATCAGGTCGAGCAGCCGTATCAGCCGCTCGCTGCCATCGAAGATCAGTTCGAGCCGATGGCCGGCGACATCTGCCGTCAGCCTTGGCGACAGGTCGACGGGGGCGCAGGCTGCGGTCATCGCCCGCTCATAGGCTGGCCGCCGTGCGCGCTGCAAGGGGAGGGCGACGCGAAAGCGGCACTTTGATTGACATCGGCACGCCGGGCTGCTAGCGCGCAGCGCTTGCCGCCACGCCTCCAAAAAGGGCTGGCCTCTCCTATATCTAAGGAAACAACATGGCCCGCGTTACCGTCGAGGATTGCGTCGACAAAGTTCCCAACCGTTTCGACCTGGTTCTGCTGTCGGCGCACCGCGCCCGTGAAATCTCGGGTGGTTCGGAACTGACCGTCGACCGCGACCGCGACAAGAACCCCGTCGTCGCGCTGCGCGAGATCGCCGAACAGACCGTGCGTCCGAAGGACCTCAAGGAAACGCTGGTCGGTTCGATGCAGAAGGTCGTCGTCGACGATGACGATACGCCCGATGAAATCAGCTCGATCAGCCGTTCGGCCGAAGCGCTGCGCCTGACCGCAGCGGCCCCGCCGCGGAGCCCCGCGGGCGGCGGCGGCGACTTCGAATAAGCGCTGTTTCGACGATATCACCAAGGGGGCCGCAGGAAACTGCGGCCCTTTTGTTATGGAACGTGCGTCAGTTCGGCGATGCGGATCGCTTTCGACGCGAACATCGGATCGAGGATCCGCTGGATGCGATGCGCGCGCGGCGAACCGATCGTGATGTTGAACAGGCTGTTCGCGATGACGTCGGCGATCTGGACGCCGTCGCTGCGGCGGCTGTCGGCGAGCGATGCGCGGCCCCACTGGCCGAGTCCGACCTGAATCTCTTCGCGCACATGCGCGAGGATCTTGGGGTCGTAGCGCCCGTCGTCGATCACCACGTCGGTGCACACGCCGCCCGTTTCGGGAAGCCAGCGCCCGATCGCGAGATTGAGCAGCGCGGCATAGAGCGCGAGGTCGCTGGGAAGGGTGCCGCCGGGAATCTGCGCGAGCTTGTCGCGTGTCGCGACGGCGATCCATGCGCGGCCGCCGGCCCGGTCGAACAGCTCGAGCAGGTAGGCGCGCTCCACGAGGCTGATACGGCTGCCCTTCAATTCGCCGCGCAGCCCGGTGACGCCGCGAAAGCGGGCATGGATGTCGGCCGCCGCTTTGGGGGTCAGCATCACGGCGGAAAAGGTCATCGCACCCGCGTTGAGGCCGCCCGATTCATCGCAATAGATCGTCATTGCAGCGGGTTACCGCACGCGCCCGAAAAAAGCGACCCTCCGGCTCTGCCCGGGCGCGATCGCATCGGGCCACAGCCAGCGGACATGCGTGACGTCGGTGACCGTCGCAGGGCGTGGGGCCGCGTTCGCGACCGGCACCGTCAGCGCAGCCAACGCACCGAAATTCTTTCCGCCATCGATCGAGACGCCGAAGCTGGCGGTGTCCGCCGTGTCGTCGTAGACAAGACCGTCGGGTATCGGGTTGACTAGGTTGACCCCGGCGGCGGGGGCACTGCCCTTGTTCGTGAAGATGAGGGTTACGCGAACGCGGTCGCCGGGGACAACGACATCGGGGGTGACATAGGTCTTTCGCGCCGATTGCCCTTCGCCGGCGGGCAGCGATTTTTCGAGTTCGATCTTGCTCGTGAGCGCGCCGGTCTCCTGTGCTGCTACCGGCTGGGCGGCAGCAGCGAGAAGCGCCGCCAGTATCAGGGCATTCCGCATCTTGCCGATCATCACCGTCTCCCCTTGGTCCTGTTCGCACCTTTGGCGCATCAGGCGGGGCAGGGATAGCGTTTCTTCATCAGCGCATCGAACGCCGAATAGACGCTGACCTTGCTGCGTACGGGAGCCGGGTAGCTGCGAAGATGGGCGAGCCATTGATCGGGGCTCAGGCTCCCCGATTCGGGCGGGCAGCTCGTCGTCTTACGGCCGGCGCGGCGTTCGGCATCGATACGCGCCTTGTAACGCTTGCCCGCGGCGACGACTTCGCCCTTGAGCTGGTTGCCCTGCGGGGTTGCGAGTGCGAGCGGACCCAACCGTTCGAGCGATGCCGCGCGCGCGAGGAATGCGGCGACGCTCATGTCGCCCGGCGCCATCGCGCACAGCAAGGGACCGGCGAGGAGGGCGGGCAAGAGGCGTGCATATGTCCGGTTGGTCATATGCCGCAACTTGCCTCTACCCAATGAATAGTCCCTGAATCGAAGGAGCTAGGCGCGAGGCCTAGGCGCCTTGCGGATTGGCGTCGCCGAATGGGCGCGGCTTGCGCTTGATCTGCGGGATGCCGCCGGCATGGCCCGAAACGGGCTTGCCGCGCTTGTCGGCATCGTCCTCGCGGCCGATGTCTTCGCCCTTGATCGCGCGCTTGGCTTCCTCGCCCGACAGCGTCTCATACTCGAGCAGCGCGCCGGCGAGCAGGTGGAGTTCGTCGATATTGTCGGTGAGCACCTTGCGCGCGACCTTTTCGCCTTCCTCGACGAGGCGGCGCACTTCGGCGTCGATCAGCTTGGCGGTCTCTTCCGACATATTCTGCGCGCGCGACACGCTGTGGCCGAGGAAAACCTCGTCCTGATTGTCGCGATAGCGCAGCCAGCCGAGCTTTTCGGACATGCCATATTCCATGACCATCGCGCGGGCCATGTCGGTCGCCTGCTGGATGTCGTTCGACGCGCCGGTGTTGAGCTCGTCCTTGCCGTAGATGAGCTGTTCGGCGATGCGGCCGCCGAAGCAGAGCGCAAGGCGCGCCTTCATCTGCTTCATATTCTGCGAATAGCGGTCGCGTTCGGGCAGATTCCACGTCACGCCCAGCGCGCGGCCGCGCGGGATGATCGTCACCTTGTGGAGCGGGTCGTTGTGTTCGACATGCAGCGAGACGAGCGCGTGACCTGCTTCGTGATAGGCGGTCGCCTTCTTTTCGTCCTCGGTCATGACCATTGAGCGGCGCTCGGCGCCCATCATGACCTTGTCCTTGGCTTCCTCGAACTCGTCGTTGGCGATCAGGCGCTTGCCCTTGCGCGCCGCGAGCAGAGCGGCTTCGTTGCAAAGATTAGCCAGATCAGCGCCCGAGAAGCCCGGGGTGCCGCGGGCAACGCGGCGCAGGTCGACGTCGGGGGCCAGCGGCTTCTTGCGCGTGTGGACCTCGAGGATCTTCTGGCGGCCCTCGATGTCGGGGCGCGGCACGACGACCTGACGGTCGAAGCGGCCCGGGCGGAGGAGGGCAGGGTCGAGCACGTCGGGGCGGTTGGTCGCGGCGACGATGATGATGCCTTCGTTCGCCTCGAAGCCGTCCATTTCGACGAGCAGCTGGTTCAGCGTCTGCTCGCGCTCGTCATTGCCGTTGCCGAGGCCGGCGCCGCGATGGCGGCCGACCGCGTCGATTTCGTCAATGAAGACGATGCACGGCGCGTTGCGCTTCGCCTGTTCGAACATGTCGCGGACGCGGCTCGCGCCCACGCCGACGAACATTTCGACGAAGTCCGAACCCGAGATCGTGAAGAAGGGTACGCCCGCCTCACCCGCGATCGCGCGGGCGAGCAAGGTCTTGCCGGTGCCCGGCGAGCCGACGAGCAGCGCGCCCTTCGGGATCTGGCCGCCGAGCTTCGAAAATTTGGTCGGATCGCGCAGGAACTCGACGATTTCCTCCAGCTCTTCGCGCGCTTCGTCGATTCCGGCGACGTCGTCGAAGGTAACGCGGCCCTGCTTTTCGGTGAGCATCTTGGCGCGCGACTTGCCGAAGCCCATCGCGCCCGAACCATTGTTCTTCTGCACCTGGCGGAAGACGAAGAAGGCGATGCCGAGGATCAGCAGGAAGGGCAGCGACTGGACGAGCATATACATCCAAAAATTCGGCACCTCGGCCGGCTTGCCGTCATATTTGACGCCATTGTCGTTGAGCATCTTCAAGAGCTCGGGATCGCGCACGACGTTCGCGGTGAAGCGATCGCCGTTCGACAGCGTACCCGCGACCTTGTCTTCGGAGAGGACGACTTCCTTGACGGCGCCTTCCTCGACCTTCTGGCGGAACTCCGAATAGGCGAGCGGATTGCCCGCGGGCTGCGATGCGCCGCCGAACATCGAGGCGACGAGGAGCATGGCAAGCAGGATGCCGCTCCAGATCATCACACTCTTCATCCAGGGGTTGCCCTGCGGTTCCTTGTCGTCCTGCATTCGGAATCTTTCCTCAACGGCGCGGCAATGCGCTCCTATCCGCACAAGATAGGATAATCGGGTTAAATGACAATGAGGCAATCAGCCCTTTTTAGGGACTTTCCGGCGCGGCGCCGCGGAAATACGCCAAATCGTCCCTTCGAGACCGCGCACCGCGTCGATCAGCAGCGCCCCGACCATCGCGCGCCGCCCTTCGTGCATCGCGGCGATCACACCGTCGAGCGAGGCGCCGCGCAGCACAAGTTGCGGTGCGTTTGCGCGCAGCCGCTGTGCGACGATGCGGCGAAACATCTCGGGCGGATAGCCGTCGTCGCGGATGACCGCGACGTCCGACGCATCGGGCCAGGACGCGATCAGCCGCTCGACCGCCCAGTCGAGCGCCTCGTCCGCCTCGGCAAGCCATGCGGCGGAGCGCGCCGCCGCCACGGGATCGAGCGCGGTTTGTGACCGGAGCGCATGGCGCAGCCGCGCGCGGTCGAAGCGATTGTCGCTGTTCGATGGATCGTCGACGAAGGGCAGGTCGTTGTCGAGCGCCAGATGGACGAGTTCGCTGCGCCGCCAGTGCAGCAGCGGGCGCAGGATGGCCCCGTTACGCGCGCGGATCGCGGCAAGCCCGCCGACGCCGCTGCTACGGTTGAGCCGCATGACGATCGTCTCGAGTTGATCGTCGGCGTGGTGCGCCGTCACGATATGTTTGAGCGCCTTGGCATCGCGCCATTGTTCGAGCAGGCGGTAGCGCTCGGTGCGCGCCGCCGCTTGCTGCGACCCCTTGATCGGAGTCGGCGGACGCAGCGTCGAGTGCGGAATATGCTCGCGTTCGCAAAAGCCCGCGACCATGCGCGCCTCGTCGTCCGAGCCCTTTCGCAGGCCATGGTCGACCGTCGCTGCCCAGACCTGTCCGGGCAACAAAGATGCCATCAGCCAGAGCAGCGCCATGCTGTCGGGCCCGCCCGAAACGGCGACACCATAATGTAGGCGGTGCCAGTCGGATCCGACGAGCGCGGCGAGATCGCCGGCAAGCCGGTCCGCGGCGTCGCGGTCAGCAACCTGCTTTTGTTTTTGCGGCGGCAGCATCGGTCCGGACATCCTGCGGCGCCTTGTCGCCATAAACTTCGTCGAGTTCGCGGAACGCCTTGCAGGCGTCGGCCTTGCGGCCGAGCTTGTCGAGTGCGACACCCATATACATCAGGCTGTGCGGCGCGCGCGCGCCGCTCGGGCGATCCTTGTAATTATTATAGAAGGCGACGGCGGCGAGGCTGGGTTTGCCTTCGTCGAGATAGGCACGGCCGAGGAGGTTCTGCGCAAAGCTCGCCTGGCTGCTCTTCGGCCATTTGGTGACGACCTGCTTCAGCTGGGCCTGCGCTTCGGGGTAAAGCTTGGCTTCCCACAAGCGGTAGCCATAGTCGTACGCGTCCTTGGTCTCGTTGCCGCTCGCCGGAACCTCGACCTTCTTAACGAGCGCGAGGCGCGCCGCGTCGGAGGTCGCGGGTTTTGCAGCGGGCGTCGTAGCGGGCTTCTTCACCGGGGTTGCGGCGACGGTGGTCGCGGCCGCGGGCGGCTTCACGACCGGCGCGAGGCTGGCTGGCGTTGCGGTCGGAACGGCGACCGCAGCGGGATCGGCGAAGCGCTTGTCCATTTCGGCCTTGTACGCGGTAAACTGCTTTTCGAGTTCGCGGAGCTGGAAGGCATTTTGCTCGGTCTGGCCGGTGAGCGTCTGGAGCTGCGATTCGAGCGCATCGACGCGCGCGGTCAGGTCGATCACCGGGGCGTTGGTGCGCGCGCGCTCGCCGGGTGTGTTGTCGGGCGCGATCTCGCCCTCGAAGAAGGTCGGGCTGCCGCCCGGGAACACCGAACGCTGGACCGCGCGCATTTCCTTTTCGAGCCGTTCCACGCGCTTGCCGATCGTGTTGTCCTGCGCCGCGGCGGGCATTGTCGCTGCGAGGGCCAGCGTTGCCGCTCCGAGGAAGGTAATCTGACGCATCATCATCTGCCGTAAGGTCCCCACAAATTAACCATTTTGCTGTCCATAACGCGGCAAAGCGCAGCAGCGCAAACCCATTTCGGTGCGCTGCCGCTCGAACCGGCCCGAATGATCGGCGTTTCAGCCCTTGGGCTGCGCCCGTGCCGCCGGTGTTGTCGCCGGTGCCGCAGCGCCGGTGCTTCCATTGCCTTCAGCGCGCGCGACAAGGTCGGCGGGCTTCAGCGAGACATTCTTGACCAGCGTGTCGGCGGCGCCGATCGCGCCGACGTCGCGGCCACCGACGGTGACCTTCAAGGCCTGCGGGATGCTCGTGCGCAATGTGAACTTCTCGATATAGTCCGGCGGCACCTGATAGGTTTCGCCGGCATCGAGCGTCCGCCAGTTTTCGGTCTTGCCCTGCGCGTCGTCGAAGCCGATCCAGACCTCCGACAAGCCCGTCAGCACGACGGGTGCGTTCGCTGCGATGGCGGCCGCCCCGGCCTTTGTCGCGGGCGCCGCGGCGGCATCATTCTGCGGCGCCTCGGACGCATCGGCGTCGCGATTCTGTGCGGCGATCAGGGCTTCGTCGGGTTCGACCGAGAGGAAACGCCATACACCGTAAGCCGACGCCAGCAGCAAGGTGACGATCACCAGCGTCCAGGTCAGCCGCGCGGTGGGCAGGCGCGCCGGATCGGTCGGCTCATAGGCTTCGTAGAGCGGCCGCGAACCATAGGCGTCCTCTTCGAGCTCGCGGCGAACCGCAGCGCCGATCTCGGCCTCTGGAAGGTCGACGGCGCGGGCGTAGGCGCGCGCGAAACCGGTGACATAGGTCCGGCCGGGAAGCTCCGAAAAATCCGATTTTTCGATCGCGGCCAGATGGCGCTGGGTGATGCGCGTGCGCGTCGCAACATCGGCAAGCGACAGCCCCGCGGCCTCCCGCGCCAGCCGAAGCCGATCGCCGGTGCGCGTGATCGCCAACTCGCCCTGTTCCGGGGCGACGTCCTCATCCGTCATTGCTGTCTCCGTGCCGGCCGTTTGACCCAGATCGACCGTGTCGCTCGTTCATCGCATTGCCGGCGCGAGAAAGTCAAATGAAGTTCGGTAAACGGACGGTTTGAAAAGACGCGGATTTTGGAGTTGGGGAAACTGGTTCTGGATCGAACTGGACCCGCAGTGAGAGTTGCCCGAGCAGGCGCGCTGGCCAAATGGGGTCAGCCTCGCACGTCTGCTTACGACCATGCGTCTGGTTTCGAGCATTCCTCGCACAGGGCGTGTTCGTGAACGCGGGGCGGCGGCTCCATGAGCGGCGCGACATAGGACTTCCAATCTTCCATCAGCGCAGCCGCGTCTATAGGTTGTCTACATCTGATGCAGACGGGTTTTCTCGCGCGCCACGCCTCATCCTTTGCGTCCGCTTCCTTTTTGAGCCTGCCCGGGCGCTTCCCAAAAAGCGCGCGTGCTCGGATCGACTCAAAATCATAGCCCGCGCCATAATTGTATATCCGCTTTATCGCCCCGTTCCTGGCTTCGGTCGGGCCATTTGTAAGTCGCCCATGGTCGAAGAAGTTCAATATTTCTGTCCGCCAATTGTCGATCACACCCGCGACGCCCGCGAAAACATGCTTTTTATCGTCCGGTACGCGAGCGCGCCACTCGTCGAGGGCCGTTTCTGCGGCGGCGCGGTCATGTAAATCCCAAATACTAAGCAGCGCCTCTTTTGCCTCGTACGCGGCATAGAGCTCCTCTGAATTTGCGAGCCAGCCTCCGAGTTTGATTTCCTCGCTTCCACTGAGTTCTGACCTTCGTTTTAGAAAAATCCCATTCACGCCTTTGAGAGCCCTCACGCGACCGCGGTGGATCTTTCGCTGATAGCGACGGCGCGCCTCATCCATAGCGGCATTAATTTTGTCGGCCATGTGCCATCGGTCGACGATGATGGCAGCCTGCGGCATCGTTCTCTTTACAGCCGTCCTATAGTAATCACACATGTCCATCGTAACCACCTCGACATCTCCGCGGTTCGGTAGCTTCATAAGAAAGTTCTGCACGGACTTCAGAGTTCGGTTGCGAAGTAACTCGAACGGCCAACTATCCTCAAGATTGATGAAGATCGCCCGCATCTGTTTATTAACCAGCGCCAGTTCGTCGATTCCGATGTGGCGGGGCGCGCGTAATTTGCGCGCATGATGTTCGGATAATCTGGCGAAATACGCCTTGCTGATCTCCCCGACCGTTGTCTCAGACACGCCAGTGTCTTCGGCCACGTGAGCAATCGGCTTTAACAGAGAATGTTTCTCGATATATTCTACCAAGCGCTTGGTCATCCGGCGGGTGTGATGCATTCCTGGCAAGATCTGCCCGAACGTCGCATCGCATGTGCGACAAGTATATTTGTTGTGTCGGACATGGATGAAGGTGTGCCTGCCATGAACCGGTGCATCTACAAAAATCCTGGTTGTTGCGCCCCGCTTGACCAGTCGGGCAGGGGCTTCACATCGTGCGCACTCGTCGGGTGCGAGGTCATAGGTTGCGGTGATTTGGTAAGTGTCATCCTCGTCAACAAAAACGTCGGAAACTGACCAGTCTGGCATTAAAATAGCATTTGTCATGCTCGAATTAGTGGTTTGAAATTACTTAATAATCTATTTATTGACACGAGAAATTGCTGCCGATTTGGTTGCATTGATGTGTTGTCGCGCAGGGGCGGTTGCCGGATTGTTCATTTTGCATCATGATGACGTCTATTCCAGTAGACCAAGGCCGCTTGCTGGTAATCTGACCGATGCCGAATGCGAGGGTTGGCTTCCTTTTATCCGCCACCCTCGTCTGTGGGCCGTCCGCGCAAGTGGCCGCTGCGGCGGATTGTCGAGGCAGTGCTTTACCTGCTGTGCGGCGGGTGCCGTGGCGGATGCTACCACGAAATTTCCCGCCGTCTCGACCTCCTGTGCTGGTTTCATCTATGCGCGACAAAGGGCTCAGGTTCTCACCTAGCCATGAGTTCCGCTGGCATCGCGCGCTGCCATCGGATGACGAGTTGACTGCCTCGTACCGCCTTGCGGAGCGCCACCTAATCCGCTGCTAATAGATAAAAAATTTACTTCCGAGGTTCAGGGACCGGATCGAATGGAGGCCGAATGACAGCTCTTAATTTTTCGATCACCCACGAGGGCATTTTTCTTGCGACCGATACGCTCGTCACCCGCGATGGCCGGCCATTAACGTTTACGGCCAAGGTCTTGATGCTGCCTCACATGGACGGTTTTGTAACTGGGACCGGTTCGATAGCTCTGTTTCAACGCTGGTCGCATGAAATCCTTAGCGAGGGCATGGCCCATATGCGCGTGCTCGATGTTTCTACGCCTGACCGACTTCGGAAAATTTGGGCAGAAATGTCGGACGCGGAGCGTGACAACGGCACCTCGGACATTTACCACCTGTACTATGATCCCAACAATGATCGGTTTGGAGGTTTCGCTTACCGCTGTTCGAACGACTTCGAAAGCGAGCCGCTCGGCTACGGGGATTACTCCAAACCAGACTTCGGTGACGCATTCCCCATCATAGACTTTCCGGGCGATCTCATAAGAGCATGTCGCCTTCAGCGGTTCGCGCAGGAAAAGTTGGATCCCGATCAACGTCGACAAATTGGCGGCCAGGTCATCGCGTATATGATGCAGCGCCATGAGGCTGAAGGGCAACCCATGTCTACGCTGATGACGGCGCAGGTCGCTTACGAATTCGAAGATTTCGACGATATATTTCTCGAGTGCGCCGAACGAATTGAGCCCGACGACGTCTGGGGCAGTGACCCTAAGACCTGTCGATCGCCCATTTGATTATAAAGTGGAACGCGAATCATCTGCAGAATAGCTTTTCGGATGCGGCTCAATTGAGTCGTATTCTGAAAGGAAAATGCGATGAAAACCCTGAGCAATGAGGAAATGATCGATCTCGGCGCCATCAGCGTCGAGACACGCGGCATCAAGCAACTCGGCGAGCCCGATTTCGAGGATGGCGATCATTATGGCCTTGTTGGCGCGATTAGCACCGACGATTGAATGCGATCGGCGTGCCGCCGAACGGTGGCACGCCGGCCGTAGCCGCCATCGTGCCATTGCCGACCATGCCACTTCAATTGCGCCCAGGCCTCTATCATCGTCGGATCGGAGGGGATCATATCTTCTTCGATTTGTCAGCCGACCGCTATTTCCTCCTTCCGCCCCATTTGCGCGCTGCCTTCGACAGCTATTTGAACGGAACGCCAAGTGCCCCCGCGCTTTCCGAACTCCTTGCCGCGGGTTTGATCGGTCCGGGGCAAGCCGAAGACTCGCCAACGCCGATCGCCTTTACGCACGCTGTTGTCAAACGGCGTTCAAAAGGGACCCCCGATCGGCGTCGAAGAGGGACCCCCTTTGAGGATATGCTGAGGGTTTGTTGAGGATGGCCTTGCGCTGCGTGCGGCGGAGGGCGGGCGTAGCCCGACCGG
>NZ_JBIXJU010000010.1:0-135592 GCF_052871675.1 Sphingopyxis sp. LARHCG72 | reverse complement strand
GAATGCTTCTACAACCCGACCCGGCGTCACTCGACCCTGGGTTACCTCAGTCCTATCGACTTCGAACGTGAAGCTGGGGTAGCCTGAATGAACTTATCTCGGCGTCCATCAAACCGGCAGCAGGCCATCACGCCATTCTTGGCGAGCTTGCGGATATAAAACTCCAGCTCGAAATGATCGCGGAAGAAGCGGGAGAAGCTGTGAACGACCACGAGGTCGAACGGCGCGGGTTTCGATGTCCCGGCTTCGATAAGCCTCTGGAACTCCGGACGGCGGTCGTTCGTCGCCGACGCGCCGGACTCAACATAGGTGTCAACGACCTTAAGGCCGCGCGCGGCGCACCAGCCCTCCCCTTGTCGTCGCTGGTCCGGGATCGACACGTCATGTTCGGCCTGCCTCGCGGTCGAGACACGGAGATAGAGGGCGGCGCGTGCCCCCGTGATGGTCTGCGGCGCGGTCATGGCACTCTCCAAGAGGGGGGCTTAAAAGGGCGGGGAAAACAGTTCGTCGAAAAGGTCGCCGAACCAGCGCTCGAACACTTCGACCTCTGCGAGCGTGACCGGGACGGGATCGGGCCAGTCATCGGTAACGCGCCATGTCGAGAGGTCGTGCTTCGGAGGCCGACCGGGAAAGGGCCAAGGCTTGCCGAGCAGGGCTTCAAGCTGCTCCGATGCGCTGGGCGCTCGCTCGGGGGAGGGGCGGGCCATCCTGCAACGGTTGCGCGGTTTATTCCCCAACGGAACATAAATCCGCCCTGCGAGAGCGAGCGTAGGGCGCTGGCGAAGAAATACTGACTTTTGAGGAGCGCTGTCGGCGCCTCGCCTTCCGCGCGCCGATTTCGCCCCGCGAAGCGAATCGAAATCCCTGCCACGGATGACCGATGGCTACTCGCCTTGCTCTCGGTCATAATCATCCCTCGCCTTGCGGATAGCGCGCAACGTCCTAGCGATTTCCTGCTCGACCGCCTTTTCACTTATCCCGAGGCGATGCGCGATGCGGTCGTAGGGCAGATCGTCGAAACGGTGCATGAGGAAGACATCGCGGGTCTGCTCCGGCAGACAGGCAATGGCCCACTCTAGTCGCGCAATCAGCGGATCGGGATGCTCTTCGAAGTCAGGCACGGAGGGCGGCGGGATGAGCAGGTTCCGAATTGTGCGCGCGAAGCGGACGGCGAGGTTGTCTTCAGCCATGCGCCTTCCCCCGCCGGGGGCGAGCATGTCCCGTCACCCCCCGAACATGATCGAGCAAATCTCGTAGCAGGCGCGCAATGTCCGGTAGCGAAGCTGGAACCGGCGGGCGCGAACCGTCGAGGTCCGGATTGCGCCACACGCTGTAGGGCGACATCACAGCGGCCAGCCGTTCGAGCTCGGGGGAGCGATAGTTGAGGCCGGTCGCATTGGCGTAGGCCAGTGCCTTGTCGATATGCAGGCCGATATGTCGGGCGCACCATTTGTCGTCGAAACCGACGTCCAGCAGATGCGATGTCAGCGCCAACTGCGCCACGATGCCGGTTTGATAGAGAAGATCGCTTGTGTCCGGGAAGAGCCGCTCCTCAATTGTCAGAAAGAAGCTCTCGGCGTTGCGATAGCGGCACCGGCTAAGAAGTCGGCCTTCTCGCGTTCGGGAAACGTCCCACGTGAGCCGATCCGGCGGCGGCAATACAAAGTTTGAGACCGGGCCAGAAACAAGAGAGGTAACTGCGAGCGCCTCTCGCCGGGAGAGGGTGACGGTTGGCTCGGCTCGGGTTCGGGTGAACATTGGACATCTCGCAATATCTTCATAACCGATATCGGATATAGCGCGCCGGTCCGCATAGGACAATAACCGATATCGGTTATTAGGGTTGTGATTGCGCGGCTGGTTGGTCGGGTTAGGTCGATCCCATGGGAAGGCCTCCACTAAAGGTGAAAACCACCGTCGTCCGACTGCCGGAAGGGATGGGCGAGCGGATCGATAATCTCGTTGGGAAACAGCGCCGCGCCGCATTCATCCGCGAGGTCGTTGAGCGAGAGGTTGAGCGGCTCGAAAAGAAACAGCGCGAGATGGGGTTGCTAAAGTAGCCACCTCAGAACGATGGGAGGGTGCGATGCGTACCCTCAAAACTTCCTAGAAAAGCGCCATTTTCAACACGCAAGACATCGCGCGCTGCCGGATCGCACCCTCAAAAAGTGGCGGAAATGCGCTATGCACCCGTGCGTAAGGTGTGTGATTATGAATTGTGGGTCCGATGCGCAGCATCGAGGCCCGATAGCATTCCGGCATGGACATTGTTCCAGTTGGGCATTTCCCGAGAGGCGACGCGATGGGTGTCAGTAAAAGACGGAAGGATGCGCTCAAGCGCGATCACCCAACCTGCTATTTCTGCGCGACGGCGCCGACCGAAGTCCCCGATCATGTCCCGTCGCGGCAGTGCTTCAAAGGAAGGGTGGGGCCGGAGGACTTCGAGTTTCCGGCTTGCGACCGCTGCAATCAGATGTCGAGCCAGCTTGAGCAAGTGTTCGCTCTTTATCTCATGTTGGCTGACCACAGCGACGACGAGCTGGATGAGGCAATGCTCGCGAAGCTCATTCAGGGTGTCGCCAACAACAATCCGAACTTGCTGCCGTTGATGAATCTGACCGCCAGGCAGGCTCGCCAACATTACAAGAGCACGGGGCTCAAACTGCCCGCTGGCATGACATTTTCCGAAGCTCCGATTGCCGAACTGCCCGCAGGGAATCGGGATGTGTTCCTCGCTTTTTCGCGCCGCTTAACTTGCGCCCTCTACTATAAAGAAGTCGGTCACCCTTTGCCTCTCGACTTCAAGATTTCGACAGGTTGGGTGCAGGTGGTTGATCCGTCTGCCCGCGCGCTTGAAAAAGCCGTGGTTGATTTCCTCCCGGAAGTCACGCTTCCCAATCGCCGGAACACGAATATCGGCGACCAATTCTATTATCGATGGGGCCACAAGCCAGAAGGGATTTTTGCCTTCGCCGCTCAGTTTCGGTCCTCCTTTTACATCATAGGCGCGGCAGCATCACCGGCTGTGTCGAATACCGAGGATCCAAAATGGCAGGCCCACCGGGATGATATCTGATGATCATGCCGTTCAGATGGGATACCCTGATGAACGCGCAGATGTTGGAGCGGTGACGAAATTTCCGAGAATCTAGGGCAAAATAGGAAGGCAAGATAAAAGGACTGCCAGCTTCGCGGCAGTTTGTGGCTGGTTCTCAATCAGATATGCGTATGGCACCTCGTCGCAATGCCAGTCACTTCGCATTTTTCTCATTTCTTGCAATGGCTTATCGTGTGGCAGGCTGACGATGAGGGGCCTTCGAACGCGATTTTTTTTGCCCGCCGCTCAGATATCCTTTCAGCGGCCGGGAAAGGATCAGGAAAGCGAGTTTTGGGAGGGCGAGATAAAAGCGGTGCCAGCTTCCCGCGCATAATGGTCGGATTTCTGCGGCTTCAAGCGTATGGCACAGATTCATGCCTGCCATACGCGAAACCAATACCAGCCGTATTTTCATGACGTTACGGTCTGGCATCCGCTGGCAGATCGCTTGGCGACGATTTGTCGGCTAGGCGGGTTAAATTCCGGGATGCCAATAAGACCAAGCGAAAGGGCAACCACGGCTCAACGAGTTTGCAAGCATTCGCCATCATGTTAGTGGGGAGTTCGAAAAGGGGGCCCGATGCCGCAAAACGACCAATTTATTGCTCCCAGCAGCCTACACATGGATATCCGTAATCCTCGTGCAGGCGCGCACGAGTTTGCGGATGAAGATGCCGCAGTGGCTCATCTCATTGCGACAGCGGATATCGATGAAATTGTCCGGTCCATCCAATCGGCGGGATGGATCGACTACGAGCCTCTGATTGTCGAACAGACAACGAATGTTGTTTTAGAAGGCAACAGAAGACTGGCGGCAATTCGCCTCATGACCGAGCCGGCACTTCGGTCAAAATTGAATTACACTTTGCCCGAAAACGCGGGGACCAACTCTGCTCCTGCTCAGGTGCGTATTCGGTATGTCGCCAACCGCGCAGAAGCGCGGAGCTTTATTGCGTTCAAGCACATTAACGGACCGGCGAAGTGGGATGCGTTCGCCAAAGCGCGGTATGCCAAGGAATGGTTGGATGATGGCGCAGACCTTGCCACGGTGTCCAATGCCGTCGGAGATAACCACAGCACTGTTTTGCGTTTGGTGAACGGTCTCACCGTTCTGAATCAAGCTGTGGCTCTCGGTTTTGATCGAGACGACATCACCGCGCGCACATTCAACTTTTCGCACCTGTACACCGCACTGTCACGGCCAAACGTAAAGAATTTTCTCAAGATTCCTGAGGATGTCGGCAATCAGCTTCCCGCAAATCCCGTACCGCCCGAAGGCACGGAGAATCTTCAGAGGTTGATGGGTTGGCTGTTCGGTCAGCAAAAGCTGGGACAGGAGCATGTCGTAAAGACACAAAATCCTGATCTTGGGAAATTGGTCCGCGTCTTAGCTGAGCCGCGAGCAATGACGGTGCTGGATTCCGAAAAGAGTCTTCGGCTTGCGTTCGAGCAAGTCGAGCCCCCTTCTTACAGGTTTGAAGAGACGTTGAAGGCGACGGCCATCAGCGCCGAACGAACGTTAGGCCTCCTATCTCATTTTGATCCCAGCACGCAGGCTGTTTTGATGGATACCACCGAAAAGCTGGCCGGTACCGTTCGTGTGCTCAGAAATGAGATGCGGACTAAGATGGCGCAGGACGACGATCTTTGATTTCTAGCCCGTCGCCCGACGCGTCCCGTAGTGCTCTTGCAGACTGGTTGGAACTAACCGCGCTGCTCCGAGCGCGGGTTTCCGGATCGGGCGATCTGGAGAGCCTTCTGCGCCTCAACTCAGACAACGACCGAGAGCTTACGCCTACCGGCGATGAGCCACTCGAGGAGGAAATCGCTGAGACCCGACGCGATGCTCTGTTAGCGCGAGTTTCCGAGGAAATCAGTTTTCGCGAACGCGCACTTGGGCCTGATTATCCATTTGAGGTTGTTGGAGACCCGCTCCGCATTTCGCTCAAGGAAGACGTTAACGCGACCTCTCACGCCGCATATTTGTTTATGCTGATGATGACGGGGCTGAAGGACAAACTGCTTCCGACAAGCCCGGCGATTGTGAGTCGAACGGGTCGAGGACGGACGCTCTTCCATATTTGTGCAAGCATCGGAGTTGCTGGAGTACTCAGGGATGGGCACACTTACTGGTTTGGCTTCCCCCGTCCTGACAAATCCGTGTTCGGCAAAGCGCTAGAAGACCTTTGCAGCAAGCTCGGCTTCGGCCGTGCTAAGAACCCGCCTCCGCCGGGGCTCCCCATCGCCGCCAAAGATGACCAAATCGACGTTGTGGGTTGGCGGGCTTTTCGGGACCGGCGCAACGGGACTCTCTTGATTATCTGTCAAGCGGCCACCGGAAACGACTGGGATACGAAATCCGTCAAACCCCATCTAGGAGCCTTCACAGATTGGTTTGATCAGTCGCCCTATCGCGAAGCTATGGCGAGCTTAGCCGTGCCATTCCCGGTCCATCACGAAGTAGACGACCGCGATGGAGAGGATTATGACGAAGCGGTTTTTAACGCCCTTCAGAGATTGAACCACCGGCACGGTGTTGTATTGGACCGGCTGCGAATTACGGAGTCGGTGTCACCTATTGCCAGTGACGCGGAGGCGGCTCAACGTATCGGCGGCTACAACGGGATGAATGTGCTGGTGGATTGGATTGATCAGTTGAAACCTGAGCTCGCGGCGGCCGCGTGATGGCGAAGCGCCATCCTCTCCATTCAATCTGCCCGTACTTCGCCATGTTCCCAGAAGAATTTGTGGAGCGGCACGTGCTCGCCCACAGTTCCATCGGTGATCTAGTTTTCGACCCATTTAGCGGTCGGGGAACCACTGCATTCCAAAGTTTGCTAATGGACCGCCGTTCCGCCGGAACAGATATCAACCCTGTTGCCGCGTGCATTTCTGGCGCCAAAGTGAATCCGCCCTCCCTGATCGATTTGCTCACACGGATTGAAGAACTGCGCGTGAACTACGTCGCTCCTCGCATCGAGGGCCTAGGAGTGTTCTTCGAGCGCTGTTTCCATCCATCAACGTTGCCGCAGATAGTTTACCTCCGGACGGAGTTAGACTGGCAAGGCAACATCACTGATCGTTTTATCGCTGCAATGGCGCTCGGCGCACTTCATGGTGAGAGCCATCGCTCTCGATTGTGTTTCAGCAACCGCATGCCGCGGACGATATCGACCAAGCCAGATTACTCCGTGCGATGGTGGGCTAGCCGAAACTTAGAAGCGCCGGAACGAGATGTCTTTTCTATCCTGAAAGAGCTTGCAAAGTTTCGGCTTGCCATGGGCGCGCCGGAGCGTCGCGGGACCGTTATTTTATCCGACGCGCGAAGCGCGGCGGCTGTCCATCCCGATCTGCACGGTCAGGTCCGCCTTGTTGTGACGTCGCCGCCATACGTTGACGTGACAGACTACGCGGAAGACCAATGGCTCCGCCTTTGGTTCTTGGGCGGAGCACCCGAACCCAAGGCGAGATCGTACGCTGACGATAGGCACACTAAGCAGGTATCTTACTGGAACTTTCTGACCGAGGTTTGGTCAGGTATGCGCGATCTTCTCGCTGACAACGCGACAATCGTGGTTCGGATCGGCGGCAAAGTCGAACTAGAAGAACTGTCTGTGGGTCTCGCAAATTCGATGGAAACAGGTTTCGGCGGCAAGGCTATCCGTATGCTTGGGGGAGCGAGCACCAGCGAACTCCGAAAACGGCAAACCAACGCGTTTCGTCCAGGCACCAAAGCAGGCGTCGAGCATGACTTTGTTTTTGAGGTGTCGGATATCGTCCCTATCACCGTTCCGCTGAATGCGGTTCCGGAGCTGGCCCATCAGGCTGACTGAAGTCGGCACTAGAGTGCTATAGCGAAACGGTAGTGCTCATCTCCACCGGTCGTGGCGCACCATCGATCATTTGAGTTCGAAGAGGGTCGGTTCGTCGGGGGCCGGGGTTTCGATGACCAGCAGGCCGAGGTGCATCGCCTGCGTTATCAGGTGGGCACGGTTTCGCGCATTCAGTTTCAGACGGACATTTTCGATGTGCCGCTCCACGGTCCGTGGCGCGATACTGATTTCGAGCGCAATCTGTTTGGCCGACCACCCTACGGCGACCAGTTCCAGAATTTGATGCTCGCGAAAAGTTAGATGCGGTTCAACATTCAAGGCGTTTCGATGCACGGCGCAATCCCCTGACACCCAAGGCGTGGACAATTGGCGACCGGCAAGCAGCTTTAACGCGCGACAATGCCGCTACCCCACCTGCTCTGCGTGCATAATATCGCTTTGCGTCCTGTTTAGCAATTAACTCGGTCTGGCAGGAAATATAGCGGCACTGTTGATGCCGATATGTCTATGATGCTGAAATCAAATGCTATATTCTAAGTAACTGCTAAGGAATTATACGTAGTGATTTTTGCTAGGTTAATTGGGCACGCGAATTCCTACGTCTTTCTTCGGATGGATTCACGATGCCCAAAGGCACATGAGACTCGCAAATGGGGTCGCCGCAATACCAATTCAGTTGGAGACGTGGCGTGCAAGGTCTGGCAGAATTTCACCGCGGGGGGATCCCCCAGGACACCATCCTAAAATTCCGAAAAGGAGAGATCATATTCTCTCAAGGCGATCCGGGCGATTGCTGGTTCGAAGTCGTGTCGGGCACCGTCCGCACGTGCCATTTCCATCTCGACGGGCACCGCCAGTTGACGGGCTTCTTCTATCAGGGCGATGTCTTCGGTGTCGGATATGGCAATCGCGACGCGGCGGCCGAGGCGGTCACCAACACGATCCTGGCCCGCCGCCCGGTGTCGAACGACGAACCCGCCGCGTCGGGACAAAGCCGCGCGCTCGAACGCGCGCTCGACAGTGCGAATCAGTGCATCTTCCTGCTCGGGCGCCGGAATGCCAACGAGCGCGTCGCAGCCTTCCTGCTGATCGCGGCCAAGCGGTCGTCGGCGCTGGACAGCATTCCCCTCCCGATGACGCGCAGCGATATCGCCGACCATCTGGGCCTGACGATCCACACCGTCAGCCGGACGATTTCGGGCTTTGTGCGTCAGGGCCTTATCGAACTCGAGGGGCCGCAATTGTGCCGCCTCGTCGATATAGAGGGGCTGCGCGCCATCGCCGGCGAAGAGATTGGCGCGGCGATCGACAATATCGCGGCGATGCGCCAGCGCGGCGCGTTCGCCGGGCGGGGAGCGGGGCTGTGATCATCCTGTCCTCACCCGCGCGGCTGCGCCACATCGGCGTGGCCGCCGCCGGCCTCTCGGCCATTTTCGTCGTCTCCCCGGCAAAGGCCCAGGAAGCGCTGGCGCTCGAATGCCTGTGCGAGACGCTGCCGTTCCTCGACGCCGCGACGACGTGGCGCGCGGCGGCGGTCGCGGGGCCGGGCGGCGTGGCCGAAGGCCAGCCGGCGGCAAGCGTCGAAAGCGAGATCGAGGCGCAGCGCCGGATCATCGCCGAACAGCGCGCGCTGATCGACCAGCAGAACGTCATGCTCGCCGAGCAGCGGCAGCATATCGTGAAGATGCAGGGACAGCTGATCACCCAGCAGACGCAGATCGACCGGCTCTCGTCCCTTGCGCTGGCCGAGGCACCGCTCGACATGTTCCGCGGGACCGGCATGGGGCAGGGCGTCGGACCCGGCCCGGCGCTTCCCGGTCCGGGCAGCACCGCCGTTGCGTTGCCCGACGCGCCCGTCGGCGAGGCGCCGCCGCCGAGCGAGTCGACCGCCGAACGCGTCGCCGCAGTTCCTGAAGGACAAGGGGTCCTGACCCGCGCCGGCCATCTCGTCTTTGAACCGTCGTTCGAATATACGCGCTCGTCCACCAATCGACTCGTCTTTCGCGGGATCGAACTGATCCCGGGAATCCAGATCGGGCTGATCGAGGCGACCGATGCCGACCGCGATACGCTCGTCGGGACGGGTTCGCTGCGGTACGGGATTTCGGACCGGCTCGAGGTCGAGGTCCGCGTCCCCTATCTTTATCGCAACGACCGCATCGAGGTCGTCCAGCAGCGCGACGAGGGGATCGTCCGGTCGATCGCGCTGCGCGAGGACGGGATCGGCGATGCCGAACTGTCGCTGCGCTATCAGTTCAACCGGCCGGTCGGGCAAAAGCCGATCTTCGTCGGCTCGCTGCGCGTCAAATCGGACACGGGCAAGGGGCCGTTCGACATCGGCTATGACGAGTTCGGCGTCGCGACGGGGCTCGCCACCGGGTCGGGCTTCTGGGCGGTCCAGCCGGGACTCAACTTCCTGATGCCGTCGGACCCGGCGGTGATCTATGGCGGCGTCGCCTATCTCTACCATATCCCGCGCGACGTGAACAAACTGGTCGGCGAGGTTATGGTGGGACGCGTCGACCCGGGCGATGCGGTCAGCGCCAACGTCGGCTTCGGCTTTGCGCTCAATCCGCGCTTTTCCTTCTCGCTCGGCTATCGCCACAATTATATCTTCCCGACGCGGTCGGAGATCGGCGATACGATCCAGAAGTCGAACTATCTCCACGTCGGTTCGCTCAATTTCGGAATGTCGTACCGCCTGACCGAGCGCGACGTGTTGAACCTCGGCTTCGAGATCGGCGTGACCGAGGATGCGCCCGACGTGTCGATCACCTTGCGCATGCCCTTTGGCGGGAAGCTCTAGCCCCCCACGTCCGGACGCAATTCGCGGCATGAAGAAAAGCCCCGCCGAAAGGCGGGGCAAGTTGGACCGTTCCCGTCGAAACGGGAGCGGGGGGTCGTTCAGTTGCCGAGCGCGCCCACCGTCTGCGCGCCCATCACGGCGCCGATCGCGTCGCTCATCCGCGTTGTGGCCAGCGCGTCGCGGAAACCTTCGTAGCCGCTGATGTCGAGCACCGCGTCGACCTGCTGGTTCAGCGATACGTTGCTCGCGGTGTTGATCAGCACATTCTGGATTGCGTCGGTCTTCTGGATCAGCGCGGTCTGGCCATTGTTTGCGAGGAAGACCGACTCGTCGCCGACGCGCATCGTGATGCCGCCGCTCGTCAAGATGCCGCCCTGGATCTGCGCCGCATCGACCGCGGTAAGCGCCGGCGAAACGAAGCGTTCGATCGTCGACCCCTCGGGCGTCCAGCTGATGATCGTGCGCAGCGCGAGCTCGTCGTTCACGAAACTGCGGATATCGGCGCCGAACGCGATGACCATCCCCTGGAACGCGAAGCCGCCGCGTTGCTCGGCCAGCACCTCGTCGGGCACCGTCGCGGCATCGGCCAGCGGGTCGTCGGCCGCCGCCGGCTCCCCCGCTGCGAGCAGCGCCGGGGCGAGGGCGAGCAGGAGGAGGCGTCGGGTCATGGCGGGTCTCATTTCACGGTGCCGACGCGCACATCGAGCAGGATCTGCGGCGTCAGTTGATATTGCGGGGGGAGGTTGGTCGTGAGATCGCCGATCGAGACGTGCAGCGAGCCATCCTTTTCGAGCGGCGCCTGCGACCAGGGACCCCAGTCGCCGGCGAGGTTGAAGGCCGGGCGTTTCTGGCCGCCCTCGACGATCGCGAGCGCGATGCCGTTCCAATGCTTCTCGAAATCCGAGAGCGAATATTCGTTGAGGCCGAGGACCGAGTCTCCGGTCAGCACGCGGTCTCCGCGAATGCCCTTGATCACGACGAAATGCTTGAAGCCCTTGAGGTCCATCAGCACGATCGTCGGGCGCTTGACCTGTTTCAATTGCTCGGCCGTGATCCGGAAGCCCTCGGCGCGATAGCCGCGCGAGGCGAGATAGGTTTTCATGTCGAGCATCGAGAAGCCGACCTTGCGGATCGCCTCGCGGTCGCCCTTTTCCCACATCGCGCGGAACGGCATCGTTTCCGACGTCGGTTCGCCATAATGATAGGTGAGGAGCGTGGCGAGCGCAGCGGACCCGCAGCTGAAATCGTATCGCTGGCGGATGACCGACCGGAAGGGGATATCCCACCAGGTCATGACCTGGAGCTGGTAGCTGCCGCCGGTCTCTGGCCCGGTGAGCCGGACCTCGGCGGCCGCGGGCGCCGCCGCGAGGGCGCACAACATGCCCGCGATCAAGGCGCGCATGGGCCGCATGGCGATCTCAGTCGCCGAGGTTGATCGTCAGGTTCATGCCGCTTTGGGCACTGACCTGCGCGCCGGTGTTGATCAGCAGGTTGCCGACACCGTTGAAATTGGACAGGGCGAAATCGCTGAGCGTGACCGCGCCTGCGGTATAGTCGCCCTTGAGGATGTTGCCGCTGACGATCGAATCCATCGTCTGGTTCGTGATGACCAGCGACTGGCCGCCGCGTTGCGTATCGAGTTCGCGGTCGTTCAGCATCGGCGATTTGCGTTCGGGGCGCATCGGGATAGCCGGAGCCGCATCAACCGGAACCGCATAGGAAAGCATGGGGCTGGCGGCGGGGGCTGCAACCTCGGGTGCGGCGGGTTGCGCGAAAACGGGGGCGGAAAAGCTTGCCAGGATCAGCAGAGCCGGAAGCATCGCGGGTTTCATGACAGGAATACTCCTGAAAACTTCAAAAACGGGTGATGGCCGACGCCCTGGGGGTCAGATGCGCCGGCCATCCGGGGGGACGTGATTAGTCGCCGCCGCCGTCGCCACCACCGGCCGGCGCCGAGGTGTCGCCGAAGCTGACGGTGCCTTGTGCCGCGATGTTGGTCGCTGCCTGGGTGTTGGCGTTGATGCCCGTGTTCCAGGCGGCGTTCAGGATGCCGGCATAGGCCGCGAACGCATTGCCGCGCACCGAGTTGTTGCCGCTGTTGTAGCCGACGGCCGTATCGCTGTCGTCTTCGCCATCGAGATCGACCAACTCATCCATATATTTGTTGGTGTTGGTCGCGCTCAGCGACTGGTTCGCGACAACGAGGGTGTTGCCGTTGAACGAGCCGTTGCCGTCATTGTCCTGGTCGTCGTCCGAATAGCTGTCGGCGGCATTGTCCTGGACAAACAGGTCGATCAGGTCGTTCACAACGACAGTGTCATTGTCGCTGTTGTTCCCCGACGCCCCATTGTTGTTGGCGTCATTGTTGGATTGCGTTTGCGCAATCGCCGGAGCGGCCGTTGCGGCGAGTGCAATTGCCGACACCGCAAGCATGACTTTCTTGATCATGACTACTTCCTCTCAAAATGGGGATGGCTCGCGATGCCGATCGGCATGGCTGATGCGGATCCTCCCCGACTCCGTCCGCATCGGTGCGAACAAGGCGATCATGATCCGCCGCGGTGCGAACCGCTTTGCGAATTGGCAATGTCGGGGGCGGAGAAATACCCAGATGATATCGGTGGGTGGATTGCGCGGCGTCAGACCGTCACGTCGGCGCGCATCGTCGCCCGTCCTGCCGCGTCACGCGCCCACAGCCGCGCCCCCGCGCCTTCATGCGCGAGGCACAGGTCGAAGGGTGCTCCGTCGAGCAGCGGGGCTTCGGCGCGAAAGCGGAAATGGCGCGGCGCGGCGCCGGGGACGGATTGCAGGAAATGGTCCATCAGCAGCGTCGCGATCAGCGGGCCGTGGACGACGAGTCCCGCATAGCCCTCGACCCCTCGCGCATAGTCGCGGTCGTAATGGATACGATGCGCGTTGAAGGTGAGCGCCGAGTAGCGGAACAGCATCACCGGATCGGGGACGACGCTGCGCGTCGCGTCGCTCTGCTCGGGCTCTGCCGGTTCAACGGGCGGCGGGGGAGGCGCCGGCGATGCCGCGGCGGGGGCGCGAAAGACGATGTCCTGTTCCTCGCGGATCGCCGCGACGCCGTCCGCCGCGATATCGTGGCGCAGCGTGACGAACAGCAGGTCGCCGCTCGCGCCGCGCTTGGGCTTGATCGCATCGATCGTGGTGACGCGCCTCAGCGCCGCGCCGGCCGCGATCGGCGACAGATATTCGATACGGCTTCCCGCCCACATCCGGCGGGGCAGCGGCACGGGCGGGAGCAGGCCTGCGCCGTCGCGGCGGGGATGGCCATCGGCGCCGATGGTCGACTGGCGCGCGTCGGGCAGGAAATAGAGCCAGTGGCCGAGGGGCGGGACGATATCCGGCACCGCATCGTGATCGAGCAATGCGGCCAAGCCGCGCATCGGCGCGATGGTGGCGACATCCTCACGTGTTTCGCTGCGGCCGACCCAGGCGGAATAATCGTCCATCAAAAGCTCTTGGGCAGGCCGAGCGCGTGGGTCGCGACATGGCTGAGGATCAAATTCGTGCTGATCGGCGCGACCTGATAGAGGCGCGTCTCGCGGAACTTGCGTTCGATGTCATATTCCTCGGCGAAGCCGAAGCCGCCGTGCGTCTGGACGCACATGTCGGCGGCGTACCAGCTCGCTTCGGATGCCAGCATCTTCGCCATATTCGCCTCGGTCCCGCCATCCTGTCCGGCGTCGAACAGCCGCGCGGCCTTGTCGACCATCTCCGCGGCGGCGGCGATCTGGACATAGGCGCGCGCGATGGGGAACTGGATGCCCTGATTTTCGCCGATGGCGCGGCCGAACACCGACCGGTCCTTGGCATAAGCGGTCGCGCGGTCGATGAAGAAGCGCCCGTCGCCGATACATTCGGACGCGATCAGGATGCGCTCGGCGTTCATGCCCGACAATATGTAGCGAAAGCCCTTGCCCTCCTCGCCGATCAGGTTGGCGGCGGGGACTTCGAGATCGTCGAAGAACAGTTCGGTCGTCGCATGGTTGAGCATCGTGCGGACGGGCCGGATCGTCAGGCCGTTGCCCTGCGCCTCGCGCATGTCGACGAGCAGCACGCTCATCCCGTCCGACGGTTTGGCGCACTCCTCGCGCGGGGTGGTGCGGCAGAGCAGGACCATCAGGTCCGAATGTTCGGCGCGGCTGATCCAGATCTTTTGCCCGTTGACGACATATTTGTCGCCGACCCGCTTCGCGAACGTGCGGATGCGCGTTGTGTCGGTGCCCGCGGTCGGCTCGGTGACGCCGAAGGCCTGCAGGCGAAGCTCGCCGCTGGCGATCGCGGGCAGATAGGCCTGCTTCTGCGCTTCGGAGCCGTGCTTGAGCAAAGTGCCCATCGTGTACATCTGCGCGTGGCAGGCGCCGCCGTTGCAGCCCGAGCGATGGATTTCCTCGAGCACCGCGGTCGCCGCGCCGAGCCCGAGGCCCGATCCGCCATAGGCTTCGGGGATCAGAACGGAGAGGAAGCCTGCTTCGGTGAGCGTGCGGACGAACTCGGTCGGATAGATTCGGTCGCGGTCGAGCCGCTGCCAATATTCGCCGGGGAAACCGGCGCAGAGGCGGCGCACTGCGTCGCGGATTTCGGGAAAGCTCTGCGGCTGGGCTTCGGACATCGGCTTTCGGCTCTCCCCTGATCGTCGGGGAGAGCCTTAGGATGCGAAGCTGTTTCGGTGCAACTGAAACAAATGTCAGATGGAGGGCAGGTCGAGCCCTTTCTCGCGCGCGCAGTCGATCGCGATCTCGTATCCCGCGTCGGCGTGGCGCATCACGCCGGTGCCGGGATCGTTCCACAATACGCGCTCGAGGCGCTTCGCGGCTTCGGGGGTGCCGTCGGCAACGATCACCATGCCGCTGTGCTGCGAATAGCCCATGCCGACGCCGCCGCCGTGGTGGAGCGACACCCACGTCGCGCCCGAGGCGGTGTTGAGCAGGGCGTTGAGCAGCGGCCAGTCCGACACCGCATCCGATCCGTCGCGCATCGCTTCGGTCTCGCGGTTCGGCGACGCGACCGACCCCGAATCGAGATGGTCGCGGCCGATCACGACGGGCGCCTTGAGTTCACCTGACGCCACCATTTCGTTGAACGCGAGGCCGAGGCGGTGGCGGTCGCCGAGACCGACCCAGCAGATACGTGCGGGCAGGCCCTGGAACCGGATCTTCTCGCGCGCCATGTCGAGCCAGTTGTGGAGATGCTTGTTGTCGGGCAGCAGCTCCTTCACCTTCGCATCGGTCTTGTAGATATCCTCGGGATCGCCCGACAGCGCCGCCCAGCGGAAGGGGCCGATGCCGCGGCAGAAGAGCGGGCGAACATAGGCGGGGACGAAGCCGGGGAAGTCGAAGGCGTTCTCGACGCCCTCGTCCTTCGCCATCTGGCGGATGTTGTTGCCATAGTCGGTCGTCGGCACGCCCGCGGCCTGCAGGTCGAGCATCGCGCGGACGTGCACTGCCATCGATGCCTTGGCGGCCTTGGCGACCGCGGCGGGATCGCTCTCGCGCTTCGTGAACCATTGGTCGAGGGTCCAGCCTGCGGGAAGGTATCCGTTGACCGGGTCGTGTGCCGAGGTCTGGTCGGTGAGCAGGTCGGGGCGGATGCCGCGACGCACCATCTCGGGCAGGATCTCGGCGGCGTTGCCGAGCAGGCCGACCGACACCGGCTTGCCCTCGGCATGGCTGGCTTCGATCATCGCGATCGCCTCGTCGATGGATGAGGCCTGCTTGTCGAGATAGCCGGTGCGCAGGCGCATCTCGATGCGGCTCGGCTGGCATTCGATCGCGAGGCACGATGCGCCCGCCATCACCGCGGCGAGCGGCTGCGCGCCGCCCATGCCGCCGAGGCCGGCGGTGAGCAGCCAGCGCCCTGCGAGGCTGCCGCCATAATGCTGGCGGCCCATTTCGACGAAGGTTTCGTAGGTGCCCTGAACGATGCCCTGGCTGCCGATGTAGATCCAGCTTCCGGCCGTCATCTGGCCGTACATCATCAGGCCCTTTTTATCGAGCTCGTGGAAATGATCCCAGTTCGCCCATTCGGGCACGAGGTTGGAATTGGCGAGCAGGACGCGCGGGGCGTTCTCGTGCGTGCGGAACACGCCGACGGGCTTGCCCGACTGGATGAGCAAGGTCTCGTCGTCCTCGAGCCGCTTCAGCGTCTCGACGATCCGGTCATAGCTTTCCCAGTCGCGCGCGGCGCGGCCGATGCCGCCATAGACGACCAGCTCGTGCGGCGCCTCGGCGACGTCGGGGTGGAGGTTGTTCATCAGCATCCGCATCGGCGCTTCGGTGAGCCAGCTTTTCGCGGTGATTTCGGTGCCGGTCGCCGGACGGATCACGCGGCTGTTGTCCAACCTCGGACTAAGGGGGCGGGTGGTCATGAATTTCCTTTCGCAAAGTCGAGGGTCGCGCTGATCACTTGCTCCAGCACGGGCCGGATCGCGGGATTGGGGTCGAGCGGCGCGGTTTCGGTCAGCGCGGCGGATTCGGTCATGTAACCGCGCTGCGCGAGCTCCATCTGGATCGCGTGCACGCCGCCCTCGGGGCGGCCGTAATGGCGCGTCGTCCATCCGCCCTTGAAGCGGCCGTTGACGACATGGCTGTGGCCGCTCGCGGCGCAGATGTTCGCGATCACGGTTTCGAGCTCGGGGGCGCAAGTCGTGCCGTCGTTGCTGCCGATGTTGAACTGCGGCAGCTCGCCGTCGAACAGCCGCGGGACATGGCTGCGGATCGAGTGGGCGTCGTAGAGGACGACGCGGCCGTGCGCGGCCTTCAGCCGGTCGAGTTCGGTCGTCAGCGCGTCGTGATACGGCCGGTGATAGGAGTTCAGCCGCTGCATGATCTCGGCCTCGTCCGGCGCGTCGAAACGATAAAGCGGCTCGCCGTCGAAGGTCGTCGTCGGGCACAGCTCGGTCGTCGCCTGTCCGGGATAGAGCGACACGCCCGACGGATCGCGGTTCATGTCGATCACGCTGCGCGAGATGTCGGTCGCGACCAGCGTGGCGCCGAGGTCGGCGGCGAAGGCGTAAAGCTCGGCGATCCACCAGTCGGTGTCGAGCTGCGCGCGCCAGGGCGAGACGAACTGGTCGTCGAGCCCGGCGAGCCCGGTGCCGCCGTGCGGGAAGGCGAGGATGAGCGGCGCGTCGCCGCGATGGACGCGCAGCCAGTCCATCAGGCGAGCCCCGGCAGGCGCGCGGGAACCGCCACGACGAGGCTGCCCGTGCGGATCAAAGCGGTCGCCGCCTCCATGTCGGGATGGAAATGCCGGTCGTCTTCGAGCGTCGGCACTTCGGCGCGGAGATGCCGGTGCGCGGCTTCGAGTGCGTCGCTCGATTTCAGCGGCGCGTGGAAGTCGATGCCCTGGCACGCGGCGAGCAGCTCGATGCCGATCACCGCGCTGGCGTTGTCGGCCATGTCGAGCAGGCGGCGCGCGCCGTGCGCGGCCATCGAGACATGATCCTCCTGATTGGCCGAGGTCGGGATCGAGTCGACGCTCGCGGGATAGGCGCGCTGCTTATTCTCGCTGACGAGCGCGGCGGCGGTGACCTGCGGGATCATGAAGCCCGAATTCAGGCCGGGGCGCGGGGTGAGGAAGGCGGGGAGGCCCGACAGCGCCGGATCGACGAGCATCGCGATGCGGCGCTCCGAAATCGAGCCGATCTCGCACAAGGCCATCGCGATCATGTCGGCGGCGAAGGCGACGGGTTCGGCGTGGAAATTGCCGCCCGACAGCGCTTCGTCGGTATCTGCGAAGATCAGCGGGTTGTCCGACACGCCATTGGCCTCGATGCCCAGCGTCGTGCCGGCCTGCCGCAAGAGGTCGAGCGCGGCGCCCATCACCTGCGGCTGGCAGCGGAGGCAGTACGGGTCCTGCACGCGCGGATCGTCGACGGCGTGCGAGGCGCGGATCGCCGACCCCGCCATCAGGGTGCGCAGCGTATCGCCGACCTCGCGCTGCCCGGCGTGGCCACGCAGCGCATGGATGCGCGCGTCGAAGGGCGCGTCGGAGCCCTTCGCGGCTTCGGTCGAGAGCGCCCCCGTGATCAGCGCCGAGCGGAAGATGGTTTCGGCGCGGAACAGGCCAGCGAGCGCGTTGGCGGTCGAGAATTGCGTGCCGTTGAGCAGCGCGAGGCCTTCCTTCGGGCCGAGATCGAGCGGGACGAGGCCGGCTTGCGCCAGCGCATCGGCCGCGGGGAGGACCTTGCCGCCGACCTCGATCGCGCCGACGCCGATCATCGCCGCCGCCATGTGCGACAGCGGCGCGAGGTCGCCGCTCGCGCCGACCGAGCCCTGCGACGGGACGACGGGGGTGAGGCCCTGTTCGAGCATCGCTTCGATCATCGCGACCGTTTCGCGCCGCACGCCCGAAGCGCCCATTCCGAAGCTCGCAAGCTTCAATGCCATCATCAACCGGACGATCGGGGCGGGCGACGGCGCGCCGGTGCCCGCGGCGTGGCTCAGCACGATGTTGCGCTGGAGCGTCGACAGCTCGCCGTCGGCGATGCGGACGCTCGCGAGCTTTCCGAAGCCGGTGTTGATGCCATAGACGGGTGCGCCCTTCGCGACGATCCGCGCGACCGCGGCGGCGCTCGCGTCGATCGCGTCCCATGCGCCGTCGCTCAGTTCGGCGCTCGCGCCCTCATAGATTTCGCGCCAGTCGGCGAGCGTCATGGCGCCGGGGGTGATGATCATTGTCCGTCCTTGATGCGTTGGTGAAGCGGGTTGAAGCCGATGCGGTAGACGAGCTCGGCGGGGTCGCCGACGTCCCAGATCGCGAGGTCGCATGCCTTGCCGGCCTCGAGCGTGCCGACCTCGGCGTCGAGGCCGAGCGCGGCGGCGGCGTTGACCGTGACGCCGCGCAGCGCCTCGACCACGGTCAGCCCGAACAAGGTCGCGCCCATGTTGAGCATCAGCAGCAGCGAGGTCGTCGGTGAGGTGCCGGGGTTGTTGTCGGTCGCGAGCGCGATGCGCGTCCCGTGGCGGCGCATCGCCTCGATCGGGGGCAATTTGGTCTCGCGCATGAAATAATAGGCGCCGGGAAGAAGCACCGCGACCGTGCCTGCCGCGGCCATCGCGCGGACATCGTCGTCGGTCGCATGTTCGAGATGATCGGCCGAGAGCGCGCCGTGGAGCGCGGCGAGCGCGCTGCCGTGGAGCGCGGATAGCTGCTCGGCGTGGAGCTTGACCGAAAGGCCGCGCGCCTTCGCCGCCTCGATCACGCGTGTGCATTGCGCGCGCGAGAAGCCGATGCCTTCGCAAAAGGCATCGACCGCGGTCGCGAGCGGCGCGGCGGCGGGGATCATCTCGCCGACGACGAGGTCGATATAGGCGTCGCTGTCGCCCTTATATTCGGGGGGCAAGGCGTGCGCGCCGAGGAAGGTCGGTTCGACGCGGATGTTGCGGTGCCCGGCGAGTGCACGCGCGGCGCGCAGCATCTTGAGTTCATCGTCGGTCGACAGCCCATAGCCCGACTTGATCTCGATCGTCGTGACGCCCTCGGCGATCAGCGCGTCGAGGCGGGGCAGGGCGCTCGCAACCAGTTCGGCCTCGCTCGCCTCGCGCGTCGCGCGCATCGTCGAGACGATGCCGCCGCCCGCGCGGGCAATCTCTTCATAGGTCGCGCCTTCGAGGCGCATCGCCCATTCGTTCGCGCGGTTGCCGCCATGGACGAGGTGCGTGTGGCAATCGATCAGGCCCGGGGTGATCAGCCGGCCTTCGCAATCTGTAACCTTTTGCGCGGTCGCCGGAGCGCCGTCGGCGGGTCCGGCATAGACGATCCGGCCATTCGCCGCCGCCACGACGCCATCGTCGACCAGGCCGAGTGCATCATCGGCCATCGTTGCGAGTCGGGCGTTGATCCAGAGCTGCTCCATCTGGACAGTGTCGTTCGAATGCGCCATTATGTCTAGACATAATATGAGGACGGACGATGACTTCTCTCTGGTTCGAACGCGCATGGATCGGCAGCGAATGGAAAAAGGACGTGCGCCTGCGCATCGCGGACGGCCGGATTGCGAAGGTCGAGGTCGGGGTCGAGGCGGCGGAGGGCGATGATCGCCACCGCATCGGCCTGCCCGGGCTGTGCAACGTCCATAGCCACGGTTTCCAGCGCGGGATGGCGGGGCTTTCGGAGCGCCGCAGCCGTCCCGACGACAATTTCTGGAGCTGGCGCGAGATCATGTACCGCTTCCTCGACCGGCTGACGCCGGAGGATGTCGTGGCGATCACCGCGCAGGCCTATGCCGAGATGCTCGAAACGGGTTTCACGCGCGTCGGCGAGTTTCACTATCTGCATCACGATCCGGCGGGCGCCACCTATGCCGACCCGGCCGAGATGGCGGGGGCGATTGCGCAGGCGAGCGCCGCGACCGGGATCGGCCTGACGCTGCTTCCCGTCTTCTACGCGCACGGCAATTTCGGCGCGGCGCCGCCGAGCCCCGGGCAGCGGCGGTTCCTCAATGACATCGACGGCTTTGCCAAGCTTCTCGGCGCTTCGCGGTCGAAGCTGTCGGGCGATGCCAATATGGGGGTGGCGCCGCATTCGCTGCGCGCCGTCACGCCCGAAGAGTTGACCGCATTGCTCGCCATGTCGCCGACGGGTCCGGTGCATATCCACGCCGCCGAGCAGGTGAAGGAGGTCGCCGATTGCGTTGCCTGGAGCGGCGCGCGGCCGGTCGAATGGCTGCTCGACAATGCCGGGGTCGACGGACGCTGGTGCCTGATCCACTCGACGCATCTCGACCAAGCCGAAGTGGTGCGGCTCGCCGCGAGCGGCGCGGTCGCGGGGCTGTGCCCGATCACCGAAGGCAATCTGGGCGACGGCATTTTTCCCGCAGTCGACTATCTTGCCGCGGGCGGGCGCTTCGGAATCGGTACCGACAGCAACATCCTCGTCGACGCAGCGCAGGAACTGCGCGCGCTCGAATATTCGCAGCGCCTGGCGCACCGCGCGCGCGCGCTCCTGGCGCGCGAGGATGTGCCGTTCGTCGGGACGAACCTGTTCGGATATGCGGTGCAGGGCGGCGCGCAGGCGCTCGGCGTGTCCGCGGGGCTCGCCGTCGGCCATGCCGCCGACATCGTGTCGCTCGACCTCGATCATCCCGCCTTTGCCGGCACCGACGAGGCGACCTTGCTCGACCGCTGGATTTTCGCGGCGCGCGCGGGGGCGATCGACGGCGTGTGGCGCGCGGGCGTGAAGCGCGTCGAGAAGGGGCGCCATATCGAGGCCGAACCCATCGCCGCCTCCTATCGTGCGTGCGTTGCGCGGTTGCTCGCGTGAACCCCGCACGGCGCATCCGCGAAGAGATCGCCGCGTCGATCCAGTCGGGCGAGTGGCGCCCCGGCGACCGCGTGCCGACCGAGCAGGAGCTCGCGGCGCGCTACGGCTGCGCGCGCGCGACGGTGAGCAAGGCGCTCGGCGAACTCGCCGCGTCGGGGCTGGTCGAACGGCGCCGCAAGGCGGGGACCTTCGTTGCGCATCCGCCTGTCCATTCGGCGGTGATGACGGTGCCCGACCTTGCCGAGTTGATCGCGGCGCGCGGCGAGGCCTATCGCTGGGAACTCGCGTCGCTCGAAACCGCCGACGCGGGTGATGACCTGCTTGCCGGACCGGCGCTGCGCATCGAGGGCGTGCACCTCGCGGCGGGCGAGCCCTTCGCGCTCGAACGGCGGTTCATCGCGCTCGGCGAGGTGCCCGCGGCGGCGGACGCCGACTTTGCAAAAGAGGCGCCGGGAACCTGGCTGCTCGGCCATATCCCGTGGACGCAGGCGCGGCACGTGATCCGCGCGGTGAACCCGGCGCGCAAGGAAGCGGCGCTGCTGGGGATCGGTCCCGGCGCCGCGTGCCTCGAACTCGACCGCACGACATGGCGCGCGGGCCGCGTCGTCACGCATGTCCGGCAATTGTTTCGCGGCGACCGTTTCGACCTTGTAGCCGAATTCAACGCGGGGCCGTGACGGCGCCGTTCCCGTGGGGAACCATGGGCACGATGCGCAGCATCGCGATGGCCGCGATTACCCATGCGGCGGCCGCGAAGCCCATCGTATAGACGGGCTCGCCGGGGAAGAGCGCTTTCATCACTTGCCCCATCACCGTCGCGACCAGCAGCTGCGGCACGACGACGAAGATGTTGAACAGCCCCATATAGATGCCGAGCTTCGCCTGCGGCAGGTTCGAGGCGAGGATCGCGTAGGGCATGGCGAGGATCGAAGCCCAGGCGATACCGATCGCGATTTCGGACACGAGCAGTGCTTGCGGGTCGCGCAGGAAAAGGAAGCTCGCGAACCCGGCTGCGCCGACGAGCAGGCAGATCATGTGCGTGCGCGCCTGCCCGACGCGCCGCGACAGCCATGGGAGCAGGGTGAGCGCGGCGATCGCCGCGACGGCGTTATAGGCGGCGAACAGGACGCCGACCCAGTTTCCCGCCGCCTGATAGGCGGACGACGCGGGATCGCTGCTGCCGAACATATATTGCGCGACGACGGGGGTGGTGTTGATCCACATGATGAACAGCGCCGACCAGCTGAAGAACTGGACCAGCGCGAGCTTCTTCATCACCGGGGGCATCCCGGCGAAATCGCCGACGATATGCGCGAGCATGTTGTTGCTGCGCCCCGCGCGGGCGAGCGCGATCGCGGTCGCGCTGGCGAGGCCATAGCCCGCGACGAGCGCGGCGAGCAGGTACATCTCCTTTTCGAGGCCGAACTCGGCGACGAGGACGGCGATGGCAAGGCCGGCGGCTGCCCATATCGCGCTGCCCGTGAAGCCGCGCGCGGCGAGCAGGCGGAGCGTGTCGGGGCCGTCGGCGACGGCATCGCTCTCGGCGAAGGCCGCCATCTCTTCGGGCGAATATTCGCGCGTCGTGAGCACGGTCCACAGCACCGAGAGGAAGAAGACGAGGCCGCCGGCCCAGAAGCTGTAGCGCACGGTGTCGGGGATGACGCCCGGCGGCGCGGTGTTCGCGACGCCGAACTGGTCGAGCAGCCAGGGGAAGGCCGATCCCACGACCGCGCCGACGCCGATGAAGAAGGTCTGCACCGCATAGCCGATGCTGTGCTGGTCGCGGCGCAGCATGTCGCCGACAAAGGCGCGAAACGGCTCCATCGAGACATTGATCGACGCGTCGAGCACCCAGAGCATCAGCACCGAAAACCAGAGCACCGAGGATTCGGGCATGATGAACAGCGCGAGCGCGGCGAGGATCGCGCCGGCGAGGAAATAGGGGCGACGCCGCCCGAGCCGTCCGAGCCAGGTGCGGTCGGACATATGGCCGATGATCGGCTGGACGAGCAGGCCGGTGAGCGGCGCGGCGATCCAGAGTGCAGGCAGCGTTTCGAGTTCGGCGCCGAGCGTCTGGAATATGCGGCTCATATTCGCATTTTGCAGCGCGAAGCCGATCTGGATTCCCAGAAAGCCGAAGCTGATGTTCCACAGGCCCCGAAAGCCCTGCCTCGGCTTTTCCATATCACTCTCCCCGGCGGCCGCTGATGCGGCTCGCGCGCCGCGACGATTGCAGCGCGGGGGAGCGAGGGCAAGCCGCGCGGCGGGTGCGTATACGAATACGTTAAACCGCGGTGCTTTGCCGTTTGATCAGCCGCGTCGGCAGCACGGCGCGTTCGACGGGCAGGTCGTCGAGGCGGCGAAGCAGCGCGTCGACAAGCAGTTCGCCCGCGCTCTTCATGTCCTGCATCACGGTGGTCAGCGTTGGCGAGGTGAGGTTGGCGGCGGGGATATCGTCGAAGCCGATGATCGCGACATCGTGCGGCAGGCGCAGCCCCGCCTCGGTCAACGCGCGCATCGCGCCGATCGCGATCAGGTCGCTGGCGGCGAATATGGCGTCGAAGGACCGTCCGCTCGCGAGCAGCGCGCGCGCCGCGGCGTGGCCCGATTCTTCGGACGACACCGCGTCGCGTTGCAGTGCGGGGTCGGGCGACAGCCCCGCCGCTTCCATCGCGCGGCACAGCCCGGCGTAGCGATCCTGGAACTCGGGCGCATGGTCCGATGCGTCGCCAAGGAAGGCGATGGTGCGCCGCCCGATCTCGATCAGGTGCCGGCCCGCCTGCATCCCCGCGCCGACATTGTCCGACCCGACCGTCAGCCCGATGCTGTCGTCCGACACCGATCCCCAGCGCACGAACTTCGTGTCCATTTCGACCAGATGCTCGAGCTTTGAGCGGTAAAGCTGGTAATCGCCATAGCCGAGCAGGATGATGCCGTCGGAGCGGTGGCTGTCCTGATAGGCGACGTGCCAGTCATTGTGCATCTGCTGGAAACTGATGAGCAGGTCATAGCCGCGCAGCGCGCATTGGCGCGTGATCGACCCGAGCATCGACAGGAAGAAGGGGTTGATCATCGACTGGTCGGGAGTCGGGTCCTCGAAGAAGAGCAGGGCGAGTGTGTGGGTGCGCTGCGAGCGCAGGCTCGAGGCGTTCTTGTCGACGGTGTAGTTGAGTTCGCGCGCGATCCGTTCGATGTTCGCGCGCGTCGCCGCGCTCACCGATTTGCTGCCGCGCAGCGCGCGCGACACGGTGGGCTGCGAGACGCCCGCCAGATAGGCGATATCGAAGCTCGTCGGCTTGGATGAGGGCTGGCGCCCCATGCTCGTCTCCCGGTCATGGCGGCCTTGTCGCTGGCGGCTGCCTTGCTGCGAGCCTAGCGATTGGTCCGGTCGATGCCAAGAATTTGCATCGGGCCCGATGCCGCGGCGTCGGGCGCAAAAGCGTGACATTTCGGCGACAGCGCGGTCCACTGCATATTATGCGTATACGTATACCCTATGGCGGCGCGGCGTGATTGGTTTCAATTGCGAGGCTCAAGATGGGTAAAGCCCACGTGCCGGAGAGGAGCCTGACGGACGCCCCGCGTCCCCCTCCCGGTGCATGGGTCAAGACCGCCCGTCCGTGCCAGGGGAGCCACTATGACCATGCCGACCAGCCTTCGCCGCGGTGCCAGCGCCATCGCGCTCGGCCTTGCCTTGACCGCTTTCATGCCCGGCGCCGCGATGGCGCAAGACGCCGGCACCGCCCCCGTCGATGAGGCACCGGCCGAAGGCGAAATCGTCGTCAGCGGCATTCGGAGCGCGATCAACAATTCGGTCCAGGCGAAGAAGAACAGCACCTCGATCGTCGAGGTCGTCTCGGCGGAAGACATCGGCAAGCTGCCCGACCTGTCGATCGCCGAATCGCTGTCGCGCCTGCCGGGCCTTGCGACGCAGCGCCTCGACGGGCGCGCCAACGTCGTGTCGATCCGCGGCCTCGCGCCCGATTTCACCACCACGCTGCTCAACGGCCGCGAACAGGTTTCGGCGAGCAACAACCGCGGCGTCGAGCTCGATCAATATCCGTCCGAACTGCTCAACGGTGCTATCGTCTACAAGACGCCCGATGCGTCGCTGATCGGGCAGGCGCTCGGCGGCACGATCGACATGCGCACGGTGCGCCCGCTCGCTTATGGCAAGCGCACGATTGCGGCGGGTGCGCGCTTCGAGGTCAACGACCTCGGCAAGCTCAACCCCGACATCTCGAACAAAGGCTACCGCGCCAACATCTCCTATATCGACCAGAATGCCGACGGCACGCTCGGCTGGGCGATTGGTTATGCGCGGATGCAGTCGCCGACCGCCGAGGAACGCTTCAACGCATGGGGTTATCCCGAGGCGACCGACGGGACGAACACCGCCTTCATCATCGGCGGCGCCAAGCCCTATGTGAAGTCGAACGAGCTCAAGCGCGACGGCGTGATGGCGGTCGTCGAATGGGAGCCGAGCGACAAGTTCCACACGACGATCGACGGCTATTGGTCGAAGTTCAAGGACGAGCAGCGGCTGCGCGGCATCGAATTCCCGCTCTTCTGGGGCAATTCGACCCTCCAGCCCGGCTTTACCATCGAAGACGGCCTCGTGACCAAGGGTGTCTGGACGGGCACCGAAGCGGTGATGCGCAACGACGTCGTCCATCGCAATTCAACGATCGTCGCGGGCGGCTGGAACACGCAGTTCAAGCCCAATGAGAGGCTGACGCTCGAACTCGATCTTGGCTATTCGCGGATCAAGAAGACCGAGGAAAATCTCGAAATCTATCTCGGCACCGGCCGCGGCGCCGGCGTCGGTGCGCGTGAAACCGCGCTGGGGTTCGAGATGCGCCCGAACGGTGGGATCATGTTCGACCCGTCGCTCGACTATGCCGATCCCAATCTGTTCGTGATCACCGATCCGCAGGGGTGGAACAGCTGCGGCGGTGCGGTTCCCAACTGCCAGGACGGCTTCGTCAACACCCCGCGCGTCAAGGACCAACTGAAGTCGTTGCGCCTGCAAGCGACGCAGGAACTCGACGGCGTACTCAGCAGCGTGCGCGTCGGTGCCAATTATTCGGACCGCAAGAAGAGCCTCGACGACCGCGGCTTCGTGCTGACGAGCAAGAATTATCCGGCGAACACCGCGGTACCGGCCGACTATCTTTACGATCCGGTATCGCTCGATTTCATCGGCATCCCCGGCATGGTCGCGTTCGACAGCTGGCGCTTCTACAA
The DNA here is from genome assembly GCF_052871675.1 of Sphingopyxis sp. LARHCG72. NCBI lineage: Bacteria > Pseudomonadati > Pseudomonadota > Alphaproteobacteria > Sphingomonadales > Sphingopyxidaceae > Sphingopyxis > Sphingopyxis sp. LARHCG72. The sequence continues at coordinate 109,317 of NZ_JBIXJU010000010.1, read as the reverse complement.
TGACGGCAACTACACGCTGACCGACGGCGCGGGCTTCGATCCGGCGCGTGTCTTCAACGATTATACGATCCGCGAAAAGGTGCTGACCGGCTTCGTGCAGGCGAATTTCGACGCCGACGCGGGCAGCACGCCGATCCGCGGCAATGTCGGCGTCCAGATCGTGCATTCGGACCAGACGGGGTCGAGCTTCTATGCGCAGGTCGTCGGCGGGGTGACCCAGTCGACGCCGGTCGTCGATGGCGACAAATATACCGACATCCTGCCGAGCCTGAACCTGTCGGTCGAATTCGCCGACAACACCTTCCTGCGCTTCGGCGCGGCGCGGATGCTGGCGCGGGCGCGCATGGACCAGCTGAAGCCCGGTGGCGGCGTCAATTTCGACACGTCGAAGCGCAACAACACCGACGTCAACGCGTCGCCCTGGTCGCTCGATCTCGGCAATGCGAAGCTGCGTCCGCTGATGGCCGACACGGTCGACGTGGGGCTCGAGAAATATTTCGGGCAGGGCGGCTATGTCTCGATCGGTGGCTTCTACAAATATCTCGAAAATTACATCTATCGCCAGGTCAATCCGTTCGACTTCTCGGACTTCGAGGTTCCTGACGGCGGAACGGTCGGCACGCGCGCAGGTCTCAGCAAGCAGTGGCTGAACGGCAACGCCGGCCGCGTCTATGGCGCCGAAGCGTCCTTCTCGCTGCCCTTCGCCAACTTCACGCAGGCGCTCGACGGCTTCGGGGTGCTCGGCAGCGCCTCCTACACCAAGAGCCGCGTACGCGAAGGCGGGGATGCCGCGATTTCGATGCCCGGCCTGTCGAAATGGGTCGTCAACGGAACCGCCTATTTCGAAAAGGACGGCTTCCAGGTGCGTGCATCGGGTCGCTATCGTTCGAAGTTCCTTGCCGAGGTTTCGACGATCAGCCTCGCGCGCGACATGTTCATGGCGAAGAGCGAGTTCGTGGTCGACGCGCAGGTCGGCTATACCTTCCAGAGCGGGGCGCTCGAAGGACTGGGCATCCTGCTCCAGGCGTCGAACCTCACGAACGAGCCCTTCGTGACCTATTACAACAACGACCCGCGCCAGATCCGCGACTATCAGAATTATGGTCGCAACTTCATGGCGGGTATCACTTACAAGTTCTGACCTGACGGGCGGGCCGGCCGGCGAGTCCGGTCCGTCCGCCGCCACCGGCGCCGGACAAAGGGGAGTGAACAGGGTGGGCGACAGTCGCATCACGAAGGTCGTCATCGTCGGTGGCGGAACCGCGGGCTGGATGGCCGCCGCGGCGCTGTCGCGGACGATGGACAACCTCCAGGTCCGGCTGGTCGAAAGCGACGAGATCGGCACCGTCGGGGTCGGCGAGGCGACGATCCCCGCGATCCGCCTGTTCAACGCGCTGATCGGTATCGACGAGAATGAGTTCCTTCGCGAAACGCGCGGCACGTTCAAGCTCGGCATCCAGTTCCACGACTGGGGCCGGATCGGCGACATCTATATGCACGCCTTCGGGCAGATCGGGCAGAGCCTCGGCATGCTGCCGTTCCAGCAATATTGGCTTCGCGGCCGGAACGAAGGCGTTGCGGGGCGGCTCGGCGACTATTCGCTGAACGAAAGTGCGGGGCGCCACAACCGCTTCGCGCGGTTGCCGCAGATCCCGAACACGAACCTCGACGGCATCGCCTATGCCTTTCATTTCGACGCGGCGCTCTATGCCGCCTATCTTCGGCGGATCGCCGAAGGCGCGGGCGTCGAGCGCACCGAAGGCAAGATCGCCGACGTCCGCCGGAACGGCGAAAGCGGGCATGTCGAAGCCGTCGTGCTGGAAGATGGTACGGCGATCGAAGGCGAACTCTTCATCGACTGCTCGGGCTTTCGCGCACTGCTGATCGAGGAGGCGCTCGAAACCGGGTTCGAAGACTGGACGCACTGGCTTCCCTGCGACCGCGCGATCGCGGTGCCGAGCGAAAATGCGGGTCCGGCGCGGCCCTATACGCAGGCGATCGCGCACAAGGCCGGCTGGCAATGGCGCATCCCGCTCCAGCACCGGACGGGTAACGGCCATGTCTTTTGCAGTGACTTCATCAGCGAGGATGAGGCGACCGCGGTGCTGCTGGAAAATGTCGAGGGCCGCCCGCTCGCCGAACCGCGGACGCTGCGTTTCCGCACCGGGATGCGCAAGCAGGCGTGGAACTTCAATGTCGTCGCGCTCGGCCTTGCCTCGGGTTTCCTCGAGCCGCTCGAATCGACGAGCATCCACCTGATCCAGAATGGCATCGCGAAGCTGCTCGCGCATTTTCCGGGGCGCGATTTCGATGCCGCGAACATCGACGCCTATAATGCCCGCGTCCGCTTCGATTATGAACGCATCCGCGACTTCGTCATCCTCCACTATCATGCAAATGAGCGGACCGACTCGTCCTTCTGGATCCGCTGCCGCGAGATGGCGATCCCCGATACGCTGGCGCAGAAGATCGCGCTGTTCCGCAGTCAGGGCCAGATCGTTCGCGAAGCCGACGAACTGTTCGTCGAAATCGGCTGGTTCCAGGTGCTCACCGGCCAGAATATCGCGCCGCGCGGCCATCACCCGATGGCCGACCAGCTGGCCCGCGACGAACTGGCAGGCTTTTTCGCCGACATCGAAACGATCGTTGCGCGCACCGCGTCGCAGCTGCCCGCCCACGAGGATTTTATCGCGCAGCATTGCGCGGCAGGAGTGCCCGCATGAGCCTTTTGGCATCGATTATCGCGCTGACCCTCGGCGGCGCCGCGCCGGCCGGCGATTACCGCCAGCGGCCGCCCGAAGACGAGGTAATCTATTTCGTCCTTCCCGACCGTTTCGAGAATGGCGATCCGAAGAATGACCGGGGCGGGCTGAAGGGCGACCGGCTCGCGACGGGTTATGACCCATCCGCCAAGGGCTTTTTCCATGGCGGGGATCTCGCGGGCCTCACGAAGCGGCTCGATTATATCGAGGGGCTGGGGGTCACCGCGATCTGGTTCGCGCCGATCTTCAAGAACAAGCCGGTGCAGGGAGCGAAAGGTGACGAGAGCGCGGGCTATCACGGCTATTGGGTCACCGATTTCACGGCTGTAGACCCGCATTTCGGTACCAACGCCGAATTCAAGGCGTTCGTCGATGCCGCGCACGCGCGGGGGATGAAGGTCTATATGGACATCATCGCCAACCACACCGCCGACGTCATCACCTACAAAGAGGGCGCGGCGGAAGGCTTCCGCTATCGCAGCCTAGCCGACTATCCCACTTCGCGGCGCGGCGGCGTGAACGGCGCGCCGATCAATCCGGGTTTCGCAGGCGATCATGTTGCCGACGCCGGCAACTGGCAGAAACTGACCGATCCGGCTTTTGCCTATACGCCCGTCGTGTCGAAGGGCGAGGAACGGGTGAAGGTGCCCGCCTGGCTCAACGACCCGATTTACTATCACAACCGCGGCAACAGCGACTGGGTCGGCGAATCGTCGCTCTATGGCGACTTCGCCGGTCTCGACGATCTCGCAACCGAAAACCCGCGCGTCGTGCAGGGCTTCATCGACATCTATGGCCGCTGGATCGACGAATTCGGGATCGACGGTTTCCGCATCGACACCGCCAAGCATGTGAACCCCGAATTCTGGCAGGCGTTCGTGCCCGCGATGCTGGCGCGCGCGAAGGCGCGCGGTATCCCGAATTTCCATATCTTCGGCGAAGTCTATGTCGATGCGGTCGATCCGGGCGCGCTCGCCTGGTATACGCACGCGGCGGGGCTGCCCGCGGTGCTCGACTTCGGTTTTGCGCGTGCCGCGATCGATGCGGTGAGCGGGACGAAGGGCACCGACCAGTTCGCGAAGCTGTTCGACGGCGACGCGCTCTACAAGGGCGGAGCAGGCGCGGCGCAGGAGCTTCCGACCTTCCTCGGCAACCATGACATGGGCCGTTTTGCGATGTTTGTTAAACAGGCGAACCTGGGGGCGAGCGAACCCGAACTGCTTCATCGGGTGATGCTCGGCCATTCGATGCTGCTGACGCTGCGCGGCGTCCCGACGATCTATTATGGCGACGAGCAGGGCTTCGTCTCCGACGACAAGGACCAGCTCGCGCGCGAGGACATGTTCGCGTCGAAGGTCGCCGCCTATAACGACAATGACCTGATCGGCAGCGATGCGACGACGGCGACCGCCAATTTCGACCCCGCGCATCCGCTCTATCGCCATATTGCCGCTCTGTCCGAAATCCGCCGCAAGACCCCCGCGCTGACGCGCGGCGCCACGAAGGTTCGCGCATTCTCCGACAAGCCCGGCCTGCTCGCGGTGTCGCGTTTCGACCCCGACACCGGGCGCGAGGTGCTGCTTGCGTTCAACACGTCAGCGGCGCCGCTGTCGGCCCAAATTGCCATCGATATGAAAAGCGCGGGCTTTACTGCGCTCCATGGCGATTGCCCGGCAAGCCCCACCGCGCCGGGCAGCATCCATCTTTCCCTCCCCGCCTTTGGCACCGCCATCTGCCAGGCCAGCGAATAAGCGAAAGCACGCGTGACCACGACCAGCCCCCTCGTTCAGGACCAGACCGCAACCAGCCCCGCCGCCCCGTGGTGGAAAGGCGCGGCAATCTATCAGATCTATCCGCGCAGCTTCGCCGATTCGAACGGCGACGGCATCGGCGACCTCGCCGGCATCACCGCGCGGCTCGACCATATCGCCTCGCTCGGCGTCGACGCGATCTGGCTATCGCCCTTCTATCCGTCGCCGATGGACGATTTCGGCTACGACATCGCCGATTATTGCGGGGTCGACCCGATCTTCGGGACGCTTGCCGATTTCGATGCGCTGGTCGAGAAAGCCCACAGGCTGGGGCTGAAGGTCACGACCGACCTCGTCTTTGCGCACACCTCCGACCAGCATCCCTGGTTCGCCGAGAGCCGCGCGGGCAAGCATGGCGACAAGGCCGACTGGTACGTCTGGGCCGATGCAAAGCCCGACGGATCGCCGCCGACCAACTGGCAGTCGGTGTTCGGCGGCCCCGCGTGGACGTGGGACGCGCGGCGCGGCCAATATTATCTGCACAATTTCCTCAGCACCCAGCCGCAGCTCAACGTCCATAATCGTGCAGTGCAGGATGCGTTGCTCGACGTCGTGCGCTTCTGGCTCGACCGCGGCGTCGACGGCTTCCGCATCGATGCGATCAACTTTTCGATGCATGATCCCGAACTCCGCGACAATCCGCCCGCGCCGCCGTCGAACAAGGTGCGGACTCGGCCGTTCGACTTCCAGCAGAAGATCTACAACCAGTCGCACCCCGACATCCCGCTGTTCCTCGAACGCATCCGCGCGCTGACCGATCAATATCCCGGCCGCTTTACCGTTGCCGAAGTCGGCGGCGACGATGCGCTGCGCGAGATGAAGAGCTTCACCGAGGGGGAAGGGCGGCTCAACAGCGCCTATGGCTTCAACTTCCTCTACGCCGACCGCCTGACGCCGAAGCTGGTGCGCGAGGCGGCCGATGCGTGGCCCGACGCGCCGGGCACGGGCTGGCCGAGCTGGGCGTTCGAGAATCACGATGCGCCGCGCGCGGTGTCGCGCTGGACCCCTGAGAGTGTCGACCGCCAAGCCTTTGCGCGGATGAAGATGGCGCTGCTGTGTGCGCTGCGCGGCAGCATCATCCTCTATAATGGCGAGGAGCTGGGGCTGGGGCAGGTCGATATCCCGTTCGAGCTGGTGAAGGACCCCGAAGCGCTCAAGAACTGGCCGCTCACGCTGTCGCGCGACGGCGCGCGGACGCCGTTGCCGTGGGTCGCGGGCGCGGCGCATGCCGGTTTCTCCGACGCCGATCCGTGGCTGCCGCTCGGGCCCGACCATGCGGCGCTCGCGGTCGACCGGCAGGGCGCCGACCCGCAATCGATGCTTGTCCACACGCGGCGACTGATTGCGCTGCGCGACGCGAACCCGGCGTTGCGACAGGGCGCGAACGCGCGCTGGGTGACCGAGGGCGATCTGCTCGGCTTCGACCGGGTGACGGGCGGCCAGCATATCCGTTGCCTCTTCAATTTCGGCGCGGCGCCGGTGGCTATCGCTGCGCACACGGCCGGCGGTGCGGCGATGCTGACGGTGAACGGCGCTGACATGGAACAATTGCCGCCGGCGGGTGCGCTGTGGCTCGATATGAAAGAAACGAACGATGCGTAACCTGTTGCTCCTCGCCGCCGCCGTCGCGGCCCCTGCAGCGGCGCAGGAGGCGCCGACGACCGCGACTTCGCCCGACGGGTCGATGACGCTCACCGTTGCGACCGACAATGATCAGCGCCCGACCTGGTCGCTGTCGCGCAAGGGCAAGCTGCTGATCGCGCCGTCGAAGCTCGGTTTCATCCTGACCGACCGCATCGGCCTCCAGCGCGGCTTCGCGATCGAAAGTGTCGAGCACGCGAAGGGCGACGCGCGGTGGGAACTGCCGTGGGGCGAGCGCCGCTTCGTCCGCGACCATCATAACGAGCTGCTGGTCCGTTTCCGCCAGAACGAAAGCTGGGGTGGGCATCTGATGAATGTTCGCTTCCGCCTGTTCGACGACGGCATCGGCTTTCGCTACGAACTTCCCGAACAGCCGGGGCTGAAGACCGCGAAGATCGCCGACGAATTCACCGAGTTCGACATCGCGCCGAAGGGCACCGCATGGTGGATCCCCGGCGGCGAATGGAACCGCTACGAGCAGGTCTATCAGGAAACCCCGATCGACGCGGTCGCGACCGCACACACGCCGATCACGATGCGGCTCGACGACGGGACGCACCTCGCGTTCCACGAGGCGGCGCTCGTCGATTATTCGGGCATGTGGCTGAAACGCGCCGAGGGGCAGAAGTTCCGTGCGACGCTGTCGCCCTCGTCGCGCGGGCCGCGCGTGGTGCGCGACCTGCCGTTCGCGACGCCCTGGCGCACGATTCGCATCGCCGACGACGCGGCGGGGCTGGTCGAAAGCGACCTCGAACTCAACCTCAACGAACCGAACAAGCTCGGCGATGTCAGCTGGTTCAAGCCGATGAAATATGTCGGGATCTGGTGGGGGATGATCCGCGGCGACTGGAGCTGGGCCGAAGGGCCGAAGCATGGCGCGACGACCGAGCGGACCAAGGCGACGATCGATTTCGCTGCCAAGCATGGCTTCGGCGGGGTGCTGGTCGAGGGATGGAACAAGGGCTGGAACGGCAACTGGTTCGGCCATGGCGACGAATACAGCTTCACCGAAGCGACCCCCGATTTCGACCTGAAGGCGGTCACCGATTATGCGCGAAAGAAGCACGTCCAGCTGATCGGGCATCATGAAACCGGCGGCAATATCGCGGTTTATGAAGCGCAGCTCGACGATGCGATGAAGCTCTACGGCCAGCTCGGCGTCGGGACGGTCAAGACGGGCTATGTCGCCGACGCGGGCGGGATCATCGCCCCGGGCGATGCGCCGGGGGAGACGCGCATGGAGTGGCACGACGGCCAGCGCCAGGTGCAGCACCATCTGAAGGTGGTCGAGACCGCGGCGAAATATCATGTCGCGGTCAACGCGCACGAACCGGTTAAGGATACGGGGCTTCGTCGTACATATCCGAACTGGGTCGCACGCGAAGGCGCGCGCGGCATGGAATATAACGCGTGGGGCGCCTTCGCGAACGGACCCGAGCATGACCCGACGCTCGTTTACACGCGGATGCTGTCGGGGCCGATGGATTTCACCCCCGGGGTGCTGAGCCTCGAGGGCGCGAACAAGGCGCCGCTCGCCTCGACGCTGGCCAAGCAGCTCGGGCTCTACCTCGCCATCTATTCACCGATCCAGATGGCGGCCGATTTTCCCGAGACGCTGGAAAAATATCCGCGCGAGCTGGAGTTCATCAAGCAGGTCCCCGCCGACTGGGCCGAGAGCAAGCTGATCGCGGGCGCGGTCGGCGACTATGCGATCTTTGCGCGCAAGGATCGCGCGAGCGCCGACTGGTATGTCGGCGGCGTCAATGACGGTACTGCGCGGACGCTGACCCTCAGCTTCGATTTCCTCGAACCGGGCAAGACCTACAGCGCGACGATCTACAAGGATGGCGAGGGCGCGACCTATCTGACCGAGGCGCGGCACCGGATCGCCTATGCGACGATCAAGGTGAAGAAGGGCGATAGCTACAAATTGTGGCTCGCGCCGGGCGGCGGTGCGGCGATGCGGCTCGCGGCGGCCCGATAGGGTTCGCTTCGGGAAGGCCCGCTGCGGCGTTGCACGTCAACGCCGCAGCGGAGCTTTATCACTTCATCTTGAAGCGCACGCCGAGGCGGAAGGTACGGCCGAGCAGGTCCGAGAAGGTGCTGTTCGCGGCGAGGCCGGTTTCGGGCAGCAGCAACGGATCGGCGTCGAACAAATTGGTGACGTTGAAGAAGATCTCCGCCTCCGAGCCGCTCTTGACGGCGACTTTCTGGGTCAGGTTGAGGTCGACGTAGAACGTCCCCTTGACGTGGTTGTTGTCATAGGTCGGCGCCTGGCTGGTCGAGGTCGGGCAGCCGGTCGTGCATTCGATCGCATTGGCCAGATATTTGCCCGAGCTGACCCCGCGGCCGACGACGGTGCCCGAGAAGGTCGGCGTCTCGTAATTGAGGCTGGTGCGGAAAATCCACTTCGGCGTGCTGGCCTGCCCGCCGTTCGCGCCGACGGTGTTGACCGGCGTGACACCGGTGATGCCGGTGTCCGAGAGATTCTCGATATAGCGCGTCGCGGTGCCGCGCAGCGTGACGCTGCTGTCCCCGCCAACCGGCAGGCGATAGGCGGCGTCGAAGTCGATGCCGCGCACCAGCTTTTTGACGAAGTTGAACGGCTGGCTGCGGATCAGCAGGTACGGCACGCGCGGCGGGCCGGGCTGCGCGCGCGCCGGATCTTCGGTGATCGCGGCGCAATATTCCTGCCGTCCCTCGTCGCAGCGGTTGACGATTTCCTGCGCGGTGATCGTGTCGATCGCATCGTCGAGATCGATGCGGAAATAATCGACCGAGGCCGAGAAGCCGGGCAGGAAGCGCGGCGTGATCACCGCGCCGATATTCCACGAATCCGCCTTTTCGGGCTTCAGGTCGGGGTTGCCGGTCGTCAGGCCCGAATAGGGGAAGAATTGCGGTCCGCTGGCCGGGTTGCCGGCAACGAATTTGGGATTGCGGACCGAATCGCTGTTCGCGGTGCCCGCCTGGAACAGCTCGTTCAGGTTCGGCGCGCGAATGTCGCGCGACCGCGTCACGCGGAAACGGATATCCTCGATCGGCGCCCAGGTCGCACCGAGTTTCCAGGTGGTGACATAGCCCGAGGTTGAATAATCGGTCGCGCGTACCGCGCCGTTGAACTCGAGGCCAAAGCCCAGCGGGACCACGGTTTCGAGATAGGCTTCCTTCACATTATAGCTGCCCTTGAACGGCAGATAGTTGCCGACCGACCAGGCGTTGCGGAAGCCGGGCCGTCCGGTGCCGTCGACCGTCGCGATCGGCTGGAATTCCTGCGGGACGCTGCCGCGGATCTTTTCCTTGCGATATTCGGCGCCGATCGCGATGCTGACGTCGCCCGCCCAGGTGGCGAAGGGCGTCAACGACAGGTTGGCGCCGGTGACGAACTGTTGCAGCACCTGCTTGCGATACGGATCGCCCAGCACATAGTCGATCGCCGCCGGATTGGCGACGCCGATGCCGAGGCGATTGAGCGGCACGCAGTTCGGATCGTTGTTGGTGGTGCTGGCGTCGACGTTTATCAGGCACTGGATCGAGCCCGCAGCATAGCCGCCTGCATTGCCGGCCGGTGCAAAGGCGGCGTCCGACGCCGCCGTCATGCGCGCGACGTGCATGATGTTGCGGAGCTGTTCGCGCAGGTCCGAGCGGCCATATTGGCCGTAGACGTCCCAGCGTGCCGCCTTGCCGAATGCGTCGAACTCGCCCTCGGCGCCGACGACGTAGCGCTGCACCGCGCGCTTGTTGTTGATGCCACGGAACGGCAGGTCCGCTGCGGTCGTCGTGATGCTGATGCTGTTGACGCCCGCGAGGCGCGCGGCACCCAAGGTTTGCAGCGCGAAGGCGTTGCAGGTCGTGGGGACGGGGACGACCGTACAGCCGACCGTGCCGAGCGTGGCCGAACCGAGGTTGGGGCCGGCGTTGAAGAAGACTTCCTGCTTGTTGTACGACCCTTCGGCGAAGATTTCGACGCCGTCGGCGACCTCGTAGCTCAGGCGGCCAAAGACGCCCCAGCGATCATCCTTGGGCGCGAGGCCGATACGGCGACCCGAATCATTGAGGCGCCAGTCGCCGCCGACCGTGCGCGTCACCGCCGAGCCGCTGTTCAGCGCCGGCGAGTTGAACGAGCCATAGTTGAACTGGTTGACCTGACCATTGTCGCCGAAATAGAGGCCGCGCAACCCGTTGTTATTGCCTGCCGAACCCGTGATGAAGCCGCCCGGCGCCTGATTGGTCTGGCCGGCGTTCTGGCGGAAGGTGATGAAGGCGGGCTGGCCGTTGCCGACGCCGTTCGTCACGACATAGGCGGGGTTCGCGAAGGCCAGATAGCCCCGGTGGTTCCACGGCCGGTCCTTCGGATCGATTTCGTAGATGCCGTCCTGATGCGCGATCTCGGCGTTGAAGATGGCGTGGCCGCGGCCGTCGGCGAACGAGAGGCCGCCCGCGACGCTGCCCGAATAGTTGAAGCCGTCGCCCTTGTCGGTGACGCCGATGTCGCCCGTGATGCGCAGCCCCTCCATCTTCTTGTTGAGGACGAAGTTGACGACGCCGGTGACGGCGTCGGAGCCGTAGGCCGACGATGCGCCGCCGGTGACGACCTCGACGCGATCGACCAATGCCTGCGGGATCGTGTTGATGTCGACCCAGCCGAAGATCGTCGAACCGACCGAGCGGCGGCCGTCGACGAGGACGAGTACGCGGCTTTCGCCGAGGTTGCGCATGTTGAGCGCGTTGATGCCCGCCGAGCCGTTGGAGATGTTGAGGCGCGAGTTTGCGGGCCGCGTCGAGCCGGCGAGTTGCGGCATCTGGTTCACGAAGTCGGCGATATTGTTCGACGGCGAGGTGTTCTGGATATCCTGCTGCGTCAGCACGACGAGCGGGGTCGGGGCCTGGAAGCCGTCGCGCGCGACGCGCGATCCGGTGACGATGATCTGGTCGCCGGGCGCCGCTTCGACATTCTCGGTCGTGGCGGTCGCCGCGTCCTGCGCCAGCGCCGGGGCGCTATGGACCAGCGCGATGGCGGTCATGGCGACGCCGAGGCGGGCCTTGCGGCTCAGCGGCAGGCGAATTTGTTCACGATTACGCATGTTATGCAGTCCCCTTTTTATTTCCAAGGGATGAGCCGCACGCCGCCCGAGGCGTGTCCCGGCGCAGCGCCGGGTCGGCTTACCCTATTGTCCCACCTGACTGTTCCGGCGGATGTCTCGCTCCGCCTTCTTATGTTCTATGATATCCGTTCGTACGGCCCTGCTATCGCGACGGCCAAGGCGCGCGGACAGCCGGTTCCATGACAGCGAGGTTACAGGGTGGCGACAGCAGGTCAACAGCTAGGCTAATAACCTGAATATATGGATATATAGCCCAAGGGAATGATGTCGCCGAAACGCGTCGGGCCGGGCGCAGATAGCTTGCAGTTATAGGGCGCCGCGTGCTTGTTATGGCATGGCGGCCCCGTCGTGCGATAGGCTGGACTTTCGTCCATCCCCATTCCCTGTCGGAGAGACATGTTGATCCAGCGCCGTGCGTTCCTGCTGGCTTCCGCCGCGCTCGTTGCGATGCCCGGAAGCCTTTTGGCGAAACCGAGGGTCAAGGGTGCGACACGCACCGCCCGGCTGTCGGGCGCGCGCGCGCCGGTCGAGGTGATCGAAGACGAACTGGGCGTGCCGCACGTCCGCGCGGCGTCGCTGCAAGATGCGTTCTTCGGGCAGGGCTATCTGGTCGCGCGCGACCGGCTGTTCCAGATCGACATGGAACATCGCCGGGACATGGGGCGGATGGCCGAAGCCTTCGGGCCGCGTTTCGTCGCCGCCGACAAGGCGGCGCGGCTCTTCCTCTATCGCGGCGACGTCGAGGCCGAACTGGCGGCGCTGCCGCCCGACGTGCTCGAATGCGCGCGCGGTTATGTCGCCGGGGTGAATGCCCGCATCGACGAACTGGCGGCCGATCCCGCAGCGCTGCCGCTCGAATATGGCATCCTCGGGATCAGCCCGCTGCGCTGGGATATCGCCGACTTCGTGCGCAATCGCGGGATCGGCATGGGCGACGCCGACGACGAGGTGCGCCGGGCGCAGCTTCAGGCGCGCGGGCTGCTCGATGCCGACGAACTGATGGCGCCGCTGCGCCCCGCATGGTCCTTCACCATTCCCGAGGGGCTCGACTGTGCGGCGGTGAGCGAGGCCGATCTTGGCATCCTCGATCCGGCAAGCCGCCCGACCGCCTTCGACCCCATTCAGGAGGCGCAGTTCGACGCCGAAGGGCGCCGCGCCGACCGCTTCGCGCTGGGCAGCAACGCCTGGACGATTTCGCCGTCGCGCAGCGCGACGGGGCGCCCGATCCTCGCCAACGACCCGCATCTCGGCATCGGGCGCGCCAGCCCGCGCCACATGTGCCACCTTTCGGCGCCGGGACTCGATGTCATCGGGGCGGGCGCACCGGGGCTGCCCGGCATCATGCAGGGGCACACCGACCGCTTCGCCTTCGGCCGGACCAATTTCCACATCGACCAGACCGACCTGTTCATCCTGCGCACCAAGGAGGGTGATGCCGGCCGATATTGGCACAAGGGCGAATGGAAGGCGTTCGAGACCTTCGAGGACGAGATTCTCGTCAAGGGCGCGCCGAGCGAGCGCGTCACGCTGCGCTATGCCGCGGGCCGCCCGATCGTGTCGCAGGACGCCGCCCGAAACCGCGCGGTCGCCTTTGCCACGGTCAGCATGTTGCCCGGCGCCAACCAGCGCTTCGCGATCATCGCGATCAACCTGTCGAAGGACTGGGCGTCGCTGCGGCAGGCGTGCAAGCTTCACGTGTCGCCGACCAACCTCCATTATGCCGACATCGACGGCAACACCGGCTGGCAGACGATCGGTTTCACGCCGCGCCGGCCAAAGCACGACGGCCTGTTCCCCGCGCCGGGCGATGGCGATTTCGACTGGGCGGGAATCCTTGCCGTCGAAGATATGCCGCATGTCTATAACCCGCGCGAAGGCTGGTTCGCGTCGGCCAACCAGATGAACCTGCCCGCGGGCTATCCGTATCGCGAACGCGTCATCAGCTTCTCCTGGAGCGACCCCTTCCGCTACGATCGCATCGCCGAGGTGCTGCGCAACCAGCCGAAACACCGGATCGAGGACAGCGTCGCGCTCCAGCACGATGTCCAGTCGCTTCCCGCGCGCGCGCTGCTGAGGCTCCTGCCCACGAGCCCCTCGGCCGACGCCGCGCCGGCGGCCGCGCTGCTTCGGCGGTGGGATTGCGGGATCGAGGCCGACAGCGCCGCGGCGCTGCTCTATGAAATGGTGATGCCGGCGCTATCCACGGCCTTTTACGACCGGATCGTGCCGTCGGCGGCACGCGACCTCATTCCGTCGGTCAACCTGTCCGAAATGCTGCGCATCCTCGCTTCGCCCGACAAAAGGCTGGGCGACGATCCCGCCGCGGCGCGCGACGCGCTGGTCGACGGGGCGCTCGCCGCGGGATGGAAGAAGGCGGTCGAACTTGGTGGTGCCGATCCCGCCGGTTGGAAATGGGGCGACCTGCACCGCGTGACGATCGCGCATCCCTTGTCCGTGTCGCACCGCGCGATCGCCGCCGCCTTCCCGAATATCGAGGGCGGCCGGTCGGGCGGCGACGGAACGACGCCGATGGCGCGCGGTTTCAACGCCAAACGCAGCTTCGACGTGTCGCACGGCGCCAGCTATCTCTTCGTCGCCGACGTCGGTGCGTGGGACAACAGCCGCTTCCTGCTGCTGCCGGGTCAGTCCGCCGATCCGCGATCGCCGCACTACCGCGACTTTTACCCCAAATGGCTCGCAGGGGCGATGCAGCCCTTGTGGTTCAGCAAGGCGGCGGTCGAGCGGTACGCTGCGACGCGGCTGACCCTGACGCCTTCGCCAGACTGATCGCCACTCCCCTCGACCGTTCGCCCTGAGCTTGTCGAAGGGTCGTTCTTTCTTTCGGCGTGGCAGAAGAAGGACGGTGCTTCGACAAGCTCAGCACAAACGGCTTTGGGGGTGGCGCTGACTTTCTAGAGCGCTTCGGCGATCGCGACGAGCGCGCGGTCGACCGCGGCGGTGGCCTGTGCGTCGGTGTCCTCGGGCATGTCGTTCGCGAGCGCGGAGAAGATCAGCGTCTTGCCGCTGCGCGTCGTGAGGTAACCCGACAGGGCGCGCGATGCGTTGAGCGATCCGGTCTTGGCGAACAGCTTGCCCTCGAGGATCGTGCCCTTGAACCGGTTCTGCAGCGTGCCGTCGCGCCCCGCGATGGGCAGCGTCACGCGCCACGCCATGTTCCACGGCTGGCGCGTGATCCAGCTGAGCAGGCCGACCGCGGCGCGCGGGCTGATGCGGTTGTAGCTCGACATGCCCGACCCGTCCGAAAAGTCGTAGCTGGTCCGGGGCAGCCCCGCTTCGGTCATCACCTTGTGCATCACCGCTTGCCCGTCGGCGATCGAGCCGCTGCCCGCGTGCCGCGCGACGCGCCGCAGCATCAGCTCGGTGTGGAGATTCTGGCTCTCCTTGTTGATGCGCACCATATTGTCGGCGAGCGACGGTGCCGGCAGTTCGGCGAGCATCGCGGGCTCGGCGGGCAAGGAGGAGGCCGCGCCCTTGCGGTTCTCGGGATCGTCGGCGGCGGTCAGCGGGCGGTGGCGGACCATCGGTTCGCCATCGACGGTCACGCCGCGCGCGCGGAGCAATTCGCGCATCCGCCATGCGGCGTAATGCGCCGGATCGTCGATGCCGTAGCGAAGCGTCATCGGCGCGACCTCGGCGCCGACGGTGCCGGTCAGGCGAAGGATGCGGCTGTTCGGCATCCGGTCGGCCTCGATCGCCTCTTCCTTGCCCGCGACGGTGACGACGCGGTTTTCGATGACATAATAGCCCGACGTTTCCAGAACGGGCGCGGCGCCCGCTTTCCCGGGCGCCAATTTCACCACCAGCTCATTGTCGTCGAGCGTCAGCGCCGACACGCCGGTGCCGTAACGCGACGAGATATTGTTCCAGCTCATCCCCGGGCTCCAGCGCTCGTCGGGGAACCAGCTGTCGTCGCCGACGATGTTGCGGACGTGGCGCGTCTTCGCGGCGACCGCGTCGGCGAGGGTCTGCAGGCAATCGCTCGTGCAATCGTCGGCGCTGGAAAGCACCGCGTCGCCGCGGCCGTGCAGTATGACGTCGGTCGCACCGTTGCCCGCGGCTTCGAGGCGGACGCCGGCGCCCTTGGCGGTCTGCTGGAGCAGCGGCAGTTCGGCATAGGCGATCGCGGTCGTGAACATCTTGGTGTTCGATGCCGGGATGAAGCGCTGGTCGGGGGCGATCGACACCAGCACTTCGCCGTCGAGCGTCGTGACGAGCATACCGAAGCGCGAACCCGGGGGGCCTTCGGCCAGCTTCTGTTCGGCCATGGTCTGGAGCGGGGCGGGCGCCGGGGCTGTCTGGGCATGGGCCGAAGTCAGGGAAAGCGACAGCGCGAGCGCCGAGGCGAGAGCGAAGCGTCCGATCGATGGCGTCATATTATGTCCGTTCGTCCCAAGCTGAAATGACGCGCTCGCCCACGGCGGGGCGGAGCGTCGCGATGCCGCTGTCGGCGTGGCGGGTCGGGTGGACCCGGTTGGTGAGCAGGGTCCAGGCGAGGCCCCGCTCGAAATCGATCCACAGGCCGGTGCCGGTAAAGCCCGTGTGCCCGATTGTCTCGGCCGAGCAGGCGTCGCCGCCGTGCCATCCGGCAAAGGCGCGCTCCCAGCCGCAGGTGCGATGGCGTTCGCCGGCCGTGCGGATTTCGGCGAGCATCGCCGGCGACAGGATTTCGCCGGCCATCAGTGCGCGGGCGAAACCGAGCACGCCGTCGACGGTGCCGAACAGTCCGGCATGCCCCGGTGCACCGCCGAGCGCGAAAGCATTTTCGTCGTGCACCTCGCCCTTCATCACGCGCCCGCGCCAGCTGCAATGCTCGGTTGCGACGGCCGGGCCGGGGGGCGGGCCGAAGTCCAGTCCTTCGCCGAGCGGCCAGTCCGAAAGCGGCGCGCCGGTCAGGCGTTCGATCGCGATGCCGAGCAGGATGAAATTAATGTCCGAATAGACCGGCGGTCCGTGGCGCCATTCGCGTTGGAGGACGAAGGCGCGCAGCCGTGCGGGATCGTCGCCATAGGTATAGAGGGGTTCGACCGCGGGCAGGAAGCTGCGGTGCATCAGGCAATCGCGAAAGGTCAGCCGGCGTTCGGCGGCGCCCGCGACATCATATTGGCGGAGGTCGGGGATGGCGTCGGTGAGCGGCCGGTCGAGGTCGATGCGCCCCTGTTCGGCGAGTGTCAGGATCATCACCGTCGTCGCGATCACCTTGCTGAGCGAGGCGAGGTCGAACCAGTGGTCGCGGGTCAGCGTCTCGCGTTCGGGGACGAGTGCGGCCATTCCGGCGAGACGCACGGCGCTCTGGCCGTCGGCGCCCACGACGCCGAGCGCTGCGCCGGGAATGCGGCCGCTTTCGACCGCCGCGAGCGCGGGAGCGAAACCCTGTTCGCAAATCGTCTCGATCGTCATGCCGCGATGCGCCCCTTCACCCGCGCGATCACGGGCAACAGGAAGATCGCCGCGAAGCTCAGCGCGCCCGACAGCAGGAAAAATCCGTCATAGCCGATCTGCGTCTGCATCGATCCCGACGCGCCCGCGAGCAGGCGCGGCAGCAGGAAGGCGAAACCCGACAGCAAGGCATATTGCGCCGCCGGATGGGTCGGGCTGACCAGCATCGAGAGATAGATGACGAACACCGTGCCCGCGAAGCCATTGCCGAACTGGTCGATCGCGACCGATGTATAGAGGACGAAATCCGAGGGCGCGCTGTACGCCAGCCAGACATAGATCCAGTTGCCGACGGCGGCGGTCACCGCGCCGATGCCGAGCGTCCAGCCGAGCGAGAGCCGCGTCGACAGAAAGCCGCCGAGCGCGACGCCCGCCATGCTCGCCGACAGCGCGACCACCCCCTGGGCGACGCCGATCTGGTGCAGGCTGTACCCGCGATCGTTCATCAGCACCTGCGAGAGGGTCAAGGTCAGCACGTCGCCCATGCGGTAGAGCGACACGAAGGCAAGCACCGCGAGCACGGCATAGCCGTAACGCCAGAACAGCTCGACATACGGCGCGGCGAAACCCGATTTGCGGGCGATCGCGTCGGCGCTCAGGCGGTTGATGCGGGGGAGCGCGAGCGCGAGCAGGACGAAGGGCAGCAGGGCGACGGCGAGAACGATGGGGGTGACATTGGTCTTCGCCGAAATGCCCGCGCCCTGCGCCGCCGACAAGAGGAGCCAACCGATGCCTGCCGTGACGAGCGTCGCCGCGAGCAGGATGACGAGGCTGGCGCCCACGCCCGTGAGGAGCGCCGTGACGCGGCCGTTCGCGCCTTCGCGCGCGGGCCGCATCGCGGCGAGGATCGGGAAGGGTGCGAAGGCCGCCACCGCGACGACCAGATAGGCGATCGTCCAGTCGGCCCAGGCGGCCACGAGGACCGCGCCGCTGCCCGCCGCGACCATCGCGCTGCGATAGCCCCACAGGTTGGCCGCGACGATCGGCGCCTGTTCGGCCTGCGTGGGGGCGAGCTCGATGCGCCAGCCGTCGGCGGCGACCTCCAATGTCGTCGTCCAGAAGGCCAGCAGGATCGCGAACAACGCGGTCAGCGGCAGGCTTTTGTCGCTGGACGTGAAAGCCATGGCGACCATCGCGGTGAAGATGCCGAGCTGGGACAGCATGATCCAGCCGCGTCGCCGCCCCCAGAAGCGCGCAAAGCCCGGCACGTCATAGCGCTCGATCAGCGGCGCCCAGGCGAATTTGAAAGTCGGCAGCAGCGCGATCCACGCGAAGAAACCGATGATGACGATGTCGACACCATGTTTCGACAGGCGGAGCGCGAGCACCGCATTGAACATGTAGAAGGGCAGACCGGCGGCAAAGCCCAGCAGCAGGTAGAGGCCGAGCAGGCGCCGCGCCGACGGCTTGGCGGGCGGCTGATGCTCCCAATCGGCTGGAAGGGTGCCTGTCACGGCGTTCGCGTCGATCGCCGACGCGGTCACGCGCTCGCTCCGCACGCGACCGCACGATCGTCGTGAAACATGCCTTGCTGCAACAGCGCCGCGAATGTGCGGCGAAGAAACCCTCTCATCGACCCGTTTGCCCCGATCTTGTCTACGCCGATCTCAAGCGCGCGACCTTCTGCAAGGCGGGGCGGCGCGTCAAGCGCGGCGACGATCGTCTGCGCCTCCATATAACTTTCAGCTATAGCTTCGCATCGTCTTTGAAGGCGCATCGATCCCGAACTTCTCGCATGATGCCCTTGTCCCCCACCAGAGAGGCACTTCATGATCGCGAGCCCCTATCTTCTCTACCTCGGCCATGTGAACGACGAAGTCGGTATCAAGACCTCGCGCGGTCTGGCGGTATTCCGCCCCGAGGAATGCGTCGGCGAATTCCGCCACGACGATTGCGAACTCACGCTCGGACTGCCGCGCATGGGTTTCGCCGAAGCGGTCGCCGCGGGTGCGAAGACGCTCGTCCTCGGCATTGCCAATCCCGGCGGTAAAATGGGCGACGACCTGGTGCGCGATGCGCTGGCCGCGGTCGAGGCGGGCCTCGACGTCGCATCGGGCCTGCACAACCGGCTGCGTGACGAGCCGGCGCTGGTCGAAGCTGCGGCGCGCCACGGCCGCCAGCTCCACGACGTGCGCGACGCGCGTCCCGACATTCCCGTCGGCAATGGCAAGCCGCGCGCCGGCAAGCGGTTGCTGGCGGTCGGGACCGATTGCTCGGTCGGCAAGATGTATGCGACTTTGTGCCTCGAAAAGGGCATGCGCGCACGCGGCATGAAGGCCGATTTTCGCGCGACCGGCCAGACCGGAATCCTCATTGCGGGGAGCGGCGTGCCGCTCGACGCGGTGATCGCCGACTTCATCTCGGGCGCGATCGAACAGATTTCGCCCGCGCGCGACGATGACGGCTGGGACCTGATCGAAGGTCAGGGCTCGCTGTTCCACCCGTCGTTCGCGGGCGTCTCGACCGGGCTGCTGCACGGCGCACAGCCCGACGCGCTGCTGCTGTGCCACGATCCGGTGCGCCCGCACATGCGCGGCCTGCCGCATTTTCCGATGCCGGGGCTCAAGGAGACGCTGGAAGCGAACCTGCGGGTCGCAAGATTGACCAGCCCGCAGGTGCAGGCGGTCGGCGTCGCGCTCAACACGTCGAAGCTTGCGCCCGAAGAGGCCGTGCGCCTCTGCGCCGAAACGTCCGATCTGCTCGGACTGCCGTGTACCGACCCCTTTGCCCATGGCGTGGACCCCATCATCGACAGGATCAATGCATGCTTCGAACCATCGTCGCGCGAAGCGACGCTTTCCCTCTAGCGCAACCCTTCCGCATTTCGCGGGGGGTGAAGACGGTGGCCGATGTCGTCACCGTCGAGATCGCGGCCGACGGCGCGACCGGGCGCGGTGAGGCGGTGCCCTATCTGCGCTATGGTGAAACGATCGCGGGCGCGCTCGATGAAATCGCGAACGCGCGCGGCGCGATCGCCGACGGGGCGACGCGCGACGAACTCCTCACCCTGATGCCCGCCGGCGCCGCGCGCAATGCCGTCGATTGCGCGCTGTGGGACCTCGAAACCCGATTGTCGGGGCGTAGCGTCACCGATCGCCTCGGCCAGCCCGATATCGCTCCCACCCCCACGGCGATGACGGTCAGCCTGGACACGCTCGACGCGATGGCCGCCGCGGCGCGCACGCTCTCCGACGTCCCGCTGATCAAGATCAAGGTCGATCGCACCGATCCCGCGGCGCAGATTCGCGCCGTGCGCGACGCGGCGCCGAACCCGCGGGTCATCGTCGACCCCAATGAAAGCTGGACGATCGCCGAGGTCGAAGGGTTGCAGTCGCTGCTCGCCGAACTGCGCATCGACCTGCTCGAGCAGCCGCTGCCGGCGGGCGAGGACGATGCACTCGAGGGATTCCGCTCGCTCGTCCCGATCGCGGCCGATGAATCGGCGCATGTCGCGGACGACGTCGGCGCGCTTGCGAGCAAATATCAGGTCATCAACATCAAGCTCGACAAGACGGGCGGGCTGACCGGCGCGCTCGCGCTCGCCGATGCCGCCGCCGCCGCCGGGCTTGGCGTGATGACGGGCAGCATGATTTCCACATCGCTGTCGATCGCCCCGGCGCTGGTCGTCGCGGCGCGGTCGAGCTTCGTCGATCTCGACGGCCCGCTGTGGCTGGCCGCCGACCGCGCGGGCGGGGTCAAGGGTGTGGACGGCGTCTTGACGCCGCCGGTCGCAGGCTTTTGGGGAACGATTTAGCGTCTTTGTAAAACAACAAAAAACGGGGTGTCGCAATGATCCGGTATATCAAGTCCACGACGGCAATGATCGCGCTTTTGTCTGCGACAGCCCTCGCGGTGCCGCACGGCGCCGCCGAGCCGCAGGGCGGGGCCGATCTCGTCCTCCGTGGCGGCACGATCTACACCGGGGATGCGGCGCCGTTCCGCGGCGATGTCGCCATTCGCGGCGACCGGATCATCTATGTCGGGCCGAAAGCACCCGGCACGGCCGCGAAGACGGTCGACGCGACGGGGCTGATCGTCGCGCCCGGCTTCATCGACCCGCACGCGCATGTGAACGATGCGCTCGCGTCGGGCGACCCCGCAGCGCGGCTGGTCCTGCCCTTCCTGACGCAGGGGGTGACCACCGCCTTTATCGGCGTCGACGGTTCGGGCGATCCCGATGTGGCGCGCACCTTCGGCGTCACCAGTGCGGGCGTGCCGGGCGCCGTCGCGGGGCTCGAGCAATCGTCGCGCGACTTCGGGATCAATTTCGCGACCTATGTCGGCCTCGGCGCGGTTCGCGCGAAGGTGATCGGCGCCGCCGACCGCGCGCCGACCCCGGCCGAACTCAGGCAGATGACGGCGCTGGTCGACACCGCGATGTGCCAGGGCGCGCTCGGCCTTTCGACCGGGCTTTTCTACGCGCCGCAGAGCTTTGCGAAGCGCGACGAGGTCGTCACGCTGGCAAAGGCCGCCGCCGCACGCGGTGGGGTCTATGACAGCCATATTCGCGATGAATCCAGTTACACGATCGGGCTGAAGGGCGCGGTCGAGGAAGCGCTGGCGGTTGGGCGCGATGCCCGCATCCCGGTCCATATCGCGCACATCAAGGCGCTGGGCGTCGATGTCCACGGACAGGCCCCCGCGATCATCGCGCAGATCGAGGCGGCACAGAAGGCGGGGCAGATCGTCCATGCCGACCAATATCCCTGGTCGGCGTCGGGGACGGGGCTGTCGGCGGCGCTGCTGCCCCGATGGGCGCAGGATGGCGGCCGCGCGGCGATGCTGAAGCGCTTCGACGACAGCGCGGCGATGGCGCGGATGCGCCCCGAAATGGCCGAGAACCTCCGCCGTCGCGGCGGTCCGGCGTCGCTGCTGATCACGTCCGGGCCCGCCGGTTTCGAGGGCAAGACGCTCGAACAGGTCGCCAAGGATCGCGCGATCGATCCCGTCGACGCGGCGATCCTCATCCTGAAACAGCGCGAGGCGGGCGTCGCTTCCTTCAACCAGGACGAGGCCGATATCGCGGCCTTCATGAAGCGGCCGTGGGTCGTGACCAGTTCGGACGCCTCGCAGGGGCACCCGCGCTATTACGCCTCCTTCGCGCGCAAATATGCGACCTATGTCAAGGACAAGGCGGTCATCGATCTCGGCACCTTCATCCGGCAGAGCACCGCCACCCCGGCGCGGATGTTCGGGCTCGAAGGGCGCGGTGAGCTCAAGGCCGGCGCCTTTGCCGATGTGATCGCATTCGACCCGGCGACCTTCGCGCCGCGCGCCGACTATGCCCGGCCGACCTTGTTCTCGACGGGGATGCGTTTCGTCACCGTCAACGGGGCGCTGGCGATCGAAAATGGTGCGCCCACCGGGCTCGCGGGCGGTCGCCCGCTTCCGCGCAAAGCGGCCGGCACAGGCTGCAAATAATCAGAGCAGGAGGACAAACCGTCGCGACAGGCGGGTCCAACGGGCGTTCTTCACGCCCATAAAAACAGGAAAAGGGGAAGATATGTCGAGATCCACGTCGATCGCATCCACCACGGCACTGGCGGTGGCGATGCTCTGGAGCGCGCCCGCGTTTGCACAGGACGACCTGTCCGACAACGATGCGAGCGTCACCGAGGCGCCAACCGAGATCACCGTCACCGGCACGCGCATCCAGCGCGACGGCTATCGCGCGCCGACCCCGCTCACCGTCCTCAATTCGGAGGATATCGAAACCTCGGCGCCGGCGAACATCGCCGACTATGTCAACGACATCCCCTCGCTCGTCGGAAGCCACACGCCGGCCAGCACGAACCTCAACATCAGCGCGGGTACCGCGGGCGTCAACGCGCTGAACCTGCGCGCGCTCGGCACGGCGCGCACGCTCGTGCTGCTCGACGGGCAGCGCTCGGTCGGCTCGACGCTCGGCGGGCTCGTCGACGTCAACACCTTCCCGCAGGGGCTGATCAAGAGCGTCGAGATCGTCACCGGCGGCGCGTCGGCGGCCTATGGTTCGGACGCGGTGTCGGGCGTCGTCAACTTCATCCTCGACAAGGAATATACGGGGATCAAGGGCACCGCCGAATATGGCATCACCAAATATGGCGATGCGCCGAGCTATCGCGCGTCGCTGACCGCGGGTACCGGCTTTGCGGGCGGCCGCGGCCATTTGCTGCTCAGCGGCGAAATCGCGATCAAGGAGGGGCTGCACGGGGTTCCGCGCGACTGGAACAACCGTGGCTGGTACATGATCAACAACCCCGCCTATGCCGTGGGCAACGGCCAGCCCGAACGGCTTATCGTGTCGGGCGCGGGGCTCAGCCAGGCGACGCCGGGCGGGATCATCACCAACACCGCGTTTCGCGGTACGGTGTTCGGACAGGGCGGTGCGGTCAGCCAGTTCAACTATGGCACCGTTCGCGACCCGTGGATGATCGGCGGCGACTGGGAATCGACGCAGGTCAACGGCTTCCAGTCGCTCGACCCCGAAGAGAACCGCAAGAGCGCCTTCGGCCGGCTGAGCTTCGAGGTGACCGAGGGGCTCAACCTCTTCGTCCAGGCCTCCTACGCCAAGTCGAAGAACCTCGGCTGGCTGGGTGTCCAGCTCAACCAGGCGAATGTGACGATCCGGGCCGACAACGCCTTCATTCCGGAACCGCTGCGCACGCAGCTCGCCAATGCGGGCGTCACCCAGTTCACGCTCGGCACGACGAACGCCGACCTGCCGATCCGCAAGAACGACACAAAGCGCGAATTGCAGCGCTATGTCGTTGGCGCGAACGGCGAATTCGACCTGTTCGGGTCGACCGCGCGGTGGGATGTCTATTATCAAAAGGGCATCAGCAAGACGCGCGAGATGGCGCGCGACATCACGAACAACGCCCGCCTCGCGCTGGCACAGGACGCGGTGTTCGCGCCCGCGGGCAATGCGCTCGGCGTTCCCGCCGGCACGATCGTCTGCCGCTCGTCGCTGACCAGCCCGACGAACGGATGCGTGCCGCTCAACCGCCTCGGCATCGGGGTCGCGAGCCAGCCGGCGCTCGACTATGTCCTCGGCAATCCGTTCCGCGAGCAGAAATTCCAGCAGGATGTGTTTGCCGCCAACCTGTCGTTCGACGCGTTCGACCTGCCCGCGGGGCCGGTGTCGGTCGCGATCGGCGGCGAGCATCGGCGCGAGAAGGTGTCGGGAGAGGTACCGACGCAATTCCAGTCGGGCTGGTTCGTCGGCAACTTCCTGCCGAGCTTCGGCAAATATAATGTCAGCGAAGCCTATCTCGAACTGCTGGTTCCCGTCATCGACGGGCTCGATTTCAACGGCGCGGTGCGCGGCACCGACTATTCGACCTCGGGCTATGTCACGACGTGGAAGGCGGGGCTGACCTATGAGCCGATCCCCGACATCCGGTTCCGCGCCACCCGCTCGCGCGACATTCGCGCGCCCAACCTCGGCGAACTTTACACGGCGGGGTCGACGCGCATCAACGTGCTGATCGACCCGACGCAGAACAATGCGTCGGTGCAGTTTGCGGGGACGACGCGCGGCAACGCCTTGTTGAAGCCCGAACGCGCCGACCAATGGGGCGTCGGGGTGGTGCTGCAGCCGCGCTTCATCCCCGGCTTCGCCTTCTCCGCCGACTATTATGACATCAAGATCGAGGGCGCGATCGGATCGGTCGCGGCGCAGACGATCGTCGACCGCTGCGCCGAGGGCGTACAGGCCTTCTGCAGCGCGGTGGTCCGCGGGCCCAACGCGTTCGGCAACAATCTGCAGGTGTTCGAAAGCCCGTTCAACTTCGCGTCGCAGCGCGCGAAGGGGATCGATTTCGAAAGTTCGTACCGCGTTCCGGTGGGGACGGGCGACCTGACGCTGCGCGCGATGGCGACCCGGTACATCAAGAATTATTTCGACAATGGCATCGATGCGCCGACCGATACGGTGGGGCAGAATGCCGCGGGCGGCGCGCCCAAATGGCTGTACCGCGTGCAGGGCACCTATGCGAACGAGGGCTTCACCTTCAACCTCACCGGCCGTGGGATCAGCAGCGGCGTCTATGACAACAGCTTCGTCGAATGCTCCTCGGGCTGCCCCACGTCGACGGTCACCAACCGGACGATCGACAACAACCGCATCAAGGGCGCTTTCTATGTCGACGCCACCCTGTCGTTCGATGTCGAGGTCGGCGAGCGCGAGCTGCAATTCTTCCTGAGCGCGAACAATCTGTTCGACAAGGATCCGCCCGTCGTCGCGCCGGGGCCGGCGGGCAGCGCCTATGCGACGCCCGCGACCAATCAGGCGCTCTATGATCTGCTCGGCCGGACGTACCGCGTCGGCGTCCGCTTCAAGATGTGACGGGAGAAAGACGATGAAAAGGGCCCTGCTATCGCTTGCCGCACTGCTCGTCACCACCGCTCCCGCGTGGGCGCAGCATTATGATGTGCTGATCCGCGGCGGCACCGTCTATGACGGCAGCGATACGCCGGGCCGCGTTGCAGACGTCGCCATCGCCGGCGACCGTGTCGTCGCCGTGGGGCTCGTCCCGCCCACGGCGACGGCCACAACGCTGGTCGATGCCACCGGAAAGATCGTCGCGCCGGGCTTCATCGATCCGCATTCGCACGCCGCGCCGAACATCCAGACCGCGAAGCTCGCGGCGGCGCTGCCGATGCTGTATCAGGGCATCACGACGCTGGCGATCAACCCCGATGGCGGAGGGCCTGCCGAGCTCGGGCCGCAGATCGCCGACCTTCGCACGAACGTCCCGGGGGTCAATGTGATCCCGCTGATCGGGCACAACGCCGTGCGCCGCGAGGTGATGGGCAATGTCGCGCGCCTCGCGACGCCGGCCGAGCAGGCGAAGATGGAGGCGCTGGTCACCGCGGCGATGCAGGCGGGCGCCTACGGCCTGTCCGACGGACCCTTCTATATTCCGAGCAAATATTCGAACACCGCCGAGATCGTCGGCCTCGCCAAGGCCGCAGCGCATTTCCCCGACGCGATTTACATCAGCCATATCCGCGACGAGGGCAATTACGACATCGGCGTCGTCGCCGCGGTCGACGAAGTCATCACGGTCGCGCGCGAGGCCGAGATTCCGGGCGTCGTCACCCACATCAAGGTGCTCGGGCCGCAGGTCTGGGGCAAGTCGGCCGACGTTATCGCGCGGATCGACGCGGCGCGTGCGTCGGGCGTCGAAATCTGGGCCGATCAATATCCCTATACCGCCTCGGGATCGAGCCTGATGGCCTCGCTCGTCCCCGGCTGGGCGCAGGAGGGCGGCGCCGAGGCGCTCGCCAAGCGGCTCGAAGATCCGGCGATGCGCGCGAAGATCCGCGCCGAGATGGTCCCGAACCTCGAACGGCGCGCAGGGCCGCACGCGATCATGATCCGCGGTTTCCCGCCCGAACCGGCGCTGGAAGGCAAACGCCTCGACGAGATCGGCAAGCTGCAGGGCAAGGACCCGCTCGACGCCGCGATCGACATGCTGAAACGCGGCGGCGCGCCGACCGTATCGTTCAACATGAGCGATGCCGATGTCGCCGCCTTCATGCGGCAGCCGTGGACGATGACCTCGACCGACGGCGGCCTGCCGCCCTTTGGCGAGACGTCGGAGCATCCGCGTGCCTATGGCGCCTTTCCGCGCAAACTGCGCAATTATGTGCTCGATACGCCGGTGATCAGCATGCAGAAGGCAATTTATGCCGCAACCGGATTGCCCGCAAAGATCTTTGCGATCCCCGATCGCGGTGTGTTGCGCGACGGGGCGTTCGCCGACGTGATCGTCTTCGATCCCGCGACGGTTGGCGATGCCGCAACCTATGAAAAGCCGCATGCCTATTCGGTCGGGATGGACCATGTCTTCGTCAACGGTCGCGCCGCGCTCGTTAAGGGCAAGCCCGCCGCCGAACGTTATGGCCGGGTGCTGCTCCGCACTCCCGGATAACGCCATGCGGCACAAATTGACTTGCCGCGCAGCGGGACGGCGGTCACGATGGCCGGGATGAACCTGCGCCACATCGAGATATTCTATGCCGTCTATACCAACGGGTCGGTCAGCGCCGCGGCGCGTGCGCTGAACATTTCGCAGCCGTCGGTGTCGAAGACGCTTCGCCACGCCGAATCGATCTTGGGCTTTCCGTTGTTCGAGCGCGCCAACGGCCGCCTTGTCGCGACCGAAGACGCCCATGCGCTGTTCGACGAGGTCAGCGAAATCCAGGGGCGTGTCCATGCGCTGCGCGAAGGCGCGCGCAACCTGCGGCGCGGTACGGGGATGATGCTGCGCATTTCGGCGCTTCCCTCGCTGGCACTGGGGGTGCTGCCGGAGGCGGTGGCGCGCTTCCTGCCCGACCATCCAAATGTGAATTTCGACCTGCAGACGGTGCATCACGACGATCTCGTTCGCAAACTCCACGAACGCGAGACCGACGTCGCGATCGCGGTCGAAGTGCCGCAAAATGCGCCGATCGGCAGCCGCTGGCTGGGCGAGGGCGAACTGGTCGTTCTGTACCGCGAGGCGGACATACCCGACGCGCCGCCGCGCCTCGCGCTGCGCGACCTGCGCGAACATCATTTCATCAGCGTCGCCGCCAGCGGACCCATCGGCCAGATGTTCGTCGAGGAACAGCGCC
Source organism: Sphingopyxis sp. LARHCG72 (assembly GCF_052871675.1). Taxonomy (NCBI): domain Bacteria; kingdom Pseudomonadati; phylum Pseudomonadota; class Alphaproteobacteria; order Sphingomonadales; family Sphingopyxidaceae; genus Sphingopyxis; species Sphingopyxis sp. LARHCG72. The sequence continues at coordinate 81,939 of NZ_JBIXJU010000010.1, read as the reverse complement.
GGCTGGGCCTCGAATTCGACCATGCGATGTCGGCGCGGACCTTTTACATCGCGACCGCGCTGGTGCGCGCGGGGGTCGGGCTGACGGTGGTCGACAGCTTCACCGCGCAGGCCGCGCTGGCGCCGGGGCTGGCGATCCGCCCGCTCACGCCGCCGCTGACCTTCGACCTCTATGCGATGTACCTGCACAACCGGCCGCCGACCGCGCTCGCGACCGATTTCCTGAAGGTGGTGGCGCAGGTGATCGACGGGATATAGCAAATGGTTATGGGGGCGCGCACAATCGATATGCGGGGCGGGGAGCCCGTCCGCCTAGGCTGGCGGGCGATGACATATAGGCCCGGTCTTCCAGCAATCGCGTCCGCCGCACAGAGGTCCGCGTCCTGATGCGCTGGTGGTTTGCCGTCCCGCTGTGGAAGCGCGTGCTCGGCGGGCTGGTCGCGGGACTCCTGCTCGCGCTGGTCTGGCCCGATGCCGCGGCCAAGGTCGCGGTTTTCGGCGATCTGTTCGTCCGCGCAATCCGTATGCTCGTCGCGCCGATCGTGCTCGTCACCATCGCGGCCGGGATCACCTCGCTCGCCGATCCAAAGCGCCTCGGGCCGCTGGGCGGGCGGACAGTCGGGCTGTTCGCGCTGACGACGGCGATCGCGGTGTCGGTCGGCATGGCGGTCGCGCTGCTTATCCAGCCGGGGGTCGGCGTCCCCGTCGGCGACGCGGTGCCGAAGGCGCTCGGCGATCCCGTGCCGCTCTACGACCAGCTCATCGGCATCATCCCGCTCAACATCGTCGAGGCGCTGGCGAAAGGCGACATGCTCGCGCTGATCTTCGTCGCGATCCTCGTCGGCGTCGGCACCGTGCTCGCGGGCGAGGCGGGCAAGCCCTTTGCGGGCGTGTTGCAATCGCTGTCGGCGGTGCTGCTGAAGATCGTCGGGCTGGTTATGGAAATGACCCCGATCGGCGTCTTCGCGCTGATCGCCAATGCCGTCGCCGCGAACGGCGCCGCGGTCTTCGTCAATATCGGCTGGCTGGCGCTCGCCGTCGTCGTCGGGTCGTTGATCCAGATCGTCCTCGTCCACAGCCTGATCCTGCGGCTTTTGGCGCGGCTGCCGGTCATTCCCTTTTTCCGCGGCATCATCGACGCGCTGGTGGTGGCTTTCTCGACCGCCTCCTCGTCGGCGACGCTGCCCGTCGCGATGACCGTCGCGGGGAAGAATCTGGGTGTGTCGCCCAGCGTCTATTCGACCGTGCTGCCGCTTGGGGCGAGCATCGGCAAGGACGGCACCGCAATGTATGTCGGGCTGCTCAGCATCTTCAGCCTGCAGGCCTTCGGCGTGCCGATCGATGCGGGGGTTCTCGCGATCGTGCTGTTGACGGGCGCGCTCGCCGCCTTTGGCACCGCGCCGGTGCCGTCGGCGTCGCTGTTCATGTTGGCGGCGGTGTTATCGGCCGTCGGGGTCGCGCCGGAGCAGACGGCGCTGATCGTCGGCTTTGTCCTGCCCTTCGACCGCTTGCTCGACATGACACGCACGGTGCCGAGCGCGAGCGCCAACCTGACCGTTGCGACGACCGTCGCGCGGTGGGAAGGCGAGCTCGATCAATCCATCTATCGCGCGCCGCCCCGGCGCTGATCATCAGTCGGCTTGCGCTTCGGCGGGTTTGGCGTCGCGGGCGGGGCTTGCCGGCGCGGCTTCGACAGGCGCGGCCGGACTCGCGCCATATTCTGCCTGCGCGGCACGCAGGTCGGCGAGGAAAGCCTCGTTGCCATGCAGCCGGGTCAGGACGGCGGCGGCAACCGTTCGCGCGGCCTCGGTGTCGGTCGGGAAATGATAGCCGCAGATCACCCGGCTGAGCGCATAGTCGCGGCCGCGCTCGAGGATCAGTGGTGCGCGGCCGGGCGCGACGTCGGCAAGGAGGAGCGCGGTCGCCCAGCCATAGACGGTGTGCCCCGAAGGATAGGAAGAGCCGCCGCGCGGTTCGCGATCGGGTGCGGGAACAGGGCTGCTGCCGCAGCGGCGGGCGAGCTGGTAGCGTTGATAGGGGCGCGGACGCTGGAACGCGTCCTTGGCTGTCCAGACCGGGTCGGCGGCATCGCGCATCACGCGGTTGAGCAGCGCGATCAGCCGCGGGCTGCTCGCGCGATCGATCGGCTTTCCGAACGCGTCGGCGAAACGCGGATAGACCATCTTGCTGTCGAGCTCGGCGGCGTCCCAGCGATCGGGTGCGATCCCGGCCTGAAAGCGCTGCGAAACCGCCATGTCGAGCTGGTCGAGGACCGAACCGGGCGCTGGCGGCGGCCCGACGAGCAGGCGATAGTCGGTGCTGCCCTTGGGCAGATAGCCGACGGGCTTCGCTTCGCCCTCGGGACGCTTTACCCCTTCGAGCGATTGGCCCGCGGCGGGGGAGGCGGCGAGCGCGAACGACAGGGCGGCCATGCAAAGGGTGATCCTGCGACGGGTCATCGGTGGAACTCCAGCAGAAGGGCCGCGCCGCCGCCGTCCACAAGGGCGACGACGGCGCGGGGAAGGGTCAGAATTTGGCTTCGAACCCGAGGTAGAAATAGCGGCCGATCACGTCATAATCGCCCGAGACATTCTGCGAACTGCCCGACGCGGTTCCCGACGGCAGGAAAGGGCTGACGCTGTTGAAGGCGTTGTTGACGCCGGCATAGGCGCGGAAGTCGTTGCCCGCCGACGGTACGTCGACGCTTGCATAGAAATCGTGGCGTATCCGGTCGCCGATCCGCAGGAAGGGCGGGTTCGATCCGGCCTTTTCCGCCGCCGCAAGGCGCAGGTTGCTGTCGACCGCCTTGCCCGTATAGCGGACCTTCCAGCGCAGCCGCAGGCCGCCGTCACGGTAGCCAAGCTGTGCCTGCCCCGTATTGAGCCACGACCCGATCTGGCCCTTCTCGTTGGTCCGCGACACGCCGTTCACTCCGTCGAAGACGGTGTAGAAGTCGAGCAGGCGCGAATAGAGCAGCCGTATATCGAACTTGCCCGTCGACGACAGGAATTGCGGCGCATCGAAGCGATACTCGAGCGCGACATCGACGCCCGAGCGGACGATCTGGTTGAGATTGAGATCGCGGTTGAGGATGCGGGTGATCTGGCCTTCGGTGTTGCGCGTAATCTCGTTGCAGAAGAAATTGTCGGTCAGGCCGTCGGGGTTGCCGAGGCATTCGCGCAGCAATTCATCGGGTTCGAGCGCCGAGATGGCATCCTTCACCTTGATCTTGAAATAATCGACAGTGAGCGACAGCCCCGGAAGGGCGCGCGGCATGAGCACCGCGCCGAGCGTGATCGTGTCGGCGGTTTCTTCCTTGAGTTCGGGGTTCCCCGCCGAGGGACCTTCGATGTTGTCGGTGATCTGGGTGAACACGCCGTTCGCCGCGATCGCCGCCGCGATCGCCGGGATCGAGCGGCAGTTGGTCGCGACGGTGCCGGCCGTCGCGGCGGTCACGCCGTCGCACAGGTCGACAACATCGTCGGCGTCGTCGCGCGGCGGCGAATAGAGGTTGGTGACGGTCGGCGCGCGCTGGGCGCGGGCATATTGCGCGCGGAAACGCAAATCCTCGATCGGCGCCCATTCGCCGCCGACGCGATAGCTGAGCACCGAGCCGACGTTGGTGATGTTGTAGTCGCCGACGCGCACCGCGGCATCGAGCGCGAGGCGATGGGCGAAAGGCTGTTCGCGCAGCAGCGGAACGTTGATTTCGCCGAAGACCTCCTTCGCTTTGACGTTGCCTTCATATTCGGCGATGAACGACGCCGACCCGAACCCGCGCCGGGTTGCCTCGTCGGTGGTCGAGCTTTGCGCATCGCGGCGATATTCGCCGCCGAACGCGACCGACACAGGGCCTGCCGGCAGGTCGAAGAGCGAACCGCTCATATAGCCCTGCACCACGTCCTGACGCATGATGCCGTCGAGATTCAGGTTGGCGCGGATATAATCGGCGGCCTGCGGGGTGATCGACCCGCGGCCGAACAGATTGACCGGAACGCAGCCCGCGGCGCGCGCTGCCGCATTGACGCAGCGGACGCGGCTGAGGTCGCCGGGTGCGGCGGGGTCGAACTCGGTGTTGATCGCATTTTGCAGATTCTTGAGGTTCAGAACGTTGACGCGGTCCTGATCCTGATGGAAGCGGCCGTAGCCGTAGCTGATTTCCCACTTCCAGTCGTCGGCGAGGGTGCCGCGTAGCCCGGTCCAGGCGCGCCACGTCTGGCGGTCGTTGAGGACGCGATAATGACCGAGCTCGCTGAACCGGCGCGACCATTGCACGCCGGAAGACGAGGCCAGCGCGCGGATCGCGGCGGGGACATAGGGGCTATTGCGCGGAATGCGGCCGATCGTCTCGAGATTGTTGGGATCGCCGAATTCGTCGTCATAGGCGGCGGTTTCGGCGCCGCCGCGTTCGGACGACGTCTTGACCTTCGAATATTGGACCTGACCGAAAAATTCGATGTCGCTCCCAAGGTCGACCGAAAGCTTGCCCGCGGCGAGGTACGAGGTGCGCGGCCCGCTGATCTGCAGATCGGGGCGCGTTTCCCAGCCATAGACGGCGGTCGACGTGCTGCGTGCGAGATTGCCGTTGGCGTCATAATAGAAATAGCCGCCGCCCGTGGTCGAGCTCGACAGGAAGCGTCCGCCCGGCACGCTGCTGCTCTTCGCGGGGCGCGTGATGCCGAGGTCGCCCTGATTGAGCGGATTGGCGTCGGCGGACTGGCTATAGGACAGCGATTCGAGCGAGCGGGCGCGTTGATAGCCCATGATCCCGTCTTCCTTTTCATAGCTCGCGCCAAGGATGACGGACACGCGGTCATCGAAGAACCGCTTTCCGACGAGGAGGTCGAGGTTGAGCCGCTGGCTGTCGCCCTGGCTCGAAATGCCGGCGCGGCCGCCGATCCGGACGCCGTCGAACTTGCGCCGCGTGATGATGTTGATGACGCCCGCGATCGCGTCGGAGCCATAGACCGCCGACTGGCCGCCGGTGATGACCTCGACGCGCTCCACGAACATCGTCGGGATAGAACTCAGGCTGACGGCATTGCCCGTGATCCGGTTCGATACCGTCCGCCGCCCGTCGATCAGCGTCAGCGTGCGATCCGACCCGAGGCTGCGCAAGTCGACCGAAGAGGTCCCGGCGCCATTGATCTGGTTGTTCGAGTTGGCGAGGTTGAGGCTGGGCGTGACGCCGGGATAGTCGGCAAGGATTTCCGAAAGCTCGGTCGCCCCCGACGCCTGGATATCCTCTTCGCTGATCCCAATGATCGGCACGGGCGAGTCGGTGACGACCGGACGCGCGATACGGCTGCCGGTGACGATGATGTCGCGGTCGGCTTCCTCCGCCGCCGCGCTCGCCGGTACGGCCGCATAGGCCGCACCCGATGCGTCGGCGACCCGGCCGGCGGGCCGGACGACCAGCACGCCCGACCGGCCCCAGCTCGCCTCGAGCCCTGACCCCGCGAGCAGGCGGGCGACGCCGTCGCGCACCGTGAACGTCCCGCGGAGCGCCGGCGCGCGCTTGCCTTTGAGGGCGCCGCTGTCGAAGGTGATCTGCTGGCCCGATGCGCGGGCGAGTGCGCGCAGGCTCGACTTCATGTCCTGCGCCGGGATCGAAAAGCTGAAGGTGCGTTCCTGCGCGATTGCCGGGACGGCGAGCGCTGATGCGACGAGCGCGGTGGTGGCGATCGAGCCACGGAGTGCGGATCTGAAAAACGGCATGATAATCCCCCCTGCTGCGCCTGGCTTTTGCCGGGCAGTCACAGGACAAGGACGCACGACGCCGCCCGAGGGACATCGGCGCAGCGACAAAAAAGGATCATCGGCGTTCCAATATGATTTCGCCGCCGACATGTTTCGGCCGGAGCGGGTGCAGCGCGGCGATGCCTTCGACGAACGCATCGACGTCGCCCGCTTTGAACATGCCGTCGACCGGGATATCGCCGAGCGTGGCGTCCGATAGCCGGACCTGCTTCGTCGAATAGCGGTTCATGCGTTCGACCGCGCTCGCCAGCGGTTCGCCGTCGAAATTGATCAGGCCCTGCTCCCAGCTCAGCGATTGGGTGAGGTCGGGCCGGACGATCTGCGCCGGTGTGGCGGAGCCGACCGAATCGACGAGCTCGCTGCCGGGCCGCATCATCAGCCGCTGCGGCGCCGCGGCGGCCGAGTGGGCGGTGTCGGACCGGTCGCGGACTTCGACCTGGCCTTCGTAAAGGATGACGCGCACTTCGCCGTCGATCAGCTCGACGCTGAACGATGTCCCCACGGCGACCACGAGCTTGTCGCCGGCCGCCACGGTGAACGGGCGAAGCGGGTCCTTCGCGACGTCGAATTTGGCGCGGCCCCCGACGAGTTCGACCTGGCGGGCTTCGTCCTTCATGCGGACATTCATCACCGTCACGGCGTCGAGCGATACGCGCGATCCGTCGTCGAGCACCGCGACCTGCCGTTCGCCGATCCCCGTTTCATATTCGCGCGGCCGGTCGAGGTGCCAGAACAGGGCCAGCGTGACCGCAAGCAGCAGGGCCGCGGCGAGGCCGGATATCCATGCCAGTCGCCGCGGCGATGCGGCGAGCCAGCGGCGCTGGTTCGCCTTGCGGAATTGCGTGAGCGCCTTCGTCCGCAGCGCGATGACCTGCGGCCAGTCGGCGACCGCACCCGAATCCTGCCAAAGCGCACCCGCTTCCTGGAACAGGTCGGCGTGGCCGGGGACCGCGAGCCAGGCTTCGAACTCGGCCCATTGGCTCTCGCTCAACGCGCCTTCGGACAGCTCGATGCACCAGAGCGCGGCGGCTTCGATCGCCTCGTCGGCGGCGGGCATGGCAGTCGTTTCGCTGCTCATGGCGCGCTCCTCATTTCCTTCATCAGTCCCGCCATCGCGCGTGCGACATGTTTTTTGACCGCGCTTACCGAAATGCCGAAGGTTTCGGCGATCTTGTCCTGCCCCAGATTTTCGAGCCGGTAGAGGATGAAGATCGTCTGCGTGCGTTCGGGCAGCGATGCCAATGCGGTCGCCAGCACCGAAAGCTCGGCGCGGCCTGCGGCAACCCGGAACGGATCGATCGGGTCGATCCCGGCCTCTTCGCTGCGGCCGAGCAGTTCGCGGTATTGCGCGCGCACCTTCATCCGGCGCGACCGGTCGGCGAGCAGGTTGGACGCCATCTGGAATATATAGGCCTCGGGCGAAGCGAATTGGTCGCCTTCATGCTTGAGCAGCTTCGCAATCAGTTCCTGCGTCAAATCCTCGGCCTCGGCATGGTCGCGTACGCGCCGGAGGAAATAGGACAGCAGCGCGGGCCGCCAACGGCGACCGAGGTCCAGCTGGTCTTTAGCGGGCTGCATGGGAAGGCGGCGTGTCCTGCGAAACTATGGGCATGAGGCTGTAGACGCGCGAGCGCGCGAGGGGGACACCCGAAATCCAAATTTTTTCGCAGCCGCCCGGCCGGAGCCATATTTCGCGATGAAGGACGGCAGCCTCAGTCGTGACCGGATTCAGGCACCCGCCGCCGCTGCGCCGCACATTCGTCGGCGAGGAAATCGAGCAGCGCGCGGACCGAGGGGAGAAGGCCGCGCCGCGATGGAAAGACCGCATGGACAATTTCGTTCGACGGTTTCCAGTCGGGGAGCAACGTCACCAGCCGCCCTGCTTGCAAATCGTCCCAGACAACCAGCGTCGGCAGGCGCGCGGCTCCGGCCCCGGCAAGCGCGGCGTCGCGCAGCACCGCCATATCGTCGGTGATCAGCCGCGGCGCATGGCGCACCTCGGCAACGCTGCCGTCGGCATGGGTCAGCCGCCAGCGATGCTCGCCGCCCGCCGGCCCGAAGTCGACGCTGGGCAGGCCTGCGAGGTCGGCGGGCAGGGTGATGGCCCGTTGCTTGAGCAGATCGGGGCTGGCGACGATCCGGATCGTGCGCTCGTCGAAACGCCGCATGACGAGCTCGCTCTCGGCAAGCGGCGGCGGACGGACGCGGATCGCGAGGTCGAACCCTTCGCCGATCACGTCGACGCGGCGGTTGGTGCTTTCGACATGGAGCTCGACGTCGGGATAGAGCGCCATGAAGCGGCCGAACAATGCGCCGAACTGGAAGGCGAGCAGGCCCGTGGGGCAACTGAGCCGCACGACGCCGCAGGGTTCGGCGCGCGACTGGTCGATGACGGTTTGGGCGCCTTCGGCCTCGACGAGCATGGCGACGCAGCGGCGGTAATATTCCTGGCCGATCTCGGTCACCGAGAAGCGCCGCGTCGAGCGCTGGATCAGACGCACGCCCAGCCGGTCTTCGAGCAGGCCGATGCGGCGGCTGACCTTCGATTTCTGCAAGCCCAGCGCGCGCGCGGCAGCGGCGAACCCGCCATGATCGACCGCCTGAACAAAGAGATAGAGATCGTTGAGATCCTGCATTGTCCTATTTTTAGGACTCTGAGTCCATTTTTGCAATCTTTTGGCGTCTTTGGTGAAGGATTATTGTGCTTTCAACAGATGCCTCCCCCTGGAGGCGCAGGAGATGCACGATGAAGACGATCCTTGGCACTTACAGCAATCCCAACCAGCATTGGGTCGGCGACGGCTTTCCGGTCCGCTCGCTCTTTTCGTACAACAGCCTCGGCGACCGGGTTAGCCCGTTCCTGCTGCTCGACTATGCCGGCCCCTATAATTTCGCGCCGACCACCGATCGACGCGGCGTCGGCCAGCATCCGCACCGCGGGTTCGAGACGGTGACGATCGTCTATGACGGCGAGGTCGAGCACAAGGATTCGGCGGGTAACGGCGGTATCATCGGCCCCGGCGACGTCCAGTGGATGACGGCGGCGGGCGGGATCCTGCACGAGGAATATCACTCGCCGGCGTTCGGCAAGACGGGCGGCTCGTTCCGGATGGTCCAGCTGTGGGTCAACCTGCCCGCGAAGGACAAGATGGCGCCCGGCGGCTATCAGGGCATCACGGCGGCGGACATTCCGACCGTCGAGCTGCCCGACGGGGCCGGCCTCGGCCGGGTGATCGCGGGCGAGATGCTCGGCGTGAAAGGCCCGGCGCGGACCTTCACCCCGATCAACGTCTGGGACGTCCGGCTGAACCGCGATGCCGACCTGACGCTCGACCTGCCCGAAGGCCACACCGCGATGCTGGTGGTGCTGGCCGGCCATGTCACCGTGGGCGGCAGCGAGGAAGCGGGCGAGGCCGAGATGGTGTTGCTGAGCCGGGAAGGGGGATCGATCGCGATCCACGCCGACGGCGATGCGACGATCCTTGTCCTGACCGGCGAGCCGATCGACGAACCGATCGTCGGCTACGGGCCTTTCGTGATGAACAGCGAAGCTGAAATCCGGCAGGCTATCGACGACTTCAGCAACGGCAGGCTCGCACCCGTCGCAGCCTGACGCGGACCCGGCTCCCTCCCCCACCTCCCGGGAGCCGGGTCCTCTCTCCCCTCGATGAATTGACGGTGGACCCGCGTGCCCCGCCGCGACGGCAGTTGCCTGCCGGCCCTTCGGCGCGCCCATATGCAGGAGAAGACCCATGACAAGCGAAGCCATCCGCGACCCGAAGGCCGACCATCTGCTGACTCCGCAGAATTCCGCCTTCATCATCATCGATTATCAACCGGTTCAGGTGAATTCGATCGCCTCGATGGACCGGCAGTTGCTGCTGAATAACATCGCCGGCTGCGCCCGGGCGGCGGTCGCCTATGACCTGCCGATCGTCCATTCGACGGTGAATGTCGAAACCGGCCTCAACAAGCCGCCGGTGCCGCAGGTCCGCAAAGTGCTGGGCGACTATCCGACCTATGACCGGACGACGATCAACAGCTGGGAAGATGTCGAATTCCGCAAGGCGGTTGAAGCCACCGGGCGCAAGAAGCTGATCATGACCGCGCTCTGGACCGAGGCCTGCCTGACCTTTCCCGCACTCGACGCGCTTGCCGAGGGGTATGAGGTCTATGTCCCGGTCGATGCGGTGGGCGGCACCTCGCTCGCCGCGCACGAGGCCGCGCTGCGGCGGATCGAACAGGCGGGGGGCAAGATGATCTCGGTCCCGCAGCTGTTCTGCGAATTGCAGCGCGACTGGAAACGCAGCGAGACCGTCCCCGCCTTCATGAACCTGTTCATCGAGACGGGCGGCACGGCCGGAATCCAGTTTTCATACGACAAGGCCGATTGAGCCGAAACGCCTCCGTCGGCGCGGCGCAGGTCGCCCGGCGGAACCCCTTAAGGAGAAGACCCATGTCCACCCCCGCCAACTTCGCCGGAGCTCGCCCGGTGATCGATCCCGACGACGCGGTGATGCTGCTCATCGACCATCAGAGCGGCCTGTTCCAGACCGTCGCCGACATGCCGATGACCGAGTTGCGCGAGCGCGCCGGCGCGCTCGCCGCAATCGCCGCGCTTGCGGGCATCCCGGTCATCACGACCGCGTCGGTGCCGCAGGGACCGAACGGCCCGCTGATCCCCGAAATCCACGCCAATGCCCCGCACGCGCAATATGTCGCGCGGAAGGGTGAGATCAACGCGTGGGACAACCCCGATTTCGTCGCGGCGGTGAAGGCGACGGGCCGGGGCACGCTGATCATCGCGGGTACGATCACCAGCGTCTGCATGGCCTTTCCGTCGATCAGCGCGGTGCACGACGGCTATAAGGTGTTCGCGGTCGTCGATGCGTCGGGCACCTATTCGAAGATGGCGCAGGAAATCACGCTCGCCCGCGTCGTACAGGCCGGCGTCGTGCCGATGGACACCGCCGCGGTCGCGTCGGAAGTCCAGAAGAGCTGGCACCGCGACGATGCCGAAAAATGGGCGCATATCTATACGAAGATCTTCCCGCCCTATCAGTTGCTCATGGAAAGCTACGCCAAGGCTCAGTAGGTCGCCACCGAGCACGAGCCGCTGGATTCGCAGCGCGGCTAGACGATCCGACATCGGTTCGGCGGGCGGTCGCTTCGGGGCTTCGGCGCCCCGGAGCGGCCGTCGGCAATCAAGGCGGCGTCGCTCCGCTCCGGACGAATCCGCGCGATCGTCGATGGGGTCGGGGGCCGATTGATCGTGGACTGCGAGCTGGGATGCGCAAGGCTGGTGCCTTGGCGTTGTATCGGGTGCGTCTGGAAAGAAATGGCTCCCCGGGTAGGATTCGAACCTACGACCGATCGATTAACAGTCGATTGCTCTACCGCTGAGCTACCGAGGAACACACCGCCGAAGCGGACAAGGCGGCCCCTTTGCCGTCAACCGACAACTTTATCAAGGGGGTTTTGCCGCCTTTTATGACTCTCAGGCGATAAATTGTTCCATCGCGATGCGTTCGTCCAATCCCTGGTCGGGATCGAACAGCAAAGTCAGCGGCCGGCTGCGGTCGGTCGTCACCAAAACCGTCTTCACGTCGCGGATTTCGCGCTGGTCGGCGACCGCGCTGACCGGGCGTTTCGCGGCCTCGCGGACGTTGAAGCGGATGCTCGTCGTTTCGGGGACGAGTGCACCGCGCCAGCGACGGGGGCGGAAGGGGCTGATCGGGGTCAGCGCCAGCATTTCCGATTCGAGCGGCAGGATCGGACCGTTGGCGCTGAGGTTGTACGCGGTCGAGCCCGCCGGGGTCGACACGAGCACGCCGTCGCACGCCAGCTCTTCGAGCATCGTCTTTTCGTTGATCATCACCTCGAGCTTGGCCGCCTGGCGCGTCTCGCGCAGCAGCGAAATCTCGTTGATCGCCGGCAGGATATGCCGCTCGCCGCTGATCGTCGTGATATCGCCCGACAGCGGATGGATGAGGAACGGGCGCGCGGCGGCGAGCCGGTCGAGCAGGCCTTCGACGCGAAACTCGTTCATCAGGAAGCCGATGGTGCCGCGGTTCATCCCGAAAACAGGCAGGCTGCGGCGCTGGTCGAGCAGCATGTGCAGCATATGCAGCAGGAAGCCGTCACCGCCGAGCGCGATCAACAGGTCAGCCTCGGCCAGCTCGACGAAATCGTAAAGCGGGCGCAGTTCGGCCTCCGCCTCCATGGCGGCGGGCGCATTCGATGCGACAAGCGCAATCTTGCGATGCATATTTGGTCCGGTCCCCCCGTGCCTGAAAATATCGGGGCGGCGTGTCAGCCCCCCGTTGCACTCATATGACGCGCGACCGCCGGTTTGGACTCTCGTTCGATATGAAAGTCATGCGCGCGGGGTTTGCCAGCCAATGCCGCATCAATCAAGCCGTCGACGTCGCCGTCGTCGCGCAGCGCGGCGCGCAGGTCGACATGATCGTCCTGCCCAAGGCACATATAGACGCGCCCTTCGACGGTCAGGCGGATGCGGTTGCACGTCGCACAGAAATTGTCGCTGAGCGGGGTGATGAGGCCAAGGGTGACCGGGCTGTCTTCGACCGCGAAATAGCGCGCGGGGCCGCCGGTGCGCTGGTCGACCGGCCAGATGGCGCGGACTTCGCGAAGCGGCGCGATAAACTGATGGAGCGGGACATAATGATCGCTGCGGTCGTCGGAGACTTCGCCCAGCGGCATCGTCTCGATCAGCGTGAGGTCGCAGCCGTTCGCCGCGCAATAGTCGAGCATCGGGAGCAGTTGGTCTTCGTTGAGCCCCGCGAGCGCCACCATGTTGATCTTGACCGCCAGCCCCGCGGCGCGCGCCGCGTCGATCCCGCGGAGCGCCACGGTGAGGTCGCCGACGCGCGTGATATGACGGAAGGCGTCGGGGTCGAGCGTGTCGAGGCTGACGTTGATCCGCCGCACCCCCGCCGCGGCGAGCATCGGGGCGTGTTCGGCGAGGCGCATCGCGTTGGTGGTCAGCGTCAGTTCGTCGAGCCCGTGGCCGATCATCGCGCCCAGCCGCATCGCGAGCGTGTCGATCCCCCGCCGCACCAGCGGTTCGCCGCCGGTCAGGCGGATGCGGTTGATCCCGCGCGCGACGAACCGCTCGGCAAGGTCACCCATTTCCTCTATGCTGAGCACCGCCGATTTGGGCAGGAAGGTCATGTCTTCGGCCATGCAATAACGGCAGCGCAGGTCGCAGCGATCGGTAACCGACAGGCGCAAGTAACTGATCCGGCGGCCAATGCCGTCGATCAGGGGCGCCGTCGATGCGGCCTGTTGGGATAATGTGGCAGCCACGCGCATATTGTGATGCAAAAGGCAGGAGCTTGGCAAGCAAAGCCTGCTAGGGAAAATCGATGAATCGCCTTTCCGAATCTCTCTCCGCCTGCGCCCGCAAACTCGAAAAGCTGCACGCACAGCACAATGCCGACGCCGGCGTCATCCTGGTCCAGGTCGACCAGATGGCGCGGATCAACAACAGCGCGGGGGTCGCGACGGGCGATTCGGTGCTCGACGAGATCGGACGGCGGCTCGAAAATTTCGCCAGCGACGAATTCGGCCAGGGGTCGTGCGTCGACCGCCTCGACGGGCCGCGCTTCCTGATCGTGCCGTCGACGCCGATGTCGCTCGGCGCGCTGCGTGCGCAGGAACGCGCGCTGCACGTCGCGCTTGCCGAGCCCATCGTCGGTGACCCGAACGGCCGGCTGTCGATCCGCATCGCGGCGGCGCTGATCACCCGCGACGAGTCGGTCGCCGAACAGCTCCGCGCGGCGGGCGACCAACTCGCGCGCCCTGCGTCGGCACGCGACGGGGCGATGGTCCACGCCGCGCTGTCGGCGGGCGAGGTCGTGATCCACTATCAACCGCAATATGATGTCGGCACCGGCGAGATGACCGGGGTCGAGGCGCTGCTGCGCTGGCAGCATCCCGAACTCGGGCTGCTCGGTGCGGGGCCGCTGGTCACCGCGGCGCGCGCCGCACGGCTTGAATGCGAACTCACCGAACATGCGCACCGCGTCGCGCTCGCCGAAATGGCAACCTGGCCGAAGGCATTGGCAAAGCTGCGCGTGTCGCTCAACATCACTGCCGCCGATCTGGGCGATCCCGAATTCGCCGGGCGTTTCGCGGGCATGGCCAAGGCGGCGAGGGTCGATCCCGACCGGTTGACGCTCGAGCTGACCGAACAGGCGATGCTGAGCGACCCGGCGAGCGCCGCCGACCAGCTGGCGCAAATCCGCGCGCTCGGCGTCGCGGTCGCGATCGACGATTTCGGCACCGGCTATTCCAGCCTGTCGCTCCTCGCGCGGCTGCCGATCGACTATCTGAAGATCGACAGTGGCTTTACCCGCACGATCGACGGCAGCGACCGCGATCGCATCGTCGTGCGCGCGATCGTCGACCTCGCCCGCGCGCTGGGCCTGCTCGTGGTCGCCGAGGGGATCGAGAATGAGCGGCAGCTCGCGCGCCTGTCCGAACTCGGCGTCGCGACCTGGCAGGGATTCCTGAAATCGGGGCCGGTGCCGTCGGACCAGCTACTCGGATTGATGGACGCGTAGAAACGTCCCCCGGGACCGGGCGGGCGCGATTGGCAATAATCCCCGAATTCTTCAAGATGCGGTTGAGCGAATGAAGGCAGCCGCCTAAGGGCCTCGGCCATCACCAGTCGAAAGGATATCTCATGCGCCCTTCAGGCCGCGCGCCCGACCAGATGCGTCCCATCGCCATCGAAACCGAATATACCATCCACGCCGAGGGCAGCGTGCTCGTCAGCTTCGGCAACACCAAGGTGCTCGTCACCGCGAGCGTCGACGAGAAGGTGCCGCCCTTCCTGCGCGGCAAGGGGCAGGGCTGGGTGACGGCCGAATATGGCATGCTGCCCCGCGCGACGCACACGCGCGGCAGCCGCGAAGCGGCGAAGGGCAAGCAGTCGGGACGCACGCAGGAAATCCAGCGGCTTATCGGCCGTTCCTTGCGCGCCGTCGTCGACATGAAGAAGCTCGGCGAGCGCCAGATCATCATCGACTGCGACGTGATCCAGGCCGACGGCGGCACGCGTACCGCCTCGATCTCGGGTGCGTGGGTCGCGCTGCGCCTCGCGGTCGACAAGCTGCTCGCGGCAAAGACGATCGCCGAGGATCCGATCGAGGACAAGGTCGGTGCGATCTCGTGCGGTATTTATCAAGGCACGCCGGTGCTCGACCTCGACTATGACGAGGATTCGGTCGCCGAGGCCGACGGCAATTTCGTGCTGACCGGCAAGGGTCAGATCGTCGAAGTGCAGGCGAGCGCCGAGGGCGCGACCTATGACGAGGAAGGCCTGCTCCGCCTGCTCCGCCTCGCGCGCATCGGCTGCGGCGAGATTTTCGCGGCGCAGGACAAGGCGACGGGACGCTGACATGACGCGGAGGCTCGCCCCCGGCAAGCTCGTGATCGCCAGCCACAATGCGGGCAAGGTGCGCGAAATCCGCGCGCTGCTCGAACCCTTCGGGGTCGAGCCCGTGTCGGCGGGCGACCTCGGGCTTCCCGAGCCCGAGGAGACGGGCACGAGCTTTCGCGAGAATGCGCTGCTGAAGGCGCATGCGAGCGCGTCGGCTTCGGGACTGCCCGCGCTCGCCGACGACAGCGGCCTCGAAGTCGCGGCGCTCTCGGGCCGCCCGGGCGTCTACACCGCCGACTGGGCCGAACGGCAATGGTTCGAAGGCAATCCGGGGCGCGACTGGTATATGGCGATGGGCAAGGTCGAAGGCCTGCTCGCCGAGCAGGGCGCCGACGTCGACCGCAGCGCGCGCTTCATCTGCACGCTCGCACTCGCCTGGCCGGACGGCCATGCCGATGTCTACGAAGGTGTTGCCGAGGGCAGCCTGACTTGGCCGCCGCGCGGCAAGCTCGGTTTCGGTTATGATCCGGTCTTTATTCCAGTCGGTAACACGCTGACATATGCGGAAATCGATCCGGCGGAAAAGCATGCGATCAGCCACCGGGCCGATGCGTTTGCGAAGCTGGTGGCGGGGGCTTTTTAGCCCAGTCCCAAATGGACCGACGAGCGGCGGGCACATCGGTAGAATTGGGTCGCACGGTGCCAACCCATTTCGCGTTTTCCGATTTCGACATAGGCACAATAGCGCCGATCCTCCGAGCGGAATTCATAGGAGGCGACGATGGTTTCAGATGAGTCATGCGTTGCGGCGAGCGTGAAGCTCAGCGCCCTCAGCTCGCTAATTTTCGTGTCGTCCTCGATCAAGCAGCCTTCGCCCGACTGATCGAGGCAATGCTGGAGGATTTTTCTGGCCATGTCGGGATCAGGCGAGGCCGGACGCGTATACCAATATGCGACCGCCATTGCTGCGATCATGCCCAAGGCCGTTGTTATCCATCTTTTCGAGGGCATGGCATTTCATGGTTCAGGTAAAGCATCGGTGCAAGCTGACATTTCCCCACGATTGACTATATCGCCCCGCATGGCCGAACCGCTTGCCCTTTATGTCCATTGGCCATTTTGCGTGTCGAAATGCCCTTATTGCGACTTCAACAGCCATGTGCGTGAAAGCGTCGATCAGGCGGTGTGGCGCGAGGCGTTGCTCGCTGACTTGCGGCACGAGGCGGCGCTGCTGCCGGGCCGCACGGTCGGGTCGATCTTTTTCGGCGGCGGCACGCCCAGCCTGATGCCGCCCGCGACCGTCGCGGCGGTGATTGCGGCGGCCGAGGCCGAATGGGGCCTGACCGACGATGTCGAGGTCACGCTGGAGGCGAACCCGAATTCGGTCGAGGTCGCCAATTTTGCCGACCTCGCCGCCGCCGGGGTCAACCGCGTTTCGATCGGCGTCCAGAGCTTCGATTCCGAAGTGCTTGAATTCCTTGGCCGCGCGCACAGCGAGGATGAGGCGCGCCGCGCGATCGCCACCGCACAGGAGCATTTCGCGCGCGTCAGCTTCGACCTGATTTATGCGCGGCCGGGTCAGTCGGTCGGCGCTTGGGAAGGCGAGCTGGCGGGGGCGCTCGCCTTCGGCACCAGCCATCTCTCGCTCTACCAGCTCACGATCGAACCCGGCACGCGCTTCGCGACGCTCGCCGCGAAGGGCGACCTCACCATTCCCGACGGCGATGCGGCCGCCGACCTGTTCGACGCGACGCAGGCGATGACGCGCGCTGCGGGGCTGCCGCGCTACGAAGTGTCGAACCACGCGCGCATCGGGCAGGAGAGCCGCCACAATCTCGCTTACTGGCGCTACGCCGATTATGCGGGGGTTGGTCCCGGCGCGCATGGAAGGCGGCTGGGGCAGGCGACCGAGCGGCACAAGAAGCCCGAGAATTTCGTCGCGGCGGTGACACGCAACGGCCACGGGTTAAAGGTCGAGAGCGATCTGCCGGCGCACGAACGCGCGACCGAGGCGATGCTGATGGGGCTGCGACTGACCGAAGGGATCGACCTCGCGCGGATCGAGGCACGCAGCGGGTTGCCGCACGCAGCGTTCGTCGATGTCGGGGCGGTGGCGCGGCTGACCGGGCAGGGGCTGATGCGGCGGGACGGCGATTGGCTCGCCGTCACCGGCGACGGCATCCTCCTCCTCGACTCGATCCTTTCCGAGGTCGTGCGGACCGGCTAGACTCGCGCCGAAGCGAGGCCGATTTGAGCGACATGTTGATCCGCGACTGGGATGCCCATCTGGCGCACGAGAAGCGCCGGTCGGAGCACACGCGCCGCGCCTATATCGCCACCGCGACACGCTTCTACGCTTTCCTGTCGCGGCATCGCGGCGGCGCGGTCGATGCGCATATGCTGGCGGCGCTGACCCCGAACGACCTGCGCGCCTATCTGGCCGAGCGGCGCGCCGAGGGGCTGGGCAATGCGTCGGCGGCGCGGGAGCTTTCGGCGCTGCGCACCTTCCTGCGCTTCGTCGGCGGATCGAACGCGAGCGTGCCGCAGATGCGCGGACCGCGCGTCAAAAAGGGCCTGCCGCGTCCGGTTTCGCCCGCTGAGGCGCTCGCGCTGGTGCAGGATGTCGAGGATCATGCGCGCGAGGGCTGGGTCGGCGCGCGCGACTTTGCGCTGCTGTTGCTGCTCTATGGCGCGGGATTGCGCATCGGCGAGGCGCTGGGCCTGACCGGCGCGGTGCTGCCGCTTGGCGAGACGCTGCGCGTGACCGGTAAGCGGAACAAGACGCGCATCGTCCCGATCCTGCCCGCGGTTGCTGCCGCGGTGTCGCGCTATGTCGAGGCTTGTCCCTGGCCGATCGCGAAGGAAACGCCGCTGTTTCTCGGCGCGCGCGGCGGGCCGCTGCAACCCGGTGTCGTGCGCGCGAGCGTGCGCGCGGCGCGGCGCGCGCTGGGCTTGCCCGAACGCACGACCCCGCATGCGCTGCGCCACAGTTTCGCGACGCATTTGCTCGCGGGCGGCGCGGATCTTCGCAGTTTGCAGGAATTGCTCGGCCATGCGAGCCTCGCCTCGACGCAGGTCTATACCGCGGTCGATGCGGCGCATCTGCTCGACATCTACCGGAGCGCGCACCCGCGCGCTTAGGGCAGGGCCTAGTCGGCCTGTTTCGGCTTCCAGGTGATGATGCGATAGATATAGACGACGACGAGCGAGCCGATCGCCACCAGCGCGACGGGACCGACGAAGGCGTCGAGGTTCGCGAACTGCCCCCCGAACCAGTTGCCCGCGCCCGCGAGCGCCGCGATCCAGATCGTCGAGCCGGCGGCGGTCCAGAGCAGGAATTTCGCCTGGTTCATCTTCACCATGCCCGCGGGCAGCGACACCATCGTGCGTGCGACGGGCATGAAGCGCGCGACGAAGACGATCGCGGGGCCATATTTCAGGAAGAAATTGTGCATCCGCTCGACCTCGCCCCAGTCGAGCGTCAGCCAGCGGCCGTGGCGGTCGATGAAAGGTTTGAGCCGTTCATAGCCGATCCAGCGACCGACGCCGTACCAGATCCAGTTACCCGCTGTCGTCCCCGCGACGGCAACCGCGACGAGCGTCCAGAAATCGAAATGGCCCTTGGAAACGGCGATGCCGCCGAGCCCCATGATCACTTCGGACGGGATCGGCGGGAACACATTTTCGAGGAACATGAGGATGAAAATCCCCACATAGCCCCAGCTCTGGATCAGGTTCAGGATGAAATCGGTCATGCGGGGGCAACGCGCGGAAACGTCAGCCGATCCGGCGGACGATCGCGTCCCAGATCATGCCCGCCGTATCGCTGTTGTTGAAACGGTCGATCGCGACGATCCCCGTGGGCGAAGTGACGTTGATTTCGGTCAGCCATTCGCCGCCGATCACGTCGATGCCGACAAAGACCAGCCCGCGTTCGCGAAGCTGCGGCCCCAGGACGTCACAAATCTCCTGCTCGCGCGGGGTGAGTTCGGCCGCCTCGGCATAACCGCCGACCGCGAGGTTCGACCGGAATTCGCCTTCGCCGGGCTTGCGGTTGATCGCGCCCGCGACCTCGCCGTCGACGAGCACGATGCGCTTGTCGCCCTTCGACACGCTGGGCAGGAATTGCTGGACCATGAAGGGTTCGGGCCAGACCTGCCCGAACAGCTCGACGAGCGCGCCCAAATTGCTGCCGTCGGCATCGATCTTGAACACAGCCTTGCCGCCATTGCCGTGGAGCGGCTTGATCACGACGGCACCATGGCGCGCCTGGAAATCCTTCACGGCGTCGAGATCGCGTGTCACCATCGTCGGCGGCATGAACTCGGCGAAGTCGAGCACGAAGACCTTTTCGGGCGCGTTGCGTACGGAAACCGGATCGTTGACGACCAATGTCTCGCCCGCGAGCCGTTCGAGCAGCCAGGTGCCGGTGAGATAGCCGAGGTCGAAGGGCGGGTCCTGCCGCATCAGCACGACATCGATATCGCGGCCGAGGTCGAGCACCACCTCGTCGCCGAATTTATAATGGGCGCCGGCCTCGCGCTGTGCCTCGAGGATGCGGTGCGCCTTCGTCGTCAGCCGCCCGGCCTCCCACGTCAGGCCGCGGACGTCATAGTGATAGAGCTCGTACCCGCGCTCGAGCGCCTTCAGGATCAGCGCGAAACTGCTGTCGCCCCCGATGTTGATATTGTCCATCGGGTCCATTTGTACCGCGGCGCGCAGGGTCATTCGATCTTCCTCAGGGTTGCCAGACGTGGACCAGATGGCGTGGCAGGCGCTTTGGTGCAAGGAGCATCACGTCGATCCTTATGTCGTCGCGCGGGCCGGCGAAGCGCGGGCGCAGCATTTCGGCAGCCGCGGCGACGCGGCGCAGCCGATAATGGTCGATCGCGAGGTCGAGGTCGGCGGCGCGGTCGCGCCATTTGACCTCGATAAAGGCGACGGTGCGGCCGCGCCGCGCGACGAGGTCGACCTCGCCGACGGGAACGCGGAGCCGCTCGCCGAGGATGCGCCAGCCGTGGAGGCGCAGCCACCAGGCGGCGCGGCGCTCGGCCTTGCGTCCGCGCGCCTCGGCGGCAGCGCGGTTCAAGCCTGCTCTTTCAGCGTCAGCGCGCGCGCGTACACGTCGTGGCGGTCGAGCCCGAAACGTTTCGCGACCGCCTTCGCCGCCTGCGCAACGGGCTTGTCGGCCATCGCCTCGCGCAGCGCCGCATCGAGCGTATCGTCGTCGGCCTCTTCGGCGGCCGCTTCGCCGGGCGGGCCGACGATCACGACGATCTCGCCCTTCGGCGGCGCGTCGGCATAGCGCGCGGCGAGTTCGGTCAGCGTGCCGGTGACGCATTCCTCGAACATCTTGCTGATCTCGCGCGCGACCGCCGCCTCGCGGTCGCCGAGCCCTTCGGCCATCGCTGCGAGCGACGCCGACAGCCGCGGCCCGCTTTCGTAGAAGACCAGCGTGGCGCGCAGGGCTGCGAATTCGGCGAGCGTGTCGGCGCGCGCTTTCGCCTTGTTGGGCAGGAAGCCCGCGAACAGGAAACGATCGCTCGGCAGCCCCGATAAAGTGATCGCGGCGATCGCGGCGCACGGGCCGGGCAGGGTGGTGACGTGGCGCCCCGCGTCGCGCGCGTCGCGCACCAGCTTGTATCCGGGGTCCGAAATCAGCGGCGTGCCGGCATCCGACACCAAAACGACAATTTCGCTCTCCATGCGCGCAACCAGCGCGGCGCGGGTGCGTTCGTCGCTATGATCATGATAGGGGGTCATCGGCACACGCAAACCCAGGTGCGACAGCAGTTTCGCGGTCACGCGCGTATCCTCTGCGGCGATCACGCCGGCGGAGGCGAGCGTTTTGGCGGCACGCGGAGTGATGTCGCCAAGGTTGCCGATGGGCGTCGCGACGATATAGAGACCGGGCAAGGGAGAATCTGAGATGTTCGAATCTGGCATGACGCCGAAAATGGCAGAAACTGCCGACCAGCGCCAAAATAAAGCATCGCCGCGCCGTCAGATGTTGCGCGGCCTTGGGGCGGTGGCAATGGCGGGGCTGCTTGCGGCGTGTCAGGTCGTTCCGAAGAGCAATGGCCCGGCGACCCCGCCGCCGCCGACGAATCCCGACGACAATGTCGGCCCCGGCCTGCCCACCGACACCGATCGCCACCGCGTCGCGCTGCTCGTGCCGCAGACCGGTCCGAACGCCGACGTCGGCACCGCGATCGCCAATGCGACGACGCTGGCGCTGCTCGATTCGCGCACCGAGCGCGTCCGTATCACCACCTATGATACCGCGCTCGGCGCCGCCGCGGCGGCGCGGCAGGCGGTCGCCGACGGCAACAAGCTGATTCTCGGCCCCTTGCTCAGCGAAGATGTCACCGCGGTCGCGCCGGTCGCGCGCGAGGCGAAGGTGCCGGTGCTGAGCTTCTCGAACGACAGCAGCGTCGCGGGCAACGGCGTTTTCATCATGGGCTTCGTCCCCGGCCAGTCGGTCGAGCGCGTCGTCGCCTTTTCGCGATCGAAAGGTCATCAGCGCTTCGGCGCGCTCGTGCCCAAGAATGTCTATGGCGACCGCTCGGCCGCCGCGTTCCGCGCCGCGGTCGCCGAAGCGGGCGGCACGCTCGTCGCGGTCGAAAGCTATGATCGGAGCGCGACGGCGCTCACCGGCGCGGCGCGGCGGATTGCCAACGCCGGCGCGATGGACGCGGTGCTGATCGCCGACAGCGGCGGCAACGCCATTCGCGCGGTGCCGGTGATCAAGGGCACGGGCAGCAAGCAGATCCTCGGCACCGAACTCTGGAACACCGACGCCGCGCTCGGCAGCAGCGCGGTGATGCGCGGATCGTGGTTCGCCAGCGTCTCCGACGGTCTCTATGGCCAGCTCGCGACCAAATATCGCACTCGTTTCGGCAAGGCGCCGTACCGCCTTGCCAGCCTCGGCTATGATTCGGTGCTGCTGACGGTGCGGATCGCGCGCGACTGGAAGCCGGGCACCAATTTCCCGGCGAATCGCCTGCTCGCGGCCGACGGTTTCGGCGGCATCGACGGCATCTTCCGTTTCAGCAATCGCGGCATCGCCGAGCGCGCGCTCGAAGTCAGCGAAATCGGCGCCGGCGGTTTCCGCGTCGTCGATCCCGCGCCGACGAAATGGTAGCCGTCCGCCGACAGTGGCAGACCAGCCACAGTCGGTCCGAAAAGCGCTAAAAGGTGCACGGGGCGGTCTTTACGACGGCTCCGTGATCACTATATGACCGTCACGCGTGTTTTTGCGTCGATGCTGCACGCCTTTTTTAAACGACCCAGGAGATACAGCTATACCACCGCCCATGACCCGTCGCCCAATGGCACCGATGCCGCCGAAAAACGGCCCGCGTTACAATGAATTCATCTCCTCTCCGAAGGTCCGCGTGATCGACGAGGAAGGCGAAAATCTGGGCGTAATGCTGACGGCCGAAGCGATCGAGCAGGCGGCCGAGGTGGGTCTCGACCTGGTGGAAGTGTCTCCGAACGCCGATCCGCCGGTGTGCAAGTTCCTCGACGTCGGCAAGTTCAAGTATGAGGCGCAGAAAAAGGCGAACCTCGCGCGCAAGAGCCAGAAGACGCAGGAAATCAAAGAGATCAAGATGCGTCCGAACATCGACGATCATGATTTCGACGTGAAGATGAAGAAGGTCTTCGACTTCCTCGGCGAAGGCGACAAGGTCAAGATGACCATGCGCTTCCGCGGCCGCGAGATGAGCCACACCCAGCTTGGTCTCAACGTGCTGCAGCGCGTCGCCGAACTGACGTCGGAAATCGCGAAGGTCGAGGCGCATCCCCGCACCGAAGGCCGTCAGATGCTGATGGTGATTGCGCCGAAATAAGCGCGACCGGCTCAGCCGATACGAAATGTGAGGGCGGTCGTTCCAGCGGGACGGCCGCCCTTTTCGTATCGGCGCTCGATCATTTTGACGTCGCCTCCGGGCGACACTGCGACGAGCGTCGAGGCGCGCGTGCCATAGACGTCGCCGCGCAGGAACAGCGCGGGATCGTCTTCGGCCATCAGCGTGTCGAGCAGGCCCTCGGGGTCGCTGCCGGCCGCGACGGTCGCTTCGAGGGCAAGGCGCAGCCGCTCGGCGCGCGGGCAGGGCGCGTCGACGGGTTCATTGGCGAGTGCATGGATGCCGGGGGCGAGCGGCATGATCAGCGGGACGGGGCGGTTGGTCAGCAGCCGCGCCTTGCTGCCGTCCACCGCGAACAGGTTGAACGCGTTGAAGCGCGGCAGGTCGTCGGCCGTGGGGTCGGCAAATCGTCCTTCGCCGCGCAGCAGGTCCGATACCAGCGCGCCGCGCGACTCCTTCGCGGGATCGGGCATTGCGCCGCGGACATTGGTGACGACGACGACGCGTCCGCTCGGGCGATGCACCCCCAGCCACGTCCCGCCCGCCTGCATGTCGCGGCCTGCGACGATCCTGCTGCCGTCGTCCCATGCGGCGAGCGGCGCGGCGGGGCGCGCGTGGAACTCGTCGCGATTGCCGATGAGGATGAGCGGCCAGTCGGGATGGACCTGGTGGGCAAGGGCGACGACGCACATGCCGACGCATATCGGGGTTCGCCGCGCGCTTGCCAAGCCTTCGTGGCAACGCGAAGCGTCCTGAGGAGCTGTATTGCGGGTCTAAATCACCACGTTGCTGGCGACGGCAAAGGATGATAGTTTCGCCCCATCTTTCTGGAGGGGGAGACGAATATGACCGAAGCGCAAAAAACGCCGTGGCATTTGTGGGCCGTCGGTATCCTGTCGTTCCTGTGGCACTGCATTCCGGTTTCCGACTATGTCGGCTTCAAGACCAAGGCGGCCTGGTATCTCGAAAGCTCAGGCCTGAAGCCCGAGCAGATTGCGTGGGTCGACGCCTATCCGGTTTGGGCCGATATCGGCTGGGCGCTCGGCGTCTGGGGTGCGATGGCCGGTACCTTGCTGCTGCTGCTCCGTAACCGACACGCGGTCACCGCCTTTCTCGTCTCGCTGATCGGCTTGGCACTGATGAGCCTTTATCAGGTCGGGATGCAGGCGGCGCAATATCAGGCGCTGTTCGGGGAGGGCGTCTTGATGTTCCTGGGCGTGATCTGGGTCATTGCCATCGCGCTCTATTTCTACGCGCGCGCGATGAAGGCGAAGGGTGTGCTGCGATAAGCGCGTCCGTATTGGGGTGGGGAGCGGACGTTTCCTTATCCGTCATCCCGGCGAAGGTCGGTTCTCACCCTATCGGATTTACGCACCGGCGAGATCCCGGCCTTCGCCGGGGTAGCGGTCGCTAACGGACGCTCCTAGCGCGCGCGAATGAAGGCCCGCACATCGGCCGACAATTTATGCCGGTCCTCGTCGCGGATATACATCATGTGGCCCGCGCCATAATAAGTGTAGTGGATGCGGTCCTGCGGGATGCCGGTGCGCGACAGCGCATATTCGGCGGCGAAAAAGGGCGTCGCGAAATCATACCAGCCCTGTGCGACGAGTATCTTCAGCCCTGAATTTTCGCGCAGCGCCTGGCCGAGATAGGGCGCGACGTTGAGGTACGCGTTGGTGTCGCGCCCGCCAAGGCGCCAGTCCCATTGCCCGCCGATCCGGCCGATCGACTGATATTCGCGGTCGGTCTTGAACCCCAGCCCGTCGCGGCTCCAGCTGTTGATCGCCGCGGTATAGCTTGCGTCGATGCCATAGAAGCTCGGGTCGTTGTCGGGGCCTTCGCCCGCGCTGTCATAATCCTTGCCGGTGTAGCGGCTGTCGAGGCGGCCGACGGTCAGCCCGCGGTCGCGCAGCAACTCCTTGTAGAAACGGTTCGGCGTGACGCGCAGGTCGGCGCTTTCGAGATAGGTTTCGGAGAGGCCCGTGAAGCGCGCCAGCTCGCGGCGGATCGCGGCGCGCTCCTCACCCTGCAGCTTCTGGCCCTTGAGCAGCGCGGTCGCATAGGGGCCGATCGCCCACTGCCGCGCTTCCTCGGCAAAGGCTTCGGGCGACGAAGCCGTCGCCTTGCCGTGATAGAGTGCGGTCACCGCCATCGAGGGCAGGTTGGTGATCGGCGACAACTCGTTGCCCGGCGTATCGGCGCCCGCGGCGAAATCGAGCACGGTCGAAATGAGGATGATGCCGTTGAGCGCGACGTCGTTGTACGTCTCGTTCATCAGCTGGTTGGCGACCGCGGCCGAACGCGTCGTGCCATAGCTTTCGCCGCCGAGATATTTGGGGCTGTTCCAGCGGCCATTGTCGTTGAGCCAGCGGCGGATCACTTCGGCGACGAGTTTCGCATCCTGCGTCACCCCGTAATAATCCTCGGGCTTCGCCTTGCCGATCAGGTGCGAGAAGCCGGTCCCCGGCGGGTCGATGAACACGACATCGGTGACGTCGAGCAGCGCATCGGGGTTGTCGACGATCGGATACGGCGGAGCGCCGTCGTCGACGCCGGTGCCGGGGATCGCGACGCGCTTCGGCCCGAAGGCTCCCATCATCAGCCACACCGTGCCCGACCCCGGGCCGCCGTTGAACAGGAAGGTCACCGGCCGGCCGGGGTCGCGCGGTTCCTTGACATAGGAGGTGGTGACGACCGCTACTTCGGGTACGCCGTCCTTGTTCTTGATGATCGTCTCGCCGATCGTCGCGGCATAGTTGATGCGCTGGCCGCCGAAGGTGCCGCTGAGCTTGGTGGTACGAACCTGCGGCTCATAGTCGGCGGGCTTTTCGGCCTTTGCCTTCGCTGCGCTGGCGTCGTCGGCCTTGTCCTGCGCATGAAGCGCGGCGGGCGCGGTAAAGGCAAGCGCCAAGGCGATAAACGACAGACCCGATTTCATAGATATATCTCCCCGGTTTGGGGGCGACCCTATGCAGCGCGCGCCGGAGCGGCAAGGCTGCTTGTCGGTTACAGGCGGGGTTTCGTCGAAGGCGGCGCCTACCGCCCCCACTTCGTCTTGCTCTGCTTCCCGAATCGTCCTTTGCGTGTCCCCGGTTTGCCCTCGTTCGAGCGCCCGACGCGCGGTGCGACCTGCTGGTCGGCGGGAAGACCGAGCTCGTCGGCCTCGAGCTTGCGGATCTCGTCGCGCAGGCGCCCCGCTTCCTCGAACTCGAGGTCGGCGGCGGCATCGCGCATCTTCTTTTCGAGTTCCTGGATATAGGCGCGGAGGTTGTGGCCGACCATGTGCTGCGGCTTGTCCTCGCCGATGTCGATCGTCACCTGATCCTTCGACGCAACATGCGCGATGATGTCGCCGATGTTGCGCTTGATCGTCGTCGGGGTGATGCCGTGCTCGGCGTTATACGCTTCCTGCTTTTCACGGCGGCGGTCGGTCTCGCGCATCGCGCGTTCCATGCTGCCGGTGATGCGGTCGGCATAGAGGATGACGCGGCCGTCGACGTTGCGCGCGGCGCGGCCGATCGTCTGCACCAGCGAGGTTTCGCTGCGAAGGAACCCCTCCTTGTCGGCGTCGAGGACCGCGACCAGCCCGCATTCGGGAATGTCGAGCCCTTCGCGCAGCAGGTTGATCCCGACAAGCACGTCGAACACCCCGAGCCGCAGGTCGCGGATGATCTCGATGCGCTCGAGCGTCTCGACGTCCGAGTGCATGTAGCGCACCTTAAGGCCGGCTTCGTGGAGGAATTCGGTCAGATCCTCTGCCATGCGCTTGGTGAGCGTGGTGACGAGGGTGCGGTATCCCGCCGCCGCGGTCTTCTTCGCCTCCATGATCAGGTCGTCGACCTGTTCCTCGACCGGCTTGATGAACACCGGCGGGTCGATGAGGCCGGTGGGGCGGATCACCTGTTCGGCGAATACGCCCTGCGTGCGGTCCATTTCCCACGTCCCCGGCGTCGCCGAGACGCTGACCGTCTGCGGGCGCATCATGTCCCATTCGGCGAAGCGCAGCGGCCGGTTGTCGATGCACGAGGGCAGGCGGAAGCCATATTCGGCGAGCGTGATCTTGCGGCGGTGATCGCCCTTCGACATCGCGCCGATCTGCGGAATCGTCTGGTGGCTCTCGTCGACGAAGAGCAAGGCATTGTCGGGCAGATATTCGAACAGGGTCGGCGGCGGCTCGCCTGGCAGGCGGCCGGTCAGGAAGCGGCTGTAATTCTCGATCCCCGCGCAGCTCCCGGTCGCGGCGATCATCTCGAGGTCGAAATTGGTGCGCTGTTCGAGCCGCTGTGCTTCGAGCAGGCGGCCCTCGGCTTCGAGTTCCTTGAGCCGTTCTGCGAGTTCGTGCCGGATCGCCTCGCTCGCCTGCTTCAAGGTCGGCCCCGGCGTCACATAGTGCGAGTTGGCGAAGACGCGGACATAGTTGAGCGTCGCGATCTTCTTTCCCGTCAGAGGGTCGAACTCGGTGATTTCCTCGATCTCGTCGCCGAAGAAGCTGACGCGCCACGCCATATCCTCATAGTGCGAGGGGAAGATTTCGAGGCTGTCGCCGCGCACGCGGAAATTGCCGCGCGCAAAGGCCTGATCGTTGCGCTTATATTGCAGCGCGACGAGCTTGCGGATGATCTCGCGATTGTCGGCGGCCTGGCCCTTCTTCAAATCGAAGATCATCGCCGAATAGGTTTCGACCGACCCGATACCATAGAGGCACGACACCGACGCGACGATGATGACGTCGTCGCGTTCGAGCAGCGCGCGCGTCGCCGAATGGCGCATGCGGTCGATCGCCTCGTTTACCGAGCTTTCCTTCTCGATATAGGTGTCGCTGCGCGGCACATAGGCTTCGGGCTGGTAATAGTCGTAATAGCTGACGAAATATTCGACGGCATTGTTCGGGAAGAAGCTCTTGAACTCGCCATAGAGCTGTGCCGCGAGGATCTTGTTCGGCGCGAGGATCAGCGCGGGGCGCTGCAGCTCGTCGATGACCTTCGCCATGGTGAAGGTCTTGCCCGATCCGGTGACGCCGAGCAGCACCTGATCGCGCTCGCCATTGAGCGCGGTCGAGACAAGTTCCCGGATCGCGGTCGGCTGGTCGCCCGCGGGCTCATAATCGCTAACTAACTCGAATCGCTTGCCGCCTTCGACTTTGTCGGGGCGCGCCGGACGATGCGGGACATAGCCCTCGGCCGTATCGATTTCATCGAGCGATGTACGAATCTGAATTGCCATTGCTGCCAATATGGTATCGATGGGGCGGGTCCACAATCGCAATGAATCAAAACAATCCCCCAAACGGATAGTCACAGGAGACAGGGTATGAAGAAATTTCTGACGGTCGCCGCCATCGGCGCCCTCATCGCGGTCTCGGGCTGCGGCAAGAGCGAAAACGCCGCCGGCGGCCCGGTCAAGCGCGAAGCCGGTAACTGGAAAACCGACGTCAAGCTGGTGAAATTCGAAGTCCCCGGCATGCCGCCCGAAATGAAGGACGGCATGGCGAAGATGATGGAAGGCGCCAGCGGCATGGACCAGTGCTTCACGCAGGAGCAGGTCGACAAGGAAGATATCGCAGCCGAACTCGCCAAGGGGCCGGGCAACGGCGGCGAATGCACCTGGTCGAAGAAGGATATCGCGGGCGGCAAGATCGATATCGCCGGCACCTGCAAGGCCAATGGCCAGACCGTCGACATGGCGATGACCGGTACGATGGAAGCCAAGAAGAGCGACGTCACCATCACCACCAAGGGCAAGGTCCCGACCGGTGGCGACATGGAAATGGTCATGCAGATGACGCAGACCCACACCGGCCCGTGCAAGGCGCCGGCGGCGACGTAAGCCTTCGTTTTTCGACGAGAGACAGGGGCGTCGGTGGAAACCGGCGCCCCTTTTCGTTACAGGAGCGAAGAAAGAAAGGGGGCGCAATATGTTCGCTTACATGGTGCCGGGAACCGGCGGCGGCCGCGGCAATTCGCTTTGCGCCCGCCGCATCGCAAGGGCTTCTGCTTGACCCGCTGGCTCGACCGCCGATCGACCCCGCTCCTGCTCGGCCTGCTCGCCGGCGTGCTTGCGGTCGCGGCGGGATTGTTGGCAGGGGACGATGCCGCCGAGCGCGCGGGGCTGGCGGCGCGGTGGACCGCGCGCGCCGGGCTGCCGCTGTTCCTCATCGCCTTCCTTGCGTCGACGCTGGTGCGCCGCTGGCCCGGGCCCGTGACGCGCGCCGTCCTTCGCCGGCGACGGCAATGGGGGCTGGGCTTTGCGCTCGCGCACACGATCCACCTCGTCGCGCTCGGTATCAACATCATCGTCTATGCGCCGGGGCGGACATGGCAGTCGCTGATCGGCGGCGGGCTTGCCTATGCCATTCTCTACCTGATGGCGCTGACCTCGACCGACGGATGGCAACGGCGGCTCGGCAAATGGTGGCGGCGCCTCCACCGGTTCGGCATCTATTATATCTGGTTCATCTTCACCGCGAGCTATGCCGGTCGCGCCTTTGGCGACGATACGGACAAGCGGATCGTCGGGATCGTCTTCGGGTCGATCATGATCGCCGCGCTCGCACTGAGGCTGTGGCCGCATCGTTCGCGGAACAATCGTCGGGAGCGAGGAGCGGTCGACTTGCCGGGCGGCGAACAGGTGGGGCTGTTGGGCCGCCCGGCGAAGTCTCAAAATGAAGCCTGAGGGGGATCGAAAGGCGCCAGGGACCAGCTCGCACCTTTCGCCTTTCGGCTTCACGCCGCGCCATCGTAGGAATGTCGCGACGGTCCAAGAATGACACAATTTCGAAAGCGCGGCAGTTACAAGGGGTCACACGGCGGCATGTTGCCGTTTGATAACCAATCGTTAACCTGTTTTCGCGCATTTCCTTGCGGATTGGCGAGACGCTCTTCTTCTGATATGAACCAAGGTTGCCGTGTTACCGTTACGTCAAAGTAACAATGGGTGGCCGTGCTGGCTGATTGGCGTATCTACCACACCGCCCGGCGGGGGCATTTGAGGGTAGCATGGACCAGGCGAAAGCGAACGAGGCACAGGATCCCGGCGAGACCGACCGGATCATCGCGGACGAACTCGAGCGCTTGCTCGATTCCCCGATGTTCACGCGCTCGCCGGTGCTGTCGCGTTTGCTGCAATTCCTTGTCGAACACCGCCTGCGGGGCGGACGCAGCTCGCCCAAGGCCTATGCGATCGCGACCGAAGCGCTCGGCCGCAGCGAGGATTTCGATCCCGCCGTCGACAGCTATCCCCGGGTCATGGTGGGGCGGTTGCGCAGCCTGCTCGACCGCTATTATGCCGACACGCCGTGGGTGCACCGGCTGCGCGTGCCGCAGGGCAGTTACGAGGTCGTTGTCCAATATCGCGCGGCGCCGCCGTCGGCGCGCTCGGCCGACGAGCCGGCGGCCGCCGATGACGTCAAAGCGGCACCGCTTGCCGCGACGTCGGGACGGCCGCCTGCATCGGGCGGCGCGCATCGGCGGCATGACGGTGGTCCGCGCTTCGGTCGCTGGATCGTCGTCCTGATCCTTCTCGGGCTCGCGCTCCTGACATTGTGGATGCTGCGCGGCGGCCCCGGCCAATTGTTCGTGAGCGATCCGGTGCCCGTCCCCCTGCTCGAGGTCAGCGCGCCAGCAGCTGGAAACTCGCCCGAATCGCGCGCTCTGGCACGGGCGCTCGACGGCAAGCTGCGCGACGGGCTCCGCCGCTTCGAGCTGGTCGACCTGCTCAGTTCGAAAGCGCCCGGCAGCACCGCGCCCCGGAGCGGCGATTATCGGCTCGATACGTCGCTCGTCCGCACGACCGAAGGAAACACCGATGTCACGCTCGTTCTCAATCGCGTCGCCGACCAGCGCGCGATCTGGTCGCAGCAGCTTCGCCTGACCCAGCAGGAAACCCCGGAATTCTTCGCGATCGAACCACTGATTGCCCAGCTTGCGGGCGATTATGGCGTGATCGTGCGCGACCAGGTCCAGCGCCAGCCCGACAATTTTTCGCCGGGCTTCCCCTGCCTGGCGCAGTTCAACCGGATGCGCCAGATGCGGAATGTCATGGCGGTGAAGCAGGTCGACGCGTGCTTGCGCGCGACGCTGAAGGGCAATCCGCGTGATCCCGTTGCGCTGACCGCGCTGTCGCTCGTCCGCTATGGCGACTGGCAGCCGCAGCGGATGACGCCTGCGGGCCGCGAGGCGCTGGCCGAGGCGCGCGCGCTGGCGCTACGCTCCTATGAAAGCAGCCCGAATTCCACGGCGGGGCTGTTCGCGATGGCGCGCGCGAATTTCTATTCGGGAAATTGTGCTCGCGGCAATGCGATGGGCGATGCGGCGATCGCGCTGAACCCCTATGACGCCGACATGTCGGGTTTCCTCGGGCTGTTCAAGCTGACCTGCGGACAGGCGACCGAGGGCGAGGCGCTGCTCCGGCGCTCGTTGCAACTCGATTCCGCCTATCCCGGCGTTCCCGCGGTCACGCTGGCCTTTTTGCTGTCGCAGCGCGGCGAACTGGTAGAGGCGCGGAAGATTCTCGACCAGATGCCGTCGCCGAGCAACATGGAACCGCAATATATGATGGTGCGGGCGATCGTGCTGGCGCAACAGGGCGATGTGGCCGCGGGGCGCGCGCAATGGCAGCGCCTGCTCACCTACACGCGCCAACCCGCCGACGCGGCGCCCGAACGGGTGCTGGGCCGGTTCATGATCACGCCGGTTGTCATCCAGCGCGCCTCGGCGGCGCTCCGCGAATCGGGTGTCGTTCCGGCAAAAGCCGCGCCCTGACGGCGCGCCGTCCGGCTACGGCCGTGCCCTTGACGGCGCGGGCGGCGCTGCGCAGGATGGCGCGATGTTCACCGCACTGGCCCTGCTGACGCTCGCCGCCGCGCCGCCGCCGCCCGCGGCGGTCGCGGTGCGTTTCGACCGCGAAGGGCGGATCGAGACGCGCGTCGCCGAAGGGTTCGCCGATGCCGCGAATAGCCGGCCGCTGACCCCCGACGATCCGGTTCGCATCGCGTCGATCTCGAAGCTCGTCGTCGCGCTCGGGGTGTTGCGCCTCGTCGAGGCGGGAAAGCTCGATCTCGACCGCGATGTGTCGGACTATCTGGGCTGGCGGCTGCGCCATCCGGGCTATCCCGATCGCCCGATAACGCTCGCGCAGCTCCTCGGCCACCGCTCGGGGCTCGCCGACAATGTCGACTATGCGCTGCCGCTCGACGCCGATCTCGAAGCAGCGCTCCGCAATCCGGCCGCCTGGGACGCCGCGCGTCCGCCCGCCGGCGATTTCGCTTATGCGAACCTCAACTATCCCGTCGTCGCGGCGGCGATCGAGGGGGTGACGGGCGAGCGTTTCGATGCGGCAATGGCGCGGCTGGTCATGCAGCCGCTCGGCCTCGACGCCTGCTTCAACTGGCCGACGTGCAGCGACGCGGCGGTCGCGCGGGCGGTCACGCTTCGCGGCGCCGACGGTGCGGTCGTGCGCGACGATTTGCAAGGCGCGCGGCCATCGTGCCCGGTCGTTCCGGCCGCCGATGGCAGCTGCGACCTCGCGCGCTATCGCCTCGCGCGCCACGGGGCGGGGTTCAGCCCACAAGGGGGACTGCGTATCTCGGCGAACGGCCTCGCGCGCGTCGGCGTCATGCTGCTGCGCCGCGGCGAGAATTTCCTCAAACCCGAAAGCCTCGCACGGCTGGAGGCGATGGCGCGCGTGCATCCGACCAGCGGCGAGGGGACCGGCGGGTTTTTCTGCGAATATGGCATAGCCATGCACAGCACGGGCGGCCCGGCGCTATCCGATCCGGCGTGCCGCGACGACCTGTTCGGCGACGGGCGTTTGCGCCTCGGCCATTCTGGCGATGCCTATGGATTGCGGTCCGGGCTGTGGTTCGACCTTGAAGGTGGCGAGGGCATTGCCTATTTCGTCACGCAGGTGCCGGAGGGGCAGAAAGGGACACGGTCGGCATATAGCGCTGCGGAGGAAGTCTTGGTCGATGCGGCGCTTCGCCGCACCACCGAAGCCAGCCCTCTTGCCAGCCCCGCCCACGCGCACTAGGGCAATTTTCAACATTCACGACATAGTCAGAAAAAAGGAACTGTGCATGAGCGATTCGGCCGAAAAGGTTAAAAAGATCGTTGTCGAACATCTGGGCGTCGAAGCCGACAAGGTCACCGAAGAAGCGAGCTTCATCGACGATCTGGGCGCCGACAGCCTCGATATCGTCGAGCTGGTGATGGCGTTCGAAGAAGAATTCGGTGTCGAAATCCCCGACGATGCGGCGGAAAAGATCGCCACCGTCAAGGATGCGATCGACTATATCGAAGCGAACAAGGGCTAAAGCCCTGCGATCCGGCGTGGCCGGATGCGGCGGCAACGCCGCCCACGCATTTCCGGCTTCCCGGTCCCGAGCGCTCGTGCGCAGTGGCCGGGAAGCTTTTTTTATGGATATGCGTCTTTAGGAATTGACGCGGCTCGCTGCGGGGGCAGGGGCCGATGAAAGGAATGATTATGCGCCGGGTTGTGGTGACAGGTTTGGGTTTGGTGACGCCGCTGGGCGCCGATGTCGAAACCACCTGGAAAAATCTGATCGCCGGCAAATCGGGCGCGGGCACGATCACCCATTTCGATGCGTCGGACCAGAAATGCACGATCGCGTGCGAGGTCAAGGGACCCGACCATGAATATGGCTTCGACCCCGGCAAGCGCGTCGACCACAAGGTGCAGCGCCAGGTCGATCCTTTCATCATCTTCGGCATCGACGCCGCGGGACAGGCGCTCGAGGACGCCGGCCTCACCGAACTGACCCCGGAACAGCAGGTGCGCGCCGGCTGCTCGATCGGCTCGGGCATCGGCGGCCTGCCGGGCATCGAAAGCGAAAGCCTGCTGCTCGCGGAAAAGGGGCCGGGCCGCGTTTCGCCGCACTTCGTCCACGGCCGCCTGATCAACCTGATCTCGGGCCAGGTCAGCATCAAATATGGCCTGAAGGGCCCGAACCATGCCGTCGTCACCGCCTGTTCGACCGGCGCGCATTCGATCGGCGATGCCGCGCGCATGATCCGCGACGACGATGCCGACATCATGCTCGCGGGCGGCGCCGAGGCGACGATCTGCCCGATCGGCATCGCGGGCTTCGCGCAGGCGCGTGCGCTAAACATGACCTATAACGACCGCCCCGAACAGGCGAGCCGCCCCTATGACAAGGATCGCGACGGCTTCGTGATGGGCGAGGGCGCGGGCGTCGTCGTGCTCGAGGAATATGAACATGCCAAGGCACGCGGCGCGAAAATCTACGCCGAAGTCGTCGGCTACGGCCTGTCGGGCGATGCCTATCATGTCACCGCGCCCGATCCCGAAATGGACGGCGCCTTCCGCTCGATGAGCGCGGCGCTGAAAAAGGCGGGCATGACCCCCGCCGACATCGACTATATCAACGCGCACGGCACCTCGACGATGGCCGACACGATCGAACTCGGCGCGGTCAAGCGCCTGTTCGGCGACGCGATGGGCAACGTCTCGATGAGCTCGACAAAGTCGGCGATCGGCCACCTGCTCGGCGGCGCGGGCGCGGTCGAGACGATCTTCTGCATCCTCGCGATCCGCGATCAGGTCGTGCCGCCGACGCTCAATCTCGACAATCCCGACGAAGGCACCGAGGGCGCCGACCTCGTCCCGAAGGTCGCTAAGAAGCGCAAGGTGCGCGCGGCGCTCAACAACAGCTTCGGTTTCGGCGGCACCAACGCCAGCCTGATCGTCAAGGCGGTCGACTGATCGCGTGCGCTGGCTGCTTGCAGCCCTGCTGGCCCTGACGCTCGCCGCCTGTTCGGGCGGCGCGCCGAAGGAGGCCGAGGTCGTCATTCCGCAGGGCGCAAGCATTGCGAAAGCGGGGCAGATTCTCGAGGACGCGGGGCTCGTCTCTGCGTCGAGCTTCCGTAACGAAGCGCGCTTCTTCGGCTCGGACGATCCGATCAAGCCGGGCGAATACAAGATCGAGAAGGGGATGGACGCGGGCGACATCCTCGAACTGTTCCAGTCGGGCAAGACGATCCAGCGTCTCGTCATGATCCCCGAAGGCATGCCCTCGATCATGGTTTGGGAACGGCTGATGGCCGAAAAGCGCCTGAAGGGCGAAATCCCGGTGCCCGCCGAAGGCAGTATCTTGCCCGACAGCTATGCCTTCACGACGGGCGAAAGCCGCGCCGCGGTGGTGAAGCGGATGCAGTCGGCAATGGACAAGGCGTTCAACGAACTGTGGGCGAAGCGCACGCCGCGTTCGGCCGTGAAGGACCGCAACGAGGCGATGACGCTCGCGTCGATCGTCGAGAAGGAAACCGGCGTTGCCGCCGAACGGCGTACCGTCGCGGGGGTCTATACCAACCGGCTCGGCGTCGGCATGCGGCTCCAGGCCGACCCCACGATCATCTACCCGGTCACCAAGGGCAAGCCGCTCGGACGGCGTATCCTGCGCTCCGAAATGCAGGCGGTGAACGGCTATAACACCTATAGCATGATCGGCCTTCCCAAGGGCCCGATCGCCAACCCGGGCAAGGCGTCGATCGCCGCGGTGCTCGATCCCGAGGCGAACGACTATCTCTTCTTCGTCGCCAAGGGCGACGGCGGGCATATCTTCGCGCGCACGCTCGCCGAACATAATGCCAATGTGCAGAAATGGTATCAGCTCCGCCGCGACCGCGGGGAGATGGAATAGGCGGCCATCGCCGGACAGCGGGGAGAGGTGCGATGCGGAATGTTTCGATCTATGCGCTTCTTTCGCTGGCGATGACCGCCTGCATGGCGAACGGCGGCAGCGCGGCCGAACAGGCGAGCGAGATCCGCATCGAGTCCGGCCCGCGCCTGGGCGCGCCGCGCGCGACCCACCAGCTTATAGCCGTCGGAGAAGGACGCCTGCTCGCCATCGGAGGATGCGTGCGCGTGGGCTGCGAGGCTGGTCCGGCCAGCGCTACCGTCGATATCATCGACGCCCGCAGCATGGAGCTTGCGGGTAGTGGTCAGCTTCTCGCCGAACGTATCCAGCCATCGGTGGCCGCGCTGCCCGGCGGGCGGGTGCTGGTCCTTGGCGGGTGGATCGACGGGCGCGTGTCGGCGACCACCGAAATATTCGATCCCGCGACGGGCAAGTCGGTCGCGGGACCCGCGATGGCGGCGCCGCGAAACGCCCCGGCGGTCGCGCGTCTCGCCGACGGCCGCATCCTGATCGCCGGCGGTTATGACGGGGCGGACGTCCGTTCCGACGCGGAAATCTTCGACCCCGCTTCGGGCCGCCTGAGTGCGACAGGGTCGCTCGGCGCCGCGCGAAGCGGCGCGACGGCGACCCTGCTCGGCGACGGACGGGTGCTGGTGGCCGGGGGCGGGCGGCCCGATCGCGAACCGCGGAAGGCGTTGGCGAGCACCGAGCTGTTCGATCCCGCGACCGGCCGGTTCGGCGCCGCCGGGACGATGGCGCGGGGACGATACAAGCATGGCGCGCTGCGCCTCGACAATGGCGACATATTGGTTGTCGGCGGATCGGACGTCCGCGACTATGGCGGCAAGCTGCGTTCGGTCGAGCGGTTCGACGTCGCGGCGGGGCGATTCATTCCCGCGGGCAACCTCGCCGACCCGCGCTTCAAGATCGGTGACGGCCTGCTGTTGCTGCCCGGAAACCGCGTCCTCGTCGCCGCGGGCGACACCGCCCCCGAAATCTTCAATGTCGCCAGCGGCACCGGCCGGCGGCTCGATTATGATCTCGGCGGGCAGTGGAATTATATGACGCTCGTCCGCGCCGACGCCCGGACCGCCTTGCTCGCCGGCGGCTATCGCGAAGGGCGGATCGAGCCGACCGACCGAAGCTGGATCATCCATTTGCCAAGGGGCTGATTATCATGACCACCGCCAAGCTGTTCCTCCACGGTGTCCCCGACAGCCCTGCGATCTGGCGTCCGCTGCTCGGCGCGCTCGACCTTGGCGACACGCCCGTCGCGGTGCCCGCGCTTCCGGGGTTCACCGGTCCGCTGCCCGCGGGGTTTCCCGCGACCAAGGAAGCCTATGCCGATTGGGCGGTGGGCGAGGTCGAGGCGCTGTTCGCGGCGCACGGGCCGATCGATATCGTCGGGCATGACTGGGGGGCGCTGATCGCGCAGCGCGTCGCGATGCTGCGTCCCGAACTCGTCCGCAGCTGGGCGATTTCGAACGCGGTGATCGATCCCGACTATCGCGGTCACCGGCTCGCGCGAATCTGGAACACGCCCGTCCTCGGCGAAGTCTTCATGGCGCTCAGCAAACCCGCGAGGCTCGCCGGAGGGCTGGCGGCGCAAGGGATGCCAGCCGACATCGCCGCCGAGGAAGCTGCGCAGTGGGCGAACAGGGACAAGCGCCGCGCGATCCTGAAGCTCTATCGCTCGGCGAAGGGACTCAGCTTCGAGCACGACTGGGCGCGCGACATCGCCAAACTGCCCGCGAACGGCACATTGGTGTGGGGTGCGGGTGATCCCTATGTCGAGCTTTCGGTGGCGCAGCGCTTTGCGGCGAACACCGGTACGCCGCTCGCCGTGATCGAAGGGGCGGGGCATTGGGCGATCGCCGAGCGGCCCGCCGAGGTCGCTGCAGCGCTCCGCGATTTCTGGAGCAGGCTGTAAACAAGGCGCTTTTCCTTGTGATCGTCATAGTCGATCATTCTAAGCCGGTTAATCGATTGGATCGTGCGGCGCTTTTCGATCATGGGCGCGTCCATCGACGAAGGGCGTCCCATGGACGGTGACAAGATTCCCCCGAAATTGTCGCGCCCATCCCTTCGCGAAACAGGAGGCCCGGTCATCCCCCCTCCCTTCCGGGCCGCTGGCGCCGTGCCCATCATCGTGACCGCGACGATGGGTGCGGCGGACCAGCGCGTCTTCGATCGCCTCCGCGCCGCGCATTTTCCGCCCGACCGCAACCATCTGGCGGCGCATATCACGCTGTTCCACCAGTTGCCGCCCTCGTGCCACGACGAGCTTGACCGGCTGATTCGCCGGATCGCGGCGGATACCCCGCCGCCTCCCGCGCACCTGCGCGAAATCTATTCGCTCGGCGGCGGTGTTGCCTTTCGCATTGAAAGTCCCGGCCTGCTGGCCGTCCGCGACCGCATCGCCGATCATTTCGCCAGCGCGCTCGCCGCGCAGGATCGGGGCGTTCCGCGCCTGCATATCACCGTCCAGAACAAGGTCCCGGCCGCCGAAGCGCGAAGATTGCAGGGCGCGCTCGCCGCCGACTTTCATCCACGGCCTTTGATGATCGCCGGACTCGCCGCGCATCATTATCTCGGCGGGCCGTGGCAGCCGGCCTTCGCACGCAATTTTCGCGGAGTGCGTACATGATATTGACCCGCGGCAACGCTCTGCTTATAGGCGCGGCTCGCCCGACGCGGCGACCCTTTTGGGGCGGAGTAGCTCAGCCGGTTAGAGCAGCGGAATCATAATCCGCGTGTCGGGGGTTCGAGTCCCTCCTCCGCTACCAGGACCATTTTTCCCCCAAAGTCCCATTTCGTTCCATTGCGTCCGCTTTTGGCAATGAAATCAAATATTTTTGGGGCCTTCCTTATCCCCTCTGCGTCCGGTTTCATCCTGCAAGGTCCCGCTGCGGGAATTTGATCCCGGGGTATATTTTGGGCATTTTTCTGCAAATACCCCAGCAGGAATATACCCCAATGGCTCTCAAGGACCTCGAAATCAAATATGCCGCGCGGCGGTCGCGCGACTACAAGCTCTTCGACGGAGAAGGGCTTTATGTGCTCGTTACCCCGCGCGGCTCGAAATTCTGGCGCCTCAAATATTTCTTCGACGGCAAGGAAAAGACACTGAGCATCGGCAAATATCCGGCCGTTTCGGCCGCCGTTGCCCGGCAGATGCGGCGCGATGCCAAGAAGCTGCTCGCGGAGGGAAAAGACCCTGGCGCGCAGAAGAGGGCCAACAAGGGCCTGGCGCCTGCGCTGGTGCTTTTCGAGCCGATAGCGCGGGCCTGGCACGCGAATCGGTGCGAGGCGCTCGATGCCGCCCACGCGGCCCGCGTGATGAGCCGGATGGAGCGCGACGTCTTCCCGGTGCTGGGCAAGCGCGACATCAAGACCATCACGGCCCCGGAAGTGCTTGAGATCGTCCGGGCAGTCGAGGCGCGCGGCGCTCTCGACGTCAGCCGGCGGGTGAAGCAGAGCATCGGTCAGGTCTTCCGTTTCGCAATCGCGAGCGGCTGGGCCGCGAACGATCCCACGACCAGTATCAACGATGCGCTGCGGCCGAAGCCGCGCGTCAAGCATATGCCGAAGGTGCCTCTCGCCGAGATCCCCGAACTGGTCGCGGCGATCCGCTCCTATGACGGCGAGCCCGATGCGCGCCGCCGTGAGACCACGCGCGACGCGATGATGTTCACCTTGCTGACATGGGCCCGCACGAGTGAAACGCGTTTTGCGACGTGGGATGAATTCGAGGACCTCGAAAGCGAAATGCCGCTGTGGCGCCTGTCGGCAGAGCGGATGAAGATGGACCGCGAGCATCTGGTGCCGCTTTCCTCACAGGTCGTGGAGCTGTTGCTGCGTCGGCGGCATTCATCGGCCGGACACTTTGTGTTCGGGGGCGAAAAGCCGGGCCATCCCATCTCGGAAAATACCATGATCTTCGCCTGTTATCGCATGGGCTATCGCGGCCGTCAGACCGTGCATGGTTTCAGGGGACTGGGGTCGACATGGGCCAATGAGGCCGAATGTTACAAACCCGACTGGGTTGAAATGGCGCTCGCGCACGCCGACGAAAATGAGGTGCGAGGCGCTTATAACAGCGCACTCTATCTGACGCCGCGCCGGCGTATGTTGCAGCAATGGGCGGACGAGATATTCGGGCTCCGGCAGCGCGCCGCGCCGGCAACGAAAACGAGAGTATCGTCACGCCTTGCGCCGGCGTCTCCGCCTCCCCGAGGCAATCCTTCGGCGGCGCCTCTTCCCGCCGAGGACCTGCCATTCTGGCAGCGCTCCGACCGGAGGCGGGATCTTCCGAAGCCGAGGCTCGGTTCGCAAGGGCGGGAGCCTTTGCCCCGCTAATGCATCAGGCTCGCGTCCCCTGGCCGGGCTGTTCGAGCGGATTAATGACGAGCAGCAGGCGCTGTTCGCCGCTGCCCGCAATAGGCGGCGAGCGATGGATGGCGGCATGGTCCTCATCCCAGTGTCTGCCCTTGAAAATGGCGACGTCTCCGGCCCGCATTTCGCGTAGATTGTGCGGCTCGTCGCAATCACATGATTTGCTTGGGTGCGCGTCGAGCCATTGGGTGCCGCGGCCTATATAAGTCGTGATCAGGCGCGCGGTGACATAGTCGGCGTGGAACTTGCGACAAGCGTTGCCAGCGATCCGGTCGAGCCGAATATCGACTTCGGCGACCCGCATGATCGCGGCAAAGCGCCGGGCGAGATCGAGAATGTCCATCTCGAGCGTCGCCCGGGCATCGCCGAGCGGATATCGGGCAGCTTCGAGTGCGCGCGTGAGGGCCAAGGGCAAGTTGGCCGCGCTGGCTGAAACGTGCACGGACCGGAGATCGGGCGAGAGTATGTCGCCGAGTGCGTACGGCGTGCCGCGCTCCCAGATAGCGATCGATATATCGGGATCGCGGATCGCTTCGAGCACCCCCGCATTCCCCGCGACCAAAGCATGCGAGCGGTCAAGGGCGGTCATTCGGCCGGCTCTGCTACCGGCTGTGCTTCGCCCCAGGCAGGAAAGGGGTCGGGCAAGGTCGTCCAGAGTTCCGGGTTGAAATCCTCGGCGTCGAGCAGGCAGGCATCGAGCGCGGCGCGGATCGTGGCGGCGTCCATGCCAATGCCGATGAACACCAGTTCCTGGCGCCGGTCCCCCCAGACGGGATTCCAGTGGCGAAACACCAACTCTTCGAAGCTGCTGTCGTCGGGCCAGCGGTTCTTCGGCACCGCGGCCCACCAGCGGCCGAGCCGCGAAACGCTTTTCTGCCTGCCCGCGATCGCCAGTTCGCCCAGATAGTCGGTGCGGGTCGCGAGCCAGAAATGTCCTTTCGCGCGGATGATTTCGTCGAGAGCATCGCCTGTAAGAAAGCGGTGGAATTTGGCGGGGTCGAAGGGCGCACGCGCGCGATAGACGAAGCTTTCGACGCCATATTCCTCGCTCTCGGGCCGGTGGCTCGCATAGTCGAACAATTCCTTGGCCCAGAGCGGGTGCTGCTCGGCGCGCTCCTCGTCAAACCGGCCGGTGGCGAGCACATCATCGAGTTCGACCTTCCCATAATCGGCCTCGACGATATGCGCGTCGGCATTGAGCGACGCGACGACCTGTTCACCACGCGCAGCTGCTCGGCGTCGACTGCGCTTGCCTTGTTGACGATCACGACGTCGGCAAATTCGATCTGCTCGACGAGCAGGTTGACGAGGCTGCGCGCATCTCCTTCCCCGGCTGTCTCGCCGCGGTCGGCCAGCAAATCTTCGCTCGAATAGTCAGCGAGCAGGTTCATGGCATCGACGACCGTGACCATCGTGTCGAGCCGCGCGACGTCGCCGAGGCATATGCCACGCTCGTCGCGGAAGGAGAAAGTCGCGGCGACCGGTAGCGGTTCGGAGATGCCGGTGCTCTCGATCACCAGATAGTCGAACCGGCCCTCCTCGGCGAGCGTGCGCACTTCCATCAGCAGGTCGTCACGTAACGTACAGCAGATGCAGCCGTTGGTCATCTCGACGAGGCTTTCTTGCGAGCGCGACAGCGCGGCTTCGCCGCCGCGCACGAGATCGGCGTCGATATTGACCTCCGACATGTCGTTGACGATTACCGCGACGCGCCGCCCTTCGCGGTTCGAGAGAATATGGTTGAGAAGGCTTGTCTTGCCGGCGCCGAGAAAGCCTGAAAGGACAGTAACGGGAAGCCGGGCGAGGGGGGCGGCAGATGTCATGTCAG
The DNA here is from genome assembly GCF_052871675.1 of Sphingopyxis sp. LARHCG72. Taxonomy (NCBI): domain Bacteria; kingdom Pseudomonadati; phylum Pseudomonadota; class Alphaproteobacteria; order Sphingomonadales; family Sphingopyxidaceae; genus Sphingopyxis; species Sphingopyxis sp. LARHCG72. The sequence goes on along the minus strand of NZ_JBIXJU010000010.1, from coordinate 40,001 downwards.
CCTCTTTCTGATTGGTTGGGGTAAGTGGGTTCGGCGGTACGCAAACATACATGGCCCCGCTCGTTTCCCGGTGCCGGTGAAGATCCGGGTTCGTCTGCTGCCGCCCGGGCGACATCTGGATCATCGAACGCGTTCGACCGGAAAGCCGTCACCGCGCCCGTGGACACGAACAGGACCACACACCCTGCGGGCGAGCGGAAGGCAAATAATGTCCTCATGCCGCTCGATCGCTCCGGGGCGGCCTGGTCGATGTTCGTGCGGCGCAGTCAGGGCATATGCCAACGAGTTCGACGATAAGGGTTGATGCCGCGAATCCTTCGGTTCGGCACATTATATCGACCCGCTCCGCGACCTCGCTGCTATCGAACGTCTCGGCCGAACGGCAATGGCGGAACACCATGAAACCGGCGCATGCGCGCCGCGTGGGAAGATGAGCTGACAGCAATTCGACCCGCTGCACATCGCCGCACGCTGCCAGTCGGGCGAGGATGCGGTAAATCTGGTTGGGCGCGAGAGGCGATCCGGAGCGGGGGCTTTGGCGTGCGATTTCATAGGCCCCAAGCGGCCGGTTGCTCGCGTGCAGATGCCCCATCACCCGTCGCTCGAGGTCACCGGACCGGCGGCGGACACGTGTAGAGGGTCGGAGCGTGCCGCCGTGAGCACCTCCGACATCGGGCCTGTCAGGGTCCATGGAAGCGAAGCCTCCAGTTCATGAGATGGGCCAAGATAAGGAGGAAGCTGCCGCTGACGGTAATCCAGAGTGCGGCACTGCCGTCGATGCCGGGCAGTAGGGCGAGCAGAAGAAAGCCGGCTCCCGCTGAACCAACGAACGCGGGCGCGAGCATATGGTGCCGCCGATAACCGAGCGTGAGAGCAACGAGCGCGAAGGGATCGACAAGTCCAACGGCGAAATAGTGGAATATCTCGGAACGGACGAACGCTTCGGCGGCGCTTGGAAGTAGCAGGAGAAGAAACGGCAGCGCGAGGCAATGCACGAGGCAAAGCGCCGACGCGGAAATCGCCACGCCTTCGACGCTGTCGGCGAAGCGCTGCGGTTTTGGAGAAGAGACTGGGCTGACGGACATTGGTGAACAGGCTTACGATGGGTTTCGTGAGATAATGATATAACATACCATAGCTGCATCTGACTCCATTTGAAAGAGTTTCTACAACCGCTTGGATTTGTTTCGGTTGGGCTTTACTTCGTGGTCGCCCTTCCGTGCACATTGGGTTGACACGCCCCCCGTGCGCAGCGACCTCAATACTCGATCTTAAATATTAGTCCCGGACATCGGCCAAGCATGGCCATGAGCCTGCTATTCGCTGAATGGAGGGATGGCGTTGGTGCCTGAAAGCCGACCATTTCCGGCTGTTATAGTCGGCCATCTTGCAACGCGGCGTCATCTTGAGGGAGCGTCGCTCTCGAACGTGGGAGCCTTGCCGAAATCGGTGACACGGAAGGGGATGTCTTTGAACAGGTAGCGATAATAGAATTGCCGCAGCTGCTCGTGATAAGCGCGGACGCGGTCCTGATAGGCGAGTTGCCCGGCCAGGTCGGTTTCGGCAAGGCGCGTAAGCGCAGCCTGCATGCCGACCGGCGGCAGCGCCCAGCCGAGCGCACGCGCCGCGCGATCGCGCGCTTCGAGGCCTTCGCGATAAGCGCGAACGCGATCCGCGACGCTCTCGTCGCCGACCTGATGGAAAGCGAAATACCATTTCCAGTGGAATTCGGGAGGCAGCGGCGGCGTGTCGCGCCATTCGGGATGGCTGGCAAAGAAGCGCGCCATCGTCGCCTCGCGCGGGATGTCCCAAGCCTTGTTGACCGCCTCGCGCTGCGCCAGCGTCAGTTCGACGCCCTGTCCGACCGGGATGGCGCGGTTGATCGCGACATGCGCGAGGGTCGGGAGGACGAGCGTGACCACGAGCCAGCAGGCGGCGAGCGCGGAGGCGTTGGTCACCGAACTCCAGTTCAGCCGCTCGACGAGCAGCGCGAGCGCGACCCAGAAGGCCAGATAGGCGGCGATCAGCGCGAGGACCGCGAAGATGGACAGGGCGCCGGTGCCCGCGGCGATGGCGCCGATCGCAAAGGGCAGCGCGAGCGCGACATAAAGGAAGGCGAAGCGCAGCACGCCGCGGCGCCACCAGAGCCGGCGGCCGCGCGGCAGCGCCTGCAGCATGACGAGCCGTCCCGCCTCGCGCTCCGACGAGCGAAGGTCGTGGAAGAGCGCGATCGCGAACAGCGGCGCCAGATAGACGAGCACGAACGCAAAGTCGAAGCGCCCGGGCAGCGCGAGCTCGGGATTGAAATTCTCGCCATCATAAAGCTGCGCCTCGAGCCCGAGGGCGCGGACGCGCAAAATATAAGGCGCGACATCGCGCATCCCGAGCGCCGCGAACGCGAGCGACGAGGGCGAATTCCACGTCGGATGGAAGGTATAATAGGCGGCGCTGCCGGGATCCTCGATCTGGCTGACCCATTGGGAGATCGCGGCGACATCGGCGGCTTGCTGCGGCGCGATGCGTTCGATCACCTGCTGCTGATGGCGCACCTCGGTCAGCCCGGCGGCGACGCTCGCCGCGGCGAGCAGCGCGAGCAGCAACAGGGCACCGGCGGCGAGCCGCGCGCGCAGGAGCAGGCGCAGTTCGTGGCGGATCGGGCTCATTGGGGGTTCCTTTGCAGTCGGCCCGCCACGAACCAGGCAGCGGCGATCGCCGCGAGCAGCCAAGCGAGTATCATTGCGAGCCCGGGCAAGGCGGCGCGGACCAGTTCGGTGCCGGTCGCGGGGCGGAAGATGAAATCGGGAATGGCGTTCCAATGGCTGTCCGAAACGCGCTTGCGCTGGTCGGCGCCGGGGTCTTTGGCGGTGTCGTCGGCATAGCTGACCGCTTCGGCCTGCAGCCCGTTCAGGCGCTGGACGATGTCGAACCGATACGCCTCCGCCTGGCCCAGAAAGCGGCGGTGCCCCGCAAGGTCGGTGCCCGCCGCCGCCATCGACAGGCGGCGCAGCGCGATCGCCGGGCTGAGCAGGCCAAAGCCGTGCATGATCGCGCTCTGTTCGGCCTGCGTCGCGAAGTTCGCGGCCGCATAACGGTCGAACAGGCCCGAGGTCAGCTTCTCACCCTCGATCGCGAGTAATCCCTTATAGTTGACGGGCAGGTCCTCGACCCGCGTCACGCCATATTGATCGAGTATTTTCTGTTTGAAGGCCGCGAAGAAGGGATCGTCGGGATTGTGGCTGTCGCCGAGCCGGCGCAGGTCGCGCTGGATCGCGATGTCGGTTTCGAGCCGCGTCGCGAGCGGGCGCGCCTGGCCGGCAAGGTCGGGCGCGATCCGCGGCAGCAGGATGACGCCGACCGCCCAGATCGCGAGCAGCGCGAGCAGCGCGTCGCGGCTGCGCCGGACGAGCGCGGACACGAGGATCACGACCAGCGCCCAGAAGAAGAGCCAGGCGGCATAGCCCAGCGCGATCGCCGCCATCGGGCCGGCGAGCGCGCCCGGCTGCCCCGCGATGAGCGCAAAGCCGATCATCGCGGGCAGGCCGACGAGGATCGCGACGAGCCCCAGTGCGAGCGTCTTGCCCGCGAAGAGCTGGCGCGCCGAAATGCCCTGCACGAGCAATTGCCGCAGCGTCCCGCGTTCGCGCTCGCGCGCGACGGCGCCATAACCGAGAAAGATGAGCAGCAGCGGCGCCAATATCTGCAGGACGAAAGCGGGCGTGAGCTGGCCGAAGCGGATCAGCAGCGAGGATTGGCGGACATCGCCGAAATTGGCGGTGTTCTGCCGGTGCCCCTCGAGGAACATGCTGCTGCCGGTAAAGGCGTCGACGCCGGGATCGAAGGCGGCGAGCGGTCCGAGCGGGCGAAAGATGAAATGGCCGTAATGAACGACGCGGTGGGGATGGCGATCGGGCTGTGCATCGAACGCCTGGTCGGCCTCGCTCTGGAACCGCGCGCGGAGGTCGGCGATGTCCTGCTGGTGCGTCCAGGAGGTGACCGCGGCGACGAGCGTCAGCAGCAGCAGCAGCGCGAAGGCGATAACCGCGACGCGGTTGCGCCGCATCAGCCGCAATTCGTCGCGCGCGACCAGCCAGGCCGCGCTCATGCCGCCATGGCTCCCGCCGGTGCGGCGGCGAACTTGTGGTGGAGAGCGCGAACATCGAAACGGTCTGGCCCGCTCGCCGCCACCTCGTCGACGATATGGCCCGCCTCCAGAAAGCCGATGCGGTCGGCGATGTCGGCGGCGCTCAGCAGGTCATGGGTGACCATCAACACGGCGGCGCCGCGATCGCGCACATTGGCGACGAGCCGGTTGAAATCCCCTGTCGCGCGCGGGTCGAGCCCCGACGTCGGCTCGTCGAGCAGCAGCACGGGCACATGGCGGAGCAGCGCGACCGCGATCGCGACCTTTTGCCGCATGCCCTTCGAAAAGCCGCCGAGCCTTTTGTCCCACGCATCGGATTGCAGGCCAGTGGCGGCAAAGGCCTGGTCGATCTCGGCGTCGGCATGGCGCTGGCCCGAAAGCGAGAGCAGATAGGCGACATTTTCGCGCGCGCTCAAATGTTCGTAAAGCGCGACATTTTCCGGCAGATAGGCGACCTGCCGCCGCGCGGCGTCGGGCTCGGCCGCCGGATCGAAGCCAGCGACGCTGACACGTCCCGCGGTCGGCCGGATGAAACCGAGCAGCGTCGAGAGGGTCGTCGACTTGCCCGCGCCGTTGCCGCCGAGCAGCGCATAAATCTCACCGGCGCCGACGCTGAGCGAGATGCCGTCCAGCACAGGGTGCGAACCATAGGCGACGGTGACGTCGCGCATTTCGAGAAGCGGGCGGGCGGGGTCCATCGATCGTCTCCTGTCAAGCGAGAGCGCCTCTTGCCGACCGCGACGCTGCAAGTCAATATCACGTTATACCATCTCATTTTACTTGACGCATCCAGCAGGCAGCGCTTAGGCGAGCCGCCGATGATACATCATATCATCGCGAAGCAACGGAACACCGCGGCGCGCCGCGAGGGGGAAAGAATGAGTCGAAGCCTGTACCTGCCGGCCGGCCTGCTGTCGGTGGCGAGCGCCTGCGTACCCGGCGTCGCGCTGGCCGAAACGACCGAAGTGGCCGATGCGGAAAGCGAAATCGTCATCACCGGATCGCGCGCCGCCAACGCCAGCATCAACGGGCTGAATGTCGAGCCGCTGCTGCTGCCGCAGAATGTGCGCATCCTCGACGAGAGGCTGATCGCGGAAACGGGCTTCACCGACCTGTCGCAGCTTTTCGACCTTGCGGGCGGCATGGCGCGCCAGAACAGCTTCGGCGGCGCGTGGGATGCCTACGCGATCCGCGGCTTTTCAGGCGATATTAACCAGGGCCCCGACCTGCTCGTCAATCGCTTTACCGCCAATCGCGGCTTCAACGCGCGGCGCGACATTGCGACGGTTGAAAGCTTCCAGGTCCTGAAGGGGCCGGCCTCGGCGCTGTCGGGCAAGGGCGAGCCCGGCGGGTCGATCAACATCGTCACCAAGGCGCCGCAGGACCATTTCCACGCTGGCGGCGAACTTTCCTATGGCAGTTTCGACATGGCGCGCGGCAGCTTCGACATCGGCGGGCCGGCGGCAGGCGGGCTCGCCGTGCGCGTGATCGGCGCCTATCAGGCTGGCGACAGCTTCCGCGATTTCAACCGGTCCGACCGACTGCTGCTGGCCCCGTCGCTCGCCTGGGCGCCCTCGGACGCTGTGCGCTTCCTCTATCAGCTCGAATATAATCTGGTCCATTTCACCCACGATCGCGGACTGGTGGCGGTGGACGGCGACGGCAAGGCACTGCCGCGCAATCGTTTCCTCGGCGAACCGAATGATGGCCAGATCGAACAGCGCACCAGCCAGCATCAGGCCAGCCTGACCGTCGACCTGGCCGAGGGTATCGCGATCGAAGCGGGCGTGCAGTATCGCGAAGGCGAGATGACCGGGCAGTCGACGCACAACGGCCTGCTCGTCGGCACCCGGCTGCGCCGCCAGCTTCGCATCCACGATTATCGCTGGGACGACTGGTCGGGCCGCGCCGAGCTCAGCGTCAACCGTACGCTGCTCGGGCTCGAGCATCAGCTCCGTATTGGCGCCGATATCTTCAGCTACGACCAGCGCCGCCGTTTTTTCCGGTTCAGCCCGACCGCCGCCAACCCCTACGACATCGACATCTTCGCGCCCATCTATGTCCAGCCGAAACCCGTCGCGGCGCTCAATCAGGACCTGCTCGAACATCTGCGCGGCGAAAGCCTCTATGCGCAGGATCTGATTAGCCTTGGCGAGAGTTTCAGCCTGTTGCTCGGCATCCGTCATGACTGGATCCGCCAGGCGAATATCAATTATCGCAGCAACCGTACCGATCGGCAAAGTCCGTCGGCAACGTCGCCCCGCGCGGCGCTCACCTTTTCGCCGAACGACAAGGTGTCGGCCTATATCAGCTGGGGCAAGTCCTTCCGGTTCAACCAGGGCGTCGATAGGGCGTCCGAGCCCTTTGCGCCCGAGCGCGGCGAGGCGTGGGAAGGCGGCGTCAAATATGCGCTGCTGGACAAGCGCCTGACGGGCACGCTGTCGCTGTTCCGCATCACGAAGGACAATATCCTCGTTACCGATCCGGCGGACGGCGGCTTCCAGATCGCCGCCGGCCGCGCGCGTAGCAAGGGCGCCGAATTCGACGCCAATCTGAGGCTCGATGATCGCCTCTCGCTCACCGCCGTCTACGCCTATACCGATGCGAAGCTGATCGAGGATACGCGGCCGGCACTTGTCGGCAGCGGCCTCAACAACATTCCCAAACATTCGGGCGCGCTTTACGGCTATTGGCGGTCGAACGGCGATGCCCCGGGCTCGATCGGTATCGGCGCCGGGATCACCTATGTTGGGGCGCGGCCGGGCGACGATATCGCGAGCGGCTTCCGTCTGCCCGGCTATGTGACCGCCCGGTTCAACCTCGCTTATCAACTCGCCGCCGGGGTTCGGCTCCATCTCGATGCCGAAAATCTGTTCGACACTTATTATCTCGAAAGCTCGTACAGCGACACCTGGATCACGCCCGGCGCGCCGGGCACGGTTCGCGCGCGGCTGGTCATCGGCCTGTGATCCGGCGCGGGGGTTCGGCGCTGCTCGCGCTGGTGCTTGCCGACCCGGCGATAGCGCAGCGCGTCGATGAAAACGCGGTGCGCGAGGCCGAGGACGGCTTCGGCAAGAGCGTCGGAAGCGAATCGGTCGGCATCTATGCCAGCGGCGAGGTGCGCGGTTTTTCGGCCAATGATGCGGGCAATGCGCGGATCGAGGGACTCTATTTCGACCGGGCGGGCGTCATCACCGACGTTGTCGTGCGCGGCACAACCGTCCGGCTTGGGCTTACGGCATTCGGTTATCCGTTTCCCGCACCGACCGGGATTGTCGATACCGACCTGCGCCGCGCTGGCGTTGATCCTGTATTGAGCCTGCGGCTCAGCAGCGGTGAATATCTGGGCGCCGATTTCGTTGCCGACGCCGCTATCCCGATCAGCGACAGCTTCGGTATCAATCTCGATCTGGGCCTCTATGACGACGAATATGTCAGCGGCGCGAGCGCCTGGTTCGTCAGCTACGGCAGCGTTGCGCGTTGGCGCCCCGCTGATGGCGTCGAACTCACCGGCTTCTTCGGACGCTATGATTTCGGCGACGAGGAGCAGTCACCGACGCTCTATACGGACGGCAGCTTCCTGCCAGCCAAGGTCGAACGCCGGCTATTCTATGGCCAAGACTGGGCCGAATGGAGCGGGCACAGCCAGAATTATGGGGGTATCGCAAAGGCGAGCCTCGGCGGATGGAACCTCGCGGCAGGGCTGTTCAACAGCCGTTTCACGCGCGACGATTATGCCTCGCTCTATTTCGACGGGATCGACCGCGAAGGGCTTGGGCGGCTGGTCGTCGTCAGCGGCGAGGATCAGCGCGCCGCCTCGACCTCGGGCGAGGTTCGCGTCAGCCGGGTCTTCGCTGCGGGCGCGACACGCCACCGCCTGCTTGTTTCGGCACGCGGGCGCCGCAAGCAGAGCGACTATGGCGGCTATCATGTCGCCGATCTCGGCCCCGCGACGATCGGCGTTCCCGTTCCGCGGCCCGAGCCCGATCGCCTCTATGGCGCGCTCACCAAAGATCGCGTGCGCCAGACAAGCCTCGCGATCGGCTATGAGATGCGCTGGCCCGGCGTCGGCGAACTCAACCTCGGGCTGACGCGCACCGACTATCGCAAGACGATCGCACAGCCTGGGCGAGCGGCTGAGCGGCGCCGCGACAAGCCCTGGCTGTGGAACGTGGCGCTGGCGATCACCCCGACCGATCGCTTGACGTTCTATGGCGCGGTGACGCGCGGGCTCGAGGAAAGCGGAACCGCGCCGGGCAACGCCGCCAACCGCAACGAGGCACTGCCGGCGCTGCGCACGAAGCAGAAGGAGATCGGGCTGCGCTATGCCTTTCCGGGCGGCATCCGGCTGGTCTCCGCGCTGTTCGACATTCGCAAACCCTATTTCGAGATCGACAGCCGCGACGGCGTCTATCGTATCCTCGGCACGGTCATCCATCGCGGCGCCGAATTCTCGCTTTCGGGCGAACCCTTGCCTGGCCTTGATCTGGTTGCCGGCGCGGTGCTGCTGCGTCCGCGGGTGACGGGTCAGGCAGTCGATGAGGAGCGGCTTGGCTCCAAGCCGATCGGCCGCACCGGGCTGCTCGTCGACCTCAACGCCGACTATCGGCTTCCCGGCCTTGCCGGAGCGTCCGTCGATCTGCGGTTCCTTCACGAGGGGAAGCGTATCGCGCGCGCCGACAACAGTCTCGACATCCCGGCGCGCACGACGATCGATATCGGTGCGCGTTACCGCACGGCCCTCGGCAGGATTCCCGCAACGTTCCGGCTCCAGATTCGCAACATCGCCAATATTTATGGCTGGCGCGTCTTCGGCGGCGGCGGCTTCGCGCCTATGCAGGGACGCCGCGTGCTCGCCTCGCTCACCGCCGATTTCTAACGAACTGCGAGCATGTCTTCAATTCGACCCGTGAGACGGTCTCGGTTCCCTGTCCTCGGCTGATGTCGCTCCTTGGCATGACCCTCGATACCAAAAGGCCGATCGAACCGATGGTTCACGCCGACGACAGCCGTGCCTATTTGCGCTTTGCAGCTGCTTGCGCATCGAAAGCGTCGGCCTGGGCATCGGCCTCTTTGCGGATCGCCTCGGCCTGTTGTTCGAGCTTTTCGGCTTCCACGTCCGCCTGGCGGCGAATGGCGTCGCCCTGCCGCTTGAGGCCAGCTGCTTCCGCCTCGCGCGCCTCGCGCGCAGCGTCTTCGGCGCGATCCCTCGCAGCGCCGATGGCCTCGTTGGGCCCGTTGCCTTCATAAACCCTCCCCGCGGCTTCTGCCGCGGCCTTGTCCTTCTCCGCGCCCGCCTTGGCCTGAGGGCCTTGGCAGGCCGAGAGAAGCAGCAGCGCCATGACGTTGATGCTGATCGTCTTCATATGAAAATCCTGAATGTCAGAAGGGGTCAGTCTTGGTCCTGAATTCTGCACGGCCCAGCCAGACGAGCTTCTCGCGGTAGAGACCCGCAAGCGTACGATGCGCGTTGCGCGCGCCATCAGTCGTCGCCCGCGCGGCCTGGGCTTCGCAGGCTTCGAGCCGCCGACGGAAATAGGCGATATCGTCGTCTTTGGCCGTCATGCTGGATCCTTCGAAAGGGCGGATAGAGAGCAAGCGAGCGCGGGCGGTCGCGCTGATCTGCGCGCGCCCGCGCCATGTTTATTTGGGGAGGGCATCGCGCACCTTGTCGGCCGCCTTGCCGGCCGCGGCCTGAACGGTTCCGGCGGCTTTTTCAGCGGCGCCTTCGGCCTGCAACGAACGGTCGCCGGTAATCTTGCCAGCCGCTTCCTTGATCGAGCCTTTGATCTTCGTTGCTTCACCTTTGATGCGATTGTCGTCCATGATCGTCTCCTTTGCTGAGGGCCCGGCGCTGAGCGCGCCGGGCCACGACCGTCATTTGGAGGTGGCCGGACAGCCGGCAAAGATACGGAACTACCAAATCATGGGGTAGCGAAGGACTAGCCGGGCAGTCAGCGGATCGGTCTGGCAAGCGGAAAACCGCGTTCACGCGCCCACAAAATCGCAGCGGCGCGGCGATTGACGCCGGTCTTCTGATAGACGCGAGCGATATGGTTGCGCAGCGTGTTGCGCGACACGCCCATCTCGCGGGCGATCGCGGCGTCGTCGCCGCCTTCGCAGAGCAGGCTCAACACTTCCTTCTCGCGACGCGTGAGCTCGCTGACCTCGACGGGCGCGGCATGCGTATGCGGTGCGCGCAGGTTCGCAAGCTTTTCGACGACGGTCCGACTGAACCAGTTGGTATCCTTCATCACCGCCTCGATCGCCGTTATGAGCTCCAGTTCGCTATGCCGGCGTTCGTGGATGTCCTGGATGACCCACAATACGCATTTGTCGCGTCGCAAGGGCATCGCTTCCGCCGAGACGAGACAGTCGACAAAACTGCCATCTTGCGTCCTGACCCGGGCGTCGCGGCCGCGGAACCCGCTTCGTTCGGCGAGCATATCCTCGGCTTCCTTCAAAAATGACGCCGGGTCCCACAATTTCAGCTCGGCCATCATTTTGCCTAACGCCTCGTCCGGCGAATAACCGGTCAGCTGGTGGAATGCGTCGTTGACGTCGCAAAGGCGCTGGCCGTCCTGTGTGGTGATCGCCATGCCCACAGGTGCCAGACGGAAGGTTTTGACGAAGCGCTCCTCGCTATGACGAAGTTCGTTTTCGACCTGCCGCCGCGGCTCGAGATCGGCGAAGGAGAAAAGCATGCAGGGCTGCTCGTCGAGGTCGATCGGCTGGCCCGCCACGATGACCAGTTTGCGTCCGCCGTCGGGAAGCGAGAGGTCGGCCTGCATCTGCGGGATGGTCTTTCCTCCACGCAGCCGCTCTTTCGCCGTATCGAGATTGACCGCATCCTGCAGCACATCGATATCATACAGTGAGCGGCCCAGCACTTCGTCGCGCGTATACCCGGTGAGATCGAGAAACCCTTGGTTGACCTTGACATAGCGATGGTCTGCGAGCCGGCAAATAACCGCAGGAGCGGGATTAACGTTAAATGTTTGCTCGAAACGCTGCTCGGCCTCGTAGCGCAGCGACACGTCCTGGATGACGAGCACGAAGAGGTCGGGCTTTCCCTTCTCGTCTCCCAGCACGAGGCTTCGAATCTGGTGAATCCAGCCCTGTTCGTCATCTCCTGCCCGCGTCACCTCGACGACGAGTTCGGAAAATTCTTCTCCAGCTCGTGCGCGCGTCAAGGGATGGTCCTCTTTCGAGAGGAGATGATTGTTGCGGTACCGCAGCTCGTAGCGGCTGGCATAATCGTCGCCATCGTTTCCCAGATCCGCGATGCCGGCGGCGCCGTGAATCCGCAGAGCCGTATCATTGGCCCAAAGAATTTGTCCCGCTTCATCAACGATGATGATGCCCTCGGAGAGGCTAGATACGGTCTGCCGGAGGCGGCCGAGGTCGACGAAATGATTGCGAAGGGTCACCGTAACTCCAGCAGCTTATGTAGGGCGATTGTCGGCAACATTCTTTGCTGAAGGGAAGGTTCCTTCGCGCTTCATGCCATGCGTTCGGCCGGTTGCGATGACTGTCTCGGGGGTCATGCAATTTTTTCCGGTTCCTCGAAAGGCCGCCGGCACGCTCCGCCAAGGATTATGCACCGAGCGCACTGGCTTGCCGTCGCGGGAATTGGAGGCGATCCGCCGAGCGCGAAGCCTCAAATTCGGTATTGCACCGGTGACGGCATCGGAAATAAAAAATTCGCACCGAGGTGAATGACGCCGAAGTGCTTGCGTCTTTCCTGATCAGAAGCGAGCCCGTGGGGCCGCATACAGGCTTCTCGTCTGCTGTCCGGCGAGATTTCCCTGAGGCGGCCTCATCGAGTCGCGTCCAAGGCACCTATTTGTCGATTGTAAAGGAACATATCCAATGTTGATGAACCGTTCGAAAGCGCAGCATGTCCAGGTACACAAGTCGGTCCGCAGGCGGATCCTGGCGATCTTGCGCAGGGCGCATCGTGTGCTGGGCATGAACAGGGCGCGGCTTGGCCTCGGTCAGCTTGGCCCCGGTGCTCGAGGAGCGGCGGCTACCCTGTATAGTGGCGGCAATCTTTCGTCTTTGGCGTTATTGGTCGGTGCGGGGATGTTCGCTTTTTCCTCCGACGGCCAAGCACAGACGATGACCTGGTCGAATAATCCCGGCACCGGTGAAGTTAGCACTTCTACAAATTGGACGCCGGCTGGCCCTATAACCAACAAGACTCTTAACCTCGGCGCTAGTTCAACGACCAACCTGACCTTTACCCAGAACACGGGTAATGGCGTTCTGAACGTGAATCAGATCAACTTCCAATCCGGCGCCCCGGCATACACGGTGACGATTGGGGGCACCGCCAATAACTCCAAGCTGGGGATACCGTCTGTTAGTGGCACGCCCACCGCCACGCCGAGCATCGTCAATTCATCCAGCGTGACCCAGAATTTTGTAATCGCCAATAGAGGTTACCTCGGGATAAGAAACGACACAACAGGCAGCCTGAATTTCGATATTCGCTCTGGCGGCACAATACAGATTTTTTCGCCAAACAGCCTGGCCCAATCTACCGTTGTCAACAATGGCAATCTCGACGTCTTTCCGATAAAGGACGCGGCTGGCGCGAATATCCCGGCCAATATCGGTTCGCTTGCAGGCTCCGGCCATATGTATATCAACGGGGCGATCAGCGTCGGAGCCTTGAATACATCCACGACCTATTCCGGGGTCATTGAGAACGGCACAGCAAGCGGCGGTAGCCCGGGCCGGGTTATCAAAGTTGGCACGGGCGTACTGACTGTTACCGGGGACAGCAAATATAGCGGCGGTACCACCATCAATGGCGGCGTGGTCGCGGTCGCCGGAAACGGAGATATTGGAACTGGTAATGTCACCATCAATAACGGTACTTTCGACATCAGCGCCGCCAACAACGATCAGACGATTGGCGGGCTTGCCGGTGCGACGGGAACCAAAGTCGAGCTTGGTGGGAAGAGCCTGACCTTGGGTGGCTCCACCGATGCAACCTATGGTGGGGTAATCAATGGTACCGGCGGTATCACCAAGCAAGGCACCGGCACCCAGACGCTGACCGAGGCGCAGACCTATACGGGTCCGACGGCGGTCAACGACGGCAAGCTCGTCCTCGCCGACAACGGTGCGCTCGACCCCGCCAGCGGCGTGTCGGTCGCAGGTCCCGCGACGCTCGACATCAGCGCGGCGAACGGCGACCGGGCGATCGGCTCGCTCTCCAACGGTGCTGACGGCACGGGCGGCGCGATCGAGCTGGGCGCCAACGACCTGTCGGTCGGCGGCGACAACAAGGATGGCACCTTTGCCGGCGTGATCGACGGTGAAGGCGGCCTGAGCAAGGACGGCACCGGCACCCAGACGCTGACCGAGGCGCAGACCTATACGGGTCCGACGGCGGTCAACGACGGCAAGCTCGTCCTCGCCGACAACGGTGCGCTCGACCCCGCCAGCGGCGTGTCGGTCGCAGGTCCCGCGACGCTCGACATCAGCGCGGCGAACGGCGACCGGGCGATCGGCTCGCTGACCGGAGCCGAGGGCAGTAAGGTGGAGCTCGGTGGGAACAATCTGTCGATCGGCAACGACGACGGCGATGCGACGTTCGCGGGCGGAATCAGCGGCACGGGTGGAATCTCCAAGGACGGGCTGGGCACGGCAACTTTCTCGGGCGTGAACAGCTACACCGGAGATACGCTCGTGAACGCGGGGGCCCTGATTTTGGCGCCGGGAGCAAGTCTGGCAAGCTCGGTCACGGTCAAGTCGGGTGCGTCGATTGGCGGTTCCGGCAGGCTGGGCGGTCTGGCTTTCGACAAGGACGCGACCTATACGGTCCATGTCGATGCGGCCGGGCAGTCGGACAGGCTCGACGTTGATGGCAAGGCGGCCCTCAATTCCGCCAAAGTGGACGTGATTGCCGCGGAAGGAAATTACAAACCGAGCACGACCTATACCATCCTGTCCGCCGATGGTGGGCTCGATGGAACTTTTTCGAGCGTGAACTCGAACCTTGCCTTCCTCACACCGTCGCTCGCCTATGATGCGAACAATGTCCTGCTGACGATGACGCGAAACGACATTAAGTTCGGCGGTATCGGCCAGACGAGCAACCAGCGTGAAGTGGGCAGTGCGCTCGACAATCTGGCGCTGCCCAACCCTCTTGGCAACGCCATTGTCTCGCTGTCCGCTGACGATGCGCGTGAGGCGTTCGACAATCTGTCGGGCGAATTATATCCATCGGTGACCACTGGCTTGATCGAGAACAGCCAACTCGTCGCGACCCAGATCAACGACCACATGCGCAGCGCACTGTCGCGCGATGGTCTGGCACTCGCGGCCGCTCCGGTGCGGGCTGCCAACCAGACCCCCGATGCTTCCAGCTTGGCGCCCTCAGGAGGCGGGCTGGCTGTGTGGGGAACCGGTTTCGGGTCCTGGGGCCATGCCGATAGTGATGAGGGCGCGTCGAGATTCTCCCGCTCCACGGGGGGCTTTGTCATGGGCGTGGATGGACATATTGGCGAGAATTCGCTTGTTGGCCTGGTTGGAGGGTATAGCAACTCCTCCTTCAAGGTTTCCCGTCGCGCCTCCTCGGCGTCAAGCGACAACTATCATGTCGGTCTCTACGGTGCGACTCAGCTGGGCAATCTCGCAATACGCGCGGGCGGCACCTACACATGGAGCGACGTCAGTGCCGATCGTGATGTTGTATTCCCCGGATTTCTGGACCGTCTGACGGGTGACTATCACGCTCGTACCGCACAAGTCTCGGGCGAAGTCAGCTACGCGATGCGAACGGGAAGCTTCGCGCTCGAGCCCTTTGCCGGCCTCGCTTACGTCAATGTCGACAACAAGCGTCTCTCGGAAAAAGGCGGGGCTGCGGCGCTCACCTTGAAGGGTGACTCGGCCGACGTTACCTTTAGCACCCTCGGTATGCGTGGAGCCGCCGACTTCAAACTGGGCAGCTTGCCGGCGACGGTGCGCGGTTCGGTGGGTTGGCGCCACGCCTTTGGGGATGTCACTCCGGTCTCGCTCCATAGTTTGGCAGGCTCCACTGCCTTCTCGATCGAGGGTGTGCCTGTGGCGCGGGATGCGGCCGCGGTAGAACTGGGCGTCAACGTCAACGTCTCCTCGGCGATCACCGTCGGGGTCGGCTATCAGGGACAGTTCGGTTCAGACGCAACCGATCACAATGTCGTAGGACGCCTCAGCATCCGGTTCTGATCCCCAAGTTACTCCAAGGGGACCCGGGGGGCCTCCCTGGAAGTGGCCGAGATCGCAGATTTCCCGGAAAGGAAACTGCGGGCTCGGCCACTTTGCCAATCTGCTTCCCTGCAATAAGTCAGCGGTTGGCCTTTTATCAGCGCTGTTTTATCAGCGCTGTTCGCGCGCGTTCGGATGGCTGTGACGGAGAAAGAGGCGGCGCTCTGGGGCCTTCTTCGGGCAAGGCGCGCCGTCGGCCTTCGTTTTTATCGCCGGCGTTCGCGCGTCGGCCATTTCGCGACAATAACATCATCCCGTCTGCGCAGGCTCCGGTCACTCGTCGAGGCGTCAAACTTTCCGGCCGAGGTGCATGATTCTATCCTGCCTGCGTCAATAGAGGAAAGAGAGAGGACGCGAAGGGAAAGGATATGCAGCAGGAGCCGGGCAGGGCGACCTTCGCCGGCCCTCCACGGACGCACTCGATGAGGCGGTCTCATCTAATGCCGGAAGGATATTAAATGGCGCGTTCTGATGAGCGACGACCGGTACAGCGGGATCTGGATATCCTTCCCAGACTGCTGGTCAGCTCGGTCGATCTTTTGCAGACGGCGCGCGACGTCGCCGTGGCGCGAGGCAATGAGCGGCTGGCGGTTAGAATTGGTTTGAGCAAGCTGCAACTGCTCGAAATCGCCAGCCTCGCACAGATACTGGGAGGCGAGCGGGCAGTGGAGCTCTGGCCTGGGCTGCCGGACCCAGCCAACGACTGGATGCCTCCCGAAGTCGATCAAATTTGCTTTGCTCGCGCAATGTTTCCGGCTGTCAAACATGCTGCAATCCTTGTCCTTTATCGACTCCTGGCAGAGCCGGGTCTCTATATTTCCGCCGAAGCTTTGGCGGGAGCCGCGCGGGTAAAAAGCCTCAATTTTCGTCGGATCCTCAACGTCTATGTCTGCCAGCTACGTAAATCCCTCGCTGAGCACGGGCTCGCGGACGCCATTGTGACCGGCAAGCAGAGCTATGCGCTGAGGGCCGATCGTGCCCTTGCGCTCCGGCTGCTGCTGAGCCCCAGATGAACCGGTCGCTCCCCAGAACGCGGGGGCGGCTGCCGATCGGCCCTTCCCGGTAAGGCGGCGCTACCCCTGCCGGTTGCGGATGAAAAGTCCTTCGGCATTTGCCCGTCGTTCGTTCCGCTGAACGCCGAAATAAGCGCTGGTCGGCGAGCCCGCGTTTTGAACATAGCGGCCATGTTGCAGGTTGAAAATCTGAGAAAATGCTCTTGCAGCGTTTTGCCCGTGCAATTTGCGCCGGTACATCGAAAGCCCGAAAAAGGGCCGGCAACCCCAGATACGCGGGGGTGGCACCGAACCAGGAAGAGGTCCTGCTCGCTTTAGGGCTTCCCATGGCAAGTCAGCTAATGACGCAGCGCAGTTGGCATCATTCACTTCCTGCGTCCGGACCCGCCGTGCAAAGTACAGGCATCGGCCGCCGCCAGCCTGCTTCGGTCTGTTCGAAACGGGCAAGCACGTCTTCATGATTAGGCCGATGCATCCGGCGGCCAGGCCTTAGAGGAGGTGTATGCGGCGACTCTCGCCAAGCCGCCGGTTGGCCGCGGGGCAGAATTGTATCAAGTGACTGAAATTCGATACGCCAGTTTTCGGCGGCCGTGCGGCGGCGGGGGGATATCCTTGAATGGGCCTTTCACAAGCTGCTCACGCCGGGGGGACTCATTGATAAATGGTGAGGATGTGAATGACCAGCGCTCGCGCGGTTCTTCGCTCGATAGCAAGGGATTTGGGGGAGGTGCACGCTATGACGCTTATCAGGTTGACGTTGTTTGCGGCGGCAGTGACGGTCGGCGTTTACAGGGCAGGCGCAGTCCAGCGCAGCGAGCGCGCCGCCGCGATATCTCATGGTCGATAGAACGCATACTGACGACCGTGCTGCTGCCGAAACGTCGTGGCGGGCCGATCCGGAGCTCATCCCCTTCATGGTCGAGGGCGCCGAACCCGGCAAGATGTCGCCCTCGTCGACCTCGCGCTCGACCTGCCGATATCAAAAAACCTCGATACCGGCGTCGCCTACGGCGGCCAGTGCGCCACCTCTACACTGCCCATGCGGTCAAGGCGAGGTCCGCTTCGCTTCTGACCCACGGCCCGCGTCCTTCGCCCCTCTCCCGCGAAGGACGCACCCACTATGACCGGCACTCGGAGGCGCCAGCCATTTTCTCCACTTCGCAACACCATGATGCTGAATTGCGCCGGAAGCTGCTCAAGACCTCGGCGGTTCGGCTCGGGCGCCGGTCTTTCCGCTGGACGGAAGGTGCCCCACGACCTGGCATCGGTTCATGAGCTCGATTGTTCGCAACCATGCGGCTCTTGTCTTCGCCGGAGTTCGCGCCCCTCTCAAATCGAGGGGGCGGCAGTCCAGTGCAGTTTTTCTAACTTGCCAGAGGGCGGACGCGGGCGATGTGATTGATCACACGCCGCCGCGATAATGCTGCGTCTGTGTTACGCGCAACGCGGCCTTCCCTGCGCGATGATATCGTTGGCACCAGTGCGCAAGTTCTTCCGGCGTTATCGCATAGCATTTGCAGGCTTCGATAAAATTGAGCGATCCACTGTCGATGGCGGACACGAGCAGTGCCTTTCGCGAGGTCGTCCAGCGTTTGACGTCCTGCGGCGGAAGTGCCGCGGCAGCATGCGGCGTCGCATGCGCTGCGGCTGTTCGTTGTGACCGTCGCGCCAAGCGGTATTCCCCTGAAGAAGGAGGCAGCGGACCCAAGTCCGCTGCCGGGCCATGTAGAGACGGACATGGCACACCCTGGCACGTCGTAGCCGGGGAGCGAAATCGCGTAAGGGTGTGACCGTTAGCGCAATGTTGGCGGGCATCTCCTGCAGCCCTGACCGGTGCCTCTGCGCGGAACCAAGTGACGCGCCGCCGTCGGGCTTTCCAGGCTCTTCTAGCGGCGGCGTTGGAAGGGATATGTTCGGGCTTCGCCCACGCTGTCCGTCCAACAGGTGGCGCGGTCCCAAAAGCTCGTCAGGGCACGCAGCGGGTCGCGAGAGCACCCACGCCCTATTTGTCCCCGCCCGGCTTTCGCTGTCCTGCCCGCAAGACACGGACTTGCGGGACGATCTCAACGCGGCGGATTGGTCGGCAGGCTATAGCCGATCGGTAGCCAGGCATAGCCCGTGCGGTCCGCGCGCAGGCGCCCGATACCCGGAAAAGACAGGTGTCCGCCCGCTATTAGATAGCCCTCGCGTGCGGCTTCTTCAAAGGCAACCTGGCGTTGCACTGCCGCCGCCGCGGTGTCGGAGTCGAAGGCGATGGTGATGCCCGGATTGGCGAATTGTACGGCCGCAACGTGCAGCACATCGCCCCAGAACAGCATCTTCTGGCCCTTGCTGTCGATCATATATACCGTGTGACCCGGCGTGTGCCCATGACGCGCCTGCGCCTGCACGCCCGGCGTGAGCGGCACCGGCGAGGCTCCCCCAACGAAGGGCTTGAACCGGCCGGCCGCAATATAGGGTGCCAGTGCCGAAGCGGCCGTTTCGAAATAGCTCTTCTTGTCCGTCGATTCGTGCACCGCGTTGGCGATGTCCGGCCAATAACTGGCGTCCTCCCGGTCGGCCCGCACGACTGCATTGGGGAATATCATCTTGCCGTCCGGGGAGGTGAGGCCGCCCAAATGATCCGGATGCAGATGGGTGATATAGATCTCGTCGACCTGCTCGGGCGCATAGCCGGATGCCCGCATGTTTTCGACGAGCCGACCGAGCTTGGGACCAAAGTCGCGAAAACTCCCGGCCCCGACATCGATCAGGACCAGCTTTTCGCCTGTATTGACCAGATATCCGTTGACCGACGTTTCGACCGGAACGGACAAATAGGATCGCGCAAGCGCTTCGCGCGTCTGCTGCGGTGGTTCGTGCAGCACCTCGTCCGCCGGCATTGGCAACGTACCGTCCAGCAGCGCCGTCACTTCGAAGTCGCCCACGGCGATCCGGTAAAAGCCCGGAGCCTGGGTTCGCGCAAAAGGGGCTTTCGCGAACCCGGTCGTCGTGGACGCGCAGATGGCGACAGCGGCGAACAAACCGAGCGTGGCGGAGCGGAATAAGGGGGTTGCGGGCATCGGGCCTCCAGGAGTGTGTGGGACGAAAAGGCTATGCTTCGTCGATGGCATGCGGCGCGCGGCCGCCTTGCCCTCGTTAATCAATCGTTGAGCCTGTCCCGCACCGCTTTGGCCGGGATGAAGGTTAATCTGCGCGCGGCGGCGATCATAATGGTTTCGCCCGTCGCGGGATGACGCGCTTCACGCGCCGCGCTGTCCTTTATTTTGAACTTGCCGAAGCCGTTCAGCGACACGTCGTCGCCGTTGGCCGCCGCAACGATGATAGCGGAGAAGAGGGTGCCGATCAGCTCGCGCGCTTCGGCCTTCGTCACCCCATGTTCGGAAACGAGTTGCTCGACGAGATCGCTGGCGTTCAATTTCCCCACTTTCGTTCCTTCCATGTCCGGCGTGGACATCTTCTGCTTCATAACGCCTCGGAAGAACGTCGTCATCGTTGACCCCGTTAGCGGCATGCCGCCTGAACCTTCTAGGATCGGGACAAGCCAGCGCAGGCTGTGCCGAGTGCGGTGTGCGGGCCGACGCTTCCCTTCGGCATCGACGAACGGCTCTCCTTCCGGGATGGGAAGGACCGAAGATCGTTCGCGCGTTCCTTACCGTGAGCTAACGGTAGGAGCCTGTCCTGGTTCCAAGATATCCCTTAGCGATTCGAACCGCCCGGCGGCGATCCGGCAAACTACGAAAGGAACCAATGGACATGCGACTTCCCGGATTTTTGATCGCATGTTTGGCTCTTCCGGCATCCGTCCCGGTTGCCGCTGCCGATGGCGATGCTGCCGTCGGCTTGTGGCGCAACGCCACGAACAGCGTCCATATTCTCGCCCATCATTGCGGAGCATCGATGTGCGGCAAGGTCGTTTGGGCGAATGAGCAAGCGATTGCCGATGCAAGGCGGGGCGGGACGCCCAATCTCATCGGCCTCGATATTTTCCGCGACTTCGAGCGAGACAAGGACGGAAACTGGCGCGGAAAACTCTTTGTGCCCGACGTGAACAAGACTTTTTCCGGAACCGCCAAGCTTCTTGATCATGATCAGCTCCGCGGTGAGGGGTGCTTGCTGGGCGGCCTTATTTGCAAGGAGCAGATTCTGACCCGCATCAGCGAAACCCCCTAGACCGTGAGGTTTCGCGGCGCGCGAACGAGGCCACCCCCTTAGCCACAGAAGCACCACGCGTTCACCCGTTCGCTTCGAGCGCTTGAACGGAGGCCATATGCTGTCGACGCATCGCGGTTCGCCGCTCCCGCGGGATAGGGCAGAGCTTGAGGTCTGCGCTGCCGCGAACCCGCTGCGCGGAGAAGTTCTGGCGCGCGATGAGCTCGAACGAAAATCGATTTCCGCACACCGGGGCGGAATCCGCCGGGGCGTCGGCGCCGGAGCTTTTGCCGGCCGATACGAGGCGTCTGCGCGCCGCGCACTACGGTCGAACGGGGCGGCGGACGAGACGTAGGAATCCGCCGCCCCGATCACCCGGAGGCAAGAGGGAGAACCTGGGGGACAGGCCACCTGTTCGGGCGATATGATCATAGCGTTTTTATGAAGCTCCAGAAGGTAGCAACATGTGAGTTGCGCTGGCCCGCGTGGGCCAGCCTGATCCGGAATATCATAAAGCGATCCGTTAACTCGCGTCCCGCTCGGATGTGCAGCCGGAAAAAAAGACGGGGCGGCCGATGCTTCTCGTGTCAGCCGCCCCGGCCATGCAAGCCCAAGGAGGTGTCGGGCCCGAGAGAGCATGGCTTCCCGGTCAGGCAGTGGCTGGCATATCGATGCGACCGGCGGCAAATAAGTCAGCTGCCTGTAAGCTTCTTTCATAACGGCGATGAAGAGGCGGCTTTCGGACGATCCTGTGCATGCGCCCCGATGCCCGGCCTCCGCGCCAGCGAGACCCGCGCGCGGATTACGCTGAGCAGATGTATCGGCAACCTCTCTCGTGACTATGGTCATTCTTCCTAGGGCTAGATCGCGAACAAGCGCGTCACGAAGGTAACAGGTTAGCTGCGCTCCGTAGGCCGCGGCCCGGGCTTCGATTGCGCAAGGCAGATCGCGTGCGTCACACCCCCGCTCTCCGGACCGTTTATTTTCGCCCGGCAGTGCACGAGCTTGAGCGGCGTGCGTCCTCCACATCAAACACAAGCTTGCGCGATCTGGCAGGAAGGAAATGATGGACAAACGGGAACCCGATGCGAGGGCCGTCCAGCGCTTGGGAGAAATGGGGGCTGTATCCCGCGGCGATCGGGCTGGCTGCGCTGTCATCCCCGCCGGGCGCCGAAGCCGATGACACGTCTCGGTTACGCACGCGCCTGGCTCGATGCCGACCTCGCAGAGCAGGCAAGGCGCCTCCGGGCACTGGATCCCGATATCTGCATCGCAATCTCGCAAACCCGCGCATCGCGGGGTGAGTGCGACCGGTTCGAGGCGATTATTCGCGCTCTCGCCTGCGGAGACGAGCTTGTGATTTGGCGCTTGCCGGTTCTGGGACGATCCACCGGAGAGATACTCGACCGTATCCGCCGGTTGATGCTGCGCGGCATCGTGCTACGCGTTCTGGATCCGGATATCACCACCGCGAGCAACAGCTTTACGCTCCTTGCCGCTCTTGAAATGGTTCGGAATCTGGAAAACGACCTCCGCCGCGAGCAACGTGCCGATCTTGAAGCCGCGAGAAAACGCCAGATTCCTGTGGGAGGCCGGCAAAAGAAAGTGGACGAGCGCGAAATTCGGCGGCGGGTAGCGGCGGGTGCCAGCAAAGCCAGCATCGCACGCGATCTCAATATATCGAGAATGAGCGTCTATCGCGCGCTGACCGCCGGTCAGCCCCGTGCCCGTGCCGGCTAACGCAAGTGAATCGGCACCCTGGAATGACACCGTGGATCCGGCAGCCGCGCCGCCCCTCTGTCCGCCCGGCCGGCGCGGGCGTCGTGGAAGCGCGACGCGTCCCATGGTGCTGGCGGAAGCCGACTGACCGGCCCCGGGGTTGTTCCTCTCGTCCCGGCCGAACCCGCCCGGTTGCGGCACGGCGGTGCGGTCGGCGGCCGGCGCCGGGAGGGTCGCAGAGGAAAGGCCGGTGATCGATCTGCTTCCTCTACGCAATCTCGATGCGATCGAAACGCTCCTCGCCGATCACGCGGATGCGGGCCGTGAGCTGCATTGGCTCGGCGGCGGCGCGCGAGCGCTCGCGCTCGCGGGTCTCGACCGCGACGAGGGGATCGCCGCCGCCTTCGAACCGGCGCAGCGGTTGGCGAAATCGGCGCGCTGCGACCCGGCCAATATCGCCGGCCTCTCGTTGCACTTTGCGCCGCCCTTCGACATCGAACCGCTTCGCGCCAGCGGCATGGCGGCCGACGTGCGCGCGGTGCATGTCGATGCGGCACGCTATGCCATGTCGCATCTCGAAGTCTGGACGCCGGTTCATGATGCGCATGGCTCGCCGGTTCGGCCGTCCGGTTTCGTCGCGGCGCTCTGTACCGCGAGCAACAGCTTCTTTCTTGATATGCTGATTCTCGGCTGGGCGGTCGGTCCTGGCGGTACGTGGGGCACGATCGACGGATGGTCGCTCGCGCGCGAACTCGCCGCGGCCGAGAGCATCTACATTCACGAACTCGATCGGGGATTGACCGATATCGGGCTGCAACTCATCTGGACCGGGGGCGGGTGGGCACGGGTCAAGCCAATGCGGTGGAGAAGGTTCGCAATCCGCACCATCGCGGCTTATACCAGACGGCTCGATTCTATGTGAGGAAAGACGAGTCGCCGCTCTGCCGCCGCCGCTCCGGTCGGCATTCGGTGCGCTTCGAGCGGGCGACAGCTCATGAAGCCCGACGACCGCGGCGAGCGTCTTGCGAGCTCTCGCCCCATAGCGCGGCACGGGAAAGGGCGGCGCAAGGAGCCGTTTATTTCCTCGGAAAAAGAAGGGTTATCGTAGCGCGAAAGCCGAGCCCGTCAGGGCCGCCCGGCGCGCTCGCGGCCCAGTAACGCACGCCCGTTTGGAGGCTGACCGGCTGTCCGCCGATCGCCGTCAATTTGCTGAGCTGGACATTGACGGGAACCGACCAAGATGAGCTCTTCCAGTCGTAGCTCGTTTCGGTGTTGATGCCCAGGGTCCATGCGTCGCCGGTCGTATAGCTGAGGAACGGCTCTGCAAATGTGGCGCTGACGCCATCGCGTTGCCCCGCGCCGGCGAACGACCACAGATGATTGGCCAACATGCCATAGGTCCAGGGGCCGGACTGCTTCAACGCCACCGCGGTGGGCCCGATTCCCCATTTCTTGTCCCCGAGCAGATGGTCGGTGCCGGTCGGCAGCAAAAAGGCGGGTCCGGCCCCCCAGATGAGACCGCCCGAGGTAGGCGCCTTGGGCGAGATAAAGAAGCTCTGGACCGTGTCACCCAGCCCGGCTTGACGCCCTGAATTGCCCGCGACGTCATTCTGCCATTTTACAGGGAGGATGGTACGCGACACGAGGTTGAGATCGCGGCCGATCGAGATAGGAATCACCGGCTCGATATTGACCGTGATTTGCGCACCCTCTTTTTCGCCGATCCTTCCATTATAATCATATTGGATCGGCACGCTGATCAGCGCGGCAACGGGATTGCTCATTTTCTTCGCGAGATCGCTATCCTGCGCGGCGGCGGGAGCGACGAGGCCGAGGCCGAGAGAGGCGAAGGCGCTCGCCGCCACGGCCGAGGGGATGATTCCGGCTTTCATGATATGTCCTTCGAGGTTGGAGGAGCGACCCAAATCGGAGCATTTCCATTCTCCTGCCCCCCATGCGGCCGGCCCCCCGCGATCTTTTGCGGGATAGCCATCGATCCCTTGGCTTGCGGCATATCCCGCGCTTCGGACGCTCGCTTCACTTCCCTTTTTCGATTCGATAAGACGCAGTTCGCTCTGCCCCGTGCATCGGCCGCAGAAAATATCGGTGATCGAACGTGCAGCATCCGGGTCTGGCCGCGCCAACGCCCGGCCGATGGAAGAAAAATCGTCACGCACGGTGCACGACCCGGCGCGGCCTGCGTCCCCTTCTGTGCAAAAAGCACTGGAGTTGCGCAAATCATGAAAAAGGCGAGCCTCGTCGTCCGGATCGACAATCATGACCAGATCGCCGCGGCCTACGGCGAGTCGGCAATCGTCGAACTCGGCGAGGCGATCCGGCGGCGGCTTCAGGCGCTCGCCGAGACGGGCTGCAATGTCTCCAGCGACGGGCGCTACGTCGAAATCGCTTTCCTCGACCTGCCTGCCGTCTGCGCGATGCTCGAGCTTCCTGGGTCCAAGGAAGCGTTCGGCGAATATCTGTTGCTCGCGATCGCGCTGCAGCCCTTTGCGGTCAGCGGCACGCTGTTGTGCGCCCAGCCCTCGCTCGTCGAGCCGAGTGTCGGAGAGGCCCGCGCGGTCGCCGGGGATTCTCGGGACAAGGCGCTGCGGTTGGCGCCTGCCGCCGGCGGCTATCGCGACGATATGCGCCGGGCGGCAGAGCTTTATGAAGCGTTGCGGGACGGACGGGTGGCGCTGGGCCGGCAAGCAGTGCGCCACGCGTCGACGACGGACCGTATCCTGTATCACGAGTGCCTTGTGCGCGTCGCCGAGCCCACCGCCGGACTGCATTCTCCCGCGGATTTCATTCCTGCGCTCGAGCGGCTTCAGTTGGTCCGCGCCTTCGATTCCTATATCGTCGCGCGCGTCCTTGCCGAACTCGAAGCATCGCCCGACCTCGTGCTCGCCGCCAATATCTCCGCCCAAAGCGCGGTCGATGATCTGTGGTGGTACAGTCTCAAGCGGAGGTTGCAGCAGGCACCCGAGGTCGCGTCGCGCCTCGTTATCGAGATCACCGAGACCGCCGAATTGACCTCGGTCGCGTCCGCGGTCGCGTTTGCGTCCGCGATGCGAATGCTCGGCTGTCGGATCGCGCTCGATGACTTCGGCATGGGCAATGCATCGTTGCAGCGGGTCATCGCGCTCGCCCCCGACATGATCAAGGTCGATGCCTTTTATGTTCGCTGGGCCGAAGAGGCGCCCAACGGGCTTTCGGGTATCGCTCATCTGGTCGGCCTGCTCGAGAGTCTCGCGCCGATCGTGATCGTCGAGGGTGTCGAGACCCCCGCGCAAAGCACGATGATGATTGAAGCCGGCGCCGTCTGGCAGCAGGGCTATTGCCATGGACGGCCGATGGCCTTCGGCCGCCCCGAGTTCTGCTGATGCGAGGCCGCGGAAATCGGGGCGCGGCGAGCGGGGCTTGTCCTCGCCTCTGGAAGACTTGGTCGCATCGGGAGGGCGGAAGAGAACCGTTGGGGCGAAGGGCAGGGAGCTCCGCAATTCTCCGCCTCCTCGCGCAGCCGACCACATTCAGCGCGTCCGGGCCGTCGCACGGCGAGCGATCGTTAGTCAGATCTTCTCACTGCCACCGACGGCCGCCCGAAGAGAGAAAAGTCCGCATCTTGCCGGCAGACCGGCTGCGAGAGAAAAGCGTTCTGGCGCGCCCGTGCAGGGTCTTGTGAACGAACGTCCAGCTGCTTTTGTGGATGAGGGGCTCGGCTGCTGCATCACTCTCCACGTCGTTAACCACGGGCATATCGCCGCCGCCTATGGCGAAGCGATAGCCGATCAGGCGCTCGTCCTGTTGCAGGGAGTCATGCGCGGTGTTTGCAACGCCGCTGCGGGGGCGATGAGCAGCGAGCGGCGGCTGGAATCGCTTCCGGTCGCCGTCGAGATGGCAGACGCGCGCGACGCGATGTTTATTTTCGTTCCCGCGGCGATGGCGGGACCGTCGTTCGAGCTGTTCGCGAGTGAATTGCTGGCCCAGATCGCCGCGCGGGCGATCGTCATCCATGAAGGGGGCGGCCAGCCGGCGCGCCTGCGGCTGCTGGCAGCACTGCAATGGTGGACCGCACCCTCCTTCGATTATGGACGTGGGCGGGCTGAACTGAAGGGGCTGGAGGAAAAGGCGGCCGAGGGGCCGCTTCGCAGTCTCGCTCCGGTACCGAATTCCGAGCGGGCAAGGCTGGCGTACCGGCTCGATCTGGCTGCCGCCGACGATGCTATGCGGGCTGTTTTCGAGGGCGGGCACTGCCTCGCCTGGCAACCGGTTGTCAGGTCGCCGTCGACTGACGTGTCCGCGCGTATTCTCTATTTCGAAGGGCTTTCCCGTTTCCTGTCGGAGTCCCGGGGTTTTGTCGAGAACGGCAATTATCTCGGCGCGCTTGAGCGAACCGGCTTCGTGCGGGCGCTGGACCGCATGGTCGCGGCGGATGCGATCGCCGAATTGAAAACTTCAATATCCGGCGTGGCGCTGGGATTCAATATTTCAAGCCTGAGTGCGATCGACGATCTGTGGTGGGCACCGCTCTGGGCCGAGCTGAAACGCAGCCCTTCGGTCGCGAGCCGGCTTTTCGTGGAGCTGACCGGCAGCGAGCCGAACCGGAGCCCGTCACTGGCAGCGGATTTCGTTTCCCGGCTCCGCCGCCACGGCGGGCATCTGGTGCTCGACCGGTTCGGTGCCAGTCATGCCTCAATCCGTGAGGCTGTCGCTCTTGCGCCCGATGCAATCAAGATCCCGCACATCTTTTTGGGCGGCGCGGCGCGTGCGATCCGGGACGGGCGCTGCTTTGCTCCGCTGGCGCAGTTCGCCGCTGCCATGGGCGCCGAGGTGATCGCCCAGAATGTCGAGAATCGCGAGCAGATGGATTTTGCGGCCTTGAACGGTGCCGGCTGGTGCCAAGGCGATCTTCCGGCGCCGCCGTCTCTTCTCCGCCCATGGGTGCTTGATGGCGGATCAACCGGCGCCGGTGTGAGCGAGGCGCTTTCGGACCGCCTGCGGCCGGATTTTTCGGCGCGCGGCGCGTCGGGAGGCTCGGCTTGAACGGGAGGATGATGGCGTGGCGCATCATCGGGCGGAGACTCCCGACGCGGAATCTCCGCAGCCTTTCGCCCTTTGATTTTCCTTTGAAACAGCAGCCTATAATGGAGTCGGCCGCGTGATTATCCTTCCCTCCGCAGGTGCCGTTCTCCTGATGGCCGGCGTTCCCGCCGACACGGAGGCGACGGCGAAACCTGCCCCGGCCGGGATAGAAGCCGTGCACCCGGCCGCTGGACCGTCGGCGCCGGACACGCCGGCCCCTCTTGCACCGGTGGAAGCCTCGCCGCAGGACGATCAGGCGCCTCCGGCCGACATGTCCCTGCCGCTCGCCGATGTGCCGGTGCCCGAAGGGGATATCGTCGTCACCGCGCGCGGCGACGCCCCGCCGGGAGACCCGCTCCAAGGCGTCAATATCCAGTCATTCGAGATCGTCCAATCGATCGACGAGGCCGTCGTGGGGCCGATCGCCCACGGTTATCGAACCATCCTTCCCGAGCCGGTCCGCGACGGGCTAGGCAATGCTCTCAGGAATCTCGGCGAGCCCGTTAATTTCCTCAATTTTCTGTTGCAATTCAAGTTGGGCAAGGCTGCCGAAACGCTAGGCCGTTTCGCGGTGAACTCGACATTGGGTCTCGGAGGGCTCTTCGATGTCGCCAAGAAAAAGCCCTTCAATCTTCCCCATCGGCCCAATGGTTTTGCCAACACGCTGGGTTATTATGGCGTTGAATCCGGACCCTATCTCTATTTGCCGCTCGTCGGTTCGACGACGCTCCGCGATCTGTTTGGCGACACCGTCGACATCCTCATACTCCCCACCTCGGTCGGCAAGCCTTTCGACCGTGCGACATTCGCCCTCCCGGCCACCGCCATCAACAAGCTCAACGAACGGGTCGCGCGCGATTCCGAGATTCGCCGCCTGCGCGAGGAAAGCATCGATCCCTACGCGGAAACCCGAACGCTCTATCTCGATATGCGGCAGCGTGAAATCGATAGCCTGAAGGGCGTGGGTCATGGGGGGGACGTCCCCGCGGCAGGCGCGCCCGGCATCGAAGCGCCTACCGCCGCGGTGCAGCCGGGGCAAGACGCGCCCGTTGCGGAGGAGGTCGATCCTGCCCCGCTTTGACCGTCGGGAAGCGCCCGCACAATGCTTGCCGCGCGGAGGCGCGGTCCCGCCCGGAGAGTTGGGCGGGCCGCGCGCGAGGCGCGGCGGCGGGCGGACGGGGACAAGCCGCGGCGAGATGTCATCGCTGCCGCATTGCCGAAAGATGGCTGCTTGCCAAAGGCTCCGCTCCGGCGCGCGCGCCGGAACCGCAAACCGGATTTGCCGCGACCGCCTGCGCGAACGCGGCAGCAGGATCATCGGCGCGGCGCGCGGTGGACGCCGCAAAGCCGATGTTCTCGATGAGCAGGCGGTCGGGGATTGGAGCTGGTTCGGGCCCGAGGCCCGGGCCGGTGATAATAGCCACGCGCGCCGCTGCTTCGCCGCGGCCCGGCCGGTCGGACCGGGCGGAGCAAAAGGGCGCGTCCGTTCCGCGGGAAGAGCCCGAACGCATCGCTGTTCCTTGGTCTGGCTGCCTCGATCCTCACATCCTGCGTCGCGAACCCTCAGGATGCGGCTCCGCGCGGCCGGGAGCGCCCAGCCGGTGCCGCATATGAAATGCCCGCCCGCGAGGAAGCGCGCTTGTGCACCGCCGATCTCCAGGCTCGCGGAATTCGGTTTTCCCCCTAACCCGACCCCGAATTTGGCGGCGGCTGCGCCATGGCCAACGCCGTGGCGCTTCTCGAGATCGGCACTCCGTGACCGGTCTCGGGCTGATGACCTGCCCGCTCGCCCGCAATTTTGCGACGTGGGTCCGCCACGCCGTGAGTCCCGCGGCGCGAAAATTCCTCGGCACGACGTGGTGCGGGTCGAAACATTCGAGACCTATAGCTGCCGGGAGATCGCAGGCAGCCGGCGCGGACGCCTGTCGCAGCATGCCTATGCCAATGCGGTCGAGGTTTCGGCGTTTTTTCTTGCCGACGGGCGGCGGATCAGCGTCGAAGCGGGATGGGATGGCGAACGGGCATCGCAACATTTCCTCCGCGTCCTGCATCGATCGGCATGCCGCCGCTTCGGCACGGTCCTGGGTCCCGCCTATAATGCAGCTCATAGGTATCATTTTCACATGGATGTGAGCGGTGGCGGCTTCTGCCGTTAGCTTCGCTCGACCGGGCCACGCACGGCGCCTGTGCGACGATGCCCGTCATGCTCTGTTGCCGTCATCGATTGCCGCGCCTGGGGCGAGCCGCGAGCCGCGCGCTGGCGTTTCGCTTCGGTCTCGCTCGCCCGGACCCGCTCGTGCTGGTCCGTCTAACATGTGAGACCTTTTGTAAGCGCCTGAGATCCTGATAGCATTGTGCTCCTGAAGCATCGGCGGCCAACCAAAGCCGAGGAGACAGCATATGAAATGGAAGACCCCGAAGATCGTCGAAATCCAGCTCGGAGCGGAAATCAACTGCTACGCCAGTGCGGAGATGTCCGTCTAGGCCGCCGTGCGTATTCTCGTCCTGGGGGCGGCCGCCGGCGGTGGCTTCCCCCAATGGAACTCGAACGGACAGGGTTGCCGGCGCGCGCGCGAAGGCGAACCTGCCGCGCGTCCGAGCACCCAGGCGAGTATCGCGGTCAGCAGCGACGGCGATCGATGGTTTCTCGTCAATGCCTCTCCGGATCTGCGGCAGCAGATCAACGACCGGCGGGCGCTTCACCCGCGCGAGGGGCGACGTCATTCCCCGATCGCCGGCGTTGTGCTCACCGGCGGCGACGTCGATGCGGTAGCAGGCCTGTTGACGCTGCGCGAGCGGCAGCCACTGACGATCTACGCCACGGCGCGCATCCACGCCGTCCTCGACACCAATCCGATCTTCGAGGTTTTGGCCCGCGATATCGTCAAACGCCAAGTTCAATCGCCCGATACATGTTTCGATCTCGATGCCGGGCTCGCCGCGCGTTTTTTCGCGGTGCCCGGCAAAATCCCGCTTTATCTCGAAGGCGAAAGCGAGCCGCCGCCGATCGTAACCGACGACCGGACGGTCGGCCTCGAGGTTGTTCAAGGCACTCGCCGCCTCCTCTATGTTCCCGGCTGTGCCGCGCTGACGCCCGATCTCGTCGCGCGTTTCGCTGGTGCCGACATGCTGTTCTTCGACGGCACATTATGGCGCGACGACGAAATGATCGCGGCGGGGCTCGGCACGAAAACCGGGCGCCGCATGGGGCATATGAGCCTGTCGGGCGCCGACGGGACGCTCGCTCTTCTGGAAGGGCTCTCCGTCGCGCGAAAGATCGTGATCCATATGAACAACAGCAACCCGATATTGCTTTCCGATAGTCCCGAGCGCGCGCGGACCGAGGCGGCGGGCTGGATCGTGGCGGAGGATGGAATGGAGTTCTGCCTGTGAGCATGGCATTTCTGTCGCCCGGCGATCTGGAGGCGGCGATACGCGGCGTCGGCGCCGAACGCTATCACATACGCCATCCCTTTCACCATCTCCTTCATGGCGGCGGGCTGTCGCGCGGGCAGATTCAGGCGTGGGCGCTCAACCGCTATTATTACCAGGCGTCGATCCCTGCCAAGGACGCGACGCTGATGGCGCGCCTGCCTACCGCCGGCGAGCGCCGCGAATGGCGTCGCCGCATCGAGGATCATGACGGCGACGGGACCGGAGCCGGCGGCATCGAGCGCTGGCTGAAGCTGGCCGAAGGCGTGGGGCTTGAGCGCGCGATGGTGGAGAGCACGGCCCATATACTGCCGGCCACGCGCTTCGCTGTCGACGCCTATGTCGCTTACGTCCGCGAGCGCCCCCTGCTCGAGGCGGTCGCCTCCTCGTTGACCGAAATATTCTCGCCGGCGATCATCGCCGAACGCGTGTCCGGAATGCTCGCCAATTATGATTGGATCGGCCCCGACACGCTGGCCTATTTCACGCCCCGCCTGGCGCAGGCGCCGCAGGACAGCGGTTGGGCGCTCGCCTATGTCAAGACGCATGCGGACACGCCCGAAAAACAGCAGGCGGTCCTGGCCGCGCTCCGTTTCAAATGCGACGTGCTGTGGTGCCAGCTCGACGGTCTCTATCACGCCTATATCGCGCCCGGGATGATCCCGCCCGGGGCTTTCGTTCCGCAGGTGGGCGCATGATCGAGGGGCGGGCCGTGCCGACGTTTCGCCGCGGCGTTACGCTGCGTTTCGATACGGTCCGCGGGATGTGGTTGCTCCTTGCCCCCGAAAAATTGTTCATGCCCGACGAGATTGCGGTCGAGATTCTGAAACTGATCGATGGCTCGCGATCGATTGATGCGATCACGGCCGACCTTGCGAACCGTTTCGAGGCCCCCGCCGGCGAAATCGCCGCCGACGTCATCGCGACGCTCGGCGATCTTTCGGCGCGGGGCGCGGTTCAATTATGAAGGCGCCGCCGCCGCCAATGGGCTTGATTGCCGAACTCACGCATCGCTGCCCCCTGCAATGCGCCTATTGTTCGAATCCGTTGCAGATGGATTCGCCCGAAGCCGAACTCTCGACGCGGGAATGGCAGCATGTGCTTGATCAGGCGGCGGCGATCGGCATCCTTCAGGTCCATTTCTCGGGAGGCGAACCCATGGCGCGAGGCGACTTGCCGGAGCTTGTCGCGCACGCACGGGCGGCGGGACTCTATACCAATCTGATTACGTCGGGCGTCCTGCTGTCCGACCGGGCGATGGCCGGTCTGCTCGCCGGCGGTATCGATCACATCCAGCTCAGCTTCCAGGACGTGCTGCCTGGCCCTGCCGACCGTCTCGGCGGGTATCGCGGAGGTCATGCGAAGAAGATGGCCGCCGCGCGGAGAATTCGGGAGGCGGGCTTGCCGCTCACGGTCAACTTCGTGCTTCACCGGCGGAATATGGACAGGGTGGGCGAAATGATCACGCTCGGCGAACGGCTGGGCGCCGAGCGGATCGAAATCGCGCATACCCAATATTATGGCTGGGCACTGCTCAATCGCGATGCGCTCCTGCCCGGCCGCGCGCAACTCGACCAGGCGACGTCGGTGGTCGATGCGGCGCGCGCGCGCCTCGCCGGACGCATTGTGATCGACTATGTCGTGCCGGACTATCATGCGGCGCGGCCGAAGGCATGCATGGGAGGCTGGGGCAACCGCTTCATCAACATCTCGCCGTCGGGCAAAGCGCTGCCATGCCATGCCGCCGAGACGCTGCCCGGTTTTGAATTTCCATCGGTGCTTCGCGAGTCGCTTGTCGAAATATGGTCGCAGTCCGATGCTTTTTCCCGGTTCCGCGGCACCGGCTGGATGCCCGAGCCCTGCCGGAGCTGCGACCGGCGCGAGATCGACTGGGGCGGTTGCCGCTGTCAGGCGTTCGCGATCGCCGGCGACGCCGTCCTGGCCGATCCGGCCTGCCATCTTTCGCCCAACCGCCCGCTGATCGAGGCGGCGCTGGGGGCGGCGATGACGCAGGAGGCGGGAGCGCTGGTGCCGCGCCGGTTGTCCCGTCGCCGCTGACAGGCGCAGCTTCGTCCACGGACGGTGCGACCGTCGCGGGCGAACCGGGCGCTCCAGCTCCCAACGGAAAATCTTCGCTTGTTGCTCGCACCGCCTAGCCGTCCGACCGGACGCCGCAGGGCGGCCAATGATGCCGCTTTAGCGCTGGGTGTGGATGTTCATCGCATTGGGGTCGTGCACCATGTTGGCGTCGAGATTGGCCATGATCCAGAGCGATCCCACCACGACCAGGAACATGATGACAAGCCCGAAGGCGAGGGCGAGAATATTGTTCGTATTGTCAGGGCTTGTCGTCATGTGCAGAAAGAAGACAAGATGCACGCCCATCTGCGCGACGGCGAGCACCGCCAGTCCGATCGGAACGCCGGGCGCCCAGAGCGTGTCGGTCGAGGCGACCCAGAAGGACGTCGCGGTCAGCGCGAGCGCGAGCAGCAACCCGACGACATAATGGCGCGCGCTCCCCTGATGGACCTTGTCTTCGCCGGGCAGGCTGTTTTTCATCGCGGACGCTTCGGATTCGGTCATTGCGAGACTCCAACCAGATAGACGAGGGTCAGAACCGCGACCCAGATGATGTCGAGTGCGTGCCAGAACAGGCTGAAGCACAGGAGGCGGCGTTCAAGCGCGGGATGAAGCCCTTGCGTCGCGATCTGCGCGATCAGCATGACGGCCCAGAGCAATCCCGCCGTCACATGCAATCCGTGACAGCCCACCAGCGCGAAAAAGGCCGACAGAAAGGCGCTTCGCTGCGGTCCCGCGCCGTCCGCAATCAGATTGGCGAATTCGCGCAGTTCGAGCACGAGGAAGCAGAAACCCAACAGGATCGTCACCGCGAGCCAGATACGGGTCCGCCGATGATCGCCGGATCCAGCGGCGAGCATCGCATAGCCGCAGGTGAAGCTCGACAGCAGCAGCAGAACGGTTTCGACGGCGACATTCGGGATGTCGAACAATTCCCGGCCGCCAGGACCTCCCGCGGTCGCGTCGCGCAGGACGGCGAAGGTCGCGAAGAGGACCGCGAACATCACCATGTCCGACAGCAGGAATATCCAGAAGCCGAAACCCGATACGAGACGCCGCGACGCCGGGCCGCCCTCGCCATGGCCCTGCGCGGGGTTGGCCTCGCCTGCGCCCCGGCCGAGGCGGTGGGGGTCGTGCGGCATGGCAAGGGAAGGGGCGTTGATGCTGTCCTGGGTCATACGGGCATCCTTGCGGCCGAAACTTGCGTCGCACGCGCGCGGCGGCGTTCGCGGTCAATCCGGGCGACATCGTCCGCCGGAATGCGCCGCTCGGGCGGCTCGGCCCATCCATATCGGACCACAAGCGCGGCGGCGCCGATCAGCATCGCTGCGGCGAGCCACCATATGTGCCAGATCAGCGCGAAGCCCGCGAAGCTCATGCAGAAGGCGATGCTGATGCCCATCGCGTTATTCTGCGGCATTTCTATCGGGCGATAATCGGGTTCCTGATCGAGCCGGCCTTGCTGCAACACGCGCTGCTTGATGCCCCAATAGGCTTCCTCGCCGGTCACGTCGGGCGTGACCGCGAAGTTGAACTCGGGCGGCGGCGACGACGTCACCCATTCAAGCGAACGTCCGTTCCAAGGATCGCCGGTCAGATCGCGCCGCTGGGCGCGGTCGCGGATCGAGACCACGAGCTGAATGATCTGGCACAGGATACCCGCGAAGATCAGCGCGGCGCCGAAAGCCGCGGCGACAAGATAGGGCTGCCAGGCCAGTTCGTCATAATGCTGCATCCGGCGCGTCATGCCCATGAAGCCGAGCGCGTAGAGCGGCATGAAGGCGACGTAGAAGCCGACGAGCCACAGCCAGAAGGCGGTCTTGCCCCAGCCCTCGTGGAGCGTGAAACCGAAGGCCTTGGGGAACCAGTAGTTATAACCTGCGAAGAGGCCGAAGATGACGCCGCCGATGATCGTGTTGTGGAAATGCGCGATCAGGAACAGGCTGTTGTGGAGCACGAAGTCCACCGGCGGGATTGCGAGCAGCACGCCGGTCATGCCGCCGATGACGAATGTCACCATGAAGCCGAGCGTCCACAGGACGGGCACGGTGAAACGAAGGCGCCCGCCGTAAATAGTGAAGAGCCAGTTGAAGACCTTGACCCCCGTCGGCACCGCGATGATCATCGTCATCACGCCGAAGAAGCCGTTCACATTCGCGCTCGCGCCCATCGTGAAGAAATGATGAAGCCAGACCGTAAAGGAGAGGACGCAGATGCACATCGTCGCGAGAATCATCGAGCGATAGCCGAACAGCGGCTTGCCCGAGAAGGTCGAGATGACTTCCGAATAGACGCCGAAGGCCGGCAGAATGAGAATATAGACTTCGGGATGGCCCCAGATCCAGATCAGGTTGACGTACATCATCGGATTGCCGCCGCCGCCATCGGTGAAGAAATGGAAGTCGAGATAACGGTCGAGCGTCAGCATCGCGAGGACCGCGGTCAGCACCGGGAAGGCGGCCACGATCAGCAGGTTGGAGGCAAGAGCGGTCCAGCAGAAGACGGGCATGCGCGAATAGGACATGCCCGGCGCGCGAACCTTGAGGATCGTCGTCACGAGATTGATTGCGGACAAGAGCGTGCCGATGCCGGCGATCTGGAGCGACCAAAGATAATAGTCGACCCCGACCCCAGGCGAATATTTGAGTTCGCTCAGCGGGGGATAGGCGAGCCACCCGGTGCGGGCGAACTCGCCGATGAACAGGCTGAGGTTGATGAGGAGCGCGCCCGAGGCGGTCAACCAGAAGCTCACCGAATTGAGCGTTGGAAAGGCGACGTCGCGCACGCCGAGCTGCAGCGGCACCACGAAGTTCATGAGCCCGGCGATCAGCGGCATCGCGACGAAGAAGATCATGATCGCGCCATGCGCGGTGAAAATCTGGTCATAATGGTCGGGCGGCAGATAGCCTTGCGCCCCGCCCGCCGCCAGAGCCTGCTGCGAGCGCATCATCGCGGCATCGGCGAAGCCGCGCAGCAGCATGATGAGGCCGAGGATGCAATACATGACCCCGATGCGCTTGTGATCGACCGAGGTGACCCATTCGGACCAGAGATAGCGCCAATTCCCCGTGAGAAGGAGCCAGCTCAGGAGCCCGATGACACCGAGCAGGATGACCCCCGAGGTGATGAGCGGGATGGGTTCGTGAAGGGGAATGGCGCCCCAGCTAAGCTTGCCAAGCATGATCAACCCTTGTCTGGAGAGCAGTTGCGCGCGCCGGCGAGCGCTTCATCGCGCCCCTCGACGACAGCATCGAAAAGATTGGGAGAAACCGAGCCGTAGCTAGAAGGTGGTACGTCCTTGCTCGGACGGCGAAGCGCGGCGTAGGATGCCGGCGTGAGAACGCCGCCCTTCGCCCGCGTCGCGGCGGCCCAGGCCCCGAACTCCCCTTCAGGAAGCGCAACCACCTCGAAATGCATGTCGGCGAAGCCGTCGCCGCTGAACTGCGAGGACATGCCGCGATAGGTCCCGGGCTCGTCCGCCTGCAGATTGAGGCGCGTGACCATCCCCGCCATGGTGTAGATCTGTGTGCCGAGCTGGGGCACGAAGAAGCTGTTCATGACGCCGGACGAAGTGAGCGAGAAGCTGATCGGCGTGCCCGCGGGGACGACGAGCCGGTTGACGCTGGCGACGCCCTGGTCGGGATAGATAAAGAGCCATTTCCAGTCGAGCGAAACGACCTCGACCCGGACCGGCGCGACCGGCGAGGCGATCGGCTTCGCGGGATCGAGGTCATGGGCGCCGACCCAGGCGATCCCGCCGAGAAGCAGGATGATTATCATCGGAATCGACCAGACAATGAGTTCGATCCGTCCCGAATAGGTGAAATCGGGACGATAGACGGCCCGCGTGTTGGATTCGCGGAACCACCAGGCGGTCGCGAGCGTCGCGATAATCGTCGGGATCACGATCGCGAGCATGATTCCTAGCGAATTCAGAAGGATGGATTTTTGAGCGCTGCCAATGGGTCCCTTAGGGTCGAGCACGCCGCCGGCGCAGCCACCAAGCGAGAACGCGAGCAAGAGGGATAGCGTCGACTTGCTCAGCCATGCGCCGCTGATCGCTCGGGAAACCGAAAGACGCCGCCAAGAAGCGCGCGCCGCGGCGGTGCCGGGCGGCTGGAGCACGGGCATCGTCTTTCTCCCCAAATAAGCCATGGTCGATTGCGGCGGTTGTCTGGAAATCGAATGCCGGACTCGCCGCGCCCGCCTCCCGGAGCTTTCTATGGCGCGCTGCTCCTTTTGGGCAGTGAGTGGCTGTGGCTAACGGTTAGGACGCATGCGCGAGGCACTGCAGCGGCGGCGCCGCTTTCTGCGTGACGCGGGGCTGGATGGGGCGGAACCGACGCTTTGGAGCCGGATTTTCGAAAGCCGATGACGTCGCTGGCGTTGCAGCAGGATGCGCCGGACTGTCCTCATACGCCTTGCCGCCTCATGCGCGCGGCGACCGGTTAGCGCCCGCCGCTCACGGCCGTTTACTGGAACCCGCGCCGCCTTCGTGAGAAGGCAGCGGCTTCGGACAGGCAGCCCAGGCGATACTTTCGCGTCGCGAGTCGGCGGTCGGCCACTGTAGCAGGGGAGATTCATGCGGTTTGCAAATCTGGCGCGGGGCGCCTTCGGCATAGTTCTTCTTCTGATCGGCCTGATCCTCGCCGGCGGCGGCATCTGGCTCGCGACGCTGGGTGGCAGCCTGTATTATCTGGTGGTGGGTGTCCTGATCCTCGTCTCCGGCGCCTATTTCCTGCTTGCCAGGGTCCAAGGCTTTTATCTTTATGCCGGTGCTTTCCTGCTCACCATATTCTGGTCCTTCTGGGAGGCCGGGCTCGACGCTTGGGCGCTGACGCCGCGACTGACCGGCCCCCTCATCCTGATGCTGTGCGCGCTGCTGTTGCTGCCGACGCTGCGTGTCGAACGCGCCGCACTGCTCCGCAATCTCGGCCTGGCGATCGTTGGGGTCTTCACCGCCGCTACTGTCGCGGCCGCCGCGCTTAGCGGCGGTTCGGTTCCCCAGCCCATGCCGCAGCTCGCAGCCTTGCCCTATGACAATCCGGTGAATATCGGCCGCGGCGGTGACTGGACGGCCTATGGCGGCGGACCGAGCGCACAGCGCTACTCGGATACCAACCAGATCACGCCGGCCAATGTCGGCACGCTCAAGCGCGCCTGGATTTTCAACACCGGCGACATCCCTGACAAATATGGCGCCGAGCTGACCCCGCTCAAGATCGGCGACCGCGTCTTCGGTTGCACGCCGATGAACAAGCTGTTCGCGCTCGATGCCGCCACCGGGCGCCAGCTCTGGCTTCACGATCCCAAGGTGCCCAAGCAGTGGGTGCCTTATACCGCCGCCTGCCGCGGCGTCGCTTATTACACGGTTCCGGGCGCGGCGCCGGGCAGCGCATGCGCCGCGCGGATCATCGCGGGAACGCTCGACATGCGTTTGATCGCGGTCGACGCGAAGACGGGCAAGTCCTGTGCCGACTTCGGGACCGGCGGTGAAGCCGATCTGCGGGTCGGGCTCGGCCAGAAAGAAAGCGCCGACGCGACGCCGAAGCCGCTCATTCCAGGCACCGCTGCGATCACTTCGCCCCCCGTGATCGTCCAGGGCGTCGTGGTCACCGGGCATCAGGTGCTCGACGGGCAGCGGCGCTGGGCGGCTTCGGGAGTCATTCGCGGTTATGATGCGGTGACCGGCAAGCTTCGTTTCGCCTGGGACATGAATCGTCCCGACCTGACCGGAGAACCAAAGGCCGGCGATTATTATTCCTTCGGGACGCCGAACAGCTGGACTGCCGCCGCGGGCGACGAGGCGCTCGGCCTTGTCTATGTTCCGATGGGGAATTCGGCGGGCGATTATTATTCGAGCCTTCGCGGCGCCGAGGAAAAGAAGCATAGTTCGGCGCTCGTCGCGCTCGACGTCCAGACCGGGCGCCCGCGCTGGACCTTCCAGACGGTTCACAATGACGTGTGGGATTATGACCTGAGCTCGCAACCGAGTCTCGTCGACTTCCCGACCCCGGCAGGCCGCGTCCCCGCGCTCATCCTGCCGACCAAGCAGGGCGACATCTATGTGCTCGACCGGGCCACCGGGCGTCCGCTCCGGGCTGTCGATGAACGCCGGGTTCCGGGCGGCGGCGCCGAGCCGGGCCAGCGCTCGCCGACCCAGCCCTTCTCGACCTACCATACGCTGCGTACGGCGAATCTGACCGAAAAGGACATGTGGGGCCTGTCGCCGATCGATCAGATGCTCTGTCGCATCCAGTTTCGGCGGGCGCGCTACGAGGGGCCTTATACGCCGCCGCAGCTCGGCCGGTCGAATATCCAGTGGCCTGGCTATAACGGCGGCTCGGACTGGGGGAGTGTCGCGATCGATCCGCGGCGCGGAGTCATCATCGCCAACTATAATCTGACCTCGAACAGCAATCATCTCGTTGATCGCGCGACCGCCGACAAGCAGGGGCTCTTCCCCGTCGGGGACCCGCGCGCTGCTCACAGCGCGTCGGGTGCCGAGGGAAATGGCGCCATGGCCGGAACCCCTTATGGCATCGAGGTCAATGCGGGCTGGCAGATGCCGACAGGCGTCCTGTGCACCAAGCCCCCCTACGGCGGCATCCGGGCCATCGACCTGGCCACCGGCAAAACGCTTTGGGACCGGCCGCTCGGTACCGCGCGCCGCAACGGTCCGTTCGGCATTCCGTCCTATCTTCCCTTTGAGATCGGAACGCCGAACAATGGCGGGTCGGTAGTGACGGCATCGGGCCTGATATTCGTCGCGGCGGCGACCGACGACCTGATCCGGGCGATTGATCTTCGGACGGGACAAACCGTTTGGAGCGATGTCCTGCCGGGCGGCGGCCAGGCGACGCCGATGATCTATGAGCAGGGCGGCAAGGAATATCTGCTGATCATGGCCGGCGGGCATCACTTCATGAAGACGCCTGCGAGCGACGCGCTCGTCGCTTATGCGCTTCCATAGGCATCCTCCATGGGTCGCGCACCTTTAGGGTCAGGACCCATTGATTTGCGGTGACGGCTGTGATTCAGGCTCGCTGTGAGGAGCCTGAAGGATGAGTGATTTGTATTGGCTGACGGACGAGCAGATGGCTCGGCTTCAGCCCTATTTTCCG